>DYMU01000004.1 GCA_020721445.1 Gemmobacter nectariphilus
ATGCTCATACAAAGGCATGTATCGTCCTTTTCGTCTCGGGCGGCTTCAAAGACCAGCGGCATTTGGCCTTTCCGCGGCCGGGTCACGAGAGGCATCGCCGTTAAAAGGGATGCGGAAAGGATGCGGCGTTATACACAGTGCGCGCGCCGATGCAAGGCGGCTTGTCCGGGGGCCGACACCACTGTTCGCAGGCGAACACAAGCTGTTCGCAAGCCGTTACTTGTGCGCGGTGGCCCAGCCAATCACATAGACACCAGTTCAACGGGCCATGGTGGCCCCGACAGCCGGAGAGATTTATGACCCGTTTTGCCCCCCTTGCCCTGATCGCGACCCTTGCCGCTGCCCCCGCTTTTGCGGTACCTGAAAAATACACCCTCGACAGCAGCCACAGCCAGATCGTGTTTACCTACAACCACCTTGGCTATTCCACCGGCTATGGCATGTTTTCCGGCTTTGCCGGCGAAATCGCCTTCGATCAGGCCGATCCGGCGGCCTCGTCGGTGACGGTGTCGTTTCCGGTGAAAACCATGCTGACCGGCTGGCAAGAGCGGTTTGACCACTTCATGTCGGCCGATTTCTTTGGCGCGACCGATGACGAGATGGTCACCTTCACCTCGACCGCCATCGAAGTTACCGGTGAGACGACGGCGAAGATCACCGGCGACCTGACGCTGAACGATGTCACCAAAACGGTGGTGCTGGATGCGGTGCTGAACCAGGTCGGCGATCACCCGATGGCCAACAAGCCCTGGGCCGGTTTCAGCGCCACCACCACGCTGCTGCGCTCGGACTACAACCTTGGCCAGTTCGCACCCTTCGTGTCGGATGAAGTTCAGGTGCAGATCTCGGTCGAGGCGATGAAGGCCGAATGATCTGCCATTGAGATGACGAAAAGGCCGCCAGAGCGATCTGGCGGCCTTTTTTGTTACAGGCTTTGGCTGGCGGTCAGGCTGATGATGACATCGACGCCAAAGCCGACCGAGCTTTCGTCGCCATAGCTGACCCCCACGCCGAAATCGCGCCGGTCAAGGCGGATGCTGCCGGTCATGCGGGCGGTGTCCCCGTTCAGATCCAGCGTGAAGGGCAGGGTCACCGGTTGCACCGCGCCGCGCAGCGTCAGGGTGCCCCTGGCCTCATACCCCGTATCGGTCGGCGCGATCTCGGCGGCAAAGATCGCCTGCGGGAACTGCGCCGTGTCAAAGAAATCGGCGCTTTTGGCCTGCTGGGTGACCGACCCCAGCGTCAGCGACCCGGTGTCGATGGTGACGGTGACAGCGCCGGTGCCACTGGCGGGGTCAAAGCGGATGTCGGCGGTCCAGTTGGCAAACTGGCCGGCGACGGCTTGCCCCATCTGCTGCACGCCAAAGCCCAGCGTGCCTTCGGTCACCTGCCAGTTCCCGGCGGTTGGGATCGGCGCCTGGGTGGCGGTGGCGGTGGCGGCCGGTGTCTGACCGCCGCGCGGCAAGGCGACCACGGCCGCACCCAGCCCGAACAGCGCAACCGCCGCCAGCGCGGGCAAGACGCTGGCACGCGGCCAAACCACACGGTCGGGCGCGGAGGTGCCGCGCCACATCCGGCGCAAGGTGGCATCGCGATCCACAAAGTGGTGTTTCAGCGCACCCGCCACATGCAGCAGGACCGAGCCGACCAGCAGCTTGGTAAACACCCAATGCAGGCTGCCCGCCGTGGTAGCCACAGCCTCGGATTGTGGCACGAAGGGCAGCGTTTGGCCAAACGGCCACAGGATCGGCGCAAAGCCGGTGACAGCGGCGTGATGCACCCAGCCGGTCAGCGGCACAGCGACAAGGCTGACATACAGCATCCAATGCACCAGTCCGGCAAGCCAAAGCTCGCCCCGCCGGTCAGGGTGCAAAGGCGCGGGGTGGGTTTCGAACAGCGTCCAGACGATGCGGCCAAGCGCTATGAGGAACACCACAACGCCCAGCGTCTTGTGAATGGAAAACACCTGCGCCTTCAGGGCCAGCGCCTGCGCGCTGTCATAGGGCAGGCGGTTGGCAATGGCGCCAAGCGGGATATTGGCCAGGATCAGCGCGGCGGTGGTCCAATGGAACAGGCGGCTGATCGCGCCATAACTTTGTACGGTGCTGCGACGGGACATCGGACCTCTCGGGCGTTGGGGCTTTTGGAAGACAAGATAGCGGCCGGGGGCGGCGACCGGCAGGCACGGCGGCGCACAGCGGCTGTGCAGGCCGGGCCTTGGGCTGCGAAGGGTCGCGGGTGGCAAAGATTGCACAAGCGCCGGGGCCGCGCTATGCCAGTTTCATGACGAAACGGAGACAGATCAGATGAGCCGCGCATTCGTATTTCCCGGCCAAGGGGCCCAGACCATTGGTATGGGCCGGGCCTTGGCCACCGCCTATCCGGCCGCCAAGGCGGTGTTTGACGAGGTGGACGAGGCTTTGGGCGAGCCTTTGTCGGCGCTGATCTGGGATGGGGCGATTGCAGATCTGACCCTGACGCAGAACGCGCAACCGGCGCTGATGGCGACCTCGATCGCCACGCTGCGGGCGATGGAGGCCGAAGGCTTTGGCATCGATCAGGCCAGCTTTGTGGCCGGGCATTCGCTGGGTGAATATTCGGCGCTGTGTGCGGCTGGCGCGCTGACGCTGTCCGACACCGCCCGCTTGCTGCGCATCCGGGGTCAGGCCATGCAAGAGGCGGTGCCGGTCGGCGTGGGCGCGATGGCGGCGATTCTGGGCCTTGACCTTGACACGGTGACCGAACTGGCGGCCGAGGCGGCCGAGGATGAGGTCTGTCAGGCCGCCAATGACAACGACCCGGCGCAGGTGGTGATTTCCGGCCACAAGGCGGCGGTCGAGCGGGCCATGGCGCTGTGCAAGGCGCGCGGCGCCAAGCGGGCGCTGGCGCTGCCGGTCAGCGCACCGTTTCACTGCGCGCTGATGGCCCCGGCCGCGGCGGTGATGGCCGAGGCCTTGGCGGCGGTGGTGATTTCGAAACCGGTCTGCCCGGTGGTGGTGAATGTCCGCGCCGAGGCGGTCGAGGAACCCGACCGCTTTCGCGACCTTCTGGTGGCGCAGGTCACCGGGGCGGTGCGCTGGCGCGAAACCGTGCTGTGGCTGGAACGGGCCGGGGTCACCGAGTATTGGGAGATCGGGGCCGGCAAGGCGCTTTCGGGCATGATCAAGCGCATCGTGTCGGACAGCCAGACCCGGGCCATCAGCACGCCCGAGGATGTGGCGGCGCTGAAAGGCTGACCACAGACCCGGGGCCACGCCCGGGGGCTGTCTGCCCCCGGACCCCCGAGGGTATTTGGACCAAGAGGAAACCCAGTCCGGAAGGGACGATGCGATGTTTGATTTGACGGGGAAATGCGCACTGGTGACCGGGGCGTCGGGCGGGATCGGCGCCGAGATCGCGCGCACGCTGCATCAGGCAGGGGCCACGGTGGGGCTGTCGGGCACCCGGGTGGAGCCGCTGGAGGCGCTGGCCGCCGAGTTGGGCGGGCGGGCGCAGGTTCTGGCTTGCGACCTTTCGGACATGGCCGCGGTGGAGGGGTTGGTCAAACGTGGCGTCGATGCGATGGGATCGGTCGATGTGCTGGTCAACAATGCCGGGATCACCCGCGACGGGCTGATGATGCGGATGTCGGATGACGATTGGCAGGCGGTGATCGACGTCAATCTGACGGCGACCTTTCGGCTGTGCCGTGCCGCCGTGCGCGGCATGATGAAGGCGCGCTGGGGCCGGATCGTCAACATCTCGTCGGTGGTGGGGGCCATCGGCAATGCCGGTCAGGTGAACTATGCCGCGTCGAAGGCCGGGATGGTGGGGATGTCGAAATCGCTTGGCGCAGAGGTGGCAAGCCGGGGGATTACCGTCAACTGCGTGGCCCCGGGGTTTGTGGAAACCGCGATGACGGCCAAGCTGACCGAGGCGCAGCGCAGCGGTCTGTTGGCGACGGTGCCTGCCGGACGGATGGGCACGCCGGCGGAAATCGCGGCGGCCGTGCTGTATCTGGCCAGCCCGGAGGCGGCCTATGTGACAGGTGCCACCTTGCATGTGAATGGCGGTATGGCCATGCTGTAGGACGGGTCTGCTCGCGGGTCTGTGAAAGCGTTTGCGTAAGGCGGCAGCCCTTGCTATAGGCGCGCTGGAAATCGCCGGGTCAGCCGGTGTCGTCGTGTAAAATCGGCGGAGTGGCCCTCCAAAGGGGCGTGAGGCATGAGACGGGATTTTTCCCGCTGGACAAATGAGGAAGTGACATGAGCGACATCGCAGACCGCGTGAAGAAGATCGTCGTCGAGCATCTGGGCGTCGAAGAGGACAAGGTGACCGAGACCGCCTCGTTCATCGACGATCTGGGCGCGGATTCGCTCGACACCGTCGAACTGGTCATGGCGTTTGAAGAAGAGTTCGGGATCGAGATCCCGGATGATGCCGCTGAAACCATCCAGACCTTTGGCGACGCGGTGAAGTTCATCACCGAAGCGGCCTGAGGCCGTTTCCCCGGGCGAGATCAAGGGCACCCTGCGAGGGGTGCCTTTTTTCTTGCGGGCGGGGTGCGCGGGTGCAGGTAAAAAAAAAGGCCCCGTGTCCGATGGACCGGGGCCTTTTGTCTGGTCGGGGTGACCCGGTCAGAACGGAATTTCGTCGTCAATGTCGGACCGGCCACCGCCTGAGGGCGCGCGGTCGCCGCCGCGTGACGCGCCACCGCCGGACACGCCAGCACCTGCGCTGCTGCCATAGTCGTCATAGCCACCGCGATCATCCTGACCGCCACCGCCGCCCGATCCACCGCCTTCGCCGCGCCCGCCCAGCAGGGTCATGTTGCCGGCATAGGGGCGCAAGACAACTTCGGTGCTGTAGCGGTCGGCGCCGGACTGGTCTTGCCATTTGCGGGTTTCCAACTGCCCCTCGATATAGACGGTCGATCCTTTGCGCAGGTATTGCTCGGCCACCTTGGCGATGCCTTCGTTGAAGATCGCCACCGAATGCCATTCGGTGCGTTCCTTGCGTTCGCCGGTCTGTTTGTCGCGCCAGGTCTCGCTCGTGGCGATGCGCAGGTTCACCACCTTGCCGCCGTTGGGAAAGTTGCGCACCTCGGGGTCGCGGCCCAGATTGCCGATGAGTATGACCTTGTTGACCGACCCTGCCATGCAACCCTCCGCTGGTTGGTGGTCCCGCCGGGCATGGCGGGCACCGCTGCCGGCAGCTTCGCCGGTCTTGGTTAAGAAATCATTGTCCCGGTCTTTGGGACTGCTTCAGTCCTACAGGCTGGCCAAGCCCGACGCAAGACAGCGGGGCTTTGGCAGGCCGGGGCGTTCACCGGCGGAAATCCGCCAAAGGCGGCTGTGGCCCAGCAGGGTCTGGATCGTGGAGGAAAATACCGTATAGTCACGCCATCGGATGGTAATGGATTAGACCGTATGAAAATTCTGTCTGCTGTCGTGATAATGTCCCTGAACCTTGCGGCGGCACCGGCGGTGTTGGCCGAAGGTTTGCAGCTTTCGGGGTCGACCAAGGGCCGGGCGGCTTTGTTCAACTCGCAAAAGAAATTGCTCGATGGCCGGCTGTCCAAGCAATATGAGGCATCGGTGCGCCTGACGCCCAAGGGCAAGGCGGCGGCGACCGGCACCGAGACCTCGGCGCCGCGCTATGCCGGGCGCTATAAGGGCGAATATCTGGTGCTGGCCAAGGCTGTGGCGACCAAGCATGGTATTCCGGAAGATATTTTTCTGCGGCTGGTGCAGCAGGAATCGGGCTGGAACCCGGGGGCGGTGTCGCACAAGGGGGCCACCGGTCTGGCGCAACTGATGCCCGGCACGGCGCGCAAACTGGGGGTCGATATCAACGACCCCAGGCAGAACCTTGAGGGCGGCGCGCGCTATCTGCGGATGATGTATGACAAGTTCGGCAGTTGGCGGTTGGCGCTTGCCGCCTACAACGCCGGGCCGGGCGCGGTCGAGCAGCACAACGGCATCCCGCCCTATGCCGAGACCAAGAATTATGTGAAGGCGATTCTGGGCTGATCGCGTCCCCGGGGCCAGACCCCGGCGCAAGGTCTGGGCACCGCCCGCCAGATGCCGGGGGATCGACCCGTCGTGATGCGCTGGTGCCAGATGGCCGGGCGTGGGCACCATCAAGGCTGCGCAGCGCCCTGTGATGCCCCAAGCTGACTCACGGATATTGGAAATGCTGTCGCGGGGTCTTTTCGGCGCAGGCGGCTTGCGCTAGGGCTTTGTGCAATGGAACTGGTGGTGGAAAATCTGGCCGTCGCGCGGGGCGGGCTGACGGTGCTGGAAGGCGTGGGCTTCTGGCTGGCTGCGGGTAGGGCACTGATCCTGCGCGGGCCGAATGGCATCGGCAAGACCACATTGTTGCGCACGCTGGCCGGTTTGCAGCCCGAAGTCGCAGGCAGCGTCAGCGCGCCGCCCGAAAGCCTGACCTATGCCGCCCATGCCGACGGGCTGAAAGCCGTGCTGACGGTTGAGGAAAACCTCGCGTTCTGGGCAGCGATCCACGGGGTGGGTGGCGTCAAGGATGCGATGGCGCAGATGAACCTGACCGATCTGCGCGCGCGCAGGGCGGCGAACCTGTCGGCGGGGCAAAAGCGCCGTCTGGGCCTTGCGCGGCTGCTGGTAACGGGCCGACCCGTCTGGCTGCTGGACGAGCCGACGGTGTCGCTGGATGTGGCCTCGGTCGCGCTGTTCGGCGCGGTGGTGCGGGCGCATCTGGCGGGCGGTGGCATGGCGCTGATCGCCACCCATATCGACATGGGATTGAGTGAGGCGGCGGTGCTGGACCTTGCCCCGTTCAAGGCGAAAACCCCGATGTCGGCAGGGGCCAGCGGCTTTGACGAGGCCTTTGCATGATCGCGCTTCTGATCCGTGATCTGCGCCTCGCCATCCGCGCCGGGGGCGGTTTTGGCCTTGGGCTGGCGTTTTTCCTGCTGGTGGCGGTGCTGGTGCCCTTGGGCGTGGGGCCTGACAGTTCTGTGCTAGCCAAGATCGCGCCGGGCATCTTGTGGGTCGGCGCGCTGCTGTCGTGCCTCTTGTCGCTGGACCGGATCTTTGCGCTGGATTTCGAGGATGGCTCGCTGGACCTGCTGGCCACCTCGCCCATTCCGCTGGAGGGCGTTGTCGCGATCAAGGCGCTTGCGCATTGGCTGGTGACGGGTCTGCCGCTGACGCTTGCAGCACCGGTGCTGGCGGTGCTGTTGAACCTGCCCACGCCGGGGTATGTGTGGCTGGTGGCCAGCCTAACGGCCGGCACCCCGGCGCTGTCGGTGATCGGGGCGTTTGGCGCGGCGCTGACGGTGGGGATCAAGCGCGGCGGGCTGCTCTTGTCGCTGCTGGTGCTGCCGCTATATGTGCCGACATTGATTTTCGGGGCCGAAGTGGTAAAACGCGGGGCTTTGGCGATGGAGGTCGGTGTGCCGCTGCTGTTGCTGTCGGGCATCACGGCGGGGGCGGTGGCGCTGTTACCTTTTGCCGCGGCTGCGGCAATCCGCGTCAATCTGCGCTGAGGCTGACGTGTTAGTGAATTGAGACCGTAACCCTGAAAGGCTAAGCCAAACCCATGTCGTTCTGGGAATATGCCAATCCGAAGAAGTTCATGCAGACCTCGTCCTGGGCCTTGCCTTGGGTCGCGGGTCTTTCCGTGCTGGCGTTGGCCGGGGGGCTGGTCTGGGGGTTTTTCTTCACCCCCGATGATTACAAGCAAGGCTCGACCGTCAAGATCATCTACCTGCACGTGCCGTCGGCGATGATGGCGATCAACGCCTGGGTGATGATGCTGGTGGCGTCACTGATCTGGCTGGTGCGCCGCCATCATGTCAGTGCCTTGGCGGCCAAGGCGGCGGCGCCGATCGGGCTGACATTCACCGCGATTGCGCTGGTGACGGGCATGATGTGGGGCCAGCCGATGTGGGGCACCTGGTGGGCCTGGGACCCGCGCCTGACCAGTTTCCTGATCCTGGGGCTGTTCTATCTGGGCTACATGGCGCTGTGGCAGGCGGTGGAAGACCCCGATACGGCGGCGGACCTTACCTCGGTCCTGTGCATGGTGGGGTCGGTGTTTGCGCTTTTGTCGCGCTATGCGGTGAACTTCTGGAACCAAGGCCTGCATCAGGGCGCGTCCTTGTCGATGGACAAGGAAGAAAACGTGTCAGATGTCTATTGGTTTCCGCTGCTGGTCTGCATCTCGGGCTTTGTCTTGCTGTTTCTTGCGCTGGTCCTGATGCGCACCCGCACCGAGATCAGGGCGCGGCGGTTGCAGGCGCTGCTGGCGCGGGAGCGGTTGGCATGATGCCCGAGTTGGGGAAATACGCGGGCGCCGTGCTGTCATCCTATGCAGCGTCCTTGGCGCTGCTGGCGCTGGTGGTGGCGGTGTCGGTCTGGCGAGGTCGGCGGGTCAAGCAGCAATTGGCCGAGGTTGAAGCCCGGCAGGGGCAGAACAATGGCTAAATGGCTGATGATCCTGCCGCCGGTTCTGTTCGCCGGGTTGGCGGCGGCGTTTTATGTTGGAATGGCGCAGCAAAATCCCAATGACATGCCGACCGCGTTTCAGGATCGCGGCGCGCCGGTGGTGCCGACATCGGGCCTTGCGGGTGTGCCGCTGTTGACCGATGCCGACCTGCGCACCGGGCAGGTGACGGTGCTGAACTTCTGGGCGACCTGGTGCCCGCCGTGCCGGGCCGAACATCCGGTGCTGAAAGCGATGCAGGCCGACGGCATCCGGGTGGCGGGCATCAACCTTAAGGACGATGACGCCAAGGCCGCCGCCTATCTGGCCGAGGAAGGCAATCCGTTCTTTGCGCTTGGCACCGACCCACGGGGCCGCAGCGCCGTGGAATGGGGGGTGACTGCCCCGCCCGAGACCTTCATCATCCGTGGTGATGGCACGGTGGCGTTTCGGTTCATCGGGCCGCTGATCGGCAGTGATTACGAAAACCGCTTCAAGCCGGCCTTGGCGCAGGCCTTGGCGGCCGACAAGGGCTGATCGCCCGCGGTTCAGACCAGCAGCATCGCCCCCAGGATCAGCATCATGGCCATTTCGCCCCAGGGCAGCGACGGCAGCAGTGCCGGCTTGGTCTGGCTGGCCTGTGGTGCAAGGGCGGGAAAGCGGTTGGGCATCGGTCTGGCCTTTCGGTATCACTGACCGCAAGCCTGCCACGCCGATGTGAACATGAACTTAACAAGAACAAAAGGCCCGGAACCTGCGCTCCGGGCCTTTTGGTTACCTTGTGCCCAGTGGTCAGGCGCGGGCCAGATCGCGCAGCACATAGTGCAGCACGCCCCCGTGTTCGACGTATTCAATCTCGATCTCGGTGTCGATCCGGCACTTGATCTGGATGGTCTTGCTGCTGCCATCGGCATAGGTGATCGTGCAGGGCACAAGGCTGAGCGGTTTCAGATCGCCGTCAAGGCCGTGGATGAACACCACCTCGTCGCCGGTCAGCTTCAGCGATTTGCGGGTCATGCCTTCGGTAAACTCGAACGGGATCACGCCCATGCCGACAAGGTTCGACCGGTGGATGCGTTCAAACGATTCCGCGATCACCGCCTTGACGCCCAGAAGCGCCGTGCCCTTGGCCGCCCAGTCACGGCTGGAGCCCGCGCCGTATTCGATGCCACCAAAGATCACCAGCGGAATGCCGGCCTCCTGATAGGCCATCGAGGCGTCATAGATGCTGGTCTGCGCGCCATCCGGGCCTTTGGTATAGCCACCCTCTATACCGTCCAGCATTTCATTCTTGATGCGGATGTTGGCGAATGTGCCGCGCATCATCACCTCATGGTTGCCGCGACGCGAGCCATACGAGTTGAACTCGGACACCGGAACCTGACGTTCAATCAGATACTTGCCCGCCGGAGTTGAGGCTTTGAACGAACCTGCCGGGCTGATGTGGTCGGTGGTGATCATGTCACCCAGAAGTGCCAGCACCCGCGCGCCGTCAATGTTGGAAATCACCCCCGGCGTTTGCGACATGCCTTTGAAATAGGGCGGGTTCTGGATGTAGGTGCTGGTCGCGGGCCAGTCGTAGGTTTCCGAGTCGGTGACCTTGACCGCCTGCCACTTCTCGTCGCCCTTGAACACGTCGGCGTATTTCTTCTGGAACGCCTCACGCGTGACCACCGCATGCACAATGTCGGCGATTTCGGCGTTGGTGGGCCAGATATCCTTCAGATACACCGGCTTGCCGTCCTTCGAGGTGCCAAGCGGCTGGGTGGTCAGGTCGATGTTCATGTCGCCCGCAAGCGCATAGGCCACAACCAGCGGCGGCGAGGCCAGATAGTTGGCGCGCACGTCGGGCGAAATGCGGCCCTCAAAATTGCGGTTGCCCGACAGCACGGCGGTGGCGACCAGATCGCCATCGCTGATCGCCTTGGAAATCTCGGGCAGCAAAGGGCCCGAGTTGCCGATGCAGGTGGCGCAGCCATAGCCGACAAGGTTGAAGCCGATGGCGTCAAGATCGTCCTGCAAGCCGGCGGCGTTCAGATATTCCGACACGACCTGACTGCCGGGGGCAAGCGAGGTCTTCACCCAGGGTTTGCGGGTCAGGCCCAAGGCACGGGCCTTGCGCGCCACCAGTCCGGCACCGATCAGCACATAAGGGTTCGAGGTGTTGGTGCAAGAGGTGATCGAGGCAATCACCACCGACCCGTCGCGCAAGGTATAGTCCTGCCCCTCGACCTTGGCAAACGACAGGCCATCGGTATTGCCCGGCAGATCGACCGGGGCAGGGTGCCCGCCTTCGGCCAGCATTTCGGCCTTTTCCAGTTCCGGCACTTCGGGGGCCTTGCGGATGCCCCGGATATAATCGCCAAAAGCCTTGGATGCACCGGTCAGCGGCAGGTAATCTTGCGGGCGTTTCGGGCCGGAAATCGCGGGCACAATCTCGCCCATGTCTAGATGCAAGGTGCTGGTATAGATCGGGTCGTAAGATCCGTCGCGCCACAGGCCGTTGGCCTTGGCATAGGCCTCGACCAGCGCGATGCGGGCCTCATCGCGGCCGGTCATGTGCAGATAGCGCAGGGTTTCGGCGTCGATCGGGAAAAAGCCGCAGGTCGCGCCATATTCCGGCGCCATGTTGGCAATGGTGGCGCGGTCGGCCAGCGGCAGATGATCCAGCCCTTCGCCATAGAACTCGACAAACTTGCCCACCACGCCATGTTTGCGCAGCATCTGCACGACTTTCAGAACCAGGTCGGTGGCGGTGGTGCCTTCGCGCATCTGGCCGGTCAGCCTGAAGCCGACCACTTCGGGGATCAGCATCGAAACGGGTTGTCCCAGCATTGCGGCCTCGGCCTCGATGCCGCCAACGCCCCAGCCCAGCACGGCCAGACCGTTGACCATGGTGGTGTGGCTGTCGGTGCCGACAAGCGTATCGGGATAGGCGATCAGGGTGCCGTTCTGGTCGGTGTCGGTCCAGACGGTTTGCGCCAGATATTCCAGGTTGACCTGATGGCAGATGCCGGTGCCGGGCGGCACGACGCGGAAGTTGTCAAAGGCGTTCTGGCCCCATTTCAGGAACACATAGCGTTCGATGTTGCGCTCATACTCGCGGTCGACGTTGGCCTGAAACGCGCGCGGGGTGCCGAATTCGTCGATCATCACCGAATGGTCGATGACAAGGTCAACCGGGGTCAGCGGGTTGATCTTTTGCGCATCGCCCCCAAGGCCCTTGATGCCGTCGCGCATCGCAGCCAGATCGACCACCGCCGGAACCCCGGTGAAATCCTGCATCAACACGCGCGCCGGGCGATAGGCGATCTCGCGCGGGTTCTGGCCACCTTGCGCTGCCCACAGGCCAAAGGCACGGATGTCATCGACCGTGACCGTCTTGCCATCTTCAAACCGCAGCATGTTTTCCAGCACCACCTTCAGCGCGGCGGGCAGGCGCGAAAAATCGCCCAGTCCGGCGGCCTGCGCGGCAGGGATGGAATAGAAGCTGACGGTCTGGCCGCCTGCGGTCAGGGTTTGCTTGGTCTTCTGGCTGTCGTGTCCGACGGTAACGGTCATTGGGCGCCTCGTGCTGGATGGCTGGATCGGTGGCTATGGGGCGGGGTCGGGTGCGTTGCACCGCAGAGTCGAAAGCGTTGTATGCAGTTGTATGCCAAAAATCCAGTCCCCTTTTGTGGTCGTTCCTGAAACCTTGCCACAAGGTGCAGAGGGTTGGATATGACATTTGCCTCGCAAAACCTTGATTGGCAGCGTGTGTTTGCGCTGTGTAGAAGCATTGAGCACATGAGGGGATACCAGACGTGACGATGCGACAAATGGTCAGCGCCGCCTGTGGCCTGTGGATCGGTCTTGCCGGTGTGGTAGCGGCGCAGACCCGTCCCGTGGTCGTGGAATTGTACACCTCGCAGGGCTGTTCGTCCTGCCCGCCTGCCGATGACTTCATGGCAAAGCTCGCGCAACAACCCGATGTGATCGCCCTGTCGCTGCATGTCGATTACTGGGATTACATCGGTTGGCGCGATACTTTTGCCCAGCCGCAATACACCCAACGCCAGAAGGCCTATGCCAAGGCGGTGGGCAGCCGGATGATCTATACCCCGCAGATGATTGTCGCCGGCAATGACCGGATCGTGGGCAACGATCCGGCGCAGGTGGAAGACAGCATCCGCCGCCATCAGGCCACACCCAGTGCGGTGCGGCTGACCCTGACGCGCCATGGCGATATCCTGACCATCCGGGCCGAGGCCGACCCGCCGCTGACCGAAGCCGTTCGGGTGCAATTGGTGCGCTATATTCCGCAAGCCACGATCGAGATCGGGCGCGGCGAAAATCAGGGCCGCAATGTCACCTATACCAATATCGTCACCAGCTGGCAGGCGCTTGACGACTGGCCGGGCACCGCCCCGCTGGAGGTGCAGGCCGAGGTGAAGGGCGATGACCCGGTGGTGGTGATCGTGCAATCGCAAGGCCCGGCCGAGGTTCTGGCGGCGGCGCAGGTGAAGTAACGCTCAGGGTTTCCAGCGCCGATGCACCCACAGCCATTGCTCGGGGTGCTGGCGCACAATGCTTTCCAGAGAATCGTTCAGGGCCTGGGTCATGGTGGCGGCATCGCCCACGGGCACGGGCGCGTCGATCACGATGCGGAACGACAGGCCATCGGGCTGGCGGATCGCATAGCTGGGGATCAGCGGGGCATCGTATTTCAGCGCCATTTCCGCCGCCGACAGCGCAGTCAGCGCCGGCTGGCCAAAGAACGAAAGCGCTTGGCCCGAGATCATGCGCTGATCGGGCAGGATGAACAGCATCCCGCCATTGCGCAGATGCCGCAACATCCGCCCCATGCCGGCGCGACCGCGTTCAAACAGCGGATTGACCATGGTGCCGATGGCGCGAACATAATGCTCGTTGAAATAGGGGTTGGCCATCTGACGGTAAAGCGCGCCCAAGGGAAAGCCGCGCGCCTTCATCGCTGCCGTGACGGCGGCGTAATTGCCGAAATGCCCGGTTGCAATCACCACCGGGCGGCCCTCGGCCCTGGCCTGTTCCAGCACGGCAAGACCGGGGCCTTCCAGCGGATGGCGGGTCGCTTCGGCAATGAAGGCGGCATCCGAATACATCTCGATCAGCGAGCGGCCGATGTTGTCGGGCACGGCGCGGACCATGCGGTCCACCTCGGCCTGCGGCAGATCAGGCTGGGTCAGGGCCAGATTGGCGCGGATACGCCGGGGCCAACCTGCCAGGGGTGCCAGCACACGCGCCACCACCCAACCACACAGCGGCACGCGCCAACGGTAGGGCAGGGCCAAAAGCAGCCACAGCACCGCGCGAATGACCCGGTCGGTCAGCCATTGCGCCGATGTGCCGGTGATCTTGGGGGATGTCTCGCTCATGCGTCCTGTGGGGGCGGGCGGTTGGCTTGGGTTTCGCGGTGCCAGACATAAAGTCCCGCGCCCACGATCACAAGCGCGCCGATGACGGTGGCCAGATCGGGCACCTCATCATACAGCACAAAGCCCCAGAACGTGGCAAACAGCAGGCCGGCATAGGCAAAGGGGGCCACACTGCCCGCCTCGGCCAGGGTGAAGGCGCGGATCAGGAACAGTTGCGCCACCGTGCCAAGTGCTGCGATCAGCGCGAACTGCCACAGATCGGCGGTGGCCACCGGTTGCCAGACCCAAGGCAGCGTCAGACTGGTGGCCAGCGTGCCGGTCAGCGCGGCCAGGATCATCGGGGTCCAGGCGCTTTCCATCGGGCCAAGGCGGCGGGTTAGCAGCACGTTGATGGTGTAAAACCCCGCCGATGCCAGCGGCAGCAGCGCCGCAGGTGAAAACACCGACAGGCCGGGGCGGATGATGATCAGCGCGCCGATCATCGCCGCCACCACCCCGGCAATCCGCCGCGGCCCCAGTTTTTCGCCCAGAAACAGCGCAGCGCCCAGCGTGATAAGGATCGGGTTCAGATCGGCCAAAGCCGTCGCCTCGGCCAGACCGATAAACGGCAAGGCGGTGAAAAAGCATACGATCGCGCCCAACTGGCACAGCGACCGGATCAGATGCAACAGCGGCCAGCGGGTCCGCAGCATGCCGGGCAAGCGCGGTCCCAGCACCAGCCCGACCAGCAGCAACTGCCCGGCAAAGCGCGCCCAGACCACCTGCGGCACCGGATAGCGCGTCAGCAACCCCTTGGCCGCCGCATCCATGGCGGCAAAACAGAAGATGGCCAGCAGCATCAGCCCGATGCCGCTTTTGGTGTCTTGTCGGCTGGGCAGGGGCATGATGGGCACGTCCTTTGGCCCGGACGCTAGCCTTTGGCGCGGGTTGCCACAAGGGCAGGGGTCTAATCCTGATCGCGGTTCAACACGATTTCACCGGCACCTTCAAGCTGGCGGATGGTGGCAACGACCGCCGACATCGCCGCCTCGGCGTCCTTTTCCTTGACCGTCCCGCGCTCGGCCATCTCTTCCCGCACGGATTGCGCCAGACGTTGTGACATGTTGTCAAGGAAGAACGTCACCACCTCGGCCAGTTGCGGCTGGGTCTGGGCGGCGGTGAAGGCGGTCACCAGAACCGGGGCTTCGACCATGCGGACGATCTTTGGCACATCGCGTGGCAGAATCCGGGCCGGGATATGGGCAAAGGTAAAGATCGCCCGGCGCACCTGCTCGGCAAAATCGGCGTCTTCGGCATCCAGCCCTTGCAACACATCATCGCGCGTGGCCGAGGTCGAGACGTTCAGGATTGCGCCCACCCGTTCCACCGGCCCTGCATCAAAGGCCCGCGCCGGCTGCGCGTCCAGTTGCGACAAAAGCGAAAAGCCGATGCGGCGCACGGTATCGGGATCCACATTGCCGGTCATCGACACCGCATAGGCCACCTTGCGGGCCTTGTCGCCGGGCAGTTTGCCCAGCAGTTCGGCCGCCTTGGGCACGGGCAGTTTTGAAAGCATCACGGCGGCCACCTCAACACTCTCGGCCTCCAGCACCGGCAAGATCCGGTCTGAGGGCAGCGAGGTCAGCCGGTCCCACGGGTCGGCCTTGCCCGAAGCCCCCGCCAGACGCCGCAACCGGCTGGCGGCGGTAGGGCTGATATGGCCATCCATCATGGTCAGGGCAGCGTCGATGCCGCCGGGAAACGACAGGCCAACCTCTTCAAGCTCATTCAAGAATTCTTCGATCACGGCTGACAACGTCGTGCGATCAACCAGCCGCATCTGGCCCATCTGTTCGGTCAGGGACGCCTGCATGTGTTCGGGCAGCGCCGCCACCGGCACCGAAGCCCCTTCCGCCAGCATCAGCCGAACGATGATGGCGGCCTTTTCGCGCGGTGTGGGATCGCGTCTTTCGCCTGACCGACCCCCAAAAGAAATGGCGCGCGGCACCGGTGTGATGCGCGCCAAAGCCTGTCCAAACTGATCTGCCATGCTGTTGCCCCGTTCTGGTCATTCCCGGCCATGGCGGAACAATGTCAGCATCCGGTTAACGCGCCCTTACGACGCGCCAGACCCGGAGGCTCAGGTGGTGGGCGTCAGAATGCACTGGCCCTTGGCCGCATCCCAGACCATGCCTTCCTTGCAGGTCGAGGCGGTGATTTCCTTGTGGTCCTGGCACATGGCCATCGACACGGTCGGCAGCAGCACAAGCGCAATGACGGCGGCGGTGATCTTGGTCTTCATCGGTCGTCCTTTCACAGGGTTGTCTGGGGTCGCGTTTGTGGCAAGGGCTTGGTTCTGGTCCCAACAGGCGGTGGGCCTCGCAGTTCTGGCCTTGCCGCGCTGTTGAAACCTGTCATTCAGGTCTCGAAAGTAAGGCAGTTGGACATCGGGCGCGCCACCCGCCGCCAAAGCCAGCCGCACCTATAAGCCTAGCACGGTTTTTGCCGCGTCAAGCAGACAGATCGCCCACCCTCCGCAAAGGCGGCATCACGCTTTTGTTATTCGCTGAAAACGCGGGCGAAAATCGTGTCGACATGCTTGGTGTGATAGCCAAGGTCAAACTTCTCTTCGATCTGCGCCGGGGTCAGGGCGGCCAGCACATCCGGATCCTTCAGCAATTCGGTCTTGAAATCAGCGCCTTGTTCCCAGACCTTCATGGCGTTTCGCTGCACCAGACGATAGCTGTCTTCGCGTGACACCCCGGCTTGGGTCAGCGCCAGCAGCACCCGCTGGCTCATCACCAGACCGCGGAACTGGTTCATGTTGCGCAGCATGTTTTCCGGGTAAACCACCAGTTTTTCAATGACTCCGGCCAGACGGTGCAGCGCGAAATCCAGCGTGATGGTGGTGTCGGGGCCAATTGCGCGCTCGACCGACGAATGGCTGATGTCACGCTCGTGCCACAGCGCCACGTTCTCCAGCGCCGGCACCACCGCCATCCGCACCAGCCGGGCAAGGCCGGTCAGGTTTTCTGTCAAGACCGGGTTGCGCTTGTGCGGCATGGCGGAACTGCCCTTCTGGCCGGGGCTGAAATACTCTTCCGCCTCCAGCACCTCGGTGCGCTGCATGTGGCGGATCTCGATGGCGATGTTCTCGATGCTGCTGGCGATCACCCCCAGCGTGGCAAAATACATCGCATGCCGGTCGCGCGGGATGACCTGGGTCGAAATCGGCTCGGGCTCCAGCCCCAGTTGCGCGCAGACATGCGCCTCGACGCTGGGGTCGATGTTGGCGAAGGTGCCGACCGCGCCCGAAATCGCCCCCGTCGCCACCTCGGCCCGCGCCGCCACAAGCCGCGCCCGGCCACGCTTCATTTCGGCATAAAACCGCGCGAAAGTCAGGCCCATGGTGGTCGGCTCGGCATGAATGCCATGGCTGCGGCCGATCCGCACGGTATCCTTGTGCTCATGGGCGCGGGCCTTCAGCGCCGCCAGCACCCGGTCCATCCCGGCCAAGAGCAGGTCGGTGGCGCGCACCAGTTGCACGTTCAGCGTGGTGTCCAGCACGTCGGAACTGGTCATGCCCTGATGCACAAAGCGCGCCGCATCGGCGCCCACGATTTCGGACAGATGGGTCAGGAAGGCGATCACATCATGCTTGGTCACGGCCTCGATCTCGTCGATCCGGGCCACGTCGAAGGTCACGTCGCGGGCCTTCCAGACCGCTTCGGCATTGGCCTTCGGGATCACGCCGATTGCCGCCATCGCATCGCAGGCATGCGCCTCGATCTCGAACCAGATCTTGAACTTGGCTTCGGGCGACCACAGGGCGACCATTTCGGGGCGGGAATAGCGCGGGATCATCAAGGCCTCCATCACATGCGATTTGCCGTTGCCTTAGCGGCAGGGCCGCCGGCTGGCAAGCCGCTCACAGCCGCAGGCGATAGCGGATATGGCCGTCCTCTTGCGCAAAGCTGTCATAAAGCCGCCGCGCGCTTTCGTTGCCACGGTCGGTGTGCCAGTACAGCCGATGCCAGCCCGCCGCGCGTCCCAGCGCCATCAGGTCTTCGATCAGCGCCCGGCCCACACCTTGCCCCCGCACCCCGGGGTCCACGAACAGGTCTTCCAGATAGACATCCTCGCCTAGCACCCAGGTCGAGCAATGCGCATGGTGAATGGCAAAGCCAAGCGCGCGGTCGCCGTCAAACGCCATCCGGCAGGTCATCGGATGGTGGGGGTCAAGGATGCGCGCCCAGGTTGCTGCCGTGATCTCGGGCGCAAGATTGAGCTTGTAGAACGCCAGATAGGCCGCCCACAGCCGCCGCCACGCCGCCTCGTCATCCGCCTCTGCATCGCGCAGCACCAGACTCATGCTCCTTCCTCTTGGCCAAAATACCCTCGGGGGGTCCGGGGGGCAGACAGCCCCCCGGCCTTTCCGGCAAAGCCACGCATCAGGTCAGCCGGGCCAGAATGCGCGCCCAGGACCGGATGCCCTTGTGAAAACATTCCAGATCATACTTCTCATTCGGACTGTGGATCTGGTCATCGTCGCGGCCAAAGCCGATCAGCATGGCGTCCATCCCCAGATAGGTCTTGAAATACCCGGCAATCGGGATCGACCCGCCGCAACCGACAAAGGCGGCCGGCTTGCCCCATTCGTCCGACAGCGCCCGGCGCGCGGCGTCAAAGGCCGGGGCCTCGACCGACATCACCCCGGCGGGGGAATTGCCATGGCCGTGGAACGTCACCGTGCAATCGGCGGGCAGTTGCGCCTGCACCCAGCCGCGGAAATGGCCGCGCAGCACATCGTGGTCTTGTCCTGCCACCAGACGGAACGACACCTTGGCATGGGCCTGCGATGGCAGCACGGTCTTGAAGCCGTCGCCGGTGTAGCCGCCCCAGATGCCGTTGACCTCGGCCGTCGGGCGCGACCACAGCATTTCCAGCGGCGTGCGGTCGGCCTCGCCCGCGGGCACCGACAGGCCCACGTCGCCCAGAAACTTGGCGTGGTCAAAGGCCAGCGCCTGCCATTGCGCCCGAATAGTGTCGGGCAGTTCCTGCACACCATCATAGAAATGCGGCACCATGACCCGACCCTGATCGTCGTGCAGCCCGGCAAGGATGCGGGTCAGCACCCGGATCGGGTTGATCGCGGCCCCGCCATAGCTGCCGGAATGCAGGTCCTTGTCGGGGCCCTGGATCGTCAGCTCTTCGCCCAGCAGTCCGCGCAGCATGGTCACGATGGCGGGGGTGTCGTCCTCAAACAGGCCAGTGTCGCAGATCAGCGCAAGATCGGCGTGCAATTCGGCGGCGTTGTCCTTCATGAAGGGAATCAGGCTTGGGGAACCGGATTCCTCTTCGCCCTCGAAAAAGATCGTCAGGCGGCCGGGCAAGCTGCCATGCACCGCTTTCCAGGCGCGGCAGGCCTCAAGAAAGGTCATCAGCTGGCCCTTGTCATCCGACGCGCCGCGGGCGCGGATCACCCGGCCTTTGCTTGTGTCCTGCACCTGCGGGTCGAACGGGTCGCGGTCCCACAGCACCAGCGGATCGACCGGCTGCACGTCGTAATGGCCATAGAACAGCAGGTGTTTGTCGCCGGTGCCGCCATGCGCCACCACCATCGGATGCCCCGGTGTCGGGCGGGCCGAGGCGTCAAACCCCAGCGCCGTCAACTCGGTCAAAAGCCAGTCGGCGGCGCGGGCACAATCGGCGGCAAAGGCCGGATCGGTCGAGATCGACGGGATGCGCAGCAGGTCCAGCAGCCGGTCAAGGGCTTGCGGCAGATCGGCATCAATGCGGGCAAGGACAGCGTCCAAAGACATGGGGATCTTCCGTTTCTCTTGGGATTGTGAAGCTGATCCCGACCGTAACAGGAAGCAAGCCACTGTCCAGTGGCCGGATTTTGCGCTAAATCCGCGCGGGTAACCGGTGATGGGGCAACACGATGCGAACCACGACAGCGGCTTTGGTGATGACGACAGCTTTGGCCTGCACGATGACGGGCGCGCCGTTCGGCGCGACGCGGGCCGTGTGGGCGGAGCCGTCGGTTCCGATGGAAACCGCGATCAATGGCGCGGCGACGGTAACCCTGTATCTGCACCCGTTCCTGACCGGGGCAGAGCTGGCCACCTTGCGGCTGGTCGCCACCGACGCGCAGGCCCTGTCGCTGTTTGTGCCCAGCGGCACGGGGCATGCGGCCTTGGCAGTATCCCCGCGCGAGGGCTTTGTGCGCGATGGCGCCTTGGTTGCGTCCGCCGTGGCCATCGGCGGTTTGCCGGACGCCACGTCGGCCCGCACCGCCGCGCTTGCCGCCTGTGACACGGCGCGCCGTGCCAAGGCCGCCTGTGTCGTGGTGCTGGAGGTTGCGCCTGCGCCCTGAGCCGCTGCCGCCTGCGACGATATCGGAAAAGGCGCGGCCCGCACCAAGGATACCCGGGCAGGCCCTTGGAAAATCATCGCTTTGTCATCGCAGCGCCATACAGATGTCATGGGGGTGGCAAAATGACCCCTTCCCAGCACATATTTTCTTGATGCACATCAAAGCACGCGCTACCTGTTCTGCCCAAAGTGAGGGCACGCTGCGAACCGGCAAGGTTCCGGTACCTCTGGCCCCGACCGTCACGGAGAGATGACATGACCTACGAAGCCGCCGTCGATACCGCCCTGCAGCGCTTGCATGACGAAGGCCGCTACCGGACGTTCATTGATATCGAACGGATCAAGGGCCAGTTCCCGCACGCGGTCTGGACCCGTCCCGATGGCAGCAAGAAAGACATCACCGTCTGGTGTGGCAATGATTATCTGGGCATGGGCCAGCATCCGGTGGTTCTGGCCGCGATGCATGAGGCACTGGATGCCACCGGCGCCGGATCGGGCGGCACGCGCAATATTTCGGGCACCACCGTCTACCACAAACGGCTTGAAGCCGAATTGGCCGATCTGCACGGCAAAGAGGCGGCCTTGGTGTTTTCCAGCGCCTATATCGCCAATGATGCGACGCTGTCGACGCTGCGCGCGATTTTCCCCGGCCTGATCATCTATTCCGATGCGCTGAACCATGCCTCGATGATCGAAGGTGTGCGGCGGGGTGGCGGTGAAAAGCGCATCTTCCGCCACAATGACGTGGCCCATCTGCGCCAGTTGATCGCCGCCGACGACCCGGCCGCGCCCAAGCTGATTGCCTTTGAATCGATCTATTCGATGGATGGCGATTTTGGCCCGATCGAGGCGATCTGCGACGTGGCCGAAGAATTTGGTGCCCTGACCTATATCGACGAAGTGCATGCCGTGGGCATGTATGGCCCGCGCGGCGCCGGGGTGGCAGAGCGGGACGGTCAGATGCACCGGATCGACATGATCAACGCCACTTTGGGCAAGGCTTATGGCGTGTTCGGCGGCTATGTTGCTGCAAGTGCGAAGATGGTTGATGCCGTGCGCAGCTACGCGCCGGGGTTCATTTTCACCACCTCGCTGCCGCCCGCCATTGCCGCAGGTGCGGCCGCCAGCGTCAAGTTTCTGAAGACCGCCGAAGGCCAGAAACTGCGCGACACCCAGCAGCTTCATGCCCGTATCCTGAAGATGCGGTTGAAGGGGCTTGGCCTGCCGATCATTGACCACGGGTCACATATTGTGCCGGTGCATGTCGGCAACCCCATCCATTGCAAGATGCTGTCGGACATGCTGCTGGATGGCTTTGGCGTCTATGTCCAGCCCATCAACTTTCCGACCGTGCCGCGCGGCACCGAACGGCTGCGCCTGACGCCGTCGCCAGTGCATGACCCGAAGGAAATTGATGCCCTTGTGAACGCGATGGATCACCTGTGGCAGCAATGTGCGCTGAATCGCGCCGAGGCCTCTGCCTGAGCGCCTCTCGCAGGTGCAAAGGCTCTTGTGCTGTGATATCGAATCCGTGATACGGGCAGAAACGAGTCGCGAATAACGCGGCTTTGGGGACACGGTAAGCACATGGGGCAGCGCAAATGATCGGGCGTTGGACAAAGCCAACTCCGCCAGAGGTTGAGGGCCCAAAGGGCTTTGACGACTTCGATTTGCGTCTGGGCGATCTCATGCGGGGCGAGCGGGCCACCATGGGAAAATCGTTGCTGGATGTGCAACGCGAACTGAAGATCAAGGCCGCCTACATCGCCGCGATCGAAAACGCCGATGTCTCGGCCTTTGAAACCCAAGGCTTTGTGGCCGGATATGTGCGGTCCTATGCGCGTTATCTGGGAATGGAGCCGGACGCCGCTTTTGCCCGGTTCTGCCGGGAAGCCAAGTTCGAAGTCGCCCATGGCATGAGTGCCGCCGCCTCATCCTCGATGGTGACCGCGGCGCGAATCCGCAGCACACAGGAATTCCGTGACCCGCTGGCCAACCCGAATGCATCCTTTGTGCCGCGCGGCGAAAGCCTGTTTGCGCAGGTTGAACCGGGGGCCGTGGGGTCATTTGTCGTTCTGGTCGCGCTGATTGCGGCCATTGGCTATGGCGGCTGGTCGGTGTTGCAAGAGGTGCAGCGCGTGCAACTGGCGCCGATGGATCAGGCCCCCACCGTGGTGGCCGAGATTGACCCCTTGGGCAATGTCAGCGGGGCTGCGCCCTTGGTGCGCTCGGCCCCTCTGGTCGCCGACGCGCAGGCGATGCAAGCCAATGATCCGGTTCCGACCCAGGACCAGATGGGTCGCATCACCCGGCGCGAGGCGCTGGATGTGCCGGTGATGGTGGCGCGTGACGGCCCGATTGCCGCGATCAATCCGCGCGTGGTGACGGACGTGACCACGGCCGAGGCCGTGACGGCGGCTTTGGCCGAGGCGCTGTCGGAGCCTGAGGTTCAGGTTGTCGCCGAGGCCAAGCCGGGGGTGGAGTTGATCGCCGTGCGCCCATCCTGGGTTCAGGTGAAATCGGCCGACGGCACCGTGCTGTTCGAGAAAATCCTCGACGCGGGTGAGCGGTGGTCGGTGCCGATGCTGGAAGAGCCGCCGGTGCTGCGCTCGGGCAATTCCGGTTCGGTGTATTTTGCGGTGAACGGCCAGACCTATGGCCCGGCAGCCCCCGGCCCGCAGGTGGTGAAGAATATCGCCCTGTCGCCCGAGGCCGTGACCGAAAAGTTCGCCGTCGCCGACTGCACCCAGGACCCGGACCTTAACCGTCTGGCCTCGGCAACGCTTGACCCGGCATCAGTGCCGCTGTGCCCCGCGCCCTGACCGGGTGTCGGCTGGCGGCTCCGAATTAATCCTGCATTCTGACCTGTGACACAATCGCCTTGGCATTGCCGGGGCGACGTTTGCGGCTTATCCTGCGCGCAACGTCGCTGAAGGAACCCATGCCATGACCCACAATCCGATCCGCCCCTGGCGCAACATCAGCCGTCGCGTGTCGCGGCAAATCCGTGTGGGCAAGGTGCTGGTGGGGGGCGATGCGCCGATTTCGGTGCAGACGATGACCAACACGCTGACGCCCGATGTCGCGGCCACGCTAGCACAGATCCAGCGCGCGGCGGATGCGGGCGCCGATATCGTGCGGGTGTCCGCCCCGGATGAGGACAGCACGCGGGCTTTGCGTCAGATTTGCGCGCAAAGCCCGGTGCCGATCGTGGCCGACATCCATTTCCACTACAAACGCGCGATCGAGGCGGCGCAGGCCGGTGCCGCCTGCCTGCGCATCAACCCCGGCAACATCGGCGACGCAAGGCGCGTGGCCGAGGTGGTGAAGGCGGCCAAGGATCACGGCTGTTCGATCCGCATCGGGGTGAACGCCGGGTCGCTGGAAAAGCACTTGCTGGACAAATACGGCGAGCCTTGCCCCGACGCGATGGTCGAGTCCGGCATGGACCATATCAAGCTGTTGCAGGACAACGACTTTCACGAATTCAAGATCAGCGTGAAGGCATCGGATGTGTTCATGGCCGCTGCCGCCTATCAGCAATTGGCCGATGTGACCGATGCGCCGATACACCTTGGTATCACCGAAGCGGGCGGCCTTGTGTCGGGCACGGTGAAATCGGCCATCGGCCTTGGCAACCTGCTTTGGGCCGGAATTGGCGATACGATCAGGGTGTCTTTGTCGGCCGATCCGGTGGAAGAGGTGAAGGTCGGCTTCGAGATACTGAAATCGCTGGGCCTGCGGCATCGCGGCGTGACCATCATTTCCTGCCCGTCCTGCGCGAGACAAGGCTTTGACGTGATCAAGACGGTATCGGCGCTGGAAGACCGTCTGGCCCATGTGACGACCAGCCTCTCGCTGTCGATCATCGGCTGCGTGGTCAATGGCCCCGGCGAGGCGCTGATGACCGATATCGGCTTTACCGGCGGCGGCGCCGGCAATGGCATGATCTATCTGGCCGGCAAGCAAAGCCACCGGATGTCGAACGACCAGATGATCGATCATATCGTCGAGTTGGTGGAACAAAAGGCCGCCGAGATCGAGGCAAGGGACGCCGAGGTCGAGGCCGCCGAATAGGCGGCGCCGCTTCGGTCAGCGGCCCCGCCAGATCCAGCCGCCGCCCAGCACGCGGCTGCCTTCGGGCGCGTAGAACACGCAGGCCTGCCCGGCGCTGACGCCATCTTCGGGGTCCAGCAGCTCCACCCCGGCCTCTGTCGCGGACAGGGGCCTGATCACCGCCGGGCGTGGCGGGCGGGTTGAGCGGACCCTGACCAGCACCTGCCATTCCGGCCTTGCGTCAAACGGCGCATCGCCCAGCCAGTTCACCTCGCGCAGCGGAATGATGCGGGTGGCCAGCGCCTGTTTCGGGCCAACGATCACCTGCCGCGTCGCCGGGTTCAGGCGCAGCACGTAAAGCGGATCACCAAGCCCGCCGATGCCAAGCCCCTTGCGCTGACCGATGGTGTAATGGATCACGCCGCGATGCTGGCCCAGCACCCGGCCTTCCAGATCGACGATATCACCGGGGTCGGCCGCGCCGGGGCGCAGCTTTTCAATCACCGCCGCATAATTGCCGTTGGGCACAAAGCAGATGTCCTGACTGTCGGGCTTGTCGGCCACCGGCAGGCCGTATTTGGCCGCCAAGGCGCGGGTCTCTTGCTTGCTGGCCAGATGGCCCAAGGGAAACCGCAGATAGGCAAGCTGTTCTGGCGTGGTTGAAAACAGGAAATAGCTTTGGTCGCGCAGGGCGTCGGCCGCTGAATGCAGCTCGGCCCCCGCCGGCCCCATCTTGCGCTGGATGTAATGCCCGGTGGCCATGCAATCGGCATCAAGGTCTTTTGCCGTGGCCAGCAGGTCCTTGAACTTGACCCGTTCGTTGCAGCGGATGCAGGGCACCGGCGTGGCCCCGGCCAGATAGGCATCGGCAAACTCTTCGATCACCGCCTCGCGGAAGGTGTTTTCATAATCCAGCACATAATGCGCAAAGCCCATGGTTTCGGCCACCCGGCGCGCATCGTGAATGTCCCGGCCCGCACAGCAGGCACCTTTCTTGGCCAGGGCTGCGCCATGGTCGTAAAGCTGCAAGGTGACGCCGACCACATCATAGCCTTCATCCTTCAGCATGGCGGCCACGACCGAGCTGTCGACACCCCCCGACATCGCCACCACGACGCGCGTGGCTGACGGAGGCTTTGGCAGCCCCAGCGAATTCAGCGGGTGGTCCAGCATTATCAAGCCCTTTCACGGATTGCCTGCAATATAAGAAAATGCGCGACACTCTCAACCCCTTGCACGGCTTTGCCTTCACCATCGCTTAAGTCGGATCGTCCACGGTCATTCAAGGACATGTAGGGGAGTGGGAAGAAAACGTCATGTTTTTGAAACGTGTTGACGGTCCGCGACAGGTGACCTTGCCCGATGGCACTGTCCTGTCCCGTGCCGATTT
Organism: Gemmobacter nectariphilus; assembly: GCA_020721445.1. Taxonomy (GTDB): domain Bacteria; phylum Pseudomonadota; class Alphaproteobacteria; order Rhodobacterales; family Rhodobacteraceae; genus Pseudotabrizicola; species Pseudotabrizicola nectariphila_A. Next base: position 25,642 of record DYMU01000004.1, read on the forward strand.
GCCCCCGGCCGACACCCGGCGCTGGGTCGCCAGCCGCAAGGCGGTTGTGGTGCGCGCGGTGCTGTATGGTCTGATTGCCGAGACAGAGGCGTTGCAGCGCTATGCCTTGTCGGAAGAAGAGTTCGCCTTTTGGCGACAGGCGATTGAACGCCATGGCGACAAGGCCCTGAAGGTGACCGCAATTCAGAAATATAGACAACGTTAGGTTGTTTTTTGATCCCGCTCTGGCAGAGTAACCAAGGGTTAACCATTCACGCCCAATGTCGTTAACGAACATGCCCAGATGCGGAGTCTTGAAGATGCGAATTCTTTTGGTTGAGGATGATCCAACCACCTCACGCAGCATCGAATTGATGCTGACCCATGCCAACCTGAACGTGTATTGCACAGACTTGGGCGAAGATGGCATCGACCTTGCCAAGTTGTATGATTACGACCTGATCCTGCTGGATCTGAACCTGCCCGACATGTCCGGTCATGAGGTGTTGCGTCAGTTGCGGCTTGCCCGGGTGGAAACCCCGATCCTGATCCTCTCCGGCTCGGATGATACCGAAAGCAAGCTCAAGGGCTTTGGCTTTGGCGCGGACGACTACATGACGAAACCGTTCCACCGCGAAGAACTGGTGGCGCGCATTCACGCCATCATTCGCCGGTCCAAGGGCCACAGCCAATCGGTGATCGTGACCGGCAAGGTCAACGTCAACCTTGATGCCAAGACGGTCGAGGTGGACAGCAAGACCGTGCATCTGACCGGCAAGGAATATCAGATGCTGGAACTGCTGTCGCTGCGCAAAGGCACGACGCTGACCAAGGAAATGTTCCTCAACCATCTTTACGGCGGGATGGACGAACCCGAGTTGAAGATCATCGACGTGTTCATCTGCAAGCTGCGCAAGAAACTGGCCGAGGCGACGGGCGGGATGAATTACATCGAAACCGTCTGGGGCCGCGGCTATGTGCTGCGCGACCCAAGCCCGGCCGATCTGCGCAAACTCGCCGCCAGCGCCTGATGCTTGCCCTTGCCCCGGCGCGCCCCTAAACCAAAGGGGCGAACCGGGGGAGGGGTGTGATGTCGGACAAAGCCGTAGAGCATCTGAGCGAGGCAGAAGCCCGGGCCGAGTTGGCCCGGCTGTCCGCAGGATTGGCGGATGCCAACCGTGCCTATCACACGCTGGACGCGCCCGAGATTTCGGATGCCGAATATGATGCCCTGAAACGCCGCAACGCAGTGATCGAGGCGCGGTTTCCGGCCCTTGTCCGCGACGACAGCCCCAGCCGACAGGTCGGCGCTGCGGTGGCCGATGGTTTTGGCAAGATCGCGCATCAGGTCCGCATGCTGAGCCTGGAAAACGCCTTTGATGACGCGGATGTTGCCGACTTCGATGACCGGGTGCGAAAATATCTGAATCATGCCGGGGCTTTGGCCTATACCGCCGAACCCAAGATCGACGGCTTGTCGCTGTCGCTGCGCTATGAAGCGGGCCAGTTGGTGCAGGCCGCCACGCGGGGTGATGGCGAGGTGGGCGAAAATGTCACCGACAACGCCCGCACGATTGCCGATATCCCGCACAGCCTGCACGGCGCGCCCAAGCTGCTGGAGGTGCGCGGCGAGGTCTACATGTCGCACGCCGATTTTGCCGCGTTGAACCAGCGGCAGATGCAGGCCGGCGACAAGATCTTTGCCAACCCGCGCAACGCCGCCGCCGGGTCTTTGCGGCAGTTGGATGCCGGGATCACTGCATCGCGACCATTGCGGTTTTTCGCCTATGGCTGGGGGGCCGTGTCCGACGCCTTGGCCGCCACCCAATTCGACGCCATCGCCCGGCTGGCCGCTCTGGGCTTTCAGACCAATCCGCTGACCGTGCTGTGCGATGGCCCTGACGCCATGCTGGCGCAGTATCGCGCGATCGAGGCGCAGCGCGCCACCTTGGGCTATGACATTGATGGCGTGGTCTACAAGGTCAACGATCTGGCCTTGCAGGCGCGGCTTGGCTTTCGCTCGGCCACCCCCCGCTGGGCGATTGCGCACAAGTTTCCCGCCGAACTGGCCTGGACGGAACTTCTGGGCATCGACATTCAGGTTGGCCGCACCGGGGCGCTGTCGCCGGTGGCGCGGCTGCGCCCGGTTACGGTGGGCGGGGTCGTGGTCAGCAACGCCACCTTGCACAATGAAGACTACATCGCCGGGCGTGATGCCAAGGGCAACCCGATCCGCGGCGGCAAGGATATTCGCGTGGGCGACTGGGTGCAGGTCTACCGCGCCGGTGACGTGATCCCCAAGGTCGCGGACGTGGATCTGACCCGCCGCAAGAATGACGCGCAACCCTATGTCTTTCCAAACGAATGCCCCGAATGCGGCAGCCCTGCGCTGCGCGAGGCGGGCGACGCCGTGCGCCGTTGCACCGGCGGGCTGATCTGCCCGGCCCAAGCGGTCGAGCGGTTGCGGCATTTCGTCAGCCGCCACGCCTTTGACATCGAAGGTCTGGGTGCAAAACAGGTCGAGATGTTCTTTCACGACACCGATCTGCCGGTGAAAACCCCCGCCGACATCTTTACCCTTGCCGCCAGAGATGCTGCCAACGGCCTGAGGCGGCTGAAGAACCGTGACGGCTTTGGTGAGACGTCCAGTGCCAAGCTGTTTGCCGCGATTGATGCCAAGCGCGCCATTCCGCTGGACCGTCTGCTGTTTGCACTTGGCATCCGCCATGTCGGCGAGGTGGCCGCCCAGATTCTGGCCCGGCACTATGGCACATGGGAGGGGTTCGAGGCCGCGATCACCCATGCCCTGCCGGGCACAGATGCGTGGAACGAGTTGCTGGCGATCGACGGGGTCGGCCAGACCTTGGCCGAAAGCCTGACCGCCGCCTTTCAGAACCCCGCCGAACGCGCGGCCATTGATGCGCTGGTGGCGCACCTGACCGTGCAGCCGGTGGTCTGGAAGGCCGTCAGCGACAGCCCGGTTGCGGGCAAGACCGTGGTCTTTACAGGCACGCTGGAAAAGATGACGCGGGCCGAGGCCAAGGCGCGGGCCGAGGCGTTGGGGGCCAAGGTGGCGGGCAGCGTCAGCGCCAAGACCGACCTGCTGGTGGCAGGGCCGGGGGCCGGGTCAAAGGCGAAAGAGGCAGCCAGGCTGGGGGTTCAGACCATAGATGAGGATGGCTGGCTTGCCCTGATCGGTGCCACATGAGCCGCCCGGAAGCCCTGTTCCCGCTGTTTGCGGGGCTGGAAACACTCGACGGTGTCGGGCCGAAGTCGGCCAAGGCGTTTGAGGCGTTGGGGGTGACGCGGCCCAAGGATCTGCTGTTCCTGTTGCCGCATTCCGGCATTGACCGGGCGCGCCGCGACAGCGTCCGCGATGTGATCCCGCCCACCACCCTGACGGTCGAGGTTGAGGTCGGCGCGCATTTCCCGGCCCGCAGCAAGGGCAAGCCCTACCGGGTCATGGTGCGCGATGCCCAGTTGGAATGGGCGCTGGTGTTCTTTCACGCGCGCGGCGACTACCTGCAAAAGCTGTTGCCGACAGGGCAGCGGCGGCTGGTGTCGGGCAAGATCGAACTGTTTGACGGCATTGCACAAATGGTCCACCCCGACCATGTCTTGCGCCCCGAAGAGGCGGCGGAATTGCCCAGCTTTGAGCCGGTTTATCCGCTGGTGGCGGGCCTGACGCAGCGGGTGGTGGCCAAGGCGGCGGCGGGCGCTTTGCTGCGCGCACCCGATCTGGCCGAATGGATTGATGCGGCGCTGAAAGCCCGCGAAGGCTGGCCTGATTGGCGTGCGGCGGTCACGGCGGTGCACAATCCACAAGACCAAGGCGCCCTTGCCCTGACCGACCCAGCCCGGCAGCGGTTGGCCTATGATGAGCTGTTTGCCCATCAACTGACGCTGTCGCTGGCGCGGGCGTCGTTGCGCAAATCCAAAGGCGTGCAGACGGTGGGCAGCGGCGTGTTGCAGGCAAAGGTCCTGCAAAGCCTGCCCTATGCTCCCACCGGCGCGCAACGCCGGGCGGTGGCCGAAATTGCCGCCGATCTGGCCTCCCCCTTGCGGATGAACCGCCTGTTGCAGGGCGATGTGGGGGCGGGCAAGACGCTTGTGGCCTTCATGGCGCTGTTGATCGCGGTCGAGGCCGGGGGGCAGGGCGTGATGATGGCGCCGACCGAAATCCTTGCCCGCCAGCATTTTCACGGCCTGGCCCCCTTGGCCGCGGCGGCGGGGGTGCGGCTGGTGCTGCTGACCGGGCGCGACAAGGGGGCGGAACGCAGCGCCAAGCTGGCCGATCTGGCCAGTGGTGCGATCCATATCCTTGTCGGCACCCATGCGGTGTTTCAAAAGGATGTGGCGTTTCACGACCTGCGCCTTGCGGTGGTCGATGAACAGCACCGCTTTGGCGTGGCGCAGCGGATGGAACTGGGGACCAAGGGCCGCGCGGTTGACGTGCTGGTGATGACGGCCACGCCGATTCCGCGCAGTCTGGCACTTGCCAGCTATGGCGACATGGATGTGTCGGTGCTGGATGAAAAGCCTGCCGGTCGCAAGCCGATCAAGACCGCGATGATTGCTGCAAGCCGGATCGACGAGGTGGTGGCGCATCTGGCCCGCGCGGTGGCCGAGGGGCGGCAGTGCTATTGGGTCTGCCCGCTGGTCGAAGACTCCGAGGTGCTGGATTATGCCAGCGCCGAGGCGCGCTTTGCCCATCTGCGTGCAGCTTTGGGCGATGTGGTGGGGCTGGTGCATGGTCAGTTGCCCCCGGCGGAAAAAGACGCCGCCATGGCGCGGTTTGAACGCGGGGAAACCCGGGTTCTGGTGGCAACCACGGTGATCGAGGTCGGCGTCAACGTGCCCAATGCCAGCATCATGGTGATCGAGCGGGCCGAGATCTTTGGCCTTGCCCAGTTGCACCAGTTGCGGGGGCGCGTCGGGCGCGGGGCGGCAGACTCGACCTGCCTGCTGCTGTATCAGGCACCTTTGAGTGAGGCGGGCGAGCGGCGGTTGAAAACCATTCGCGATACCGAAGACGGCTTTCGCATCGCAGAAGAGGATCTGGCGATGCGCGGCGCGGGCGATCTGATCGGCACCGCGCAATCGGGTCTGCCCCGGTTTCGGGTGGCCGATCTGGAACGGCAAGCCGCCCTGATGGCGGTGGCGCAATCGGACGCGCGCGCGCTGCTTGAGCTGGACCCGGCGCTTTCGGGCACGCGTGGGCAGGCGGCGCGCGGGCTCTTGTGGCTGCTGGATCAGGACCGGGCGATTCGGCTGATCAGCGTCGGCTAAGGCCGATTTCCCGCTTTGTTCCTGAATGTTCTTAAAAAGTTCTTTACAGAGGGGCGGCAATATGAGAACAATACGGCAACACGCAAACAGGAGGATGCCATGGTTGCCCAAGTCAAAGAGATCGTCACCCGGTCGCGCGCGACCTTGATCGAAGACCTGCTGGGCGTCGTGGCGCTGTTTGCCACGCTGTACACCTGCCTTGCGTTCACGACTTTCTAACTGCCTGCGGTCTGCCCGTCGCGCGGCGTCTGTCCCCAAGTGATGCCTTTTGCGCGCCCAGATACGCCACTTGCCGCCGCCGTCTTCCCGACGTGCGGCGGTTTTTTTACGCAGCACCTGCCGCCTCCGCCGCCGCCTCAACCGCCAGCAAGATGGATGCATGACGGTTCTTGAAATCGCGGGCGGCGGTCAGCACGGCAAAGCCGTCAAACGGTGCGGGCGGGGGCGGGGTGTTGTCTTGCAGCATGGCGCGCAAGGCATCGCGCGCCGCCGCAAGCTCGGCCGCGGTGCGCCCCAGCACCGCCGCCCCCAGCACCGCCGCCGCCGCCTGACCCAAGGCGCAGGCTTTCACGTCTTGCGCAAAGGCCACCACGCGCCCGCCCTCCATCACCAGATCAACCGTCACGCTGGACCCGCACAGCGGCGCACGTTTGCGCACGCTGGCCCCCGGCGCAGGCAGGCGGCCAAGATGCGGAATATCGGCCGCCAATTCCAGAATGCGCCCCGAGTACAGTTTGATCAGGTCTGTGTCGCTCATCGTTCGGCTTTCGCTGTGTCTGCAATTCAGATAGACCTCAACCCCGTTGCCGCCAAGGAGAACCGCATGCCGTTTGATCCCGCAAGCCTTAACTATGATGCCAACGGCCTGATCCCCTGCATCGCGCAGGATGATGCGACGGGCGAGGTGCTGATGATGGCCTGGATGAATGCCGCATCGCTGGCGCAAACGCTGGCAACCGGGCGCGTCACCTATTGGTCACGCTCGCGCGCGGCGTTCTGGGTCAAGGGCGAAACCTCGGGGCATCTGCAACATCTGGTGGAAATGCGCATTGATTGTGACCGCGATTGCCTGCTGGTGCGGGTGCGGCAAGACGGGCCCGCCTGTCATACAAACCGGCGGTCGTGCTTTTATACTGCGCTGCGCGACGGGGCCGAGGTGACAATCATGGAACCGATGCCCGCCGCAATTCGTTGACCCCTGGATACAGCTTTTCGCGGCGCAACCCTTGACCTTCGGCGCGGAAACCCACCTATTTGGCGCAGACGGCGCTTGCCGCCCGCCACAACCGACAAAGGATGACCCCGATGGCTTTCACGCTTCCCGATCTGCCCTATGCCCATGATGCGCTTGCCGATCTTGGCATGTCGCGCGAGACGCTGGAATATCACCACGACCTGCACCACAAGGCCTATGTCGACAATGGCAACAAGCTGATCGCCGGCACCGAATGGGACGGGATGTCGGTTGAAGACGTGGTCACCGGCACCTATCAGGCCGGGGCCGTGGCGCAGAACGGCATTTTCAACAATGCCAGCCAGCACTGGAATCATGCCCTGTTCTGGCAGATCATGGGGCCGGGCGCAAAGTCGATGCCGGGTGAGGTTGAAAAGGCCTTGACCGAGGCTTTCGGCTCGGTCGCCAAGTTCAAGGAAGACTTTGCCGCCGCCGGGGCGGGCCAGTTCGGCTCGGGCTGGGCGTGGTTGGTCAAGGACAAGGATGGGTCGCTGAAGGTGACCAAGACCGAAAACGGCGTCAATCCGCTGTGCTTTGGCCAGACCGCCCTGTTGGGTTGCGATGTGTGGGAACATTCCTACTACATCGACTTTCGCAACAAGCGCCCGGCCTATCTGACCAACTTCCTTGACAAGCTGGTGAATTGGGAAGCCGTCGCCGCGCGCATGTAAAAGCCGCTTCAGTTTCGATCAAGGCCGCGTCCCGCTGGGCGCGGCCTTTTTTCATGCGATCTGTCAGCGTTGGCTGTTAATGCCCGGATTTATCAGGAAAAAGCCATCCTGATATGATCCAGAACCTGCGGCACGTCGGGCAGGGCGGTGTAATAGTCGTGCATGCCTTGCTCGGCAAAGCCCTCGGCGATGACATGGTTCATCAAGCCGATCAAGGGTTGCCAGTAACCATCTGTATCCAGAAGATAAATCGGCTTTTCGTGCAGGCCGATCTGGCGCCAGGTCAGCACTTCGAAAAACTCATCCAGACTGCCCGTGCCACCGGGCATGACGACGATGGCATCCGAGTTCATGAACATCACCTTCTTGCGCTCGTGCATGTCTTCGGTGATCACCAACTGGCCCAGATCGCGCTTGCCAACCTCGCGGCCCATCAGATGGGTCGGGATCACCCCCATGCTGCGGGCACCTGCGGCCATGGCGGCGCGCGCCACCTCGCCCATCAGCCCGACATCGCCCGCGCCGTACACCAGCCGCCAGCCGTGCTCGGCAATGCCGGTGCCAAGTGCTCGGGCAGCGGCGGCATGGGCGGGGTTGCGGCCGATGCGTGATCCGCAAAAGACACAGACAGAACGGAACGGGGTCATGACGGCGGTCCTGATAGGTTTTTTCGTTGCACGCCAAGTGATATCGGGGTTCCACTGCAAAGGGAACAGGGGTCGGCAACAGGCCCTGACCCCTTGCAATCGAGGGGGAGATACGGGGAAAACGATGGCGCTTGGTGCGAAATGGGGCAACGGGTTCCTGCTGGGCCTTTTGGCGGCGGGCGGGACGGTTGTGGCGGTGGTCTCGGTGGTGGTCTGGAAAGGACAGACGCCGCCGCAAACCGCACCTGCGCCTTTGGCCACCCTGCAAGACCCCGCTCCCAGCGCCCCGCCGCTGCCCAAACCCGCGGCAGAGGAAACGGCCCTACCGCCGGAAACGCCCCCCCTTGCCAAGGCATCCGACCTTGCGCGCCCCGGTATGACAGCGCCCAGTTTTGACAACTGGCGGGTGCAGGCGGATGGGGCGGCGGTGGTGGCGGGGCGGGCCGATGCGGGTGCTGTCATCGACGTGCAGGTTGATGCGGTGACGGTGGCCACCACGCTGGCCGGTCGCGACGGCAGCTTTGCCGCGCTGTTCACCCTGGCCCCAAATGACAGTCCCAGCTTGATGAGCCTGCTTGCCACTCTGCCTGATGGCCGCGCACGGGCCTCGGTGCAGACGGTGGCGCTTGCTCCGATCGCCGGGCCTCAGACCCCAGAGGCGGCGGTCGGGGCAGCCCCACCCGCCGCCTTGCTTGTGACCGAGGCAGGCGCGGTTGTGGTGCAGACCGCGCCACCCGGCGACATGGTGCAAACATCAGACAGCGGCGCCGCCTTGGTTGTGCCAGCCCCGGTCGATGGCAGCCCCGCTGTCGGCGCGGCGCCGGGCACCTTGGCCGAACCGGGCTTGCCGGGCGCTGTCGTGCAGCCAGACCCGGCGCAGGCCCCGGCGATGGTGACGGGCTCTGCCGTCGTCCCCGTGCTGATCGACGCCATTTCCTATGCCCCGGGTGGGGCTGTGCAACTGGCGGGCAAAGGGCAACCGGGGCAGGCGGTGCGGCTGTATCTGGACACGGTGCCCGTGGCCGAGGCTTTGGTCGCCGCCGATGGCCAATGGCAGGTGACATTGGGCGATACGGCAGCCGCGCTTTACACCCTGCGGGTCGACCAGATTGACGCGTCGGGCAAGGTGACGGCGCGGTTTGAAACCCCGTTCCAGCGCGAAACGGTTGCGGCCTTGGCCGCCCTTGCCGCGCCGGTGGCACAGGCCGCGCCCGATGCGCCGCCCGGCGTGCCCGCAGCAGCACCGTCTGTCGGGCTGCCCGCCGCGCCGCAGACAGCGGCGGCACTGTCCGACACAGCAGGCCCGCCCCCCGCCACGCTTGCGCCGGTGTCGATCACCGTGCAGCCGGGCTATAGCCTGTGGCGCATTGCGCGCGACAGCTTTGGCGATGGCATCTTGTATGTGCAGGTCTACAAGGCCAACCGCGACCAGATCCGTGACCCCGACCTGATCTATCCGGGGCAGGTTTTCACGCTGCCGGACCGCCAATAGCGCGCGGCATCTGGTCTTTGCCGCAAGAACGGCCTAGATACCCTTCGGTAATCCGAGGCCCCCATGACCAAACCCACTGTGACCAACGCTCCTGCCAGCGGCATGCAGACCATTGCCCGCGTCATCCCCTATCTGTGGCCCAAGGACAAGCCATGGGTCAAACGGCGGGTGGTGATCTCGCTGTGCTTGCTGCTGTTGGCCAAGGTGGTATCGGTGTCCACCCCGGCGATCTACAAGCAGGCGGTCGATGCGCTGGCGGGGGATGCGCCCGATGCCGGCACGCTGCTGGGGTTGGCGGCGGTGGGCCTGACCATCGCCTATGGCATGGCGCGCCTGATGACGGTGGCGTTCCAAGAGGCGCGCGATGCGGTGTTCGTGCGCGTGGGCCAGCGCGCCTTGCGGCAATTGGCGCTGGAGACGTTTACCCACATTCACCAGCTTTCCTTGCGCTATCACATCACCCGCAAGACCGGCGGCCTGAGCCGGATCATCGAACGCGGGGTCAAGGGCGTCGATTTCCTGCTGCGCTTCATGCTGTTTTCGATCGGGCCGCTGATCCTTGAACTGACGATGGTGGCAATCATCTTCGCGGTGGTGTTCGGCTGGCAATACGCGGCAGTGGTGATCGTGGTGATCTCGGCCTATGTCGCCTTCACCTTCAAGGTCACCGAATGGCGCGTCGCGATCCGGCGCGAGATGAATGCGCAAGACACCGATGCCAACCAGAAGGCGATCGACAGTCTGCTGAACTTTGAAACCGTCAAGTATTTCAATGCTGAACAGCTTGAAGCGTCACGCTATGACATGGCGATGCAGCGTTATGAGGTGGCGGCGGTCAAGACCGGCCTGTCGCTGGCGGCGCTGAACCTTGGTCAGGCGACGCTGATCACCACCGGTCTGGTGATCGTGATGGCGATGGCGGCGCGCGGTGTGCAGGCAGGCACGTTGACCGTGGGCGATTTCGTGATGGTCAACGCCTACATGATCCAGATCACGCTGCCGCTGAACTTTCTTGGCACGGTGTACCGCGAAATCCGGCAGGCGCTGGTCGATATGGGCGAGATGTTCGGTCTGCTGGGCCAACCGGCCGAGGTGGTCGACAAGCCCGGCGCACCCGCGCTGAAGGTCACCGGCGGCGAGGTGGTGTTTGACAACGTGCGCTTTGATTATGACCCGTCGCGCCCCATCCTGAAGGGCATCAGCTTTACCGTGGCGCCGGGGCAGCGCGTGGCGCTGGTGGGGCCGTCGGGGTCGGGCAAGTCAACCACCGGGCGGCTGCTGTTTCGCTTCTATGATGTGACCGGCGGGGCCATCCGCATTGACGGTCAGGATCTGCGCGATGTGACCCAAAGCTCGGTCCACGCCAGCATCGGCGTGGTGCCGCAAGACACCGTGCTGTTCAACGATACCATCTATTACAACATCGCCTACGGTCGCGCCGATGCCAGCCGCGCCGAGGTCGAAGAGGCCGCACGCGCTGCCAAGATCCACGATTTCATCCTGTCCTTGCCTGACGGTTATGACACCACAGTGGGCGAGCGCGGCCTGAAACTGTCGGGCGGCGAAAAGCAGCGGGTCGGCATTGCCCGCACCTTGCTGAAAAATCCGCCGATCCTGATCCTGGACGAGGCGACCTCTGCGCTGGACACCCAGACCGAGCGCGACATTCAAGACAGCCTGTTGCGGATGGGCGAGGGGCGGTCGGTGATCACCGTGGCGCACCGGCTGTCCACCATCGCCGATGCCGATGTGATTCTGGTGCTGGAAGCCGGCGAGATTGTCGAGCGCGGCACGCATGAGGCGCTGCTTGCCAACGGCGGCCGCTATGCCGCGATGTGGGCACGGCAGTCGTCGGAAGAAGAAGCGGCAGACAAAGCGGCGTGATGGAACGCTATTCCGCCGCGTCGCGCAACGGGCGCGGGGCGGCGGGGGCGTCATCCGTCCACTGGATCACCGGGTCTTTGACCGCGCGCGCTGCACGCAGCAGGGCCAGATCGCGGGCCTGAATGCTGTCCGCGCCATGCGCCATCGCAGACAGCCGGGACCAGCCCCGGTAAGCCCCGGTCCAGAACCACACCCGCAGCGCCAGCAGCGCAGGCGTCAGCACCAGTGTCAGCACGGTGGCGATGCCAAGCCCGAACACCACCGCCGTGGCAAGTTGTTTCCACCACAGCGCGGACGGGCTGTCGATGGTATAGCCGCCGCCCAGAAAATCGACAGACAGGCCGAACATCATTGGCGCAAGCCCCGCCATGGTGGTGATGGTGGTCAGCAGCACCGGGCGCAAGCGTTGTTCGGCGGTGCGGGCAATTGCCTCGAGCTTTGGCATATAGCGGCTGAACTCTTGATAGGTGTCGATCAGGATGATGTTGTTGTTCACCACGATCCCGGCCAAGGCGACAACCCCGGTGCCGGTCATGATGATGGAAAATGTCTGCCCCATGATCATCATGCCCCACAGCACCCCCACGGTGGACAAGACCACCGCCAGCAGCACCAGCACCGAATTGTAGACCGAATTGAACTGCGCCAGCAAGATGATGAACATCAGCCCCAAGGCCCCGGCAAAGGCCTTGGCCAGAAACGCCCCCGATTCGGCCTGATCTTCCTGATCGCCGGTCCATTCCCAGCGCACACCTTCGGGCAGCGGGTTGGTGTTCAGCCATTCGGTCAGCGTCTCGATCCGTTCGGTGGCGGTGATCGGCACGCCATCGGCGCGCATCAAACCCTCGGCGACATCGGCCTTGACCTCATAGATCCGTGCCTCATCAACCCGGTCGATTCGGCCCAGTTTCGCCACCGGCTTGCGGGTGATGAAGTTCGACAGCGGCACCAGCCCTTCCGAGGTGCGCACCTTCAGGCTGTCAAGCGTCGACAGCACCCGGTCATCCTGGGGCAGGCGAACGCGAATCTCGATCTCTTCATCCGACGACGGCACCCGCATGGTATCGAGCATGACCCCGCGGGTGACCAGTTGCACCATGACGCCCACGGTGGCGACATCGGCGCCAAAGCGTCCGGCGCGGGCCACGTCGACGGTGATCTCCCAGTCGATGCCGGGCAGGGGGCGGCTGTCGTCAATGTCCTTGATCCCCTCTGTCGCTTCCATCCGGGCGCGGACCAGCTCTACCGCCTGCGCCATGGCGGTGAAATCCTCGCCCGACAGGCGCAGATGCAACGGCTTGCCCGAGGCGGGACCGGACTCGCCCGCCAGAACCTCGATCCGCAGGCCGGGCAGGGCGCGCAGTCTGGTGGTCAGCGCCTCGATGATCGCCTTGCCGCCCAGCGTGGGGTCGCCCATCCGGTCTTCCCATGGGGCCAGTTCCAGCTGGATCTGGCCGATGCTGTCCAAGGGGGCGCGCGCGCCGCCGGTGTTGGCGTTCAGCCCCCCCGACCCGGCAAATGAAAACGTCGATTTCACCCCCGGCGTGCCCACCACCAGCGCCTCGGCCTGCCGCAACAGCGCGTCCTTTTCGGCCAGCGACAGGTTGCCGCGCGCCCGGACATAGACAATCGCCTGTTCGGGTTCGGTGGCGACAAAGAACTCCACCCCCTTGCCGTTCTTGGCGTAGATCGCAAAGGTCAGCACCACAAAGCCCACCACGGCGGCAACGGTGACCAGTGGCATGATCGGGTTTCCGGTCAGAAAGCGGATCACCCGGCCAAAGCCGGTGCGCCGATAGCCTGCGACGATCTTTTCGCGTCGCGGCCGCTTGGCCGCCTCCAGCGTGATCGACGCCGCAAGCCCGCCCGCTATCATCAGCGCGACCCCCGGCAGCAGCCCCGTGATCCCGCCCGCGCGCGGTGCAAGCGTCAGGATCACGCCGCCAAACAGAACCGCCAGCGCCGCCACCACCAGCCCCAGCCGCAGCCACAGCGGGCGTGGCCGCAACTGGCCTGCCACCGCCTCCAGCTGCCGGGTGATGCGGCCCGCAACGCCGCCCATCACCGGCACATAGATCAGGGCCACCAGCAAGGATGCCGACAGCACGAAGATCAGCGTCACGGGCAGCATGCCCATGAACTGCCCCGCCACACCGGGCCAGAACAGCATCGGCAGAAAGGCGCACAGCGTGGTCGCGGTCGAACTGACAATCGGCCAGAACATCCGCTTGGCCGCCTCGGTATAGGCAGCCATCGGGCCAGAGCCTTCCTGAATGCGGGTATCGGCATATTCGACCACCACAATGCCGCCATCCACCAGCATCCCCACCGCAAGGATCAAGCCGAACATCACGATGTTCGACACCGAAATGCCCAAGACCGCAAACAGCGCGAAGGTCAGAAGGAACGTGGTCGGGATCGAAAACCCCACCAGCAGCGCCGAGCGTGTGCCAAGGCTGGCCAGCACCACCACCATCACCAGCGCAATCGCCGTCAGGACCGAGCCTTCCAACTGTTGCACCATGCCCTCGACATTGTTCGACTGGTCAAGCGACGCGGTGACGGTCACCGACCGGCGCAACGCCTCGGGCCATCTGGCCACCTCGTCGTCCACCGTGGCCTGCACCAGATCGGCGGTGTCGATCAGGTTAAAGCCTTTGCGCTTGACCACCTGGATCGCCACGGTGGGCGCGCCGTTGAAGCGCGCGGTGCCGGTCGGGTCTTCGAAGGTCAGGTTGATCTGCGCCAGATCGCCCAGCGTGATGGTACGGTCGCCATTCACCTTGACCGGCAGCGCATAGACCTGTGCCGCCGAGGTAAAGCTGGACGGGATCTTGACCGCAAAGGTGCCGCCCGCGGTTTCCACCTCGCCGGCGGCGATCATCTGGTTGTTGCGGGTGACCACGGTGATCAGCTCGGCGGCGGTGACGTTATAGGCTTCCAGCTTCAAGGGGTCGATCAGCACCTCAAGCATTTCGTCGCGATGCCCGGCCAGTTCGGCCTTAAGCACCGGTTCCAGCGCGCTGATCCGGCTTTGCAGGTCTTTGGCCGCCCGCAGCAGCGTGCGTTCGGGCACGTCACCCGCAAGCGCGATCACCAGAATGGGAAACTCGGAAAAGTTGATCTCGTTGATCGAATACTTGTCGGCCCCGGCGGGAAACTTGGCCTCGGCGGCGTTCATCCGGTCGCGCACATCGGCCAGTGTCTTGGTCTTGTCCCAGCCGAATTCAAACTCCAGCGCCACCCCGCCATAGTTTTCGGCGGCGGTGCCCGAGATGGATTTCAGCCCGTCCAGACCGGACAATTCCTGCTCCATCACCTTGACCAGCAGGGTTTCACTGTCGGCGGCGGAAATGCCGGGGAAGGGGACTGACACAAACAGCGCCGGAATGTCGATGTCGGGCTCGCCCTCTTTGGGCAGGCTGACATAGGCCAGCACCCCGGCGGCGATCGACAAAAGGATGAACGCCACCACCATGCGGGCGCGGGCGGCGGCCCAGTCGATCAGGCCGGTCATGGCTGTGCACCTTGCACGGTGACGGTGATCGGGCTGCCATCGGTGACATAATCCTGCCCCACCACGATCACCTGCACCATATCGGGCAGGCCGCTGACCCAGATCCCCGTGGCGGTGTCGCGCAGCACCTGCACCGGCGCAAAGCGGGCGACAGGCCCGTCGGCCAACCGCACACCCAGACGGCCCGTGTCATCCAGCGTCAGGCTGGAGGCGGGCAGAAGATGCGCCCGCACGCCCTCGGCGGCAATCAGCATCTCGGCGGTCTGGCCGTCACGGATGGCAAGATCGGGGTTCGGCACCGTCACCTCGACCCGGAAGGTGCGGGTTGTCGGATCGGCCGAGCGCGACAGGAACGTGACCCGCCCCACCACCTCGCGCCCCGAGATCAGCCGCGCCCCGGCCATGGCCCCCACGCTGATGCGGTCCACCTCGGCTTCAGGCACAAAACCCACCAGCTTGATCGGGTCAAGCTGGATCACGGTGGCGCAGGCGCTGCCGGGCTGCAACAGACTGCCCAACTCGGCGGTATCGGTTTCCAGCAGGCCATCGAACGGTGCGGTCAGGGTCAGGCGGTCGATCTCGGCTTGGGCCGCGGCCACTGCGGCTTCGGCGGCCTGAATGCCGGCGCGGGCGGCCTCGACCCCTGCGTCGGCGCTGACGCGACGGGTTTCGGTGGCAAAGCCACCTTCGCCCAGTCTTTGTGCGGCATCGGCCTCGACCTGTGCCACCCGCAACTGCGCGCGGGCCTGCGCCAGACGGGCCGTGGCCTCGGATTGCTGCACCAGCCGCGTGCCGGGGTCCAGTGCGCACAGCACCTGACCCGCCGTGACAAAGGCCCCCCGGCGCAAGGGCGCCGAGCGCACCAGACCCGAGGTTTCCGACCGCACCTCAACCTGTCGCGCGGCCTCGGTGCGCCCGCGCGCGATCACGGCAGTATCCACGTCGCTGGCCTGTGACGGCATCGCGACCACCGACATCGCAACCGGCAAGTCGGGCCGGTCCGCGTCGGGCCGGTCGGACGGCCCGGCTGTGGCGGCGGCGGCGGCCGGATCGGGCGCATCGCCCGCGGCCCCGGCCATCAGACGGTCCCTTTCGAACACAGCCACATAAAGCGTGGCGGCGACGGCAAGGGCGGTCAGGGGCGGCAGGATGCGCATGGGGTGCCTTTCGCCCGATGGTGGGCCTGATCAAACTTAGGGCCTGGCCGGGTTCGCCGCAAGATGAAGGGCTGCCACAGCGGAGGCGTCGCATGGGGCCGGGGCTTGGCAAGCCCTTGTCCTTGCGTGTAAGACAATGCGCAAAGGGCAGGGACACACCCATCCAGTGCCGATTTGACGTGAGTGACCGATTTTGCCAGCCCGCCCAAGCAAGAAAGCCCGACTGACGTGAGCAATCCCGAAAGTTTCATCAACGAAGTGACCGAAGAGGTGCGCCGCGACCGGCTGTTTGCGCTGTTGCGCAAATGGGGCTGGGTTCCGGCGCTGATCGTGCTGGGGGTTGTCGGTGGCACCGCCTATACCGAATGGTCAAAGGCGCAGGACCGCGCCCGCGCGCAGGCCTTTGGCGATGCGGTGCTGGATGCGCTGGATCTGGGTGCCCCCGAAGACCGTCGCGCCGCACTGACCGCAGCCCCGGTGGAGGGTCCGCAAAAGGCGGTGCTGGCGCTGCTTCTGGCATCAGACCCGGTGCAGGACCGCGCGGCTTCGATTGACGCGCTGAAGGGGTTGGTGGCCGATACGACGCAACCGCAAAGCTATCGTGATCTGGCGGCGCTGCGTCTGGTCATTGTCTCGGGCGCCGATATGCCGCTGGCGGATCGTCGCGCCATGCTGGACCCGATTGCCGCACCGGGGCGGCCGTTCCGCCCACTGGCGCTGGAACAGATGGCCTATCTGCTGGTCGAGGACGGCAAGACCGATGAGGCGATTGTGGCCTTGCAGGCACTGACAACCGACCAGCAATCGCCGGCGGGCTTGCGCAGCCGCGCCGGACAGATGATTGTGGCGCTGGGTGGCAAAGTCCCCGCGACGGGCGACGCCGGTTGAATTCGGCGACGCCAGGCAAGACGGGGCCGGCAAGACGGGGCCGATAAAGGCAGATCGGGCAGAGGGAGTGATGCAGGTGCAAAAACAAACGCGACGCCATTGGTTGATGGCAGCGACTGCCGTCATGGCGCTGTCGGCCTGCGAACGTGAACTGATCCTGCCCGGAGAGCGTTTTGCCGTGCGCACACCGCTGGAGGCATCTGTGCAGGTCGAAGGCGAATCGCCCCCTGTTGCGCCGCCTGCGCGCCCTGCCAACCAGAGCGTGGCAATATCCTTGCCCTCGGCCTCGGCGAATGCCGACTGGACGCATCGTGGCGGCACGGCGCGCCATGCCTCACCGCACGGCCAGTTGTCTGTCGCGCCGCAACGGGTGTGGAGTGCCAATATCGGGGCCGGGTCCAGCCGCAAGAACCGCATCACCGCAGCACCCGTCGTGGCCGACGGCCGGATTGTCACCATGGACAGCCGCGCGCTGGTGGTGGCCACCGCAACCAACGGCGGCACCCTGTGGCAGACCGACCTGACCGCCGGGTTTGACCGCGGCGGCGAGGTGTCGGGCGGTGGTCTGGCGCTTGGCGGCGGCATGGTGTTTGTCGCCACCGGCTATGGCGAGCTGGTGGCGCTGAGTGCGTCGAATGGGGCTGTGGCCTGGCGGCAGCGGCTGGCCAGCCCGGTGGCGGGCGCCCCGGCCTATGATGGCGGCACGGTCTATGTCGCCACCCGCGATGGGGCCGGTTGGGCGGTGGATGCCAAGAACGGCAAGGTGGCCTGGACCATTCCGGGCACCACCGGGCTTGCGATGGCGGGGTCCGCGGCCCCTGCGGTCACCGATCGCAACGTGATTTTTCCATTCTCCAGCGGCCAGTTGGTTGCGGCCCTGCGGCTGAACGGGGCCAAGGTTTACGCAGCCCCCGTCACCGGTCAGCGTCCCGGTCGCGGCTATCAGGGCCTGACCGATGTCACCGGCGACCCGGTCGTTGTTGGCAACACGCTTTATGCCGGCACGGCGGCAGGGCGCACGGCGGCGCTGGATGCCAGCAGCGGCACCCGGATCTGGACCGCCGTCGAAGGTGCCTTGAACCCGCCTTTGGTGGTGGGTGGGTCGGTGTTCGTGGTCAATGACGAAGCCCGGCTTGTGCGGCTGGACGCCGCCACCGGCACGGTGATCTGGCAGGCCGAGATGCCGTATTTCGTCAAGGACAAGCCCAAGCGGCACAAGGCGATCACCACGCATTTCGGCCCGGTTCTGGCCGGGGGCCGGGTGGCTGTGGTGTCGGGTGACGGTCTGTTGCGGCTGTTCAATCCCACCGATGGCACCATGGTGGCTACTGCCGAAATCCCCGGTGGCGCGGCTTCGGCCCCGGCGCTTGCGGGTGGTGCATTGTATGTCGTGGGGGCCAACGGCCAACTTCACGCTTTCCGTTAGGGCCAAAGCCCTGTAAGGGGAACGGCTTGAATGATACCGGACCCTGAACATGAGCTTTACCCTCGCCATCGTGGGGCGCCCGAATGTGGGCAAATCCACGCTTTTCAACCGCCTTGTCGGGCGCAAGCTGGCCTTGGTCGATGACCAGCCGGGCGTGACCCGCGACCTGCGCGAGGGCGATGCCAAGCTGTTCGATTTGCGCTTTACCGTGATCGACACGGCGGGGCTTGAGGAAGTCACCGACGACAGTCTTCAGGGCCGGATGCGGCGGCTGACCGAACGCGCGGTGGACATGGCCGATATCTGCCTGTTCCTGATCGACGGTCGCGCCGGGGTGAACCCAAGTGATGAGGTGTTTGCCGAGATCCTGCGCAAAAAGGCCGCGCGGGTGATCCTGGGCGTCAACAAGGCCGAAGGCCGGGCCGGTGAAGACGGCGCGCTTGAGGCCTGGTCGCTGGGTCTGGGCGAGCCGTTGCGGATCTCGGCCGAGCATGGCGAGGGGATGGATGATCTGTATCGCATCCTCAAGCCGTTGGAGGGCGAGTTTGCCGAGCGCGAGCAAGAAAACACGCCGCTGACCGATGTCGATATCCCGGAAGAGGATGCCGACACCGAGGCGGATGAAAACGCGCATCGCCCCACGGTGAAAAAGCCGTTGCAGATTGCAGTGATCGGGCGGCCCAATGCCGGAAAATCGACGTTGATCAACAAGATCATCGGTGAAGACCGGCTGCTGACCGGGCCGGAACCGGGCATCACCCGCGATGCGATTTCGGTCAAGGCCGACTGGATGGGCACTCCGATCCGGATTTTTGATACCGCCGGTATGAGAAAACGCGCGAAAGTCGTTGAAAAGCTTGAGAAACTGTCGGTTTCCGACGGGCTTCGCGCGGTGCGCTTTGCCGAAGTGGTCGTGGTGCTGCTGGACGTGGAAATTCCCTTTGAATCGCAAGACTTGCGGATTGCAGATTATGCGGAATCCGAAGGTCGCGCCGTGGTGATCGCGGTCAACAAATGGGATCTGGAAGACGACAAGCAGGACAAGCTGGCCGAGTTGAAGGAAATGTTCGACCGGCTGCTGCCGCAATTGCGCGGCGCGCCTTTGGTCACGGTGTCGGCCAAGACCGGGCGGGGGCTTGATCGTCTGCACGACGCCATCCGCCGCGCGCATGATGTCTGGAACAAGCGCATCACCACCAACCGGCTGAATTCGTGGCTGGGGGCGATGACCGAGGCGCATCCGCCACCGGCACCGGGCGGGCACCGGATCAAGCTGCGCTATATAACCCAAGCCAAGACCCGTCCGCCGGGCTTTGTCATCAAATGCTCGCGCCCCGATGAATTGCCGGAAAGCTACAAGCGCTATCTGGTCAATGGCTTGCGCGAACATTTTGAGATGCCGGGCACGCCGATCCGGCTGTTTTTTCGCTCTCAGGCCAATGACAACCCGTTCCGCGAACGCAAGTTTCATACGCCCAGCCGTCTGCGCAAGCACATGGACAAGAAATAAGCAAATTCCGTCACGGGGTTTTCATCATCCGCGCCCCATGTTACGCACGCGCCGCAAATCACGCGGGCAAGGCAGGGGCCTTGACCCATTACAGGAGACGCCGACATGGCCACCGAACGCACGCTTTCCATCATCAAACCCGATGCCACCCGCCGCAATCTGACCGGCAAGATCATTGCCAAGTTCGAAGAGGCCGGGTTGCGGGTGGTGGCGTCCAAGCGCATCCATTTGACCAAGGCACAGGCCGGTGCCTTCTATGCCGAGCACAGCGAGCGCGGCTTTTATGGTGAGCTGTGCGATTTCATGGCGTCCGAGCCGGTGGTCGTGCAGGTTCTGGAAGGTGAAGGCGCCATTGCCAAGAACCGTGAAGTGATGGGCGCGACCGATCCGGCCGCTGCTGCCGATGGCACCATCCGCAAGGAATTTGCGCTGTCCAAGGGTGAAAACTCGGTCCACGGGTCCGACAGCGCCGAGTCGGCTGCGCGAGAAATCGCGTTCTACTTCTCGGGCCTTGAACTGGTTGGCTGACCCAACCGGCCTTGAACTGGTTGGCTGACCCAACCGGGCTTGGTCTGGTCGGTTAACGCTTTTCGACGACACCAAAAAATTGCAGGGCCGCCTCCAGATCGGAGCGGCCCTTTTCCTTGCTGCCCTGATGCGCCGCCTTGATCGCATCGAACCGGACCCGCAAGGCGGCTTTCTCCTCGCCTTTGCAATCGTTCCAGGGCCTGCCTTGCAGGGCCATCACCAGAACGTAATAGCCGATGAAATGCGGCGGGGTGCCTGTCTGAAGCAGGCGGCGATAGGCTTCATCCGCACCCAGATCACGCAGCTCTTGCGCCGAATGGACGCCGGCCTTGGCAAAGGCCACCTCGGACGCCGGGCCAAGGTTGGGAATTGACGAGATCGGATCAGACATGCGCGCCTCGCAAATGCAAACGGGGCCAGCGTGACCGCTGACCCCGTTTCAATCAAGCACCTGTGGCAAGGCTTATGGCAGCCATCGCCGCAATGGCCCCGAAATATCCACCCCGGCACGGACCCAGGCCAATGCGCTGGCACAAACCCATGCACAGGCGGGCGGGTTCAGCCAACACTCTGCGCCGGCCCATGCGCTGTGGGCGCTAGATGGCCGCCCAGTCCTTGAACACCGGCACGCCGCCTTGCTGTTGCGGTGCTGGCTTGCTGCCGCCTTGTTGCTGTTGCTGCCCGCCGTCTTTGGGTGTGGCGGTTTGGTTCTGGGTCATCATTTGCTCCATCTGACCTTGTCGCATCCTGCACTTCAACCTTGGCATCACCGATGGCCGGTGCAAGGCTAAAACATGACAATTTCGCGAAGCATTATTAGGCCTGTGGAAGCGCAGCAACAGCTGGTTCAATCACAGATGGATGATCAGCCCAAGAACCGGGCAGCATAGGCCAAAGTCAGCCGATGACACCGGCGGGAAAACCCACCGCCTCAAGCGCGCGCAACAATCCGGCCGCATCGTCGGACCCTGTGACCGCGATCTGACGTTTCGCCAGATCGACCACGACCTGTGGCGCCAGCGGCGCAAGGGCCGCCTCGACCGAGGCTTTGCAATGGCCGCAGGTCATATCGGGAACGCTGAGCAGGATCATCGGCAGTCTCCTTTTTTTGTGATGAAAGGCTGACCCTATCCATCGGTCAAGGGCATTGACCCTGCCAGACCAAGAGGGTTTAGTCGAGAGCCGAATGGAATATGACATGCCCCCCACAGACCCCGCCCTGACCCCGCTGCGCCTGACGCTGGACGGCATGAGCTGCGCATCCTGCGTCGGGCGGGCCGAGCGGGCGCTGTCGGCGCTGCCGGGGGTGCGCGATGTGGCGGTGAACCTGGCGACCAACAGCGCCTTGCTGCGCTTTGCCGCACCCGCCACGCCTGCGCAGATCGCACAGGCGCTGACCCAGGCCGGTTATCCGCCGCGCCAGTCCGAGATTACCCTGTCGGTCGAGGGCATGACCTGTGCGTCCTGCACCGGGCGGGTTGAGCGGGTTTTGCGCGCCCAAGGCGGGGTGACCGATGCCGCAGCCAATCTGGCCTTGCGGCAGGCGCGGGTGACGGTGCTGGAGGGGGCCGATGCCGCGGCGCTTGCGGCGGCGGTCACGCGGGCGGGCTTTGCAGCAGCGCCGCTGGCCGAGGCAAAGCCGATCTCGCCCGAGGATGAGCGCCGCGCGCTGTGGCGCGATGTGGCGCTGGCGGGCGGGCTGACGCTGCCGGTGTTCGTGACCGAAATGGGCGGGCATCTGATCCCGGCGTTTCACCACTGGCTGCATGGGGTTTTCGGCACGCCGGCGATCTGGGGCATGCAGCTTGTGCTGACCACGCTGGTGCTGGCGGTGCCGGGGCGGCGGTTCCTGACCAAGGGCATCCCGGCGCTGTTGCGTGGCGGGCCGGACATGAACAGCCTTGTCGCGGTTGGCACGCTGTCGGCTTGGGCGTTTTCCTGCGTCGTTGTGCTGGCACCGGGGCTGATCCCCGAAGCGTCGCGCGCGGTCTATTTCGAGGCAGCGGCGGTGATCGTGACGCTGATCCTGCTGGGCCGGGCGCTTGAGGCGCGGGCGCGTGGTCAGGCCGGGGCGGCGATTGCGCGGCTGGTCGGCATGCAGCCCAAGACGGCCTGGGTCGAAGAGGGCGGCACGGTGGTGCCCCGTGCGGTGGCCGAACTGACCCCCGGCATGGTGGTGCAGATCCGCCCCGGCGAACGGGTGGCGGTCGACGGCATCGTGCTGGAGGGCGCGTCCGCCGTGGATGAGGCGATGCTGACCGGCGAGCCGCTTCCGGTGGCCAAGGCACCGGGTGATGCGGTGACGGGCGGCACCGTCAACGGCACGGGCATGCTGCGGGTGCAGGTGGCGCAGGTGGGGGCAGGCACGGTGCTGGCGCGGATCACCGCGATGGTGGCGCAGGCGCAGGGCGGCAAACTGCCGGTGCAGGCGCTGGTCGACCGGGTGACGCTGTGGTTCGTGCCGGTGGTGATGGCGTTGTCGGGGCTGACCTTTGCGGTCTGGCTGGTGTTTGGGCCGGGTCTGGCGCCGGCGGTGGTGGCGGCGGTCTCGGTGCTGATCATCGCCTGTCCTTGCGCCATGGGGCTGGCCACGCCGGTATCTATTCTGGTGGGGTCGGGCCGTGCCGCGGAACTGGGCGTGCTGTTCCGCCGGGGGGCCGCGATGCAACGGCTGGCCGAGGTGGACATGGTGGCCTTTGACAAGACCGGCACGCTGACCGAAGGCCGCCCAAGGGTGGTGCAGGTGCAGGGCGCGCGCGAAACCCTGGCGCTTGCGGCGGCGGTTGAGGCTGCGTCGGAACATCCGCTGGCGCAGGCGGTGCTGGACCACGCGCGCCAGCAGGGCGTTGGCGTCACGCAGGCCACGGGCTTTGCCGCCCGTCCGGGCTATGGTGCCTCGGCCATGGTGGGCGACCGCTTGGTCAGCGTCGGGTCGGCGCGGATGATGGCGGCGGTGCCGGTCCGTCTTGGCCATGCCGCGGACGAGGCCGCGGGGCAGGGCCAGTCGGTGCTGTTCGTCGCCGTCGATGGCAAGGTGATCGGGCTGATCACGGTGGCTGATCCGGTCAAACCGCATGCGGCGGCGGCAGTTCTGGCCTTGCAGGGCATGGGGCTGAAGACCCGGATGATCTCGGGCGATACACCGGCGGCAGCGCGGGTGATCGCAGCCAGGATCGGGATTGATGATGTCGAGGCGGGGGTGCTGCCCGAAGGCAAGATGCAATCCGTGCAGGCGCTGGGGCAGCGGGCGGCCTTTGTCGGGGATGGCATCAACGATGCCCCGGCGCTTGCGGCGGCGGGCGTGGGCATTGCCATGGGCACCGGCACCGACGTTGCCATCGAAGCGGGCGATGTGGTGCTGATGTCGGGCGATCCCTTGGCGGTGGTCGATGCGATCCGCGTGGGGCGCGCCACCTTGCGCAACATCAAGCAGAACCTGATCTGGGCCTTTGGCTATAACGCGGCGCTGATCCCGGTGGCGGCAGGGGCCTTGGTGCCGTTCGGCGGGCCGCAGCTTTCGCCCATGCTGGCCGCCGGGGCGATGGCGCTGTCGTCGGTGTTCGTCTTGTCCAATGCGCTGCGCTTGCGCGGCATCCGGGGCGTGCGCGCCGGACGGACCGGCCGGTAACCGCTGCGCCACAGATGCGGCGGACCGGGGGCGCGGTGAAACGCGGCAACCCAATGGGCCGCCGCGTTCGCAGTCAGTGTCATTTCAGCAGGGATTTGGCCTTTTGCACCGTGGCTTCGGCGGTGATGCCGAACTCGGCATACAGCCGCTCTGCCGGGGCTGATGCGCCAAAGCCGTGCATGCCGATGAAGCCCGATTTCTCGCGCTTGCCGCCTTCGCCAAACAGCCAGCGGTCCCAGCCAAAGCGGATGCCCGCCTCGATCGCCACGCGCACCGCACCGGGCGGCAGAACCTTGCGGCGGTAGGTCTGATCCTGTTCCTCGAACAGCTCCCAGCACGGCATCGAGACCACGCGGGTGCCGATGCCTTCAGCCTCCAGCAGGTCACGGGCTTTCAGCGCGATTTCCACCTCGGACCCGGTCGCCAGCAGAATGACCTGACGCTTGGCCACGGCGTCCTCCAGCACATAGCCGCCCTTGGCGACCATGTTCTGGTTGGTGTGGGTTTTGCGCACCGCAGGCAGGTTTTGCCGCGACAGCGCCAGCACGGTCGGCGTGGTCTTGGTGGTCAGGGCAATTTCCCAGGCCTCGGCGGTTTCCACCAGATCGGCAGGGCGGATGACATAGGTGTTTGGCGTGGCACGGCTGATTGCCAGATGTTCAATCGGCTGGTGGGTCGGGCCGTCTTCGCCCAGACCGATGGAATCGTGCGTCATCACATAGACCACAGGGATCTGCATCAAGGCCGACAGCCGCATCGACGGGCGGGCATAGTCGGTAAAGCACATGAAGGTGCCGCCATAGGGCCGCACGCCGCCATGCAGCGCCATGCCGTTCATCGCCGCCGCCATGCCATGTTCGCGGATGCCGTAATAGACGTAGCGACCGCTGCGGTCTTCGGGCGAGAACACGCCCAGATCGGCGGTCTTGGTGTTGTTTGACCCCGTAAGGTCGGCCGAGCCGCCGATGGTTTCCACACACACCGGGTTGATCGCCGCCAGCACCTTTTCCGAGGCCGCGCGGGTGGCCAGTTTCGGCATCTCTTCCACCGCCTGCTTTTTCAAAGCGCGAATGGTGGCGGTCAGCTTGCCGGGCGCGTCACCGGCGAAAATCCGGGCGAATTCGGTCTGTTTGCCGCCGGGCAGCGCGGCGAGGCGGGCCTCCCACTCGGCACGGGCCTTGGCCCCCTTTGCGCCCACGTCTTCCCACCATGCCTTTACATCGGCAGGCACCTCGAACGGGCCGCCGGGCCAGCCGTAGGCGTCTTTGGCGGCCTGCAACTGGGTCTTGTCGGTCAGCGCGCCATGGCCCTTTGATGTGTCCTGCGCGGCATGGCCAAAGGCGATATGCGTGGTGCAGGCGATGAAGGCCGGGCCGGGGCTTGCCTTGGCGGCGGTCAGCGCCCGGTCAATATCGTCAGGGTCGTGGCCGTCACAGGCGAACACGTCCCAACCGCTGGCGGCAAAGCGGGCCTGCTGGTCGGTCACGTCCGACAGCGACACCTTGCCGTCGATGGTGATGCCGTTGTTGTCCCACATCACGATCAGCCGCGACAGGCGCTGCTTGCCGGCCAGACCGATGGCTTCCTGACTGATCCCCTCCATCAGGCAGCCGTCGCCGGCCATGACCCAGGTGTAATGGTCCTGCACCTTGGCCCCCCAGCGGGCGCGCAGGCTTTCTTCGGCCATCGCAAAGCCGACTGCGTTGGCGATGCCCTGACCCAAGGGGCCGGTGGTGGTTTCCACGCCCAAGGCATGGCCATATTCCGGGTGGCCTGCGGTGATTGATCCCCACTGGCGGAACGCCTTGATCTGGTCCAGCGTCATGTCGGGGTAGCCGGTCAGATACATCAGGCTGTAAAGCAGCATCGAGCCGTGGCCGGCAGACAGGATAAAGCGGTCACGGTCGGGCCAGCGCGGGGCGCTTGCATCAAACTTCAGGTGGCCCCCAAACAGCACGGTCGCCACATCGGCCATGCCCATCGGCATGCCGGAATGGCCTGAATTGGCGGCGGCCACGGCGTCCAGCGTCAGGGCGCGAATGGCGGTGGCGCGCATCCAGTGGTCAGGGTGGCGGCTGCGCAGGGTTTCAATGTCCAAGGCCAGGATCCTTTTGCTGAAAGCAGGGTTTCCAAAGTGCTTACCACCCCGGCCAGCAAGATCAAGCGCGCCGCCCAAGGCCTTGACGATATGGGGCATTGCTTCGGCAAGCTTTGGGTTAAGATCGGCCTTGACGTGGCCTTGTGCGATTCGCACCTTGGGGCCGGGACAAGAATACACCGGGAAACCGGGGAAAGAGGGGGCATGGATACGATAGCCGAGCTTGAGCGCAGAATTGCCGCGGCCCTGATGCGGATCGGGGACGGGATCGAAACCCTGTCGGCGGCACCCGCGGCGGTTGTGTCCGACGCACCCGTGGCCACCTTGGCCGATGGCGTGGCCGAAGCCGAGATTGCCCGCCTGAATGAGGCGCTTGACGAAGAGCGCATGGTTTCCAGCCAGTTGCAGGAACGTCTTCGTGCCTTGCGCGACAAGGCCAGCCCGGAAACGCTGGCGTTGCAGGCCGAGGTGGCGCGGCTGACCAAACTGCTGGATGTGCAGGGGCTGGAAGTGCAGCGGATGAAGAAAACCGTAGGCTCGCTGCGCGAGCAGTTGCGGGTGATGACGGACGCCCAGGCCGACGGGCGGGTCGAGCCGCATCTGATCAACAAGGCGATGCTGACGGAACTGGAGGCGTTGCGCGCCCTGCGCGCTGCCGATGCCGCCGAACTGGACGAGCTGATCGCCGCCCTTGAGCCATTGGCCGCAGCGAAAGAGGAGGTCAGTCAGGATGCCTGATGTCACCATCACCATCGGCGGGCGCGATTTTCAGGTCGCCTGCCAGAGCGGGGAAGAACATTTCCTGCGCGCCGCCTGCGCCATGCTGAATGCCGAAGCCGAGCCTTTGGTGCAGCAGATGGGCCGCTTGCCGGAAACCCGGATGCTGTTGATGTCGGGGCTGATGCTGGCCGACAAGACCGCCGCGATCGAGGATGAGAACCGGCAGTTGAAGGCCCGGCTTGCCGCGCTGGAAAGCCGCCCGGCGCCGCAGGCCGAAAAGGTGGAAGTGCCGGTCATCCCGCGCGAGGTGTTCGAGACGCTGGCCGAGATCGCCGCGCGGGCCGAGGCTTTGGCCGACCGGGTGGCAGAGCGGGCGCAGGCATGAGGGCGGGTGTTGCGATTGCGGCTTTTTTTGCCATGGCCGGGCAGGCCGGGGCCGAGCCGCTGAACGTGCAGAACCACCGCTTCGTCTGTGACCGGGGGGTAGAGGTTCCGGCGACGTTCGTCACCGGCCCCGAGGATGCGGTGGTGGTGATCCATGTCGAGGCGCGGCAGATCCTGCTGCATCTGGAACCCGCCGCATCAGGCGCGCGCTACGCTTGGCCTTCGGATGGCGCGGGCTATGTCTGGTGGACGAAGGGCGATGCGGCCAGCCTGTACTGGCGTGAGGCCGGGCAGGAACGCCTTTTGCTGACCTGCACCCAGAAGATGTAATCAAGGCCCGCATTTCGCGGGCCTTTTCAATGGCTTGCCGTGCGATATTCGTGTGATGCCTTAAGGGGGCATCGCGCGTCGGGGTGACTTCAGGCGTTGGCTTCGCGGATCTTGTCGGCGGCAGCCTTGTCATAGGCCACGCCGCTGGCATCAAACAGCGCGTCCAACTCGCCCGACAGCATCATCTCGGTGACGATATCGCAGCCGCCGACAAATTCGCCCTTCACATAAAGCTGCGGGATCGTTGGCCAGTCGGAAAAATCCTTGATGCCCTGACGGATGTCGGCGTCAGACAACACGTCGATATCAACATAGGTGACACCCATGTAGTTCAGCACCCCGGCCACGCGGCTGGAAAAGCCGCATTTCGGCAACAGCCGGTCGCCTTTCATGTAAAGAACGACGTCGTTCTTTTCGATGGTCTCTTTGATGCGGTCTTGCGCGGTCATCATCGTGTTCCTTTGGTTAATCCGGCGCCCGGGTTGTCAGCGCCAGAGCATGCAATTCGCCTTGCGGGCCATCCATCTTGCCCTTGAGGGCGGCAAAGACCGCGCGTTGTTGCTGGACGCGGTTCATGCCCTTGAAACTTGCATCCACCACCTCGGCGGCGAAATGCTGGCCGTCGTCGCCTTGCACCGTGATCTTTGCATGGGGGAAGTGCGCGCGGATCAAGGCTTCAAGGTCGCTGGCGTCGATGGCCATGGGCAGTCTCCTGTTTGGTATCATTCCAATTCTAAGGCGCGGCGGGCGGCGCTGCAAGCTGTCTTGCAGCACCAACTTGCAGCACCGTCAGACACCAAGGGCCTTGGCAAAAGCCTCGCGGTAGGTCTGGCTGAGGCTGGCCATCGGGGCCGCGTGCTGGCCCAGGCGCACCGCATCGCCGCCAAAACGCCCGACGACGGCCACGGGAACACCCGCCGCCTGCGCGGCACTGGTCAGGCTGTGCAGGCGTTTGGGGTCAATCGCCACCAGATAGCGGGCCTGATCTTCGCCGAACAGATAGGCTATGTCGTCACATTCCAGCGTCATGCCCAGCCCTGCGGCTTCGGCCATCTCGAAGGCCGCAAGCGCCAGACCGCCATCCGACAGATCGGTGCAGCAGCGGATGTGTCTGGCCTGCGCGCGGATGAAATCGCCATGGCGCTTTTCCGTCGCCAGATCAACCGGGGGGGCATCGCCAGCCTCGATCCCGAACATCTCGGCCAGCAGGGCGGATTGGCCCAGATGGGTGCCATGGGTGCCGATCATCACCGCAAGGTCGCCATCCTGGGGCTGGCCATGGATCAGATCATCCAGCGACCACAAGATCCCGACCGCGCCGATGGTGGGGGTGGGCAGGATGCCCGAACCATCGGTTTCGTTATACAAGGACACGTTGCCCGACACGATCGGCATATCAAGGGCGGCCACGGCGGCGCCGATGCCTTTGATCGCGCCGACCAATTGCCCCATGATTTCAGGCTTTTCCGGGTTGCCGAAGTTCAGGTTGTCGGTGCTGGCCAGAGGGGTTGCCCCCATCGCGGTCAGGTTGCGGTAAGCCTCGGCCACCGCCTGCTTGCCGCCTTCGAACGGGTTGGCCTTGACGTAGCGCGGCGTCACGTCTGACGAGAAGGCAAGCGCCTTGCCGGTGCCATGCACCCGCACCACACCGGCAGGCAGGCCGGGGGTGACCACGGTATCGGCCCCGACTTGGCTGTCATACTGTTCCCACACCCAGGCCTTGTGGGCATAAGATGGGCTGCTGATCAGCGCGCGCAAACCATCCATCGGGTCAATCGCCGGGATCGGGCCAAGCGCCGGCGGCGCCGCGGTTTCCACCCATGGCCGGTCATATTCGGGTGCGGTGGACGACAGCTTTGACAGCGGCAGGTCGGCCTTCACCTCATTGCCATGCAAGATCAGGAAGCGGTCTTCGGGAATGGTTTCACCGACGATGGCAAAGTCGAGGTCCCATTTGACAAAGATCGCGCGGGCCACGTCTTCCAGTTCCGGCTTCAGAACCATCAGCATCCGTTCTTGGGATTCTGACAGCATCATTTCATAGGCAGTCATCTGGGTTTCGCGCTGCGGCACGTCATCCAGTTGCAGCTTGATGCCAAGCCCGCCCTTGTCGCCCATCTCTACCGCCGAACAGGTCAGGCCCGCGGCCCCCATGTCCTGGATCGAGATCACCGCACCCGAGGCCATCAGCTCCAGACTGGCCTCCAGCAGGCGCTTTTCGGTGAACGGGTCGCCGACCTGCACGGTGGGGCGCTTTTCCTCGATGGTGTCGTCAAACTCGGCCGATGCCATGGTGGCACCACCGACGCCGTCACGCCCGGTTTTCGCGCCCAGATAGACTACGGGCATGCCCACACCCGAGGCGACCGAGTAGAAGATCTTGTCGGCATCGGCCAGACCTGCGGCAAAGGCGTTGACAAGGCAATTGCCGTTATAGCTGCGGTGAAAGCGCACCTCGCCGCCGACGGTGGGCACACCAAAGGCATTTCCATAGCCACCCACACCTTCGACCACGCCCTTGACCAGATGCGCGGTTTTCGGATGGCTGGGAAGGCCGAACGACAGGCTGTTCATCGCCGCAATCGGGCGCGCACCCATGGTGAACACATCGCGCAGGATGCCGCCCACGCCGGTGGCAGCGCCCTGATAGGGTTCGATATAGCTGGGGTGGTTGTGGCTTTCCATCTTGAAGATCACGGCCTGACCATCACCGATGTCGACCACGCCCGCGTTTTCGCCGGGCCCGCAAATCACCTGCGGTCCGGTGGTGGGCAGGGTGCGCAGCCATTTCTTTGACGATTTGTAGGAACAATGTTCGTTCCACATCGCCGAGAAGATGCCCAGTTCGGTAAAGTTCGGCTCGCGGTTCAGGATTTGCAGGATGCGCGCGTATTCATCGGGCTTGATG
Organism: Gemmobacter nectariphilus; assembly: GCA_020721445.1. Taxonomy (GTDB): domain Bacteria; phylum Pseudomonadota; class Alphaproteobacteria; order Rhodobacterales; family Rhodobacteraceae; genus Pseudotabrizicola; species Pseudotabrizicola nectariphila_A. The sequence goes on from DYMU01000004.1 coordinate 55,932, forward strand.
CCGTGCTTGGCGATCAACTCGGGTGTGAGTGCGGGTTCGGTCATCGAAGCCTCCGAAAGGGATCCTGCGCAGCGGCTTTAGGGCAAGTGCCTGCAAAGGGGAAGGGCAAAGGCAGATCGGGCCGGGGGTTGGGGCGGCGAATCGTCTGGCCCGGCCCCGGGTTTTCATTCTGCCCAAAAACACCCGGATGGGTGGCCATCATCGCCCAAAGTTCAGGCAATAGCCGTGACAGGGCGCCCAAGCCAAAAAAAGGCCGAGCAGATGCTCGGCCAAAGTCCAACAGGGAGGTATGTGATCCAGCAAAAAGCTGAACCGCATACGCAGCAATTATGAAGCGGGTCGATTCGGGGCAAGTGGGAACATGCTGCAATTGCAGCATGCCTGTTATGCTGACCGCGCATGTCTGGGTGAAAAACGCCGCGGCGTCACTGAAGCGGCTGTTGGCGCTTGCGATAGGCGAAAATCTCTTCCGTCACGAAATCCCGAAAGGCCGCCACCCGTTTGGAGTGGCGCAATTCCTCGGGGTAGGCCAGAAACACCGGCACTTCGGCGCTTTCGACATCTGGCAGCACCCGCACCAGATGCGGAAAATCTTCGGTGATATAGTCCGGCAGCACGCCGATGCCCAAGTGGTTCAGCACGCCTTGCAGCACGCCGAAATAGTTGTTCACCGTCAGGGTAGAGGGGATGTCATAGGTCATCAACTCATTCACCAGCGAGGCCCCGGCGGCCACTTGCGGCACACCGGCATGCTGCGCGATCAGGCGATGCTGGGTGAAATCCTGCATCACCGATGGCGTGCCGTGTTCGGCCAGATACTCGGGCGTCGCGTAAAGCCGCATTCTGATGTTCATCAACCGCTTGCGGATCAGGTCGGCCTGTGACGGTTCCTTCATGCGGATGGCTACGTCTGCCTCGCGCATCGGCAGATCAAGCACGCGCTCTTCCAGCATCAGGTCGATCTTCAGGCTGGGATATTTCTGATACAGCTTGGCCAGTCGCGGCGCGAGCCACAGGGTGCCAAAGCCGGTGGTCGTGGTCACGCGCAATTCGCCGAACACCTCATCGGCCGAGTCGCGGATGCGGGCAGCGGTGGCTTCCAGCCGCTTGACCATGGCCTGAGCCGCATCGAACAGCAACTCGCCCTGCTCGGTCAGGATCAGCCCGCGCGCATGGCGGTGAAACAGGGTGACGTTGAGCGATTCCTCAAGGCTGCGGATCTGGCGACTGACGGCGGATTGCGACAGATGCAGCACCTCACCCGCGTGGGTAAGGCTGCCCTTGTCGGCAACCGCATGAAAAATGCGCAGCTTGTCCCAATCCATTGTGAACCCTTTACGGCTGTCCGACGCTAACATGTCGTGCCTCATGTGGGGAGAATCAGTTGCAAGTAAATGGCCCCGTCGGAACAATAGGGTGTGCGACGGTTCGCTTGCATGAAAAGCGACAAAAGCGCGGCGACGTGTCATCCGATTGTTACCATCGCTGGTGAAACGCAAGCTGGCATGACAGATTCAAGACGCCGGCCGGGGCGAGAGGGAACCAGAGTTGCGCAACGAAGCACGCGAGATTTCTTATGCGACATCGGCCTCTAGCAGGGCGGGGGCGGTGCTGATCCGGGCGATTGAAAACGTGACGGGCCGGCTGTCGCTGATCCGCCGCGCCGCGGGCTATGAAGAAGAGGTCGCGCGCGGCCGCAGTTTTTGGGATGTGGTGCCCGAACGCTATGGCCTGAGCCTCGACATCGTGGCGGGCAAGCTGGAAAACATTCCAGCCAATGGCCCGTTGGTGCTGATCGCCAACCACCCGTATGGCATCCTTGACGGGTTGATGATGGGCCATCTGCTGGACCGGGTGCGCGGCGATTTCCGGATTCTGGCCAATTCGGTGTTCAAACGGGCCGAGGCGTTGAACCGCGTGGTGCTGCCAATCTCGTTTGACGACACGAAAGAGGCGGTGAAACTGAACCTTGAAACCCGCGCCAGGGCCCTGAGCTATCTGAACGAGGGCGGGGCCATCGGGGTGTTTCCGGGGGGCACGGTGTCGACCAGCGCCAAACCGTTTTCGCGGCCGCTGGACCCAAGTTGGCGCAACTTCACCGCCAAGATGATTGCCAGATCGGATGCAACTGTGGTGCCGGTATTCTTTGTCGGCCACAACTCGCGTCTGTTCCAGATTGCCAGCCACCTGCATGCCAACCTGCGGCTTGGGCTGTTGATCAAAGAGTTCCATTCCCGGATCGACGAGCCTGTGCGCGTGGTGATCGGCGCGCCGATCGCCTCGGCGCAGTTGGCGGCGTTGAAGTCGGACCCGACCCGCATGATGGAAACTTTGCGCCGCGCCACATACGATCTTTCGCCGCAACCGTTCCGCTCGTATGATCGAGGCTATGAGTTTGAGGCGAAATACAAGACGCGCTGACCGGGCCGCGCCCCGCAACACGCGCAAGGGGTGGGGCAGGGATGGCAGTCGGGGTTTTTGACAGCGGCATTGGCGGGCTGACGGTGCTGGACGCGATCACGCGCCGCTTGCCCGATCTGCCCTTGGTCTATCTGGGTGACAATGCCCATGCGCCTTACGGGGTGCGCACGCATGACGACATCTTCAACCTGACCTGTGCGGCAGTCGAACGGCTGTGGGATGAAGGCTGTGATCTGGTGATCCTGGCCTGCAACACCGCCAGTGCGGCGGCGTTGAAGCGGATGCAGGAAACCTGGTTGCCAGCGGACAAGCGGGTGCTGGGTGTCTTTGTGCCGATGATCGAGGCGCTGACCGAACGCAATTGGGGCGACAACTCGCCGCCGCGCGAAGTGGCGGTCAAGCATGTGGCGCTGTTTGCCACGCCTGCCACCGTGGCCAGCCGGGCGTTTCAGCGCGAGCTTGCCTATCGCGCCATCGGGGTGGATGTCGAGGCACAGCCGTGCGGCGGCGTGGTCGACGCAATCGAGCAGGGCGACGAGATCCTGGCCGAAGCCCTGGTCCGCAGCCATGTCGAGGCGCTGTTGCGCCGGATGCCGCACCCTGAGGCGGCGGTTCTGGGCTGCACGCATTACCCGCTGATGGAAAGCACCTTTCAGGATGCGCTTGGCGACGGGGTCAAGGTCTATAGTCAGGCCAATCTGGTGGCCGAGTCGCTGGCCGACTACCTGACCCGGCGCCCCAAGATGCTGGGCACGGGCACCGCGTCAAAGTTCCTGACCACCGGCGACCCCAAGGCGGTGTCGTCCAAGGCCACGCAGTTCCTGCGCCGCCGGATTGATTTTCAATCTGCCTGACGCGATTTGGCCCAGATCAATCACAATTCCGGGCTGCGGCGTTAGACCTCTCGACAAAACGCGGATTTCGCCCCACATCTCTGGTGGGCACAGCTAAGGAGTCGATCAGATGGCTGGAATGAAGGGGCTGAAAAAGCAACGCAGGGTTCAGATCATCGTGCTGGCCTTTGTGGCTTTGGGTGTCAGCACCGCGCTGATCGGTTATGCGATGAAGGATGGCATCAACTTTTTCCGCAGCCCGACACAGATTGCCGAAGAACCGCCGAAGACCGGTGAAGTGTTCCGCATCGGGGGGCTGGTTGAGGACGGGTCACTGGTGCGCGGCGAGGGCGAGGTGATCAAGTTTCGCGTGACCGATACCAACCACACCGTTCCTGTCACCTATTCCGGCATTTTGCCCGACCTGTTTTCCGAAGGCACCGGCATGATCGGCACCGGCACCATGCAGGGCGAGGTGTTTGTGGCGACCGAAATCCTTGCCAAGCACGACGAAAGCTACATGCCCAAAGAGGTGATCGACGCGCTGAAGGAACAGGGCGTCTACCAGGCATCGACACCCGGCAGCTAAGGCCCGCGCGGGGGCTTTTGCCCCCGTTAACCGCCTGCCGCCACCCTGACCCCGGGGGGAGTGTTCGCACTTCGGGGAAATCCTATGATACACACACGGCAGATTGCCGAAGACATTGTCGCCCGCGAGGGTGGCTTTGTGAACGATCCCGACGATCCGGGCGGGGCCACCAACCACGGCGTCACCATCCACACCCTGCGCAGGCTGGGGCTGGATGTGACCGGCGATGCCCGGATCGACGTGGCCGATGTGCGGGCCCTGACCCGCGCGCAGGCGGTGGATATCTATCTGGAGCATTACTTCACCCGCCCCGGCATTGCCGCCTTGCCCGAGGCGGTGCAGGCCTCGGTGTTCGACATGTATGTGAACGCAGGCCTGAATGCGGTGAAGATCCTGCAACGGCTGGTCACCGACATGGGCTTTCCCTGTGATCCCGATGGCCAGATCGGGCCGCAGACCATTCGCGCGGTGCAGGCCGCGTATGAGGCGGCACCAAACCATCTGGCCGATGCCTATGGCATTGCCCGGCGCAATTACTACTACGCGCTTGCCGATGCCCGCCCGCAAAGCCGCAAATTCGCCCGTCGCGCGGGTGGTGGCAAGGGCGGCTGGATCACCCGGGCCGAAAGCTTCATCAACCCGCGTTACCATTTGTCCGATGCGCAGCACAAGGCACGGGTGGCAGCATGGGGGTGATCGACAGCGTGTTGGGCGGACCGGGGGCGGTGTCGGCGCTTGGCACGGCCGCCAAGGGCATGGCCGAGGTCTTTGTGCCAAGCGCCACCCGGCAAATGGAGCTTTCGGCCGAGGCGCAGATGGCCGCGCTGCGCCAGTTGGGCGAGGAATACGGCCATCCTTCGATGGGCTGGTTTGACCGCGCTGTGAACGGGCTGAACCGCTTGCCGCGGCCGTTGCTGGCGTTTGGCACCTTGGGGCTGTTTGTCTATGCGATGGTGGACCCGGTGTCGTTTGCGCAGCGTATGGTCGGGCTGAACGCGGTGCCGGAACCGTTGTGGTGGCTTTTGGGCGCGGTGGTCGCCTTCTACTTTGGCGCGCGCGAGACCTTTTACTTTCGCAACCGCACGGTGACCACGCCGTTTGCCAGCGGGGCCGTGGCCGAGCCCAATCCGGCGCTGGACGACTGGCGCGGGCGCGGCTGAACTTGACCTGACTTGCGCCCTCTGGCATGGCCTAGGGCGCAAGACAGGATTTGATCAGATGAACCTCTTCGCCGATATCCGCGCCCTGGTGCTTGACGCCTTGACCGCCCTGCAAGCGGCTGGAACGCTGCCCGCAGGCCTGGATTTTGCCGCCGTCGCGGTGGAACCGCCGCGCGATGCGGCGCATGGCGATATGGCAACCAATGCCGCGATGGTGCTGGCCAAGCCCGCCGCGATGCAACCGCGTGCGATTGCCGAAGCACTTGCCGCCAAGCTGCTGGCCGACCCGCGCATCACCGCCGCCGATGTGGCCGGGCCGGGGTTCTTGAACCTGCGGCTGGCCCCATCGGTGTGGCAGGGTGTGGTCAGGGCGGCGCTGATGCAGGGCACAGATTTCGGCCGCGCCGATCTGGGGCAGGGCCAGAGCGTCAACATCGAGTTTGTCAGCGCCAACCCCACGGGGCCGATGCACGTGGGCCATGTGCGCGGGGCGGTGGTGGGTGATGCGCTGGCCAACCTCTTGGCCTTTGCCGGCTGGGATGTAACGCGCGAATACTATATCAACGACGGCGGCGCGCAGGTTGATGTGCTGGCCCGCAGCGCCTATGAACGCTACCGCGAGGCACATGGGCTGGAGCCGGAAATCCGTGAGGGGTTGTATCCCGGCGATTACCTCATTCCGGTCGGTGAGGCGCTGAAAGCCGAGTATGGCGACAGCCTGCTGGACAAGGGCGAGCAGTTCTGGCTGGCCGATGTGCGCGAATTTGCCACCCAGATGATGATGCAGATGATCCGCGATGATCTGGCGGCCCTTGGCGTGTCGATGGATATCTATTCATCGGAAAAGGCGCTCTATGGCACCGGCAAGATCGAGGCCGCGATCAATACGCTGCGCGACATGGGCCTGATCTATGAAGGCGTGCTGGAGGCCCCGAAGGGCAAGCAGTTGGAAGACTGGGAAGAGCGTGAACAGACCTTGTTCCGGTCCACCGCGCATGGCGATGATGTCGACCGCCCGGTGATGAAATCCGATGGCTCGTGGACCTATTTCGCGCCCGACATCGCCTATCACTTCGACAAGGTGCAGCGCGGTTATGACCAGTTGATCGACATTTTCGGGGCCGATCACGGCGGCTATGTCAAGCGGATGAAGGCGGCCGTCTCGGCGCTGTCTGCCGGGCGCGTGCCGCTGGATATCAAGCTGATCCAGTTGGTAAAGCTGTGGAAGAACGGCGAGCCGTTCAAGATGAGCAAGCGCGCCGGCACCTTTGTCACCCTGCGCGACGTGGTGGAAATGGCGGGCGCGGATGTGACCCGGTTCATCATGCTGACGCGCAAGAACGACGTGGCGCTGGATTTCGACTTTGCCAAGGTTCTGGAACAGTCGAAAGATAACCCGGTGTTTTATGTGCAATACGCCAATGCCCGGGTGAACAGCATCCTGCGCAAGGCGCGTGAGGCCGGGGTGGATGTGTCGGATGCGACCCTTGCCGCCGCTGACCTGACGAAGCTGGACCATCCGGCCGAGATCGAGGTGGCCAAAAAGATCGCCGAATGGCCGCGTCTGGTGGAAATTGCCGCGCGCGGAAATGAACCGCACCGGGTGGCGTTTTACCTTTATGAACTCGCGTCAGATCTGCATGGGCTGTGGAACCGTGGCAATGACGATCCGTCCTTGCGCTTCTTGCAGGACGATACCGCAACATCTGCGGCGAAAATCGCCCTTGCGCGGGCCGTGGGCGTTGTCATTTGCGCAGGTCTTGGTATCTTGGGGGTCACTCCGGTCGAGGAAATGCGCTGATCAACAGCGCCCCGTCGGTGTGAAACAGGCAAGAGGCGGGACGTGAACCCGCCTGATCGGGGCAGAGCATGGCGGAAATCGATTTTGAGGGCTATGGGGCATCACCCCTTATGCCCGGCGGACAGGTTCAGACACTGGTTCAGGTGGCCGGGGCCGTGTGTTCGCTGGCGTTGATCGCAGGTGTCGGCTCGTGGGGTTACCGCCTTGCGGTGCGCGATGTGTCGGGCATTCCGGTGATCCGCGCGGTCGAAGGGCCGGTGCGGGTGGCCCCGTCGAACCCCGGCGGCGATGTGGCCGACCATCAGGGCATGGCGGTGAATGTGATTGCGGCGGTCGGTGGCACTGCGGCGCTGCCACCCGAAATCGTGCTGGCCCCCGAACCGCTTGACCTGACCGCGGAAGATGCGCCCGGCCTTGGTCTGGACGCGTCGGTTCCGACGGTTGCCGCGCTTGCGGTGCCGGACCCGGTGGCGATGCCCGACGCCGCGATTGATGCGGCACTGGCCGCTGTCGCGCCGGGGGCTGATCTTGCCGCCACGCCCGCAGACGGCATGCCCCGGCCGATCCTGCCGTCGGATATTCCGGCGGCAAATGATGCCGTAGCCCGCGCCTTGGCCGAGGCCCTGTCGCAAGACGTGATGCCGTTGGAACCCGTGGCCGAGGTGCCGCCCGAGCCTGCATCCAACGTGGCGAACGGCGGGCTTGCCGCATCGCCCCGGCCCTTGGCACGGCCCGCGGCGCTGCGCGCTGATCTTGTGCCCGCGATCTCGGGTGTGGTCAACGTCAGTGCTAGCCTGCCCTTGGTCAATGAAATTGACTCCGCCAGCCTTTCCGTCGGCACCCGGCTTGTGCAACTGGGGGCGTTCGACAGCCCCGAGCTTGCACGTGGCGAATGGGGGCGGCTGAGTGCCAGGTTTGGCGATCTGCTGAGCGGCAAGTCGGTGGTGATCCAGTCTGCGCAATCTGGCGGCCGCACCTTCTATCGGCTGCGCGCGCATGGCTTTGATGGCGAGGATGATGCCCGCCGCTTCTGCACCGCCCTTCTGGCCGAGGATGCCGCCTGTATCCCGGTCGCCCACAGATGACAGGCCGTCTGGCCGCGATCTTTGGCTGCGCTGGCCCCGAACTTTCGCCGCAAGAGGCCGCGTTCTTTCGCGAGTGCGATCCGTTCGGGTTCATCCTGTTTGCCCGCAACGTTGAAACCCCGGTGCAATTGCGGCGGCTGACGGCTGCCTTGCGCGATACGGTAGGGCGCGATGCGCCGATCTTGATCGACCAGGAAGGCGGGCGGGTGCAGCGTCTGGGCCCGCCACACTGGCGCGACTGGGCCCCGCCGCTGGACACCGTGGGCGCGGCCCGCGATCCGGTGCGCGCAATGTGGATCCGCGCGCGGCTGATCGCGCATGAATTGCGCGGCATCGGCGTCGATGCCAATTGCGCGCCCTGTGCTGATATCGCCGGGGGTGCCACGCATGCTTTCCTGAAAAACCGCTGTTATGGCAGCGATGCGGCCACGGTAACCGCCATTTCGGCGGCGGTGGCCGATGGCCTGCTGGCGGGCGGTGTCTTGCCGGTGATAAAGCACCTGCCGGGCCATGGCCGTGCCACGGCGGACAGCCATCACGATCTGCCCACCGTCACCGCGTCGCGCCAAGAGCTTGAGGCGTGTGATTTCGCGCCGTTTCGTGCCTTGAACCATCTGCCGATGGCAATGACGGCGCATGTCGTCTACACCGCCTATGACGACCTGCCCGCAACCCAAAGCCCAAGGATGATCGGGGTTATCCGCGACCGGATCGGGTTTGGCGGTCTGCTGATGACCGATGATCTGAACATGCAGGCCTTGCACGGCACCTTGGCCCGGCGGACGGCGGCGTCGATCGCGGCGGGCTGTGATATTGCGCTGCATTGCAAGGGCGATCTGGCCGAAATGCAGGCGGTGGCCGCGGCCTGCGGCGCGCAGTCACCCGCCACCACCGTGCGCGCGAAAGCCGCGCTTGCCGCCCGCCATGCGCCCGACCCCGTTGACATCGCCGCCCTGGAAGCCGAGTTTCGGGGCCTGATGTCCGGGGATGCGCATGCCTGACCCTGTTGCCGATGACTGGGGCGATGCCCCGCTTGCCGACCGTCTTGCCCCCGCCGACCGGATGGCGGCCGAGGCGCTGATCGTTGACGTCGATGGCTTTGAAGGCCCGCTTGACCTGTTGCTGACGCTGTCGCGCACGCAAAAGGTTGATCTGCGCCGGATTTCGGTGTTGCAACTGGCCGAGCAATACCTGGGTTTCGTGGGCCGGGTGCAGGCGTTGCGGATCGAGCTGGCGGCCGATTATCTGGTGATGGCGGCCTGGCTTGCCTATCTGAAATCGCGGCTTTTGTTGCCGCCCGATGCCCGCGACGACGGGCCAAGCGCCGAAGACCTTGCCGCACATCTGGCCTATCAGCTGGAACGCCTGCAAGCTATGCGTGAGGCGGCGGCGCGGCTGATGGCGCGCGACCAGTTGGGCCGCGATTTCTTTGCCCGCGGCCTGCCCGAAGACATCAGTCACCACCGGCAGGTCACCTATCAGGCCAGCCTGCTGGACCTGATGCGCGCCTATGCCCGCATCCGCACCAAGGATGAGTTCCGGCCCTTTGTCATGGACCGTGACCATGTGTTCACAATGGAACAGGCGCTGGAGCGGATGCGCGGCCTGATCGGCTTTGTCGGTGACTGGTCGGATCTGACCAGCTTTCTGCCCGAGGGCTGGGAGGTGCATCCGATGCGCCGCCGCTCGGCCACGGCGGCGCATTTCGCCGCCGTTCTGGAAATGGCCAAGCGCGGTCAGGTCGAGGTGCGGCAGGGGACCAGCTTTGCGCCGATCCAGATCCGGCGGAAAGACCCATGACCGACCCGATCGAGATCAGCCTGTTCGAAGCCCCCCCGATGGGGGAACAAGAGCGCATGGTCGAGGCGATCCTGTTTGCCAGTGCCGACCCGGTGACGCTGGCCGAGTTGGTGGCCCGGATGCCGCATGGCTGCGATCCGGCCGAGGCTTTGGCGCATGTCCGCAAACGCTATGACGGGCGCGGGGTCAATCTGGTGCGGGTGGGCGATGCTTACGCCCTGCGCACCGCGCCCGACCTTGGCCATCTGATGCGCAAGGAAACCGTCGAGCAGCGCAAGCTGTCGCGCGCGGCGATCGAGACGCTGGCGATCGTCGCCTATCATCAGCCGGTGACACGGGCCGAGATCGAGGAAATCCGCGGCGTCGCGGTCAGCCGCGGCACGATCGAGCAGTTGATGGAACTGGACTGGATCAGGTTGGGCCGCCGGCGGATGACCCCCGGCCGCCCGGTGACCTTTGTGGTGACCGAGCATTTTCTGGATCATTTCGGGCTGGAATCGGCCCGCGATCTGCCCGGCATCAAGGAATTGCGCGCGGCGGGGTTGCTGGACAACCGGCCCTTGCCGGGCCTCGCGCAAAGGACCGACGAAGATGAGGATGAGGCCACCTCTGGCCAGAGCGAACTTTTCGAGGATTGACATGAACCTGAACCAGATCGTCAACATGGTGACCCGCATTTTCATCCGCAAAGGGGTGAATTGGGGCATCAAGAAGGGCACTGACGCGGTGGTGCATCGCGGCAAGACCCCGGCTGCGCCCACGCCCGCGCAGGATGCACAGGCCCGGCAGGCCCGCGACATTGCCAAACGTGCCCGCAAGGCCGCGCAACTGACCCGCCGGATCGGGCGCTGACCGTCACCCCGTTGTCACTTTGTTGTGCGATGCCAAGGCCGGAACGCAGGCTAGCTTGCCACTTGGGATAGGGGACTTGCCAGCCGCGTTCCGCCAGATATAGTTCGGGCATCGGGGCGGGTCTCCTCGCCACGATGCCTCTCGCGGGCAACGGGACAGGGGTGAGGTCAAAGCTTCGATGGACGGCGATTTCAGAACACAGTTCGTGCGTGATCCGGCGGCGTTGAAACATTATCCGGCGCTGGTGCTGAATGCGGATTATCGCCCGCTCAGCTATTACCCGCTGTCGCTTTGGCCGTGGCAAGAGGCGATCAAGGCGGCCTTTCTGGACCGGGTTCAGATCGTCGCCGAATATGACCAGGTGGTTCATTCGCAAAGGTCGGTGTTCCGGATACCCTCGGTTGTGGTGCTCAAGGACTATGTCAAACCCCAAAAGCGCGTGGCCTTCACGCGCTTTAATCTTTTCTTGCGGGACGAATTCTGCTGCCAATACTGCGGTGCCAAGGGCGATCTGACCTTTGATCATGTCTTGCCGCGCGCCCGCGGTGGCCAGACCAGTTGGGAAAACGTGGTGGCGGCTTGCAGTCCGTGCAACCTGCGCAAGGGGTCAAAGACCCTGCGCCAGTCCGGCCTGCATCTGGCCAAAGCCCCGCGCCAACCCACGGCCGAGGAAATGCAGGCGCATGGCCGCCGTTTCCCGCCGAACCATCTGCACGATTCTTGGATGGATTACCTATATTGGGACGCCGAACTGGAGGCGTGAGCGCACACAGGCCAAAGCGCTTTGGCCACGGTGTTGCGGATGCTGGCATTTGGGTGGGATCGTCTGTAGAAAGACCGCATTGGCACCAACGAAGCAGCCCGCCACAAGAGGTAACGTCATGGTTTCTCGCGTCATCCCGGTCGAGCCTTTCGATCTTGTGATCTTCGGTGGCACCGGCGATCTGGCCCGGCGCAAGATCTTTCCGGGGCTGTATCGGCGGTTTCTGGCCGGGCAGATGACGGCCGACAGCCGGATCATCGGCGCGGCGCGGGCCGAACTGTCTGACGACGATTTTCGCGCCATGGTGGCCACGTCGATCGCCGAATATGTTTCGGAATCCCGGCAAGACTCGGCGATGATTGCCGAATTCCTGACCCGGTTGCACTATGTGGCGATTGACGCCACCGGCGCGGGCGGGTGGGCCGCGCTGAAAGACCTGATGCGCGATGATGTGGTGCGGGCGTTCTATTTCTCGGTGGCGCCCAGCCTGTTTGGCGATATTGCGCTGCGCCTGAACCAGCATGGGGTGGCCGATGCCAAATCGCGGATCGTGGTGGAAAAGCCGTTTGGCCGCGATCTGGCCTCGGCGCAGGCGTTGAACGCGACGCTGGCGCTGCACTTTGACGAAACCCAGATCTACCGCATCGACCACTATCTTGGCAAAGAGACGGTGCAAAACCTGATGGCGGTGCGCTTTGCCAATATCCTGTTCGAGCCGTTGTGGAAGGCCGAATATGTGGACCATGTGCAGATCACCGTGGCCGAAACCGTGGGGGTCGAAGGGCGCGGGGCCTATTACGACAAGTCGGGCGCGATGCGCGACATGGTGCAAAACCACATGATGCAATTGCTGTGCCTGATCGCGATGGAGCCGCCCTATCACTTTGACCCCAACGCGGTGCGCGATGAAAAGCTGAAGGTCATTCGTGCGCTGGACCCGGTTCGCCCGCAAGATATTGTGCGCGGTCAGTATCTTGCCGGGGGCGGGCAGGGCGACTATCTGGCCCACAGCGAGAACCCCCATTCCACCACCGAAAGCTACATCGCGCTGCGGGTGCATGTGTCGAACTGGCGCTGGAAGGGCACGCCGTTCTATTTGCGCACCGGCAAGCGGCTGCGGGCGCGGGCATCGGAAATCGCCATCACCTTTCGCGAGCCGCCACATTCGATCTTTGACGACGCGCAGGGTTGGCGCGAAAACGTGCTGGTGATCCGGTTGCAACCCGATGAAGGCATGCACCTGAAGGTGATGATCAAGGAACCGGGGCCGGGCGGCATGCGGCTGATGCAGGTGCCGCTGGACATGTCCTTTGCCGATGCGCTTGGCGATGATCACGACGATGTGCCCGATGCCTATGAACGGCTGATCATGGATGTGATCCGTGGCAACCAGACCCTGTTCATGCGCGGCGACGAGGTCGAGGCCGCCTGGGCCTGGACCGACCCGATCATCGAGGGCTGGACGGCGCGCGGCGACAAGCCGCAAAGCTATGACCCGGGCACATCCGGCCCCGAAGATGCGCTGATGCTGATGCACCGCGACGGGCGCCGCTGGCGGGAGATCAAGTGATGCAGTTCATCGCCTACCCCGATGCCGAGTTGATGTATCTGGCGCTTGCCAAGCAGATCTCGGGTGAATTGGGGGCGTTCTTGCGCCGCGATGGCCGGGCGTCGTTCTGCGTGCCGGGCGGCACCACGCCGGGTCCGGTGTTTGATACGCTGTCGGGTGCCGATCTGGACTGGCAGAATGTCGCGGTTTTCCTGAACGATGAACGCTGGGTGCCCGAGGCCAGCCCGCGGTCAAACACCCGGCTTGTGCGCGAACGCCTGCTGCGCGGCCCGGCCGGCCGGGCGCACCTGGTGCCGCTTTACTCCCCGGCCGACCAACCCGAGGATGTGCTGGAGACCCTGTCAGAGGGCATCGCCCCGCATCTGCCGATTTCGGTGCTGCTCTTGGGCATGGGGGCCGACATGCACACCGCCAGCCTGTTTCCGGGTGCCGATCTGCTGGAACAGGCGCTTGCCCCTACGGCACCCATTCTGATGGCCCTGCGCGCCGAAGCCGCAGGCGAGCCGCGCATCACCCTGTCGGCCCGGGCATTGAGGTCGGCGTTTCATACGCATATCCTGATCAAGGGTCCGGAAAAGCGCGCGGCCTTGGAACGCGCCATCGGCCTTTCTGCCAGTCAGGCCCCGGTGCGGGCGGTGCTGGATATCGCAACCGTGCATTGGGCCGAATAACATGACCAAGATCTGGGACGCATTGCAAGACCATCACGCGGCCGTTCGCGGGCGATCAATCCTTGATCTGTTCGCCGACCCGGCACGGGCGGTGGATTTTTCGGCCGGCAGTGACGGGATGCTGTTTGACTATTCCAAGACCAACCTTGATGCCCGCGGCCTGGGGTTGCTGCTGGCCCTCGCCGACAGCGCCGGGGTTGCGGTTCAGCGCGATGCGATGTTTGCCGGGGCCAAGATCAACGAAACCGAAGGCCGCGCCGTGCTGCACACCGCGCTGCGCAACCTGCAAACGCCGGTGCTGGTGGACGGCGTCGACGTGATGCCGCCGGTGCGCCAAACCCATGCCCGGATGCAGGCCTTTGCGACGGACGTGCGTGAGGGCCGCTTTATCGGACAGGGCGGCCGGATCACCGATGTGGTCAACATCGGCATCGGCGGGTCTGATCTTGGCCCGGCCATGGCGGTGCTTGCGCTTGCCCCCTATCACGATGGGCCGCGCTGCCATTTCGTCTCGAACGTCGATGGCGCGCATGCGACCGATATCTTGCGCGGGCTGAACCCCGAAACCACGCTGGTGATCGTGGCCTCCAAGACCTTCACTACCATCGAGACGATGACCAACACCGAAACCGTGCGGGCCTGGATGGCGCAACGGGTGGCCAATCCGGCGGCGCAATTTGCCGCCGTGTCCACCGCCGCCGACAAGACCGCCGCATTCGGGATACCGGGTGAACGGGTGTTCGGTTTTGAAGACTGGGTCGGCGGGCGCTATTCGCTGTGGGGGCCGATCGGGCTGTCGGTGATGCTGGCGGTGGGGCCGCAGGCGTTTGACGATTTTCTGCGCGGCGGTGCTGCGATGGACCGGCATTTCCGCGAGGCCCCGTTTGGCCAGAACCTGCCGGTGCTGCTGGCGCTGGTCGGGCTGTGGCACAACCAGATCTGCGGCTATACCACCCGCGCAGTTCTGCCCTATGATCAGCGGCTTAGCCGCTTGCCTGCCTATCTTCAACAGCTGGAGATGGAAAGCAACGGCAAGCGCGTGGCGATGGATGGCTCTGATCTGCCCTATCCCTCGGGCCCGGTGGTCTGGGGCGAGCCTGGCACCAATGGCCAGCATGCGTTTTACCAACTGATCCACCAGGGCACCCGCGTGGTCCCGTGTGAGTTTCTGGTGGCCCGGCGCGGCCATGAACCGGATCTTGCGCATCAGCACCTGATGCTGGTGTCAAACTGTCTGGCGCAATCCAAGGCCCTGCTGCGCGGCCGCACGCTGGATGAGGCGATGGCGCTGATGGCGAAAAAGGGCCTGACCGGGGCCGAGCTTGACCGTCAGGCCCGCCACCGGGTGTTTCCGGGCAACCGGCCTTCAACCACGCTGGCCTATGACCAGTTGACGCCCTTTGTCCTTGGCCAGATCATCGCGCTTTATGAACACCGGGTGTTTGTCGAAGGCGTGATCCTGGGGATCAATTCCTTTGATCAATGGGGGGTGGAACTGGGCAAGGAACTGGCGCTTGCCCTGCAACCTGTCCTTGAAGGCAAGGCCGAAATTGACGGCAAGGACGGGTCCACCGCCCGCCTTGCCGCCTGGTTTCGTGGGGCATGACCGGCCGTTTCATTCCTCTTGGTGCAAATACCCGCGGGGGCTTCGGGGGGCGGCAAGCCCCCCGCCTTTTTTGCCTTACTTCAGCGCGGCGGTGACGATCACTTCCACGCGGTAGGCCGGGGCGGCCAGCTTCGCCTCGCCGGTGGCGCGGGCAGGCGTATGGCCCTGCGGCACCCAGGTATCCCAGATCCGGTTCATCTCGGGGAAGTCGGCAATGTCGGCCAGCCAGATCTGGGCCGACAGGATGCGGGTCTTGTCGGTGCCGGCGGCGGCCAGGATGCGGTCCACCTCGGCCAGACAGGTCTGGGTCTGCGCGGCCACCGAGTCGCCGGGTTTGCCGACTTGGCCCGCGACCCAGATGATCCCGTTGTAGCACACGCCCTCGCTCATCCGGGTGCCGGTGCCAAGGCGTTTGATGTCGTCGTTCATGGCGCTCTCCTTCGGTCAATGCCGACAGCTTGCCTAACGGCCAGCGTGCGCAAAGAAAAGGGGGCGTCGTGCCGAGAAAGGGGGGGGATGGAGCGGGTGAAGGGAATCGAACCCTCGTCATCAGCTTGGGAAGCTGCTTCTCTACCATTGAGATACACCCGCACGCTTTGTCAGGTAAGACAAGCAGCGGCGCAGGTCAAGCGGGGTGCGGCGAAATCAATGTGGTTTGGCGATGTGAAGACCCCCCGATACTTGGGATCAGGGGGCAGAACACGCGCGTGCCGGGGCAAACCCTTGGGGACAGTGAACAGGCGCGCCACCGACACGCGCGGCAAGGCACGCGAGGGGAGAGTGATGACCCCCCGCGCAACCAAGCTTGGGCGCTTACATGGCGGGCAGCAGCACCGTGTCGATCACATGGATCACGCCGTTCGATTGCTTGACGTCGGCGATGGTGACGGTGGCGACATTGCCCATGCCGTCCTTGATCTTGATGGCATCGCCATCTTTCATCGCGGTGAACTCACACCCGCCGACCATGGCCACCGGGTGCATGCCCTTGTCATCGGCGATCATCTTGTCGATGTCGGCGGCCATCGCATTGGCAGCCACCACGTGGCAGGTCAGGATCTTGACCAGTTGGTCCTTGTTTTCCGGCTTGAGCAGGGTTTCCACCGTGCCTGCGGGCAGTTTGGCAAAGGCGGCGTTGGTCGGCGCAAACACGGTGAACGGGCCTTCACCCGACAGCGTTTCCACCAGACCGGCGGCCTGCACCGCGGCCACCAGCGTGGTGTGATCGGCCGAGTTCACGGCGTTTTCAACGATGGTCTTGGTGTCATACATCGCGGCACCACCCACCATCGGGTTTTCGGCAAAGGCAGTGACGGCGGACAGGGCAAGGATCGAGGCGGCAAGGGTCAGTTTCATCGGGTGTTCTCCGGTGTGCCAAGGCAGGACCACCCTGCCTTCCCCATCGTTACGGGGCGGAACCGGTGCGAGTTTCAGGCCGGTGTTATTTTCCGCGCCGTTTCACGCTGCTGTGATCAAGCCCCGATTTCGGCGGTCAGGATCACCGGGCCGGTGGGTGCGCTGGTGGGCGATCCGCCCGCCGGTTCGACCGACACCGCCAGCACCCAGCCTTGCGGCGGGCGCGGCGTGTCCACCTGCAAAGGTGCCGCGCCCAACAGCCCCAGCGACACAGGCGCGCTACCGGGCGCGATGATCCACAACTGATGGCTTTGGCCAGCCGGCGCAGGCAGGCCCGCGATTTGGCGGACAGTCAGGCGGTTGCCGTCATGGCGGGCCTCATAGGCCAGGGGCGCATCGCTGGCACTGAGCGTCGCCAGAAGCGGTGCTTTTGGCGCAGGCGCGACCATGACAAGCACCCCAACCGCCAAAGCCGCCGCCGCCGCGGCCCCGGCCAGCCAAGACCGCCAACCCCGGCGCGCAGTGGCAGGTTTTGGGAACAACCGCGCCTCGATCTGCGGCAACAGGTCGGGCAGGGGGGCCGGATCGTAGCCGTCGTTCAACGGCGACAGCCGCACCTCCCACGCCGTCACGCGGGCAGCAATCTGCGCCCCGGCCTTGATCCGCGCCTCCACCGCCAAGCGCGCGGCCAGGTCCAGCACGCCCAGCACATATTCCCCGGCCAAGGCATCGTCGTCATCTTCGGGCGTCAAAGGGGCGTCGGTCATTGGTCCAGACACTCCTTCAATTTCAGCAAGCTGCGCCGCAACCAGGTGCGCATGGTGTTCAAGGGCACGGCATGGCGCGCGGCAAGGGCGTCATAGGACAGCCCGTCCAGATAGGCGCCACGCACCGCCTGCGCCTTTGCCGGTTCCAGCGTGTCAAAACACTCGGCCACCCGCCGCGCCTCGCCCAAAGCGATCAGCCGGTGCTCGGCGCGCGGCGACTGGTCGGGGATCAACTCCGCCGCGCCGTCTTCGGCTTGTTCGGGCCTGCGGGCGCGCAAACGGTCAATCGCGTGATTGCGGGTCAGCGCAACCAGCCAGGCCATGCCAACCCCGCGCGCCGCATCATAGCGCCCCGCCCGCAGCCAGACCCGTGTGAACACCTCTTGCAACGCATCCTCCGCTTCTGCCCTTGTGCCCAGGATACGCAGCAGAACCCCCATAAGTTTCGGCCCGGCTGTGTGGTACAGCACACCAAAGGCCGCGCGGTCCTGTCGTGCCACGCGTTCCAGCAGCAGGCAGATGTCGGTTCGCGCCTCGGGCATGGCGGACACCCTATCCACGTCGGCGCCGCCGACCATCACCGCCACTGCCTTGGGTGTTGAACGACACATTTGGCAAGGTCAGCGTCGAGAACAGGTTGGGGAACGGGTCCACCGCATGCGGAATGGCATTGGCGTTGACGAAATGTTCCTGAAACCGCGGCTCGATGGCGGTTTCCACCTTGTGGATGTCATGCACCACCGCCTCGATCTGGTCGCGCGCCGCCACATTGCACAGCGCAATGCGTGCGCCAGTGCCAGCGGCATTGCCGGCGCTGGTGACATTGGCAAGGGGCGCATCGGGGATCATGCCCAGCACCATCGCATGTTTGGGGCTGATATGCGCGCCAAACGCCCCGGCAAGCGTGATGCGGTCAACGTGGTCGATGCCCATTTCGTCCATCAACAGCCGCGCCCCGGCATACAGCGCCGATTTCGCAAGCTGGATGGCGCGGATGTCGCCTTGGGTCACCATGATGCGCGGCCCACCCTCGCTGGTGGCATCATGCAGCAGATAGCTGTGGGTGCGTCCTTCGGGGATGGATCGCAGCGTGCCGGTCTGATCCGGCCCGCCGATCAGGCCGCCCGGGTCCACCAGCCCCGCCATCCGCATTTCGGCCACCGCCTCGATGATGCCCGACCCGCAGATGCCGGTGATGCCGGATGTGGCGGTCGCTTCGGCAAAACCCGGATCATCCGACCACAGATCACACCCGATCACCCGAAACCGCGGTTCCTTGGTGACGGGGTCAATCTCGACCCGTTCAATTGCACCGGGGGCGGCCCGCTGGCCGGAACTTATCTGCGCGCCTTCAAACGCGGGGCCCGTGGGCGAGGAACAGGCCAGCACCCGATGCTTGTTGCCCAGAAGGATCTCGGCATTGGTACCGACATCGACGATCAACACCATCTCGTCCGACTTGCCCGGCTGTTCCGACAGCGCCACCGCCGCCGCATCGGCCCCGACATGCCCGGCGATGCAGGGCAGGATATAGACCCTTGCGGCCCGGTTGATCGCCGCCATATCCAGATCGCGCGCATCCAGTGACAGGCTGCCCGAGGTGGCAAGTGCAAACGGCGCTTGGCCCAGTTCGACCGGATCAATCCCCAGCAGCAGATGGTGCATCACCGGGTTGCAGACCACGACCACGTCATAAATGCTGGCCGGATCAACCCCACCTTCAGCCGCAATCGACAGTGCCAGATCGTTGATCGCCGCGCGCACGACGCTGGTCATTTCCACATCGCCGCCGGGGTTCATCATCACATAGGAAACCCGGCTCATCAGATCCTCGCCAAAGCGGATCTGCGGGTTCATAACCCCGCCCGAGGCCAGCACCCGGCCATCGCGCAAATCGCACAGATGCGCCGCGATGGTGGTGGAACCAAGGTCGATCGCCAGCCCGTGAATCGCCCCGTCATGAAAGCCGGGCCAGAGGTCAAGGATGCGCGGCGTGGCATCATGGTTGCCCTTGTGCAGCGCGACGGTCACGGTCCAGTTGCCCTTGCGCAACACCGGCTGCAAGCGGCGCAAAAGGGCCAGATCGGCGGTCACATCGGCCACCTGCCACTGGTCGCGCAGCGCAAGCGCCAGACGTTCGAAATCGCCGGTGGGTTCGTGCATGTCGGGTTCGGCCACCTCGACATACAACAGGCGGGTTGCGGGGTCCATTTCGATCACCCGCTCGGTCACCGATTTGCGGATCACCTGTTTATGCAGCTGGCTTTCGGGCGGCACGTCGATCACCACATCGCCCATGATCCGGGCCTGACAGCCCAGACGGCGGCCATTTGCCAGACCGCGCTTTTGCTTGTAGCGATCTTCCACCGCGTTCCAGTCGCTGAGCGCGTCTGCCGCCACCGTGACGCCATGCTTGGAAAACGTGCCATACCCGGGGCTGATCTGACATTTGGAGCAGATGCCGCGCCCGCCGCAGACGGAATCAAGGTCCACCCCCAACTGCCGCGCAGCCGCAAGCACCGGGGTGCCCAGTGGCACACGCCCGCGCTTGCCCGAAGGCGTGAAGATCACAAGCGCGTCGTCTGACATGGGGTCTCTCCTGCTGCGCTGGTTTTAGCGGCTTTCGACGCAGCGGCAATATGCGGGGGGCCATGATTTATCTGCGATAAATCAGGATCATGATCTTTCTGCGAAAGATCGTGTATATCGCAGATAAACCGGAGTTTTCGCAGAAAACTCGGTGAACGAATTTCTCGCAGGGAATGCGTCAGAACAGCATCTGAACCGGCCGCGGGTCGCAGACCACGATGAACTGATCGCCCGCCCGCAACAGGTGAAACCCGCGTGCCCGCACCTCGTGCACAAAGCGATCTTGCCCGATCTCGCGCTGCACCCAATGCACACTGCGGCGCACCACACCGCCACGCGCCTGCTTGGCCGAGAACACCTGATCGACCCAATAATCTGCGTTGCTCTGTCTGATGATTGTTTCCATGCGGCCAGACTACCGGCCCCATGGTTAACACAAGGTTATCACGCACGCCCACGCCGTCCGCCGCGACGCCCGCCCGCCGATTGCGCCTGCGCCGCCGAGGCTTCGGCAAAGGTCATCCCGCCCTCGACCGCCTCCAGCACCTTGGCAAAGCGGATCCACTCGCCGCCGTTGGCATCGTGGTTCATCAGGAAATTGGCGGCGCGGATCGCCTCCATTTCCACCTGACGGACCGGGTTCATGATGGCGGATGTCATGCCGGCACCAATGGCCATCGGCAGGAAGGCCGCGTTGATACCGTGGCGCTGCGGCAGGCCAAAGCTGATGTTGGATGCGCCGCAGGTGGTGTTCACGCCCAATTCCTCGCGCAGGCGGCGCACAAGGGCAAAGACCTGATGCCCGGCGGTTGCCATCGCCCCGATCGGCATCACCAGCGGGTCAACCACGATGTCATGCGCCGGAATGCCGAAATCGGCGGCGCGCTGCACGATCTTTTTCGCCACGGCAAAACGCACATCGGGGTCTTGGCTGATGCCGGTATCGTCGTTGGAAATCGCCACCACCGGCACGTTGTATTTCTTGACCAGCGGCAGCACCAGTTCCAACCGCTCTTCCTCACCCGTGACCGAGTTCAACAACGGGCGGCCTTCGCAGGCGGCAAGACCTGCCTCCAACGCTGCGGGAACCGAGCTGTCGATGCACAAGGGCACGTCAACCGTGCCTTGGATCATTTCGATCAGCGCCTTCATCAGGGGCGGTTCGACAAAATTGTTGTCGGCATAACGCGGATCTTCCGCCATCTTGTTGGTGAACACCGCGCCCGAATTCACATCCAGCACCATGGCCCCACAGGCGACCTGCTCCAGCGCATCGCGCAAGACCGTGTCGAAATTGCCTGCCTCCAGTTCGGCGGCCAGCTTCTTGCGTCCGGTCGGGTTGATCCGCTCACCGATCACGCAGAACGGTTCATCAAAACCGATGGTGACGGTTTTCGTTTTCGATTCAATAACGGTGCGGGTCATTCTTAAGCCTTTACATTAAGCAGCTATGGCGGGTCTGCCCGAGGCGCCGCCGTTGTCCATCAGCCATTGGGCGCAGGTCTTGATACCGCCCAGCGGAAAAAAGTGCACCTGTTCGATGCCAAAGCCGCGAGTGGCTGTCTTGTGTGCGGCCAGATCGGCCAACAGCTCGGTCGGCTGGTAGGGCATCAGCAGCTTGGTCACATCCATCGCGCGCTTTTGCAAGACCTTCAAGGAAGAGCCGACACCGCAGGCAATGGCGAACTTGATCAGGGTTTGCAGCTTGGCAGGCCCCGCCACGCCGATGTGGACGGGCAGCGACACACCCTCGGCCTGCAAGCGGTTGACCCATGCAATCACCGGGGCCGCATCAAAGCAGAACTGCGTGGCCATAGCCATTTTCGCGTCGGTGCGTTCCGCAAAAGCCGATTTCCAGCGCGCGGCCTGCATCACCATGCGGTCTGACCCGTCGGGATCAATGTCCTTGTTGCCCTCGGGGTGGCCTGCCACATGCAGCCGGTCAAACCCGTCAAACGCCCCGGATTCAAGAAGTTGCATCGAGGTGTGAAAGTCGCCCACCGGCTGCGCCGCGCCACCGGCCAGCAACAGACCCTGCCGCACGCCGGCATCACGGTAGCGCGCAACCCAACCGGTCAGTGTGGCGCGGTCCTTGATGATCCGGGCCGGAAAATGCGGCATCGCGGTAAAGCCTTCTTCGGCCAGACGGCGGGCGGTGGCCACCATGTCTTTGATCGGGGTGCCGTCGATATGGGCGATGTACACCCTTGTTCCCGCCGGCAGCAGTGTGCGGAAGTCGTCGATCTTTTCAGCGGTGCGCGGCATCACCTCGATGGAATAGCCCTTCAGCAACGCCTCAAGCCGCGACTGGGGCAAGGCGGGCAAGCCCGGCAGTCTGGGCAGCAGGTTGAACAAGGCCATCACTCTTTCCCTCGGGGTCATGCGCTGCGCTTTCAGCCTTTTGCCCAGCCGTCGGCCGCGATCAGGTCTTTCAGATGCTCGGTGTCATAGCGGGCTTCCAGACGCGCGGCTTCGGTCTGCGCAACCTCCATGTCGTCGCCTTCCACCGTATAGGCCGCCGCCTTGCGCCATTCGGCAAGATAGGCATCGGCATCCTTGGCCCCCACCTTCATCGCGCAACGGTCGATCGCCTGTTCAAAGCGTTCCGACAGTTGCACCTTGGCCCCGCGCCGCCCCTTGCCCACAATCACCTGGGCGGGAATGTCGCGCCAAAACACCACCGTGACCTCTGCCATGCCGTGATTCCCTTCATTCCCAAGACCCTGTTCTAATCGCCCGCCCGCGACAAAAGCGTGCGTTTTCGACACAGCACGGCGCGGACGCGACCCGCGCCATACCTGACAGGGATGTAATGCAAACCGGCCGTCGCGGCGACGGGGGAAAATACGAATATTTCTCATGCAGATCATGCATGAAGCCTGTGTAACGCTGCGATGACGCCCGTTTTGCCGGATCACCGCTTGCGACAGGGGGGGATCGGCGCTACCTTCACATCAACAACTAATGGAGGGCGGATATGACGCCCGAGCGTCCCCGGGGGGGGGACGCATCGCAAACATCGGTCGAGCCGGAAAATGGCTCCCGTGTCATCGACTCGTCACCCCCTCACAAGCCGGGGTCAGGCACGCTGTATGCGGCGCTTGATCTGGGCACGAACAGTTGCCGAATGCTGATTGCCCAACCCAAGGGCAGCCAGTTCACGGTCGTGGACAGTTTTTCAAAGACTGTCCAGCTTGGCGTGGGGCTGGAAGCCTCGGGCCGGCTTTCGCGTGCGTCGATGGGGCGAACGGTGCAGGCCCTGCGGATCTGCCAGAAAAAGATCGAGCGTCACGGTGTGGTGCGGATGCGTCTGGTCGCGACCGAGGCCTGTCGCCGCGCCCGCAACGCGCGCGATTTCATCCGTCAGGTCAAACGCGAAACCGGCCTTCAGCTTGAAATCATCCCGCCCGAAGAAGAGGCGCGCCTTGCGGTCATCTCTTGTGCGCCACTGGTGAATGTGCGGACAAAGCAGCTTTTGGTCGTCGATATCGGCGGCGGGTCTACCGAACTGGTGTGGATCGACCTGTCTGGCGTGGCCCCAGAGGATCGACCGCGCGCCATCATGGGGCTGCACAGCGGCTTTCAGGCCCAGCCCGAAGGTGGTGCGAGGGTGGTGGACTGGATTTCGGTGCCGCTGGGGGTGGCAACCCTGCGCGACCAGTTCATTGATGTCGATGACGATGCCGCCCGCTTTGCGCTGATGAGCTGGTTCTTTGAAGAACAACTGGCCAGCTTTTCGCCCTACAACGCCCAGCACCCGCGCGAAGGGTTTCAGATCATCGGCACCTCTGGCACGGTGACAACCGTTGCGGCCAGCTATATCGGCCTGCGCCGCTATGACCGCACCAAGGTTGACGGCTTGCAAATGACCAGCGATCAGATCGACTTTGTGATCCGCGATTACCTGTCGCTTGGCCCCGAAGGCCGCCGCACCGACCCGCGCATTGGCCGTGATCGGCATGCGCTGATCATGTCGGGCGCGGCTATCCTTCAGGCGCTGATGCGGATATGGCCGACCGACCGGCTTTCAGTGGCCGACCGTGGCCTGCGCGAAGGGCTGCTTTATGCCCAGATGACCGCCGATGGCGTGTTGACCGAAGGACCATTCGAATGACCGACAAGAATACCTCGGGCCGCGGCCAACGCGAATTGCGGGTGCGGGTGAAAACCGCCAAGGGGCGCAAGCTGTCGTCCACCCTGTGGCTGGAGCGGCAGTTGAACGACCCCTATGTGATCCGCGCCAAGAAAGAGGGCTATCGTGGACGCGCGGCCTACAAGATCCTGGAACTGGATGACCGCTACGGTTTCTTGAAGCCGGGGGCGCGGGTGGTTGACCTTGGCTGTGCGCCGGGCGGATGGTGTCAGGTGGCGGTGGTTCGGGTCAACGCGCTTGCGCAGAACCCGAAAAAGCCGGTGGGCACCGTGCTGGGCGTGGACCTGCAAGAGATTGAGGCCATTCCGGGCGCCGAGTTGCACCAGCTTGATTTCCTGTCGGATGGTGCCGACGATCTGGTCAAGGGCTGGCTGGGCGGGCGCGCCGATGTGGTGATGTCCGACATGGCGGCGGCGGCCTCGGGGCACAAGGGCACCGACCATCTGCGCATCGTGGCGCTGATCGAGGCGGCGCTGGAGTTTGCCTTTGACGTGCTGGAAGACGGCGGCACCTTCGTGACCAAGGTTCTGGCAGGCGGGGCCGAGAGCGCGATGCAGACCATCTTGAAGAAGAACTTCACCAAGGTGGCGAATGTCAAACCCCCGGCCAGCCGGTCGGACAGTTCGGAAAAATTCGTGGTGGCGATGGGGTATCGCGGCCGGGCGCTGGCCGCCGCCAAAGCCGCCGAGGATGATCAGACCTGAACCGATCTGCCACAGGGGCATCAACCACAAAGGCACCCCGCAGTGTGCTTTTTCACGAAACTCTGATTTGCACCGGCCTCGGCCGCCCCGGATCAGCCGCCCCAGGTGCGCACCGGGCCACAGTCCATGTGGACGAAGTTTGACCGCGAATAGCGACCCACACCGCCCGATGCACAGGCCGACGCCGCCTTGGCCATCTGGCCGACCGAACGCGACTTGAGCCGCAGATCAGCCGCCTGACCCTTCATGTGCAGCGAATTCTTTGCAACGCCGCCTGACTTGGACCGCAGCATCGCGTTGGTGCCGGGGCTGCGATAGCCCGACAGCATCATATATGGCTCCGACACATCCATCAGACGATGCGCCGCGGCCATGATGTCCACCGTGCGCGGGTCGATCTTGATGGTGTCGCCCGAGCGCCAGTCGCGCATGAAGTGGTTGATCTCTTTCAGAACCTCGGGGATGTATTCGCCTTCGACCCAGTAGATCGTGTCGATGCTTTCCCCGGTGCGGCCCGAATACATCCTGACACGGCGAATGTCGCCTGCGCCTTTCAACAACCCGAACGCATTGGAATAGGTCGGGGCTGCCACAACCATTGTTGCCGCAAACGCACCCAATAGTCCACGCCGCGTGAAACCGAACGTCGATACATCTGCCATTCTGAGCGCCTGTCCCGTCGTGTTGTTCGACCACCTGAACGGTGGTTCATCTGCACTTATCCCCAAGTGTTGCCGATCTTATGCCACGCTTTGATTCTCAACCCAAGGCCGGATTCCATCCTGCTGCCAGCTTATGCCGGGCGTCGGCAAAAAATTGCTGAAAGCTGCCCCCATAATGCGCTGCATTTTTCTCATGCATTTGTTGCAAAATAGAAACGCTTTGCGCGGCTGATGTGTGCAATCGGCGGTAACGTGAATGGACTCGGCCCGCAACATCGCAGACCCTTGTCACATACGCGGTTTTGAACAGAGGTTTGCGCAGGATGATTACGGACAGGGGCATTGCCCGGTTGCGGGCATGGTCGACAGTGGCATCTGTCCTTGCGGTCTTGATGGGGCAGGCGGCGCTTGCGCAGGATTTCCCCAGTCCGTTCGTGCAGACCATCGCCATGGCGGCTGCCGACGATGACGCGATTGCTGCGTTTTATCGCGACAATGACTATCGCCCCTTGTGGACCGGCGCGGGTGCCGCCGATGCCGCCCGCCGCGCAGCCCTGTTCAACGCGGTGTCGCGTGCCGCCGATCACGGCCTGCCGACCGCCCGGTATGACGCGCGGGCTCTGGCCGCTATGCTGTCGCGGGCGGTGACCGAAGGGGATCGCGCCCGTGCCGAAGTGGCGCTGACCCGGGCCTTCCTGAGCTATGCCCGCGACGTTGCCTCGGGCGCAACCGAACCAAAGACGGTGGACAGCGGCATCGTGCGTGACATCGCCCGCCCCGATCCGGCCGGTCTGCTGGCCCAGTTGCAAAGCCGCAACCCGGTTGAGGTGATGCACGACCTGCCGCCCAGAAGCCCGCAGTATGCCCAGTTGATGCGGGAGAAACTGGCGCTTGAAGCCAGGATTGCCGCGGGTGGCTGGGGGCCGACAGTCGCGGCAGGCGCGCTTGAACCCGGTCAGATGGGGGCGGATGTCGTCGCCTTGCGGGACCGGTTGATGGCGATGGGGTATCTGGGCCGGTCGGCCACCCGCAGCTATGATGCCGGTATTCAGGCCGCCGTGACCCGCTTCCAGCTGGACCACGGGCTTGCCACCGATGGCATCGCCACGCCCGCGACCCTTGCGCAACTGAACATCGCGCCGGAACAGCGGTTGAAATCCATCATCGTCGCGATGGAGCGGATGCGCTGGATGGGCGACACCCCATTGGGCGACCGCCATATCTGGGTCAACCTGCCCGATTACACCGCCAAGATCATCGACCACGGCAAGGTAACGTTCGAGACCCGGGCGGTGATCGGCAAGAATGTGCCGGACCAACGCACGCCCGAGTTTTCGGATGTGATGGAAACCATCGTCATCAACCCGTCCTGGGGGGTGCCACGGTCGATCATCGTCAATGAATACCTGCCGCTGTTGCAGCGCAATCCCAATGCGGTCAGCCACTTGCAGGTGATCGACCGGCGCGGTCGGGTGGTGTCACGCGGGGCGGTCAACTTTGCCGGATACTCGGCCCGGACCTTTCCGTTCGGCCTGCGCCAGCCGCCATCCGATGGTAATGCGCTGGGGAAGGTCAAGTTCCTGTTTCCCAACACCCACAACATCTATCTGCATGATACCCCTGCAAAAAACCTGTTCAGCCATGATGTGCGCGCCTACAGCCACGGCTGTATTCGTCTGGCCGACCCGATCGATTTCGCCGAGACGCTGATGGCGACACAATCGCCCGATCCCAAGGCCGAGTTTTCGCGGGTTCTGAAGACCGGGCGCGAAAGCCCGGTGAAGATCGAGGAAAAGCTGCCGGTGCATCTGGTGTATTTCACCGCCTTTCCGGGGGCCAAGGGCCAGATGACCTATCGCGCCGACATCTATGACCGCGACGCCAAACTGTTTCAGGCGCTTGAAGCGGCCGGGGTGGTCTTGCCGATGGTTCGTGGCTAAACAGCGTCTCCAAGGCCGTTCCCGGCTGGCAAGGAGTGTCGTGATGGCCCATAGCATTGCCCAGATTGCCGCCGCCTTTGGCGCCGAATGCGCCGGGGCGACAGATTTGCAGGTCAACGGTGCGGCAGAACCGGCGCAGGCCGGGCCCGATGATCTGGCGCTTGCGGTGAACCCCAAATATGCAGACGGGCTTGCCTTGGGTCAGGCACGCGCGGCGCTGTTGTGGCCCGGGGCCGACTGGCAGGGCCTGGGCCTGCAAGCGGCGATCTTTGCGCCGCGCGGGCGGCTGGCCATGGCCGGGCTGACGCAGATGCTGGACCCCGGACCTGCCATCGCGCCGGGCATCCATGCGCTGAGTGTGGTTGACCCATCAGCGCAGATTGACGCAGGGGCGGCGATCGGTCCTTTTGTCACCATCGGTGCCGGGGTGGTGATCGGGACGGGCGCGCGGATCGCCAGCCATGTCAGCATTGCCGAAGGCGCGCGGATCGGGGCGGCTGCGCTGATCTTGCAAGGCGCGCGGATAGGCGCGCGGGTGGTGATCGGCGACCGCTTCATCTGCCAGCCGGGCGCGGTGATCGGGGCCGATGGATTCTCGTTTGTCACGCCGCAGAAATCCGGGGTGGAAGAGATCCGCGAAAGTCTTGGCCAACGCGACCAGATCACGGTGCAAAGCTGGACACGGATACATTCATTGGGCGCTGTAACCATTGGGGATGATGTGGAAATCGGCGCGAACGCCTGTATTGATCGGGGCACGATCCGCAACACCATGATCGGGTCTGGCACCAAGCTGGATAACCTTGTCCATATCGGTCACAACGTGGTTGTCGGGCGCGATTGCCTGCTGTGCGGTCAGGTTGGCATCGCCGGGTCGGCCCGCATCGGCGACCGGGTGGTGATGGGCGGGCAGTGCGGCGTGAACGACAACATCTTTGTCGGTGATGACGTGATCTGCGGCGGTGCCACCAAGGTTTTCACCAACGCCCCCGCCGGCCGGGTGCTGCTGGGCTATCCGGCGGTAAAGATGGAAACCCATGTCGAGATGCAAAAGGCGCTGCGCCGCCTGCCGCGGCTTGCGGCAAAGGTTGCAGAACTTGAGAAAGTCATCCAGAAGTCATGAAAGTTCCTTACATGCTTGGCCAAAGCGAAAGGATACCGTCATGAGCAGTCAGACCGCCCAAACCATCATTGCCCTTATTGCCGAACAGGCCCTGCTTCAGCCTTCGGACCTTGATGCCGAGACGCGCCTTGCCGACCTTGGGTTGGACAGTCTGGCAATGGTCGAAATCATCTTCGCGCTGGAAGAGACCTTCGACATAGCCATCCCCTTCAACGCCAACGAACCCGGCAAGGGTGAGTTTGACCTGTCCTCGATCGGCGCGATCATCGCGGCGGTTGAAGGTCTGGTGTCGCAGAAAGCTGCCTGAGCCTGCATGAAGCGCGTCGTCATCACCGGGGCGGGCACGATCAATGCCCTGGGTCTGAATGTGCCCGACACACTGGCCGCCTTTGCGGCGGGGCAGTGTGGGATCGGGCCGCTGGACATACCCGATGTGGACCGTCTGTCGGTGCGCATCGGCGCGCAGGTCAAGGGCTGGCAGGCGACCGATCACTTCGATCTGCGCGGCCTCAGCCTTTATGACCGGATGACCCAGTTCGCGCTGTGGTCGGCGCGTCAGGCGGTGGAACAGTCGGGGTTGCAGTTCGACACGGCCCTGCAAGACCGCGCCGGCGTGGTGCTGGGCACGGCGGGCGGCGGGCTGAACACCACCGACGACAGCTATCGCGCCGTCTATGCCGAGGGCAAGAACCGCGTTCACCCGCTGACCGTGCCACGGCTGATGGCCAATGCCGGGGTCAGCCATGTCAGCATGACCTATGGCTTGCGCGGGCCGTGCTTTACCGTATCCACCGCCTGCGCCAGTTCCAATCACGCCATGGGCCTTGCGTTTCAGATGGTGCGCGCAGGCACCGCCCCGGTGATGCTGACCGGCGGGTCCGAGGCGATGCTGTGCTTTGGCGGGCTGAAAGCGTGGGAAGGCTTGCGGGTGATGTCCTCGGATGCCTGTCGCCCGTTTTCGGCCAATCGCTCGGGCATGGTGCAGGGCGAAGGGGCGGCGGTGTTTGTGTTCGAAGACCGCGACCATGCGCTTGCGCGGGGGGCCAAAATCCTGGCCGAGGTCGTGGGCTTTTCTATGTGTTCCGACGCGCATGACGTGGTGATGCCCGCGCCAGAAGGGGCGATGCGGGCCATGCGCGGCGCGCTTGCCGATGCCGGGCTAAGCCCCGCGCAGGTCGGCTATATCAACGCCCATGGCACCGGCACCGCCGCCAATGACCGCAGTGAGGCCGCAGCGATTGGTGCAGCGTTCGGGCCCGATGCGCCGCTGGTGTCGTCAACCAAATCGGCGCATGGCCACATCATCGGCGGCACCGGCGCGGTGGAACTGCTGGCCTGTCTGATGGCGCTGCGCGACGGCATCATCGCGCCGACGCTGGGCTTTCAAAAGCCCGACCCCGACTGTCCGCTGGACGTGGTGCCAAATGTCGCGCGGCGGGCGCAGGTCGAGGTGGCCTTGTCCAACGCCTTTGCCTTTGGCGGCTTGAATGCGGTTCTGGCCATCGCGCGCGCCGATTGAAAAAAAGGCCGCGCGCCGGATGGCGGCGGCCCCTTCAGGGCGACTTGCGCTTGGGTTACTTGTTGGTGGCAGACACCGCGGCATAACCGGCGGTAAAGCCCTTCAACGACACTTCGACCGTGACCTTCTGGTCAGGGGCAACCACCGGCACGATGGTGACCACGGCCTTGGCGCCTTTCTTGAACTGCTCAACCTCTTCGGCGGTAAAGCCGATCCGGGCGATGCAGCCGATGGTCGAGCAGAAGGTGAACGGATAGACCTTGGCCTTGGTGCCGTCGATGGACAGCAGCAGGTTTTCGGTCAGCAAGGTTTCCAGCGGCACCACAACCGTCGCACCGGCCACGGCCTTGCCAGCATCGGTCAGGTTGAACAGGCTGAATTCGGCCACCGAATTGCCCTGCGGGTCTTTCAACAGCTGGTACAATTGGCAAGGGTCGGCACCATCTTCGGTGCGGATGCAGCGCTGTTCCCAGGCATCAAACCTGGCTTGCACATAAGGTGACCCCACGCCATCGTTCGCCCCGGCCACCGGTTTGCCATCGGGGCCAACCTCGGTGCCCATCGACAGATCATCGCTGACCGCCGCATCTGCCCCGGCAGGGGCCGCGGCGGCGGGGTCGGCAGCAGGTTCGGCGGCGGGGGCTGCATCTTGCGCCACGGCAGACAGGGCCAGCCCGGCCGAAAAGATCACCGCCAAAGAGACGGATCTGGAAAGGGTCGCAGCAAAAGAAATTGTCATGTCAGGTCCATGTTCCCGATTACAGGCTTGCGCCATCGCGGTCGGCATAGCATGCAGCGCGACCAGTGTCAGGTGGCAAAAGCGCGCCTTGGGGTCTGCCGCCGATACCCCGTCGTCGCCGGGCGGAAGGCCCGCAACAAGACGAAAAAGGGCCAGCGTCGCGGCCCTTTTTCACTGGTATTTTTATGCTCCCTGTCGGACTGGCCGACGTCACTGGACCAGACGCTACGGCGTAATGTCACAGGCGTCAACAGGAAATCGGCCCCGGATCAGCAACCCAAAAGCATACAAAAGATACACCTTTTCAACGGGCAACCGCTTTTGGCGCAAGCGGCCCGGCGCGCAATGCCGCCGACAGCGGGTTGGCTGCGATCAAGGCTGGCATCACGCCGCGAACCCGGTATGGTTGGGCCGGTATGGTTGGATCGCACAGGGACAAAACCCTGCGCAGTCACGCGGTCAAGGAGAGCCTGCACGTGTCGGAAGAGCCTTCAATCTTTGTCGGCGGGGGCGGCGACGCCCACGCCGTGCCGCAACAGCTTTTGCTGCGCTATGGCAACCGTCATGGGCTGATCGCCGGGGCCACCGGCACCGGCAAGACGGTCACCTTGCAAATCTTGGCCGAGGGCTTTTCGGCGGCAGGTGTGCCGGTGTTCCTGTCCGATGTGAAGGGCGATCTGTCGGGGCTGGCGGCGGCGGGCGATCCGGCGGGCAAGCTGCACGACGCCTTCACCCGGCGCGCGGCCACCATCGGGCTGGATCTGCACTATCGCGCCTTTCCGGTGATCTTTTGGGATCTGTTTGGCGAGCAGGGCCACCCGGTTCGCGCCACCGTGGCCGAGATGGGGCCCTTGTTGCTGTCGCGCCTGCTGGAATTGACCGAAGCACAGGAAGGCGTGTTGAACGTCGCCTTCCGGCTGGCCGATGAAGAGGAACTGCCGCTGCTGGACCTGAAAGACCTGCAAGCCTTGCTGGTCTATATCGGGGAAAACGCGCCCGCCATTTCCACCCGCTTTGGCCTTGTCGCCACC
Organism: Gemmobacter nectariphilus; assembly: GCA_020721445.1. Classification (GTDB taxonomy): domain Bacteria; phylum Pseudomonadota; class Alphaproteobacteria; order Rhodobacterales; family Rhodobacteraceae; genus Pseudotabrizicola; species Pseudotabrizicola nectariphila_A. Next base: position 87,666 of record DYMU01000004.1, read on the forward strand.
GCCTCGATCGGGGCGATCCAGCGCCGGCTTCTGGTGTTGGAAAATCAGGGCGGCGCCGGGTTCTTTGGTGAACCGGCGCTGGATCTGGCCGACCTGATGCTGACTGATCCGCAAGGGTTTGGCCGCATCAACATTCTGGCCGCCGATAAGCTGATGCACAGCCCGCGGCTCTATGCGACCTTTCTGCTCTGGCTGCTGTCGGAACTGTTCGAGAGCCTGCCCGAGGTGGGCGACCCCGACAAACCGAAACTGGTGTTCTTCTTCGACGAGGCGCATCTGCTGTTTGACGATGCCCCGAAGGCGTTGGTGCAAAAGGTGGAACAGGTGGCGCGGCTGATCCGGTCCAAGGGGGTGGGGGTGTATTTCATCACCCAGAACCCGGCGGATGTGCCGGAAAACATTCTGGGCCAGTTGGGCAACCGGGTGCAGCACGCCTTGCGCGCCTTTACCGCCAAGGATCAAAAAGACCTGCGCATGGCCGCGCAAACCTATCGCGACAATCCCGGCTTCAAGACCGAAGACGCCATCCTCGAGGTTGGGACGGGTGAGGCGGTGACCTCGTTTCTGGAGCGCAAGGGCATCCCCGGTTTGGTGCAGCGCACGCTGGTGCGCCCGCCCTCCAGCCAGTTGGGGCCGATAGACCCTGCCATGCGGGCGCAACTGATGCTGATGTCGCCGGTCAGGGGCAAATATGACGCGGTCCTTGACCGAGACAGCGCCTATGAACGCCTGCGGGCGCGCGAGCAGGCCGCCGCCGCCGAGGCGGCGAAAGCCGCAACCGAGGCCGAGGCAGCCAAGCGCGGCGAGGCCAGCCTGCGGATTGATCCGTCCGAGTTCAATCAGGGCCGCCGCTATGACCCTGACGCCCCGGCCAAGCGCGCCACCCGCACCACCAGCCGGCGATCGGGCAGCGATTCGGTCGGCGAGGCCTTTGCGAAAAGCTTTGCCCGCCAGTTGGGCACCAAATCAGGGCAGGCCCTTGTGCGCGGCGTCCTGGGGACGATCTTCAAAAGCCGGTAACGCGTGTGGTGCGGTGGCGGGGCTCTGCCCCGGTCTGCCAGACATTAGGGGGGCTCTGCCACAGTCTGTCAGACATTAGGGGGGCGCTGCCCCCGGCGCGTGCCGCGCCTCCCCCCGGGGTATTTTTGCCAAGAGGAAATTGCCGGGGGATCGGGGTGGTGCGGTCAGAGTGGGCGGATTTTGAGCTTGGTCAGCCGGTTTTCGCGGCGCTGCACCACCTCGAAGCGATAGCCATGAAAGCTGAACGCCTGGCCCTCGGACGGGATCATCTGCGCCTCGTGGATCACCAGACCGGCGATGGTGTTGGCCTCGTCATCGGGCAGCGTCCAGTCCAGCGCGCGGTTCAGATCGCGGATCGTCATCGCGCCTTCGACCATGTAATCGCCATTTTCGCCGGCTTTCGGCACGTTTTCCTTTTGCACCACGTCGAATTCATCCGAGATTTCGCCGACGATCTCTTCGAGAATATCCTCAAGCGTGATCAGGCCCTGAAGCGCGCCGTATTCGTCGACCACCAGCGCAAAATGGGTGCGGCGCTTGAGGAATTCGCGCATCTGTTCGTCCAGCGCGGTGGTGTCGGGGATGAAGTACGGCTTCATCGCCACCTTGACGATGTCGAGATCCTTGATCGACTGCACAAAGCCCTCTTCGCCGCGCACCAGACGGTCGACCTCGCGCAGCAGATCCTTGGCATGTACGACGCCCAGAATGTTTTCTTCGTCGCCGCGAAACAGCGGCAGGCGGGTGTGCGGGCTGGCCAGCACCTTGGTGATCAATTCGCCCGGCGGCATGTCGGCATCCAGCATTTCGATGGTGCGGCGGTGGCGCATGATCGCATCGACCGTGCGGGTGCCCAGGTCGAGGGCGCCCAAGAGCCGGTCACGGTCTTCCTTTTCCACCGCGCCTTCGGAATGGCCCAGCGCGATGGCGCCCATGATCTCTTCGCGCAGGGCGAGGATCTTGCCTTCGGGGTCGGCGCGGACGCCAAACAGCCGCAGGATGCCGCGCACCAGCGCCCGCACCACGGTCACCACCGGCGAGAACAGCAAGATCAGCACCCGGATCAGCGGGGCAACCTTTACGGCCAGCGACTCGGGGGCGATGATGGCAAGGGTCTTTGGCAAGACCTCGCCAAAGATCAGCACCAGCACCGTCATGCCCATGGTGGCAAAGGCGACGCCGGAATCGCCGAACACCCGTGTCAGCAGGGCTGTGGCCAGCGAGGCCGACAGGATATTGACGACGTTGTTGCCCAGAAGGATGGCGCCGATCATCCGCTCGTTGTCCTCGGTCACCTTCATTGCCGAGGATGCCCCGCGGGAACCCTTGTCGGCCAGTGTTTTCAACTTGGCGCGCGACGACGCGGTCAGCGCGGTTTCAGACCCGGAGAAAAACGCGGACATGACAAGCAGGGCGAGAATGCCCGCGGTGGTGAACCAAAAGGCAGTGTCAATCGAGGCGGGGTCCATCGGGGTTCCATTCATGTCGGAGCGAGCAGGGTATCGGCGGAAAGGCAGGCTTGATCAAGTCTTGGCCTTGGCCAGCGGATGATGCTCCAGCACCAGCGCTTTGAGGTGTTCATCCAGCACATGGGTATAAATCTCGGTGGTCGACAGATCGGCATGGCCCAGCAGGGTCTGGATCACCCGAAGATCGGCGCCGCCGGCCAGCAGATGCGTGGCAAAGGCGTGGCGCAGGGCGTGCGGCGTGACGCGCGACGGCGACACCCCGGCGGCGACCGCGATGTCTTTCAGCATCAGGTGAAAATGCTGGCGGGTCAAGTGGCCCTCGGCCCCGGGGCCGGGAAACAGGTGCCGTGTGGCAGGCTTGCCGGCCTTGCGCGCGGCGTCTTCGGCGGCGTCACGGACGCCAAGCCATGCGCTCAGCGCGCTGCGGGCCGGGCCGGACAGCGGCACCATGCGTTCCTTGTCGCCCTTGCCGCGCACCAGCACCATCCGCGGATCGCCACGCACCGCCGCGACCGGCAAGCTGACCAGCTCGGTCACCCGCATCCCGGTCGCATAAAGCAGTTCCAGCAGGGCGGTGTTGCGCGCCCGGTCGGCTGGGCTGCGGCCATGGCGGCGTGCGGCGTCCAGCAGGCGGGTGACGTCATCCTGACCCAGGGCATCGGGCAGGCGTTGCATCGCGCCGGGGCCCTTGATGCGGATGGCGGGATTGTCGCCGCGCCAGCCTTCGTCATGCGCAAAGCGGTAAAGCTGCCGGATCGACGACAGCCGCCGGGCGCGGGTGGCTTTTGACAGGCCATTTGCCTCGCATGACACGAGGTAAGCTTCGACATCGTTGCGGTTGGCGGCGGCAAAGCCCGTGCCGCGATGCGCCAGCCATGCCGCGAAATCCCTAAGGTCGCGGCCATAGCCCAACTGGGTGTTGCGCGCGGCCCCCAGATCTGCGGCATGCGCGGCCAAAAAGGTGGAGATCCAGCCATCAGGCGTGGTGGGCGCGGGCGGGGCGGTGGCTGTCATCCGCGCCGCTCCAGCAGCATCAACTCCAGTGCCGTGCGTCGCGCCACGTCTTCCAGCCCGACATGGCGCAGGAAGGCCAGCCCGTCGGTGACGCCCTTCAGGTCGCCCTGCACCCCACGCCCGATCTGATCGACCGCCAGAATAAGCGCTTCGCCAAGACGGCGCTGGTCGGTCAGGTCGGCAAAGGCGGGGGCGCTTTGGGCGTGCAGAAAGGCGGGCGCAATGGCGCGGCCCAGCGAATCCGGCGGTGTTGCCCCGGCCAAAGACCCGGTGGCAAGGCCAATCAGAAACGCCTCGCGCGGGGTTTCGGGATTGCGGGCGCGCGCGGCGGTTTCATATTGCATCGACAAAAGACCGACCTCAAAGGCGATGCGCCCGGCATCGCCGGTCAGCGGCAGGCGCGACAGATCGGCCGCGAACAGCAGCGCAAAGGGCACCTCAAGTTCAGCCTCGGCCATCTGCGCCCAGACCCCCGGCAGGCTGAGGGCCACAGCACCCGGGTCACCGGCGCGCAGGGCGGTGTCAAAGCGCTGAAAGGCATCCACCCGGTCCCAGACCCCGCCCGAGGCCGCGGGCAGGCGTTCGGTATAAAGCCCCAGCAGCAGGTTGGGCGCGATCACCCCGGCGCGGGTCAGGCGTTCGGCGGCCTCAATCTGGCCCTTCCACCCGGCGGTGTCGCGCAATTCGGCATGGGCAAAGGCCAAGGGCAGGCTGCTGGTGGGCTGCGGCTCGCCAATCGCCTCGAACATGCGCCACGACAGCGGGGTCATGGTGGTGGGCACCGGGGGTAGGGCCTCGCCCTCATAAAGATCGGGGTCAAGGAACCGCGACAACAGCGCATCCTCGTCTTCGGTGACAAAGCCAAGGGCCTGCGCGGTGCGCAGCGTCAGCGCAGCGGCGTTCCAGTCGCCCGACCGGGCCAGACAGAAGATCCGCGCCGGAAATGTGGGGGCCAGATCGGGGGTGGCCCGCATCGTCTGGCAACCCTGTTCCTCTTGCCCGGTCAGCAGCGCCACATCGAAGGCGCGGCGAAACAACTCGGCATTGCCCGCAGGCGCACGAGCCAACAGGGACGCGGCCTGATCCAGCGCGCCCATCGCCAGCAACCGGTCGATCCGCGCCAGCAGCAAGACGCCCTTGCCCAGACTGTCGGGCGGCGGGGTCGCCTCGGCCAGCATCAGGGTCATCATCAGGCCTTGCAGCGCGGGCAGGGTTTCGCTTCGGTGGGCCTGAAGGGCCGCCACGATCTCGGCCTCGCGCCCCATGCCCCACAGATCGCGCGGTAAACCGGTCACCGCCGAAGACAGCAGGCCCAAGGCATCGGGCGACTGGCCGTCCAGCCGGCTGACAGCCACATCCTGCGGCATCGCCCCGCCGGTGGTGACGGGGGCCTCGTCGCGCTTGGCCGGGGTGCCCAGCCTGGCCCCGGCCGGCGTCGCCACCGATTGCGACAACCAGTCGATCGCCGACAACGGCGCATCCTGCGCCAAAGCCGCGCCAGCAGACACCGCTGCCAGCAGCGACACACAGGTCAGCCAATGCTTAGTCGGCATTCAACGTCACCGGAACCGAAACTTCCGACTGCACCGGTGCCAGATCCGCCAGATAGGCATAGGCCGACAGCCCCGCCAAACCCAAAATCCCCAGCACCAAAGCTGCCTTGATGATCCGCGCAATCACTGCCTTTTGCCTTTCAACTGTGCGGCGTCCCGCCCCGGTTTTGCCCGAAGGTCTTGCCCGCATCAAAGGCCGTAGGGGCACAGTATCACCTGCACCCTTACCGCCTTCGCTGCGATTATATATGGCAATCGCGCAGAGTTCACGCCATGACATGAAAAATGCGCGTGATGCGGGCGAAAGCCTGCCACCATGGGGAAATAGGCCCGAAAGTGGCCAAAGACGCGGGGGGAAAGCGTGGCACGGCTGAAAAAGACGGTCGCCATGGTGGGGATGATGGGGGCGGGCAAGACCGCTGTCGGCACGGCTTTGGCCAAGCTTCTGGCGGTGCCGTTCGTTGATTCGGACGAAGAGATCGTCCGCGCCGCGCATCGCCCGATTGCCGAGATCTTTGAGCGCGATGGCGAGCCGTTCTTTCGCGCCCGCGAATCCGAGGTTCTGGCCCGGCTGTTGCGCGGCCCGCCTTGTGTGCTGTCGACCGGCGGCGGCGCCTATCTGGCCGAAAGCAATCGCAAGCTGATTTCCGACACCGGGGTGGCTGTCTGGCTGCGCGCCGATCTTGACCTGTTGTGGCAGCGCGTGCGCCACAAGACGACGCGCCCCTTGCTGCGGACCGCCAACCCGCGCGAAACCCTGCGCGCGCTGTATGAGGCCCGGGTGCCGCTTTACAGCCTGGCCGATGTGGTGGTGGATGCCTGTCCCGACCTGTCGATCGAGGCCATGGCGCAACGGGTGCTTGAGGCGCTGCAAGCCCGGCCGGATGTGCTGGAAGGAGAGTAGGATGACATTGGATGTGGTCGCCGTTGACCTTGGACCCCGCAGCTATGAGGTGCGCATCGGCCCCGGCCTGATTGAGGGCGCTGGCGCGCAGGTGCTGCCGTTCCTGCACCGTCGCAAGGTGGCGGTGGTGACCGATGAAACCGTGGCCGGCCTGCATCTGGACCGGCTGATGGCGTCTTTTGCCGCCGCCGGGATCGAGGCCACCGCATTGGCGCTGCCGCCCGGCGAAGGCACCAAGGGCTGGCCCGAATTTACCCGCACCACCGAATGGCTGCTGGAGCAGAAGATCGAGCGCCGCGATCTGGTGGTGGCCTTTGGTGGCGGGGTGATCGGTGACCTTGCGGGTTTTGCCGCCGCGGTGTTGCGCCGGGGCGTGCGGTTCGTGCAGATCCCCACCACGCTGCTGGCGCAGGTTGACAGCTCGGTCGGCGGCAAGACCGGCATCAACACCGATCAGGGCAAGAACCTTGTCGGCGCCTTTCATCAGCCCACGCTGGTGCTGGCCGATATCGACGTGCTGGGCACTCTGAGCGGCCGCGATTTTCTGGCCGGCTATGGCGAGGTGGTGAAATACGGCCTTTTGGGCGATGCGGCCTTCTTTGACTGGCTGGAGGTCAACGCCCCGTCCATGGCCAGCGACCGCGCGCTGCGGCAATACGCGGTGCGCCGATCGGTGGAAATGAAGGCCGGCATCGTGTCGCGCGACGAAACCGAAGAAGGCGAGCGCGCGCTGTTGAACCTGGGGCACACCTTCTGCCACGCGCTGGAAAAGGCCACCGGATTTTCCGACCGGCTGCTGCATGGTGAAGGCGTTGCCATCGGCTGTGCGCTGGCGTTCGAATTGTCGCAGCATCTTGGCCTGTGCAGCCAGGAAGCCCCCAGCCGGGTGCGGGCGCATCTGCGCGCCATGGGCACACGGGTGGACATCGCCGACATTCCGGGCGATCTGCCGGATGCCGAGGGCCTTCTGGCGCTGATGGGGCAGGACAAGAAGGTGGTCGATGGCAAGCTGCGCTTTGTCCTGGCGCGTGGCATCGGCGAGGCCTTCATCGCAACCGACGTGCCCGGTGATGCCGTGAAAAGCGTTTTGACCCAGGCGCTTGCAGGGCGACGTTAAGGCCTTGCGGCAAACAAAAGACCCGCTGCGAGGCGGGCCTTTTCAAGGTGGCTTTCCGTGGAAAGCTTGGCTGGGGCGCCAGGATTCGAACCTGGGTATGTCGGTACCAAAAACCGATGCCTTACCGCTTGGCGACGCCCCAACTGTGCCGCGGTGTTTAGCGAAGGGCGTTTGGGGGTGCAAGGGGGATATCCGAAAAAAAGCGATGATGGACGTGTGGCGGGCGGCGCGCTAAACGGCGGTCATGGAAAAAGCTGATGTCGTGATCCTTGGCGCCGGGGCCGCCGGACTGTTTGCCGCGATCGAGGCCGCAAGGCGGGGCCGGCGGGTGCTGGTGATCGACCATGCTGCGGCACCGGGCGAGAAGATCCGCATCTCGGGCGGCGGGCGGTGCAATTTCACCAACATGAACATCGCCCCCGAGCGCTTCTTGTCGCAAAATCCGCGCTTTGCGCTGTCGGCGCTGAAACGCTTCACGCAATGGGATTTCATCACGCGGATGGACGGCTGGGGCATCGCCTGGCATGAAAAGACGCTGGGGCAGTTGTTTTGCGACGGGTCTGCCGTGCAGGTGGTCGAGGCGCTGACCCGCGATCTGGCACGGGCGGGCGGGGTGTTGTGGCTGGGCTGTGAGGTGGGCGGGGTCGCCGCGCGGCCGGGCGGTGGTTTTGTGCTGACCACCCGGCGCGGTGATTTGGCCTGCGACAGTCTGGTCGTGGCCACGGGTGGCAAGTCCATTCCCAAGATGGGGGCCACCGGCTTTGGCTATCGGTTGGCCGAGCAATTCGGCCTGCCGCTGGTCGAAACCCGTCCCGGCCTGGTGCCGCTGACCTTTGCCGAGCAGGAACTGGCCTGGATGAAGCCGTTGGCGGGGCTGTCGGTCGATGGCCGGGTGTCGCTGGGCCGCGTCGGTTTTGCCGAGGCGATGCTGTTCACCCATCGCGGCCTGTCGGGCCCGGCGATCCTGCAAATCTCCAGCTACTGGCGCGAGGGCGAGCCGATTTCGCTGGACCTGTGTCAGGGCCGCGACTGTGTGGCCGCCTTGCGTCAGGCGCGCAATGACGCGCCCAAGGCCGCCTTGCGCACCGCACTGGGCGCACTGGTGCCCGAGAGGTTGGCCCGACATCTGGAGACGGTGGTCGCGCCCACAGGCCCGCTGGGCACCTTGTCGAACGCAGGCATTGACCGGGTGGCGGCACTGCTGGCCGGCTGGCGGCTGATGCCGGTGGGGTCCGAGGGCTTTCGCACCGCCGAAGTCACCCTGGGCGGGGTGGACACCACCGCGCTGGACGCCCGCACGATGCAGGCCCGTGCCGTGCCGGGGTTGTATTTCGTGGGCGAGGTGGTTGATGTCACCGGCTGGCTGGGCGGGTATAATTTCCAATGGGCCTGGTCATCAGGCTGGGCTGCGGGGCAGGTGGTCTGATATCAAAGGATTGCTGATCAAAGCTAAGGTAAAGTCTTAGCTGTGATCAGGGTCGCAGTAGGCGTGAACCTTGCCATTCGGATCGGTCACCTGCCAGCGTTCGCCATCATGGTGCAGATAGTCTGGCCCGACCGGCACCTTGCCAAAACCACCCGGCAGATCCAGCACATAGGTTGGCAGGCAGGTGCCCGACAACCGCCCGCGCAGGGCGGCCATCAACGCTTGTCCCGTGGCAATCGTGGTGCGGAAATGTCCGGCCCCGCGGGCAAGGTCGCAATGGTGCAGGTAATACGGCTTGACCCGCAGCCGCACCAGCGCGCGAAACAGCGCCTCCAGCGCCTCACCCGTGTCGTTCACCCCGCGCAGCAGCACCGATTGCGACAACAGCGGCACCCCGGCATCGGCCAGGCGGCCAAGCGCGGCACGCGCGGCACCGGTCAACTCATCGGCGTGGTTGGTGTGGATCACCACCCAGACCGATGGATGCTGGCGCAAGGCGGCGATCAACGCATCGGTCACGCGCTCGGGGGCCACCACCGGCACCCGCGTGTGCAGCCGGATCACCCCGACATGCGGTATCGCCTTCAGCCGTGCCAGCAGATCGGCGATCCGCCGGGCCGACAGCACCAAAGGGTCGCCGCCGGTCAGGATCACCTCCCAGATCGCCGGGGTGCGGGCGATATAGTCCAGTGCCGCGTCAAGCTGGGCCTGCGGAAGATGGCCGGTTTCCCCCACGGTTTCACGGCGAAAACAGAACCGGCAATAAACCTCGCAGGTTTTGGTGACATGCAAGATCACCCGGTCGGGGTAACGGTGCGTCAGACCCGGCACCGGCGCGTGGGCGTCATCCCCGATCGGGTCGGCCAGATCAGCGGGGCTGATGGTCAGTTCCTGCGTGCTTGGCACGAATTGCCGGGCAACCGCGTCCGAGGTTCTTGCGGCATCCCGCATCTGGGGCGTCACACGCACACGAAAGTCTTGTGCCACGGTTTCCAGCAGCGCGGCGTCACCGGCCGGGGCCAGCCCTTCGGCCACCAGATCGGCCACGCTGTGCAGCGCGCGCGCCTGCGGCAAAAGCGCGGTCATGACCGCAGGCCGGTTTGCACCAGCATGCCGCGGCGCTTGGCCTCATAATAATAGCCCTTTGCATACCACATCACGGCGCGATCTTGCGACCCGTCGGCCAGCAGCCACGCCCCGCGCAGGTATTTTGCGCCGTATTTCAGGTTGGTCTCGGCGTCCAGCAAGTCAGAGGGCGGCCCGCGGTGGCCCATGGTTTGCGCGGTTTGCGGCAAGATCTGCATCAACCCCCAGTAGGGGCCATTGCGCGCGGCCGGATTGTAACCGCTTTCGCGCTGAACCACGCGGTGCAACAGACTGACCGGAATGTCATATTCGGCGGCATATCGTGCAATCAAGGCCCGCAGTTGTGGCGTTTCACCGGGGTGCAGGCCGCGCTGCGACACAGGGTCGGGCGCACGGCGGCCGCCACAGGCCGGCAGGGCAAGCAACAGGCCAAAGCCAAGGGCGGTTCGACGGGTGATCCGGGGCATCTGTAACGGTCCATCATCAGGTCTGGCCCGGCTTTTAGCGCAGCTTTGCGGCGGGCTAAAGTCCTTTGCGCGCCGCCAACCCCGATGGACCCCTGTGCCGCCCCGCCAGATCAGGTCAAAAGCCCCCCCCGCAGCGCGCCGATCAGGCCGAGACCTGTTCGCGCAGGATCGCGGCGGTCATCGACAGCATCAGGTAGACCCCGGCAAAGACCAGCAGGGCCACCATGGTGTTTTCAAAGGCGCGCGGATAGGTCGCCTCATCGGGCGGGGTGGGGCTGACCGACAGCGACAGATAGCGCACCTGCCGGTTGGCATCTGTGCGCGCGGTTTCCATCGATTGCAGCGATTGCGCCAGCAAAAGCTGCCGGGTCTGCACATCGCTTTGCGCCACCAGCAGTTCCGACTGCACCTGCGCCAGCGATTGCCCGCCATCCCGGCCTTCGGTCAGCCGCGCGCGCAGGGTGGCAATTTCGCGTTCCAAGGTGGCGATGCGGCGCTTGACCGGCTCCATCCGCGCAAGGTTGGGGCGCGCGTTCGATTCCATTTGCGCCAGACCAAGCCGTTCGGTGCTGAGTTGGGTTTCCAGTTGGCCGATCTGCGCGGTGATCAGGCTGACCTCAACCTCTGATGACAGCACCTTGAACTGCTCTTGCAGCTCGACCACCCGGCGCTGCGCGGCAAGCATGGCGGCCTCTGCCAGCTCGTAGGATTCACGCGCGCCGCGCATCTGATCTTCGCGCAGGCGTTGGGTCAGATGATCGACCTGTTCCTCGGCATAGCCGATCAGCGCGGTGGAAAACGCGGCCGACACCTCGGGGTTGGCGGCGATCACCTCCATCTTGATGATGCCTTCGGTCGGATCATACGAGATCTTCACGTTGCGCTTGTAGATCTTGTAGGCGTCTTCGCGCGTGGCGCCTTCGGGCAGACGCTGGATCGGGTCAATCGCCGGGTCCGAGAAATGGCTGACGAACCCCATGTCGGTGTCCAGCCGCAACATGGCATCGCGCGATTGCAGATAGCCTTGCACGGCAATCGAATCCTGCGAGGTGGCAAATTGCGTGCCCGACAGCAGCCCCCCCATGCCCTGCGTGCCCGCCGGATCGGCCTGCTGGATCACGAATTCGGCCTTGGTGGCATAAAGCGGGGTGGCCACGGCATAATAATACCAGCCCGCCAGCAAGGTGGGCAGAAACACGAAAAAGAACAACCGCGCCGTCAGCAGCGCCGATTTGCGCCGCCGCCGTTTGGCCAGATCACGCTGAATGCGCTGAAGCTCCGACAGGTGGCTGTCTTCGGCGCGCACTTCGGTTGAGGGCACCTTGATCGGCTTGATCGTTTGCGGCAGGCGCAGGCCATCGCCCTGCGGCGACACCGCCAACGCGGTCGATGGAGGCGCGTCGGCGCTGGCGGCCTCCTCGGCGGTGATCATCTGGATGATCGTCGATTTCTGGAACGGGTCGATCCCGGCCGCGCGCAGCAGGCGCACGGCGTCGAAATCGGATGTGGCGGGCAGGCCGTATTTCTGCGCCATCCGCCGCGCCATCCGCAACTGCCGCCCGGTCAGGCCTTCCTGGCGGATGGTGTCAAGCTCGGCCGGGGCGTCGGGGGGCTGGCCGCCTGCCTCCATCATTGCCACCACCTGATCCCTTGCCGTGGGAAACGGCGCATCGCCAAAGCCGTCATCAACCCGCTGTTCCGGGGTCGGGCGATGGGCCGACACCGCCGCAGAGCCCGGCTTGGCTGACGGCGTCACGCGCGACCCTGCCTGAACCGGCGGCACAGTTGCGGCGGCTGCCGGATCGGCGCGGCGCAGGTTGTAGCGCTTAACCCTGAGCTTGATAGTCATAAAGCTGCCTGGCCTCTTCCAGAGTGTCGAACATGTAAATCTGCCCATGGCGCAGCACGGCGGCCTGTTTGCAGAACTTTTCCAGCGTTTGCGCCTGATGGCTGACAATCACCACCGTCGCATTGCCCAGACGGTCGCGCAGGATGCGGCCCGCCTTGCGGTTGAACTCGACATCCGTGGTGGCGGGCATGCCTTCGTCGATCAGGTAAATGTCAAACTCCAGCGCCAGCATCAGCGAAAACGAAAACCGCGCCCGCATGCCCTGGCTGTAGGTGCCGATCGGCATGTCGAAGTATTCCTCGATCCCGCACAGCCAGCGGCAAAAGCTTTCGACATAGTCGGGGTCAAGGCCATACAGCCGGGCCACATAGCGGGAATTTTCGGTGGCGGTATGCTTGTTGACCACGCCGCCCATGAAGCCCAGCGGAAACGAGATCCGGCTGGTCCGGGTCACCCGGCCTTCGTCGGGCTTTTCAAGCCCCGCCATCATGTTGATGATCGTGGTCTTGCCCGCGCCATTGGGCGCAAGAATGCCCAGCGACGTGCCCAGCCGCACCTGAAACGACGCCCGGTCCAGAATGACCTTGCGTTGGGTTCCGGTCCAGAAGGACTTGGAGACATTCTCGAACTCGATCACCTGCCGCCCCCTTCGGGCAAGACGCCTGTCAGCCACCTGACCGTCAGCCATCGCCCATACTATCGGCCTTCCCAGCCTATCGGCAAAGGGTTAATGCCCGATTGCTGAGGTTTTGCAAGCGCCGTGCCACGGGCAACCTATTCGGGTTTTCGGGCAGCATTGTGTCCAAGGCGGCCGCCGCCCGCCGGGGCTAACGCAGCGGCAGCAGGCGGGCCAGACCAAAGCCAAGCCCCGCGGCCAGAAGCGAGATCGCAAGCCCCAGCCGCGCCGCCTCGGCCATGCCGCCTCCCGGCAGGGCTGTCTCCAGCGCCAGAACCGGCACGGTAAACCCCATCCCCGAGATCAGCGCCACAATCAGCAACTCACGCAGGCGCACACCGGCAGGCAGCGCGAACCCCATAAGCCGGGCCGCCAGCGCGGCCCCCAGCATTACCCCCAGCGGTTTACCCAGCCACAGCGCCGCCAGAACCGTGATGGTCGTCGGCGCAAAGGCGCGCAGATCAATGCCGCCCCGCGTCAGCCCGAACAGGAACAAGACCACAATCACCGGCCGCACCAGCAGATGCGCCAGCCGGTTCAGCGGATCGTGCAAGAATTCTTCGGCTTCAGCGAACAGGCCAAAGGCGCGGTCGGCATGCGGGATCACCGCGATCATCGGCAACAGGCCCAGCGCCCCCGGCAGACCTGCCAGAACGACGCCCGCCCAGCACAAGGCACCGGTCGCCACATAGGGCCAAAGCGCAAAGGCGCGGCGATGGTCACGCTCGGGCCTGTCGCGCCCGGCCAGCCTGCCGAACCCGACCCATGCCACCGCAACTGCCACCGCCGACAGCACCAGCCACGACAGCCGCAACCCGGCTACCGGATAGACCAGCCCCACAACGACCAACCCGGCGATATCGTTGGCAATGGTGATCAGCAGCAGCAGGTGCAGCGCAGGATGGCCCGCGCCAAAGATCACCCGCCCGACCAGATAGCCCAGCACCACATCCGACCCGATCGGCACCGGCCAGCCTGCGCTGGGCGTGGCCTCCAGCGCGGTCTCGAACAGCGCGCCGGCCAGCAACCAGACCCCCACCGCGCCAACCCAGCCGCCGATCATGGCGCCCAGCGGCAGACCACCCCGCCGCCCCGACAGGGCCCCGCGTTTCAGCCAGACCGCCTCCCACAGCTCTTTGCCGACAAAGAACATAAACAGCGCCATCAGCCCGTCCGAGACAAGGCCCACTGGCGTCACTCCCAGCGGAAACGGCGCCATCCACAGCGGTAGGCCGACCTCGATCAGCCGCCATTCGATGGCGTCGTAATAGCTGGATGGCGACAGGTTGACCCACAGCGTCGCCACGCCCGCCCCGGCCAGCAGGGCAACGGCAAAGTGGCGAACAAAGGGCGACACGCGATACATGGCAAGACGGTCCTGACGGGGCTTGCCGTGCTCTAGCGCCGGCAGCCTCGCGCTTCAATGGTGCCGCGCGCAAAGGCCATGGGTGTTGCCCGATCACCCAAGCGCACGCCCGGATTTGCTGCTTGAAAAATACTCCCGCGCGGAGCGCATCCGGCGCCGGCCCCGTGCGCGCGGCATCAGGACCGCGTCACCCCATCGGGCGGCAACAGGCCCAGACCGCGCAGATAGATGCCGATCCCGGCCTCCAGCAACTCTTCGGGCGGAAACGGGCTGCGGCTGCTGCCGGTGGCGCTGCCGCGCATGTAAAGTTCCACCACACCATGGCTCATCGCCCAGATATGGGCCGAAAACATCGTCGAGGGTGGCCGCAGGGTGGCGGGCAGATGGTCCGAAAGCCGCTCGGCCGCGCGTTCCAGCACCGCGCGCGCCTTGGCCGCCACCAGCGCCAGATCGGGGTGGTCATTCAGGCTGAGGCCCGCTTCGAACATCGCCATGTAATGGCCGGGGTATTTGCGGGCAAAGGCAAGGTAAGCCCGCCCTGTCGCCTCGAACGCCGCCAGCGCCGAAGGGCGGCCGTCGTCATAGGCGTATTCCATCAGGGCGGCGAAAATGTCATATCCTTGGCGCGCCACCTCGGCCAGCAGGTCTTCGCGCCCGGCAAAATGGCGATAGACGGCGGCAGGGGTCACATCGGCGGCCTTGGCAGCCTCGGACAGGGTAAACCCGGTCGGCCCCTGATCGGCGATCAGGCCAAGGGCCGCTTCCACCAAAGCCTGCCGCAGGTTGCCGTGGTGATAGCCGCGCTTCACGCTTTGCCTTTTCGCAAGGCTGGCCCGCCGCAAATCGCCGGGTCCGGTGTGCCGATCAGCGCCAGATCGCGGCCCTTGTAGTCGACCGCGCCCAGAAGGGTCTGGATCGCCGCAATCCGGGCGCGCTTCTTGTCATCCGACAAGATCACCGTCCAGGGGGCAAAGTCAAAACTGGTCTGCGCCATCGTCTCGTCGACCGCCTGACAATAGGCCTCCCATTTGCCAAGGCCTTCGATGTCGACCGGCGACAGCTTCCACTGTTTCAGCGGGTCTTTCTCTCGATCCAGAAACCGTTTGAGCTGTTCGGCCTGACCGACCTCAAGCCAAATCTTGCGGAAGATAAAGCCTTCCTCGACCAGCATCCGTTCAAAATCGGGCAGTTGGGCAAAGAAATGCGCGCGTTGCGCGGGCGTGCAAAAGCCGAACACATGTTCGATGATGGCGCGGTTGTACCAGGACCGGTCAAACAGCGCGATTTCACCGCGCGCGGGCAACCAGTTGATATAGCGCTGGAAATACCATTGTGCCGCCTCGTGGTCGGAGGGTTTGGCAAGCGCCACAACCCGAGCCACCCGCGGGTTCAGGTTCATGCGGACGGTTCCGATGGTGCCACCCTTGCCCGCGGCATCGCGCCCCTCAAACACAACGACCAGACGCTTGCCGCTGGCCTTGAGGTCTGCCTGCATCTTGACCAGTTCGATTTGCAGGATATCCAGCCGGGCCTCGTAATCTCCCTTCTTCATCTCCTCACGATAAGGATATGATTTATCAAGGATATCGTCCTTGTCGGCCTCTTCTATCGCCTTGCGGATGGCCTTGGGCGCCTGGTCATTGAAAAAGCGGCTGATGGCACCGTCGAATGGCAGGTTCATGGTCGTGTCCCCCGGTTTTCGCCAGTTTAGCGATTGCCGGGGTCAGCGCAATCCGGCGCGCGCGGCGGCACGGTCGATGGCGGCAATCACGTCTTCGGGGTTGGTGTGATGCGGCATGTGGCCCACACCGGGCAGCACGGTCAGGTTGCCGTTCGGGATCAACTGCATCAAGGGCTGCGAATGGATGTGCAGCGGCACAATCGTGTCGGCATCGCCATGCACCAGCTCGATCGGTAGGGCCAGCCGGGGGTAATCTTCGCGCATATCCTCAACTTGGGGACGCAGGGCATTGATCTGGCTTACGTTCACAGCCAGCGTCTGCCGCCGCAAGATCAGGTCGATGCCAAGATGATCGGCATAACCCGCAGGGGCGCTTTGCGGCGCAAAGACCCGGTCAACCGCTTGGCGGACAAAACCCTGCGGCACAAAGGCCGACACCAGCGGCACCAGCGTTGCCCGGCCCAAGGCTGATGAGGTCAGCCGATACCACGGGTCCAACGTGCCGGGCCAGGGCAAGGACGGCGACGACACCAGCACCAACCCGGCGGGCGGGTCTTGCAACGCCCAGGCCAAGGCGACCGTGCCACCATAGCTTTGGCCCAGAACCAACGGATTTTTGACCCCCAAAGCCGCAACCGCGCCGCGCAGGATGCGGGCCTGGGTGGCAAGCGAAGGGTCAAGGTCGGGCAGGGCGTCCGTATACCCCAGACCGGGGCGATCGACCGCGATCACGCGGTAACGGTCGGTCAAGCGGGCCATCAGCGAAAAGGTGAACTCGCGCAAATTGCCGCTGGCACCGTGGATCAGCACCAGATCGGGGCCACTGCCCGCCACCTGCACATGCACCTGCAAGCCTTCGACCGTTACAAACTGCCCGGTCGGCGGATGGGCGGCACGGGCCGATGCCTCCCGTACGGACAGCCGCCATGCGGTGGCAGCGACAAGCCCAAGGCCAAGCAGGGCGGCACTAGCGGCCAATGTTTTGCGGGTCATAAGGGGTTGACTGATATATCTCGTTGATCCAGTTGCCATATAGCAGGTGTGCGTTGCTTCTCCAGCGGTTCAGCGGCCGCATCGCGGGATTGTCATCGGGATAATAATTCAACGGCACCTTGATGGGCTTGCCTGCCGCAGTATCGCGGTCGTATTCCTGTTTCAGCGTGTCACTGTCATATTCAAAATGGTTGAAGATATACAACGCGCGGTGACCGGGGTCTTCGACCAGACAGGGGCCAACCTCATCCGACCCCAGCAAGGTGTGCAGGCCGGGGGCGGCGTCAATCTCGGCCTGGCGCATTTCGGTCCAGCGGCTGACGGGAATGATGCAATCATCGGAAAACCCGCGCAGATAGTGTGAGGTGGGTGCAAGGTTGCGCTGGCGAAAGCAGCCAAAGGCCTTGCGGTCAAGGCTGTGTTTCTGCACGCCGTGGAAGTGATAGATCATCGCCATGCCGCCCCAGCAGACGCCAAAGGTCGATTGAACATGGGTCTGGGTCCAGTCAAACACCTCTGTCAATTCGTCCCAATAGGTGACCTGATCAAAGGGCAGGTGTTCGATCGGCGCGCCGGTGATGATCAGCCCGTCGAACTTTTCGGCCTTCACCTCTTGGAACGGCCGATAGAACGCCTCCATATGCTCGGCGGCGGTGTTTTTGGTCTGGTGTTCCGACATGCGGATCAGTGACAGGTCGATCTGCAACGGCGTGGCACCGATCAGCCGGGCAAACTGGTTTTCGGTCTGTATCTTCTTGGGCATCAGGTTCAAGAGCCCGATCCGTAGCGGACGGATATCCTGCCGCGCCGCACGTTCGGGCGACATCACCATCACGCCTTCACGGCTGAGCACGTCAAAGGCAGGCAAGGATTCGGGCAGGGTGATGGGCATCGGGGGCGCGTCCTTTTCTGCACTGGCGTCCTATCTAGGCGACTGGTCGGGGCGCGACAAGTCGGCTAGGTTTTGGCGGTGGGATCGCAGAGGGGCGTGGACACGATGCAGCGGATCGGGTGGCTGGCGGTGATGGCGGGGCTGTGGATCGGCGGCCCGGAGGCGCGGGCACAAGAGGGCCCCGAGTGGGAAATGCAGCGCTGCGTCTGGCGCTGTCTGGCGGCATCACCGGGGGCGGGCAGTCCCGAATACGACAGATGCGTGATCGACGCCTGCATGCAATATTCCGTTGAAGGGCAGGAAGACCCGCAAGGCCCCGCCGCGCCAAACGGTGTGCCGCAAGGCAGGTGGTTTGCCGCGGGCACCGGGGATGGGCAGGGAAATCTGGCAGGCTTCATGGATCCGCGCCGGGAGGCCGCGTTTTATGTGATCTGCGGCAGCGACGGGCGGCGCAACCTTGCCCTTTTCGGCCCCGAAGGACCGGCCGCCACCTTGACGCTGCAGGTGGACGGGCAGGCCTTTGCCCGTGCCTTCGTGCCCTACGCGGGCGGTTATTACGCCGCTCTGCCGCCGGATGCGCCCGAGATTGCGGCGCTGCGGTCTGGTCGGGCGATGGCGGTGCGCAATGCCATCGGGACCGCGCTGATCGAAACCGGGCTGGCAGGGGCGGCGGCAGCCATCGCTGCGGCCTGCGGTTAATCCGCCCGGGAGTCGATGGCGGCGGCGATCAGCGTGTCGAAATCAGCCGGGGTCTTGACCTGCGCCACCTCATCTGCGGTGACGGTCACCCCCCATGCGGCCATGGCGCCGTAGCGCGGCTGGCGGTGCGCAAGCGCGCGGGCATAGGTCCAGCGTACGAAATGATCTGGGTCACAGGTTTCTTCGGTTCGTCCGTATGTTGTGCGGTATTCTTCCCACATCGCATGAAGAAACGCGGGCTGGTAATACATCGGCTTTGGCGCGCGGTCAAAGCGGCGCACAAGCTCGGCGGTATGGGCATCCGATCCCTTGATCCAGATCAGCAAGGTGGTGTCCGACAGATGGGTCATCACCGGGTCGGCGGGATCGGCCGGATCAACCACCTCGCAGATCGAGCCCGAGGTATCGCAGACAAAGTGCTGATATCCGTAGATTTCTTCGGCGCGCGCCCGGAAATGCCCGGTGTCGAGCATGGCCGAGATCTCGGCCCTGCGGTGCTGATCCTGCCGCAGCATGTATTCGGCAAACGGCAGGCCGCCCTTGGCCGGATTGCCGGGCTTGCCCAGATAGGTGGACAGGGGCGCCAGATTGTCGAAGGTGATGTTGGACGCGATATAGACGCTGTCGGTCAGCAAAAGCTCACGCAGCAGCGGAACCTTCATCGCCTCGCGCTTGAAGTTGTCGGCGATGTATTCGCCCATATAGCGCGTGCCGATGCGGTAATCGACCGAGTAGTGGAACCAGCCGCCGCCATCACAGGCGGGCGTGTCGCGCAGCATGTTGGAAAGATACGTCTTGCCCAAGCCCGACATGCCGAACAGCAGCACCCGCTTGTGCGACGCCGCCAGATAGTCTGCCCCGGTTTCATAGATCATCACACACCCCTGTCGGCCCGCCCGACAGATACCGCCCGCCGCGCGGCGCTTCAATGCAAAACCCCGCCCCGGATCAGGGGGCGGGGTCTGTAATGTGCCGTGGCGTCGGTCAGAACGAATAGCCGACCTTCATGCCGATGGCGACGGCGTGATTGTCGGAAAAGCTTGAAGCCCCGCCAAGGGCGGTTGCATCGCCGATTTCAACATACCGCACACCGGCCGAGATCTTCATGTTCTCATGCGTGTAGGTTCCGCCAACCTGAACGGACTTGTAGCCATCGGTCGGACCCAGGTTGCCGACAACGCCGCCTTGGGTCTTTTCGTAGCCAATCGAAACCGCGCCCGAGAACTTGTCAGTGAACTTTCGGCCCACGCCAATCGAATAGCTGATCGAGTCGTCGTCATAGTCCACCAGCGGGTTGGCGGTCCCGGCAAAGGGCGACACCAGGGTGGTTGCGGTCCAATCCACCCAACGGATCGAGCCGAACACCAGCGTGTCCTTGGCAACCCCAGATTGGAAATCCAGCGTCAAGGACTGCGGAAGTTCAACCACGGTTCTGGCCGAGAACGCCCCGCCCGCAAAAACCGACACACCCGTATGCAGCAGGTCGTGCTTTGTGCTGGAGGCGTAAGTCAGGGCGACACGCAGCGCGATTTCAGGCTTTTCATACGCGACACCAATCAGATAGCCCGTATCGCGGTCATTTTTGACCGAAGCCGAGTAAAAGGTGGAGCCGCCACTTGCCAGCGATACATTGCCGCCGATCCCGACCGATCGCACCCCGGCGTGAACCGAAACTGCGTCGCTGAACTTGTAGCGCCCGACCAGCGCCACCGTGTCGCCGCGCAGCTTGGCGTTTGAGCCGCGGATCGGATAGCTGCCGCCATCCGGGTAATCGATATCTGCCCCGAACGACGGATCAATCGTCAGACCGAGTGAAAACTTTGGCGAAAGGTCGGTTTTGATGGCAAAGCCGATTGTCGAATAGTCCTTGGCTACACCTCCGGTCGTGATGGCCGGGTTGGCCTTCAGGGCGCCCGAGACGTCGGGCGAAACATGTCCATAGGTCAACTCGACATAGTTGCCCTTTTCGAACATGAACGCAAGCGGCACCGATGACCGCTCAAAGCCGCCCGCTTGCGCCGATCCGGCAGCAACAGCCGCTGTCCCAGCGGCCAGTAACAGTTTTTTCATTTTTTTCTCATCCCGAGTGAAGGATTTCCCCAAATCACCCGTATCGGTTGCGTCAAAAGGCGTCAATTCGGACGCAACGTCACACCTCTTGACAATCAGGGGTGTGGCTTGCGGGTCTCGGCGCGCAAGTTGATCAGGTTGGCCGTGACGATCAGCGCCGCACCCAAGACCAGGCTGAGTGCGATCGGCTCGGCATAAAGCGTGGCGCCGATCACCGCGATCAGCGGCAGGCGGGCAAAGTCGATGGGCATGACGAAAGATGCAGGCGCCAGCCGCAGCGCCGATGTCAGGCACAGATGCGCCAGCACGCCCGCGCCGCCGATCAGGGCCAGCCACGGGGCGGTGGCGGCGGTGGGCCATGTGACCTGACCATCCCATGCCGCAAGCCCTGCACCGAACACAAATTGCATCAGCGTCAGCCAGAACAGGATCGAGATGATGCTTTCGGCCCGCGTCAGGCGCTTGGTGGCGATATTGGTCAGCGCAAAGCACAGGGCCGAGGCGGCGGCTGCCAGCACGCCCGGATTGACCGCGCCAAGGTCGGGCTTGGCGACGATCAGGACGCCGGCAAAGCCCAGTACGGCGGCCAAGGTCCGGACGCGGGTAATCTTTTCGCCCAAGAGCAAGGGTGACAGCAGCATGACCCAGATCGGCGAGGTGAATTCCAGCGCGAAGACCTGCGCCAGCGGTATCAGGGTCAGCGCCCAGAACCACAGGTTTTGCCCGGTGAAATGGATGATGTTGCGCAACAGATGGCCGGGCAGGCGCCGCGTGCTGACCTCGTGCAGGCGGCCAAGGGATGCGGCCAGCGTCAGCACCAGCACAAAGCCGATCAGCGACCGCGCGGCCATGATCTCGAACGTGTCATGCACCCCGCCGATTTGCCGGGCGGCCACGGCCATGGCACTGAACGCCGCAATCGAGCCGGTCATCCACAGTGCGGCGACAAGGGGGCTACAAGGGGGCGATCGGGGGGGCGATCGGGGGGGCGATCGGGGGGGCGGTGCGGCGCGGTCAGTCGCGCAGTTCCTCAACCCGGAAGTCGCGCAGGATGCCGCTGGTGGCGGCAAACCATTGGCTGGCGCGGGTCCGGGTCTGGTGCGCGTAGAAATCAGCCCGGGTGCGAAAGCTTTCCATCACCTCCCACACCATCGGATCATCGGTCTGGGTGATCTCGAAGGTCAGGCAACCGGGTTCGGCGCGCGACAGACGGATATGTTCCGCCACATGGGTGCGCACAATCTGCGCCTCGGCTTGGGTGGTGCAGATCAGGTGGCCACGCAGACGGATCATTCCAACTCGATTGTGCCGGGGGGTTTGGACGTGCAGTCATAGAACACCCGGTTGATGCCCGTGACTTCGTTGATGATCCGCGTCGCGGTTTCACCCAGAAATTCGTGGGTGAAGGGGTAATAATCGGCGGTCATGCCATCAACAGATGTGACCGCGCGCAGGGCAAGCGCATAGTCATAGGTGCGCCCGTCGCCCATCACGCCCACGGTTTTCATCGGCAGGATCGCGGCAAACGCCTGCCAGATTTCATCATACAGCCCGTGTTTCCGGATCTGGTCGATATAGACCGCATCGGCCCGGCGCAGGATATCCAGCTTTTCCGAGGTGATTTCGCCGGGGCAGCGGATGGCAAGACCGGGGCCGGGGAAGGGGTGGCGACCGATAAAGCTGGCCGGCAGGCCCAACTCGCGGCCAAGGGCGCGGACCTCGTCCTTGAACAATTCGCGCAGCGGTTCGACCAGCTTGAGGCCCATCTTTTCCGGCAGACCGCCGACATTGTGGTGCGACTTGATGGTGACCGATGGCCCGCCACTGAACGACACCGATTCGATCACGTCCGGGTAAAGCGTGCCTTGGGCCAGAAACTTGGCCCCGCCCACGTCATGCGCGTGTTTCTGGAACACGTCGATGAACAGCCGGCCAATGGTCTTGCGCTTCACCTCGGGGTCAGAGACGCCCGCAAGCGCGCCAAGGAACAGATCCGACTCGTCGGCGTGGATCAGCGGGATGTTGTAGGTGTCGCGGAACATGCTGACGACCTGCTCGGCCTCGCCCAGCCGCAACAGGCCGTGATCGACGAAGACGCAGGTCAACTGGTCGCCGATCGCCTCATGGATCAGCACGGCGGCAACCGAACTGTCGACACCCCCCGACAGACCGCAGATCACCTTGGCATCGCCGACCTGAGCGCGAATCTTGGCGATGGCATCCTCACGATAGGCCCCCATCGTCCAGTCGCCGGTGAACCCGGCCAGCCGGACAAAGTTTTCGTACAGTTTCGCGCCCTTGGGGGTGTGGTGCACCTCGGGGTGGAACTGCACGGCATAGAAGTGGCGTGCGGGGTCGGCGGTGATGGCAAAGGGCGCATTGGGCGAGGTGCCATAGACCTCAAACCCCGGGGCGATCTTTGACACATGGTCGCCGTGCGACATCCAGACCTGTTCCCGCCCGCCGGTGGTGTTGGGGTCGAACCAGCCCTCCAGCAAGGCAAGCCCGGTGCCGCTGGGGGTCACATAGGCACGGCCGAATTCGGCGGTGCCATGCCCGCGTTCGACCCGCCCGCCAAGGCAATGCATCATCACCTGCTGGCCATAGCAGATGCCCAGCACCGGCACGCCAGCGGTAAACAGGGATGCCGGCGGCATTGGCGCGTCTGGCGCAAACACCGACGCGGGCCCGCCCGACAGGATCACCGCCTTGGGGGCAAAGCTGGCAAGGAAGGCGTCGTCCACCTTGTTGAAGGGGTGAATCTCGCAATAGACGTTCAATTCACGCAGGCGGCGCGCAATAAGCTGCGTCACCTGAGAGCCGAAGTCGATGATCAAAAGGCGGTCATGCTGTGTCATGGATCGCCAATAAAGCGGCGTCTTGATCGGTGCAAGAGGCCCGCCCCCCAACGGCATGCGTTTTCAGGGGGCGGGCATCGGTTTTTCAGGTTCAGAACTTCCAGCTGACGCCCATCGACACTTCGTGCTGGGTCATCTTCAGCGACACCGGGTTGCCAAAGCCATTGCCTTCGACCGCATCGCCGAATGCATAGGTGTAAGACCCGGTCAAGGTGGCGCGGTCGCTGATCTTGTAGCTGGCGCCGACCGAGGCATGCCAGGTGGGCGTTGCGGGGGCGAGGATGTTGAAGGCCACGTCCTTGCCGTCGATGAATTCGGAATTGTGGCTGATACCGCCGCGCACGGTCAGCCGCTCATCCACGTCATAGCTGGCACCAATGCGGAACACGTCCATGTCCGACCAGCCAAAGCCGGGGCCGCCTGCCGCGCCAAGCGGCCCGGTTGCCGTGGTGATCGAATTGGAAATTGCCGCCACATCACTGTAGAAGATGCGCTGGTATTCGGCGGTCAGCGTCAGTTTGGGGTTCGATGCGGGCTTGTAGGCCACCCCGACGGTAGCCATGGCCGGAATGTCGAAATCACCGTCTTCGGCGAACAGGCCGCGGTATTTGTCGAAGGGCTTCATGTCGATCTTGGTGCGATAGGCCGCGCCAAAGGTCAGTTGCGCATTGGGCTGATACAGCACGCCAAGGTTGACACCAAAGCCGTGCGACCAGTCATCGCCGTTGCCGGTGACAAAGCCGGGCGCGCTGGTTTGCAGCGGGTTGTCGAACGCCTCAAGCCCTGTGGCGCTGAACCGCTGGATCGCCAGCACCGGCCCAATGCCGAAGCTGAAGGTATTGTCGACCCGCTTGGCGTAGTTCACCTGAAGGAACAATTGCTCAAGGTTGACGCCCAGCGGGGACGAGCCGCCAAACGGGTTGAAGGCGTATTCACTGTTCATCCCGCCATTGCCAAAAGCGAACACGCCAAGGGTCGAATCCTCGCTCAGCTTGAAGTTCGCGCCGCCGCAAGGGATCAGGAAAAACTCATTGCGGCTGGTGTCGCTGCCCGGAATCAATCCGAAGCCGGGCGACACGGTATAGCTGCGCGATGGCATGAAGGCGGTCATGCAGACGCCCCATTGGTTGCCCACCATCACGCCGGTGGCGGGGTTCTGTGCCATGCCTAGCACGCCCGTCGGGAAGGCAACGCCCGCCCCGGCGATGCCTTTCGAGGCACCGCCATAGCCATTGGCGAAATAGCCATTGGTGGCCAGTGCCGGGGTCGCCGCCATGGTCGCAGCGCATACAGCTACAGGGGCCAGCGCCGACAGGCGGCGCAGGGTTCTGCTTGTCATTATGTTTCTCTCCCTTAAGGGGTCTCTCAACCCCGACTTCTTGCGTCCCGGCGACCGGGCCCCTCCCGCCCTGTCGCCTCACGCATGATCACATTCGTATGAGGCGATATGTCGCCCCGTCAAGCAATGTCGCATCCGGGGCGCGGAAGGGCGCTATTTTGTGTTCGCAAGACGGGCCGGGCGTTAACACAAAGGGCAGGACCACACCGCACAAGGAGCGCGCGATGGACATCACATCAGTCGATTCGGCCCACGCCCCGCGGCGCGCGCGCGGCGGCGGCGGATCGGCACGCCGGGCCGAACGCACCGCCGTTTCGCTGGACAGCGCCCGGTTCATTCAGCGCAACATCCCGAACTTCGACATCCTGAACGATGAAGCCCTTGCGATCATCGAATGGAACGCCGAAACCGTGCTGGAGGAAATCGGCGTCAACTTTGTCGAAAACCCCGCGGCCCTGGCGCTGTGGCGCGCCGCAGGGGCCGATGTGCAGGGTGAGCGGGTTCATCTCCCGCGGGGCCTTGCGCGCAAGCTGTGCGCCACGGCCCCCGGCAGTTTTACCCAGCATGCGCGCAACCCCGCGCGCAATGTCGAGATCGGCGGCCGCAATCTGGTGCTGGCCCCGGTCTATGGCCCGCCCTTCGTGCGCGATCTGGAGGGCGGGCGGCGCTATGCCACGATTGCCGATTTCCAGAACTTCGTGAAACTGGGCTATATGAGCAAATGGCTGCACCATTCGGGTGGCACGGTATGCGAGCCGACCGACGTGCCGGTGAACAAGCGCCATCTGGACATGCTGCACGCCCATATGGTGCTGTCGGACAAGCCCTACATGGGGTCAGTCACCGAACCCAGCCGGGCCGAGGACTCGGTTCAGATGTCGAAGGTCCTGTTTGGTGCCGATTTCGTTGACCGCAACACGGTGATGACCTCACTGATCAACATCAACAGCCCGCTGACCTTTGACAGCATCATGATGGGTGCGCTGGAGGTTTACGCGCGCGCAAATCAGGCAGTGATCATTTCTCCATTCATCGTCGGCGGTGCGATGGCCCCGGTCACGGTGGCAGGCACGCTGACGCAAGTGCTGGCCGAGGTGCTGGCAGGCGTGGCCTATTCCCAACTGATCCAGCCCGGTGCCCCGGTGATCTTTGGCGCCTTCGTCACCAGCATCGACATGAACTCGGGCGCGCCGACCTTTGGCACACCCGAGGCCGCGCATATCACCTATGGCGCGGGGCAACTTGCCCGGCGGATGGGGCTGCCCTACCGGTCGGGCGGGGCGTTCTGCGGATCGAAATTGCCCGATGCGCAGGCGGCCTATGAGACGGCGAACAGCCTGAACACCGCACTGCTGGCGGGGGTGAACTTCATGCTGCACGCCTGCGGCTGGCTGGAGGGCGGGCTGGTCAGCAGCTATGAGAAATACGTGATGGACGCCGACCAGTTGGGCGCGCTGCACCATCTGGCCCAAGGCGTGATGATCGACACCAACGGTCAGGCAATGGAGGCCCTGCGCGAGGTCGGCCCCGGCGGCCATTTCCTGGGCTGTGCCCATACCCAGGCCAATTTCAAATCGGCGTTCTGGCGCAGCGACCTGTTCGACTACAAGCCGTTCGAGACCTGGGCCGAGGAAGGCGCCCGCGACACCCAGTCGCTGGCTGCCGTGCGGGTCAGAAAGCAGCTTGGCGACTATCAGCAGCCCGCCCTGGATGACGGGGTGCGCGAGGCGCTGGACGATTACGTGGCCCGCAAGAAGGCATCTGTGCCGGATGCCTTCATCTGATACCTGATCCGACGGCCGGCCCGGGGGCAGGGCAGGCCGTCGGCGCCGGCCCGGTTCAGACCGGGTTAAGGCTGGTTTCAGACTGGTTTCAGACTGGTTTCAGACTGGGGTTCAAACCGGGCGCACCAGAACCCGCGCTTCGGCCAGCACCGCAATCAGCACTTCAATGTGACGGGCGATCGAATAGCTGGCGTTGCCGGTCTTGCGGTCGGCTTCCATGCGTCCCTCTTCGGTCAGCAACTGCGACAGCGCCGCCTCGGGCGAGGCCGGCAGGTCGATCAGCCGCTTAAGATCACGGTCCCGGCGATAGTCGGTCAGACCGAACCTTGCGGCGCGCAACAGCAGACGGGGGCGGCGCAGATCGGCAAGGCGGGTGCGGAAATCAGACATGGGACAGCTCCTGTTGTGTCTGCATCACCATAAAGCAGCACAACCATGCGTTGCCTTTTTTTGGGGATAGCCGCTCGGTCCCTTCGAATTCGCTTCATATTTTTAACAAATTATCCACACAGCCGCCGAAATTAACCAAGGCGTAACCTAATCTACCTCAGGTTGCGTTAACCAAAATTAAAGGGCAAGACACCGCGCGGCGGCCCCGGAAACAAAGATGACATCGAACCTGTCCGCTGACTTTACCTTGCCTGCCTGGTTGCCAGATACCGTTCGGCTTTATCTGGACCATACAGGTGTCGGGGTTCCCATCCGCGAACTGGCGCGACGCGAAGGGGCACATGCCTCGACCGTGATGCGCAAGGTCCGTCGCCTTGAGGCACGGCGCGAAGACCCGCTTGTGGATGAAGCCCTTGCCCTGTTGGGGGACAGATCGACCGCATCAGCCAAAAAGGATGGTCCCAAGATGACTGTGATGCCGCATGCGCAACCCCAAAAACTGGATGATATCACCCTTGCCAGCGAAGGGCGCCGCATCCTGCGCCGTCTGGCCGAGCCGGGGGCGGTGCTGGCCATTGCGCCAGACATGGAAAAGGCCGTGGTCATCCGCGCCTTTCCCGATGGCAAACAGGCCCGCACCGGCGTGGTCGACCGGGCCGTGGCCCAGGCCTTTGCGCTGAAGGACTGGATCGTATGCGCCAAGCAAGGCCGGGTGTCGCGCTATGAGATCACCTCGGTCGGGCGGGCCGCGCTGAAGCGGCTGATTGACGAGGCGGATCTGGCGCGCCATGCGCATCAGGCCGGTCTGGCCGAAGCCGCGATGCCCTTTGCCGATCAGCACCGCACCTGGGACATCCGCCACGTCGCCGAGGGCGGGCAAACCCGCCGCGTCCGCTATAACCTTGCCGAAAGCCCGATCGCGCTTCTGGGGCGGCGGCGCGACAAGGATGGCCAGCCGTTTCTGGAACCCGACCTGATCCGCGTGGCCGAACGGCTGCGCGAGGATTTCGAACTGGCGCAGATGGGCCCCCGGGTGGCGCAAAACTGGGAACGCTTCCTGACCGCGGGCGACCGTGGCGCGTTTCGCCCCGACGCGGGCCATGGCGAAGGCCCGTCGCGCGCCCGCGAACGGGTGGCTGCGGCCCTGCGCGATCTTGGCCCCGGTCTGGGCGATGTGGCGCTGCGGGTGTGCTGCTTTCTGGAAGGCATCGAGACGGCGGAAAAGCGCATGGGATGGGCTGCACGGTCCGGCAAGGTGGTGCTGCGCATCGCGTTGCAACGCTTGCGCCGGCATTACGAGGAAACCATGGGCGGCGCGCATCCGCTGATCGGCTAGGGCCGGGGCACCGTCATGGCCTGCCGCCGTGCCGATGGTGCGGCGGCAGAGCCGTTGCCTTTCCGCCGGTTCGGCCTTATGTCCTTGGGCCTACGACAGACCCGGGGGGCACCTTATCTTGCGCGATCTGAACATTCCCGATCAACGCCACCCCGAAAAGGCGCATCGCCCCGACAATGCCCAGCCGAAGAAACCGTCGTGGATCAGGGTCAAGGCCCCCACCTCCGAAGGCTACAAGCAGACCCGCGCCATTCTGAAGGACAAAAAGCTGGTCACGGTCTGCGAGGAAGCCGGCTGCCCGAACGTCGGCGAATGCTGGAGCGCGGGCCATGCCACCATGATGATCATGGGCGAGATCTGCACCCGTGGCTGCACCTTCTGCAATGTCGCCACCGGCAAGCCGCAGACCCTTGATGCGTTCGAGCCAGGGCGTGTGGCCCATGCGGTGGCGGAACTGGGGCTGAAACATGTGGTGATCACATCCGTCGACCGCGATGATCTGGACGATGGCGGGGCCGAGCATTTTGCCCAGACCATTCGCGCCGTGCGCCACCGCAGCCCGGGCACCACGATTGAAATCCTGACGCCGGATTTCCTGAAATGCCCGGCCTCGGCATTGGAGCGGGTGGTCGAGGCGCGGCCCGATGTGTTCAACCACAACCTGGAAACCGTGCCGGGCCTGTATCTGGAGGTGCGCCCCGGCGCGCGGTATTTCCACAGCCTGCGGCTGTTGCAGCGCGTCAAGGAACTGGACCCCGCGATGTTCACCAAATCCGGCATCATGCTGGGCCTTGGTGAAGACCGGGCCGGCGTGTTGCAGGTGATGGACGATCTGCGCAGCGCCGATGTCGATTTCCTGACCATCGGCCAATACCTGCAACCAACCCCCAAGCACCATGCGGTCGCGCGCTTCGTGCCCCCCGACGAGTTCAAGGCCTTTGAAACCGCTGCCTATGGCAAGGGCTTTCTCATGGTCTCAGCCACTCCGCTGACCCGGTCGTCCTATCATGCGCGGGAAGATTTCGCCCGCCTGCGCGCGGCGCGGATGGACAGGCTGGGCCGCGGCTGAGTCAATTGGGCCGGTGCAAGAGAGGGGCTCTGCCCCTCGGCTGCGCCTCACCCCGGGGTATTTCTGCCAAGAGGAAATCAGTGCCGGGTCTGGTCTTGGTGGGTGGCGGCGTCAGCGGGTGCGGCCGTAGAGCACCTCTGCCCGGCGCTCAAAGGCCCGCACCACGCGCTGCATGGCGTCGTTGAACACCACGCCGATGATGCCTTGCAAAATGGCATTGCGAAACTCGAAATCCACAAAGAAATCGACCTCGCAGCCGCCGGGGGCATCGCGAAACTCCCATGTCGACTTCATGTATCTGAACGGGCCGTCCAGATATTCGGTGTCGATCTTGCGCATTGCGGGCCATAGCGTCACGCGGCTGCCGAAGCGTTCGCGAAACACCTTGAAGCTGATCACCAGATCGGCCTCCATCACCTCGGAGCCGTTGGCCTGACGGGTGCGCGACCGGATGCGGGCGGCGGAATTCCAGGGCAGGAATTGTGGGTAAGATGCCACATCCGACACCAGAGCATACATCTGATCAGCGCTGTAGGGCATCATACGGGTTTCGGTGTGGGTCGGCATGTGCAGTTTCCGTGACTTGGTCTTTGCAATTGAGTAGAAAGCCCGCAGAAATCAAGAGGACAGCATGACCGAGCGACCATATGTCATCGACCAGATGATCAGCGCCAAAGCCATCGCAGCAAGGGTCGAGGCACTGGCGCGCGAGATCACCAGCCATTTTGCCGACAGTGACAAGCTGGTGGTGGTGGGGCTTTTGCGCGGGTCTTTCGTGTTCATCGCCGATCTGGTGCGCGAGATCGACCTTCCCGTGGAGGTCGATTTCCTTGAGGCCTCGAGCTATGGCGACACCATGCACTCCTCACGCGAGGTGCGTATCCTCAAGGACTTGCGCGGCGAGATTGCCGGGCGGGATGTGCTGGTGGTGGAAGACATCGTCGATACCGGCTTTACCCTGAGCCATGTCCTGCATCTGCTGGAGGCGCGGGAGCCGAAGCGGTTGAAGGTCTGCGCGCTGTTGGACAAGCCGACGCGGCGCGAGGTGCCGATCAAGGCCGACTGGATCGGCTTCGAGATCCCCGATGAATTCGTCGTGGGCTATGGCATCGACTTTGCGCAGCGCAACCGCAACCTGCCCTATATCGGCAAGGTGCGGTTTACGGACGATGCGGCATGACGCCGATCTGGCTGCTGCGGATGGCCAAGTGGCTGCGCCATCTGCCGTCCTGGGGGCGGGTCAAGCTGGTGGTGGGTGTGGTGCTGGCCTGTCTGGTGCTGGCCGGGATCGAGGTCATCTTCGGCTGGCCCGAGGCTTTGACGGTGGAAAGGCTGCGGCCTCGGCCTTGAGCCCCAGAGCCCGCCTGCAGAGCCTGCCCCCCGAGAATGATCCCCTGACCATGACCGGTCACGAAAAGGGCATCTGACCTTTGGCGCCACTTGCGCTATCGTGGGATCAAGGCGCTGATTTTCTGCTTGAAAAGGGAGGGTTCATGTCCCGCTTGCCGCTGTTTTTGCTGTTTGCCGCCGTGGTCGGCGGGGCGATCTTCTGGCTGGTGACCGGGCCCGACGCCTTGCCTGCGGATCATTTCGCGGGGGTGACCGGCGATGCCGCCCGCGGCGAAGGCATCTTTGCCGCGACCGGCTGTGCGTCTTGCCACATGGCGCCGGGGGCCAAGGGAGAGGCGCAACTGGTGCTGGCCGGTGGGCAGCGCTTTGTGTCAGACTTCGGCACCTTCGTGGCCCCCAACATCAGCCCCGATGCGACCCATGGCATTGGTGGCTGGTCGCTGATGGACCTGGCCAACGCCGTGCAGCGTGGCGTGACGCCGGATGGCCAGCACCTGTATCCGGCCTTGCCCTATTGGTCCTATGCCCGGATGCAGCCGCAGGATGTGGCCGATCTTTACGCCTATCTGCTGACCCTGCCGCCCAGTGACGCAGCAAGCCTGCCGCATGATCTGGGGTTTCCGTTCAACATCCGCCGCGTGGTGGGCGGCTGGAAAATCCTGAACCGGGAGCGCGATTTTGTGGTGCAGGGCGATCTGACAGAACCCGAGGCGCGCGGTCGCTATATCGCCGAGGCGATGGCGCATTGCGGTGAATGCCACACGCCGCGCAATGCCCTTGGCGGGCTGGACACCGCGCGCTGGCTGGCGGGCGCGCCCAACCCGTCGGGGCAGGGCGATATTCCCAACATCACCCCGGCCAGGCTGAGCTGGAGTGAGGCGGACATCGTGGCCTATCTGACCACCGGTTTCACGCCCGATTATGACACGGCGGGTGGCCATATGGTGCATGTGGTGGAAAACATGGCCAGACTGCCCGACAGTGACCGGGCGGCGGTGGCGGCCTATCTCAAACGCGTGCCGGGTATCGAGTAGCGCTGGCCGCTGTCTGCCGGGCGTTCGGTGGCAAGTCGCCTGAAATGGCAAAGGCGCGCCGGTCAGCCGCGCAGTGCGCGTGCCAGCAAGGTCAACGCGTGGTTTACCGTGGCGGCGCGCACCTTGGCGCGGCCGATGGCGCCGAACTCGACGGTTTCCACGCTGACCCCCTGGGCGCAGGCAATGCCAAAGCACACCCGGCCTTCGGGCTTGAACCCTGACCCGCCTGGCCCGGCGATGCCGGTCACTGCCACCGCGACTGTTGCCTCAGAGCGTTGCAACGCGCCTTGCGCCATTTCTGCCGCGACCTCTTCGCTGACCGCGCCCAGTCGGTCCAACGTCAGCGGCGACACCCCCAGCATCGATACCTTGGCGGCATTGGAATAGGTGATGAAGCCGCGATCGAACACGTCGGATGACCCGGCCACATCGGTCAGCGCCGCCCCGATCAAGCCGCCGGTGCAGCTTTCTGCCGTGGCGATCTTTGCCCCTTGGGCGCGGGCAAGCGCAAGCACCTGATCGGCTGTCATCGCATCAACACCCCATGCGCCACCCCGGCGGCGATGATTGTGGCCAGCCCGGCAAACAGCCCGGCCCAAAGGTCATCCAGCATAACCCCCTTGGCATCACCGCGACGGTCGGCGCGGCCGATGACCCAAGGTTTCCAGATGTCGAACAGCCGGAAGAACAGGAATGCCGCGACCCAACCGGGGTAGGCGGCCAATCCCCAATCCTCCATCCCGCGCGACCAGAAGGCGGCGGCGGGAAACAGCAGTGCCAGCCATTGGCCTGCGACCTCGTCGATCACGATCTCGGACGGGTCTTCGCCGGGGCGGTCACGCAAGGCCTGTTCGCAGGCCCAAAAGCCAAGCGCAGTCACGGCGACAGTGGCCGCCACCAGCACCGGAAAGCCCAGCAGATGGTCAATTGCCATGCCAAGGGCAATCGCCAATGCCGAACCCCAGGTGCCGGGCGCCGGGCGCAACAGGCCGACATAGCCAAAGGTGGTGATCGCGCGGATCATGCCTGCACCAGGGCGCAGGTTGCCAAGGCAGCGATGCCCTCTTCGCGCCCCGTGAACCCCAGCCGTTCGGACGTGGTGGCTTTCACGCTGATCCTGCCCGCATCGACCCCCATGATCTCGGCCAAAGCCGCGCGCATCGCCGCCTGATGCGGGCCGACCTTGGGGCGTTCGCAGATCAGCGTCACGTCACAATTGGCAAGCCTGTAGCCGCGCTGCGCCACCCGGTCCATCGCGTGGCGCAAGAAGATGTGGCTGGCGGCACCCTTCCATTGCGGATCAGAGGGCGGAAAATGCACGCCGATATCGCCCTCGGCCAAGGCGCCATAGATCGCGTCGGTCAGGGCATGCATGCCGACATCGGCATCGGAATGGCCCAGAAGGGCGCGGCCATGCGGCACCTTCACCCCGCACAGCCAGCAGCCATCGCCTGTCGTGAAGGCATGCACGTCAAAGCCGTTGCCCAGCCGGATATCCATGCTGCGTCCTTTCAAGATCGCCTCGGCGCGGGCGAAATCCGCCGCAAAGGTCAGTTTCAGGTTGTCTTCGTCGCCCGGCACGATGGCAACCGCATGGCCCGCCCAGCGGGCAACCTCGACATCATCGGCGGCGTGGCCGGGATGGGCGCGGTGGGCGGCAAGGATGGCGTCAAAGCGAAAGCCTTGCGGGGTTTGCGCCCGCCAAAGACCGTCGCGGCTGGCGGTGCCTTCAACCTGTGCGCCGCCGCGCCACAGCGCATCGGTCACGGCCAAGGCAGGGGCGGCCCCGACGGACCCGTCCAGCGCCGTCAGCACGCCTGCGATCACCCGCGCGGGCACCAGCGGGCGCGCGCCATCATGGATCAGAACACTGGTCACGTTCTGGCCTTCCAGCGCGATCAGGGCGTTGCACACCGATTCGGCCCGCGTCGCGCCACCGGGTACCATTTGCAGGCCAAAGCCTGTGGCGCGGGGGCGGTCATCGGGGTGGATCACCAGCACAATCCGGTCAACACGCCCGCGAAAGGCGTCGATGGTATGGGCCAGAACCGGGCGTCCGGCCAGCAGTTGCCATTGCTTTGGCACATCCCCCCCGGCGCGGGTGCCCCGGCCAGCGGCAACGATGATGGCGGCTGTTGTCATGTTCACCTCATGCCCCGTGGTTAAATCACCGCAGTGGCTTGCGCAACCTGTGCAGAAATCGCACGTAGGTGATTAAAAAATGTGCAATGCATGTTTTTACGTCATTTCCATGAGGGCCAGATTTGTTATCCTTGGGTCCGGGGCTTACTTGTTAGCTGTGCGCATAAGGATTGGGCAATTGGCCATTTCGCTCGACTCGGTTGTGATTGACCCGCCGGTGCTGCTGGCGCCGCTGGCGGGAATCACCGATCTGCCGTTCCGGCAGGTGGTGGCGCGGTTTGGCGCGGGGCTGGTGGTGTCGGAAATGGTGGCCAGCGAAGACATGGTGCGGGCGCAACCGCTGGCCCGGGCGCGGGCCGAACTTGGCTTTGACGAGGCGGCCACGTCCGTGCAACTGGCGGGCCGCGATCCCTATTGGATGGCCGAGGCCGCGCGCTATGCCGAAGGGCAGGGCGCGCGGGTGATTGATATCAACATGGGATGCCCGGCCAAGCGGGTGACGGCGGCGGGCGGCAATGGGGCCTGCGGGTCTGCGCTGATGCGAGAGCCTGATCTGGCGGTGCGGCTGATCGCGGCGGTGGTGGCTGCGGTCAAGGTGCCGGTCACGCTGAAAACCCGGCTGGGCTGGGACCATGACTGCCTGAACGCGGCCGATCTGGCGCAAAGGGCCGAAGGCGCGGGGGTGCGGATGATCACCATCCATGGCCGCACCCGCAACCAGTTCTACAAGGGCCGCGCCGATTGGGCCGCCATCCGCGCGGTCAAGCAGGCGGTCAGCATCCCGGTGATCGCCAATGGCGATATCACCTGCCCCCAGACAGCGGCGCAGGCCTTGCGCCAATCGGGGGCCGATGGGGTGATGGTGGGGCGCGGTGCCCAAGGCGCGCCGTGGCGGCTGGCGCAGATTGCCCATGCGCTTTATGGCACGCCCGCGCCGATGGTGCCCACCGGAACGGCGCTGGCCGATCTGATCATCGACCATTATCAGGCGCAGCTTTCGTTTTACGGCCGCAAACTGGGGGTCAAGACCGCCCGCAAGCACCTGTCGTGGTATCTGGAAGAAGCGGGCACCCTGCACCACCGTGCCGCGATCCTGACGTCAGATGATCCGGCGCAGGTGGTGGCACTTTTGCGCGCCAGCTTTGCCCAACCCGGAAAGGCCGCCGCATGACCGCCTATCGCACGCCCTATCCGGTGCCGGGGGTGATCTGGGCCAGCCTGCCGATCCCGGCGCTGCTGATTGGCCATGATGGCCGCATCGTCGAGGTCAACCTGGCTGGCGAGACCTTTCTGAACGCCTCGTCGCGCAGCCTGCTGGGCCAGCCTGCGCTGGACCGCCTGTCGATCGACGCGCCGATGGAAGAGGCCTTTCTGCGCGCCCGCGAAAACCAGTCGCCGATCTTTTTGAATGATGTCGATGTCACCAACGGCGAACGCGCGCCGGTGCAGTGCAATATTCAGGTGGCACCGATGCACGACAACGCCAACTATCTGATGCTGCTGATCCACCCGCGCGACATCGCCGACCGTCTGGGCCGGTCCATGAGCGTGAAGTCGGCGGCGAAATCGGCCATCGGCATGGCCGAAATGCTGGCGCATGAGATCAAGAACCCGCTGGCCGGCATCTCGGGGGCGGCACAACTGATCAGCATGAACGCCAATTCCGAAGACCGCGAATTGACCGATCTGATCGTCGAGGAAACCCGGCGCATCGTGAAACTGCTGGAACAGGTCGAACAGTTCGGCAACCTGCGCGCGCCCGACCGCCGCCCGGTGAACATCCATGACGCGCTGGACCGCGCCCGAAAATCGGCTCTGGTGGGCTTTGCCGCGCATATGCAGATCGTCGAGGATTACGACCCCTCGCTGCCCTCGACCTATGCCGACCCCGATCAGTTGATGCAGGTCTTCCTGAACCTGATCAAGAATGCCGCCGAGGCCAGCAAGGGCAGACCTGGCACCATCCGGCTGCGTACGTTTTACGACCTGTCACTGCGCCTGCGGCGCAAGACCGGCACCCCGTCGGTGTTGCCGCTGACGGTTGAAATCATCGACGATGGACCCGGCATCCCGCCGGAAATCGCCGCCGATATCTTTGAACCCTTTGTTTCGGGCCGCGAAAACGGCACCGGACTTGGCCTTGCGCTGGTGTCAAAGATCATTTCCGACCACGAGGGCTGGGTTCAGGTCGACACGGTTCCGGGCCGGACCGTGTTTCGCGTATCGCTTCCCGTGGCCCCCAAGAAGCCCGAGGCCGCAAAGGCCGAAGCCTTGAACAAGGAGAAAAGCTGATGGATGGCACCGTTCTGGTGGCAGATGACGACCGCACGATCCGCACGGTCCTGACGCAGGCGCTGACCCGCGCCGGCTGCAAGGTGCATGCCACCAGCAGCCTGATGACGCTGATGCGCTGGGTCGAAGAGGGCAAGGGCGATCTGGTAATTTCCGATGTCATCATGCCCGATGGCAACGGTCTGGACGCACTGCCGCGCATCGGCAAGATGCGCCCCGGTCTGCCGGTGATCGTGATCTCGGCGCAAAACACCATCATGACCGCGATTCAGGCCGCCGAGGCCGAGGCCTATGACTATCTGCCCAAACCGTTTGACCTGCCCGATCTGATGAAACGTTCGGCCCGGGCGCTGGAACAGAAACGCCGCGCGCCCAAGGTGGCGGTGCAGCCGCTGCGCGAGGCGGGTGATGACCTGCCGCTGGTTGGCCGCACCCCGGCGATGCAGGCGCTGTATCGGCTGGTGGCGCGGGTAATGAACTCCGATCTTACCGTGCTGATCAATGGCGAGTCCGGCACCGGCAAAAGCCTGATTGCCCGCGCGATCCATGATTTCTCGGACCGCCGGACGCTGCCTTTCGTGGTGGCGCAGGCGGGCGATCTGCAAGGGGTGGACGGGCCTTCGGCGCTGATGGCGCGCGCCAAGGGCGGCAGCATCGTCTTTGACGAGGTGGCCGATTACGACGACGAAACCCAGGCCCGCATCGTGCGGATGCTGGACCTGATGGGTGACGGCGCGCCGCGGGTTATGGCGACCAGCCAGGTTGATCTTTCGGCGCGGATGGAGGCGGGCGCATTTCGTCAGGATCTGTTCTATCGCCTGTCGGGCGTTGTGCTGCATGTGCCCAGCTTGCGCGAACGGGTGGATGACATACCGCTGCTCGCGGATCATTTCCTGACCAAGGGCGAGCGTGATCTGGGCACCATCCGCCGCCTGTCGAACGACGCGCGCGATCTGGTGCGCGGCTATTCCTGGCCGGGCAACGTGCGGCAGTTGGAAAATGCGCTCAAGCGGCTGATGGTCACCTCGTCCGAGGCCGAAATCAGCCGTGCCGAGGTCGAATCGGTTCTGGGCAACCAGCCGGTGATGGAACCGCTGAAGGGCGGCGGTGAAAACGAAAAGCTGTCGGCCAGCGTGGCGCGGCATCTGAAGCGCTATTTTGATCTGCACGGCGGACAATTGCCGCCGGCGGGGGTGTATCAGCGGATTCTGCGCGAAGTGGAAATGCCGCTGATCGAAATTGCGCTGGATGCGACAGCCGGAAATCAGGCCAAATGTGCCGATCTTTTGGGGATCAACCGCAATACCTTGCGTAAGAAGATTACCGACCTCGATATCCGCGTGACACGGCGGCGCAAACTGATGTAAAACCGCAACATGGTTTGTGTCGGTTTCGCTTGGGTGCGGAACCGGGGCAGACAGTGGCGCAGGGGTTCGCATCGCGCGCCTGGTTCGGGGGGTAACGGGTGGTTCAGCGCGCTTTGGGGTCCACGACTTGGGATCGGCTGATGCGTTTGCGCCGCGCCCGGCGGGTGCAGACGGTCACGGCCTTTGGTCTGGTGGTGCTGGGTCCGGTGCTGGCGGCGGCCACCTTCCTGACCTTGGGTCCGTTCAACCAAGGCTCGAACAGCCCGTCGTTGCGGCTGATCCTGCTGGCCGATGTGGTTTATATTCTGGTGGTGGCGGCCTTGGTGCTGGCGCGGGTGGCGCGGCTGGTGTCGGACCGGCGCAGCCAATCGGCAGGCTCGCGCCTGCACATGCGGCTGTCGGGGGTGTTTGCGCTGGTGGCGCTGGTGCCCACGGTGCTGGTCGCGGTGTTTGCGGTCCTGACGGTGAACATCGGGCTGGAGGGCTGGTTTTCCGAACGGGTGCGATCGGTTGTCGGCACCTCGCTGTCGGCAGCCGAAGCTTATGAACGCCAAAGCCGTGAGGATCTGCTGGAAGATGCCAATGCCCTTGCCGCCTATCTGAACGTCGCCAAGCAATCGACGTTTTTCCTGCGCGACGATCAGTTGCGCCCGCTGTTGACCCAAGGCCAGGCGGCCGTGCAGCGCGGCCTGAAGGAAGCCTTCCTGATCGACGGCAGCGGCACCTTGATGACGCGGGGCGAACGGTCGTATCTGTTCGACTTCGAACAGCCGACGCCGGAGCAGTTGGACCTTGCGCGCACCGCCGGTCCGCAGGTGGTGGAAGACTGGGCCAACAACGAATTTCGCGCACTGGTGCACCTTGAGGCGTTTGCCGACCGCTATCTGTTCGTCAGCCGCGAGGTGGATGGCAACCTGTTGTCGCTGCTGGACGACACCCAGGAAACCGTGCGGCTGTACAACCAGCTTGAGGCCGATCGGGGCCGGGTGCTGTTCAACTTTGGCCTGATCTATCTTGGCTTTGCCATCATCCTGATTCTGGCCGCAATCTGGCTGGGCCTGTGGTTTGCCGAACGGCTGTCGCGTCCGGTGGGGCGGCTGGCGGGGGCGGCGCAGCGGGTGGGCGGCGGCGATCTGGATGTGCAGGTGTTGGAAGAACCCGGCGACGATGAAATCGCCATGTTGGGGCGGCTGTTCAACCAGATGACCCGGCAGCTCAAGGGCCAGCGCGAGGCGCTGATGGACGGCCACCGCCAGACCGAACGGCGGCGGCGGCTGTTCGATTCGGTGCTGTCGAACGTGACGGCTGGGGTGATCGGGTTGAACCCTGATGGTCAGATCGACTTTGTCAACCGGGCCGGCGAACGCCTGCTGGACATGGCCAATGCTGGACATGATCTGCCCTTGGCCGAGGCCGTGCCGGAATTCGCGCCGTTGTTTGACCGGCTGCGCGACGGCAGCGCCCCCGCAATGCAAGAAGAGGTGCGGCTGACCCGCAAGGGCAAGCTGGAAAGCCTGCTGGTTCGGATGAGCATGCGGCGCAGCGAATCCGGACGGCTGGAAGGCTATGTGGTGGCGTTTGACGACGTGACCGATCTGGTCAGCGCGCAGCGGATGGCGGCCTGGGGCGATGTGGCGCGGCGCATCGCGCATGAGATCAAGAACCCGCTGACGCCGATTGCGCTTTCGGCCGAACGGATCAAGCGCAAGTTCCGCAGCCAGGTGGCCGAGCCTGCCGATCTGGAGCAATACACCGATGTGATCGTGCGCCAGACCAATGACTTGCGCCGCATCGTGGATGAGTTTTCCAAGTTCGCAAGGATGCCCGAACCCGACCGCCGCGAAGCCGATCTGAGCCGGGTGTTGCGCGATGCGGTGACATTGCAGGAAAGCGGGCAGCCCTTGGTGCGTTTTGTGACCCAGATCCCGGCCGAGGCGGTGATGATGGATATTGACACCACGATGATCAGCCAGGCCTTGACAAACCTGATCAAGAACGCCGGAGAAGCCATTGAAACCTTGCAGGAAAATGGCGCGCCCGATGGGCATGTGCCGGAAATTCGCATCCAGATGCAGCCCGAAGCCGATGGTGTTGTCATCCGCATCAGCGACAATGGCATCGGCCTGCCGCCTGACCGCGCGCGGCTGTTTGAACCCTACGTGACCACCCGTGAAAAGGGCACCGGCCTTGGCCTGCCCATCGTGAAGAAGATTATTGAAGAGCACGGCGGCCAGCTGTTCTTGCTGGATGCTCCGGTTTTTGAAGGCAATGCCCATGCGGGCGCGATGGCAGAGATTCATCTGCCCCGCCTGTCCCGCAAACGGGCGCGCAACAACATGGCCACGGCGGGCCAGGGAGGCTGAGATGAGTATTTTGATTGTTGACGACGAAAAAGACATTCGAGAACTGATTGGCGATATCCTCAAGGACGAAGGCTATGCCATTCGCCTGGCAGGCAATTCCGACGATGCCATGGCCGAGATCAATGCCGATCCGCCCAGTCTGATGATATTGGACATCTGGCTGAAGGACAGCCGGATGGACGGCATCGACATTCTGAAAACCGTCCGCCGCGACAACCCTGATGTGCCGGTGGTGATCATCTCGGGGCATGGCAACATTGAAATTGCTGTCGCGGCGATCAAGCAGGGCGCCTATGACTTCATCGAAAAGCCGTTCAATATTGATCAGTTGATGGTGGTGGTGACCCGCGCGATGGAAACCAGCCGGTTGCGCCGCGAAAACGCCAATCTGCGCCGCCGCGATGTGACCAGCGCCGAAATGCTGGGGTCCAGCCCCGCGTTCCGCACGTTGAAGGCGCAACTGGACAAGGTGACCAAATCCAACGGCAGGGTGATGCTGACCGGGCCGTCGGGGTCGGGCAAGGAAATGGCGGCGCGCTTTATCCATGCCAATTCCAACCGTGCCAACGCGCCTTTTGTCAGCGTCTCTTCGGCCACAGTCGAGCCTGACCGGATGGAAGAGGTGCTGTTTGGCCGCGAAAGCCATGACCGTGGCGTGGAAAAGGGGCTGCTGGAACAGGCCCATGGCGGCGTGGTCTATTTTGATGAAGTGGCCGACATGCCCTTGGGCACGCAGTCAAAAATCCTGCGGGTGCTGGTGGAACAACAGTTCAGCCGCTCGGGCGGCACCGACAAGGTGCGCGTTGATCTGCGGGTGATTTCGTCCACCACCCGCGATCTGCGCGCCGAGATCAGTGCCGGGCGGTTTCGGCAGGAACTGTATGACCGGCTGAACGTGGTGCCGATCCCGGTGCCCAGCCTTGAGGAACGGCGCGAGGACATTCCCGAACTGACCCGGCATTTCATCGAGATGTTCCACCGCACCCAAGGCTTGCCGCTGCGCCAGCTGACGCAAGAGGCCGAGGCGATGCTGCAAACCACGCAATGGCCCGGCAACGTGCGCCAGTTGCGCAATGTGATTGAGCGGGTGCTGATCCTGGGCGAACCCTCGGGGGCGATCGAGGCCAGCGAGTTGCCGGGGCAGGAAACCGTGGTCGAAGGCAATGGCCGGCTGGTGCTGGGCGGTGCCATGGCGACGCTGCCCTTGCGTGAGGCGCGCGAGGTGTTTGAACGCGAATACCTGCTGACCCAGATCAACCGCTTTGGCGGCAATATCAGCCGCACTGCGAATTTTGTCGGCATGGAACGCAGCGCCCTGCACCGCAAGCTGAAATCGCTGGGTGTTGTCACTACGTCCAAGTCAGGCGGGCGCTCGGCGCATTTCGATGACGACGACGGTGGCGACGACGAATAACCGCCCCGGCCCTCCTGACCTTGCCGACCGGACAGCGCCGCCACATTGACCCGCCCGCCGCCATCTGCGATGCATGGGGCAGCGTTGCGGGGTCTTGTTGCCCTGCGCCACTTTAGGGGCTGACATGAAGGTCATCATCTGCGGCGCGGGCCAGGTCGGCTGGCAGATTGCACGCCAGTTGTCCGGTGAACGCAATGACGTGACGGTGGTGGACATGAACCCCGATCTGGTGCGCCGGGCGACCGATACGCTGGATGTGCAAGGCGTGGTCGGCTTTGCCAGCTATCCCGATGTGCTGGAGCGGGCAGGGGCGCGCGACGCCGACCTGATCATTGCCGCCACACATTCCGACGAGGTCAACATGGTGACCTGTCAGGTGGCGCATTCGGTGTTCTCGATCCCGCGCAAGATTGCCCGCCTTCGGGCGCAAAGCTATCTGGATGCGATCTATTCCGATCTTTACCGCCGCGACCACTTGCCCATCGACGTGGTGATCTCGCCCGAGCGCGAGGTGGCCGAGGCGGCGCTGCAACGTCTGGCGGTTCCGGCCACCTTTGACACCGAAAGCTTCATGCTGGGCCGGGCGCAGCTGCTGGGCATGGCGCTGGAAGACGATTGCCCGGTTCTGAACACGCCGCTGCGGCAGTTGAACGAGCTGTTTTCCACCCTGCGCGCGATTGTGGTCGGGGTGCGCCGGG
The DNA here is from genome assembly GCA_020721445.1 of Gemmobacter nectariphilus. Lineage (GTDB taxonomy): Bacteria > Pseudomonadota > Alphaproteobacteria > Rhodobacterales > Rhodobacteraceae > Pseudotabrizicola > Pseudotabrizicola nectariphila_A. Next base: position 129,384 of record DYMU01000004.1, read on the forward strand.
AAGGTCGGCTGTTCGCCCCCGATCCGGGCGATCAACTGTTCGCGGGCGACCAGATCTATGTCTTTTCCCATTCCGAAGACCTGAACCGCACGCTGGAGATCTTTGGCAAGGCCACCCGCAAGCAAGAGCGTATCGTGATCATCGGCGGCGGTAACGTCGGCCTTGGCGTGGCCCGCGCGCTGGAGGCCCGGACCGACCGGGTGCGCGCCAAGATCATCGAAAAATCGCGCGCCGTGGCCGAACGGGCGGCCGACGGTCTGGACCGGACCATCGTTCTGCATGGCGATGGCATGGACATGGACCTGCTGATGGAAGCCGCGATCGACCGCGCCGATGCGGTGCTGGCGGTGACCGACGACGACAAGACCAACCTGCTGGTGGCGGTGCGGGCCAAGCAGGCCGGGTGCCGGATGTCGATCGCGCTGGTCAATGACCCGACGCTGGCACCGCTGATGGCACCTTTGGACATCGACGCCTACATCAACCCGCGCGCCACGACCGTGTCGTCAATCCTGCGCCATATCCGGCATGGCCGGGTGCGGGCGGTCTATTCCATCGGCGACAGCGAGGCCGAGATGATCGAGGCGCAGATCCTGTCCACCAGCCCGATGGCCGGCCGGATGATCCGCGAGATCGAGTTTCCCACCGGAGTGCTGGTCGGCGGCGTGATGAAGGGGGACAAGATGGTCAAGCCAACCTCTGACCTGCGGCTGGAAGCGGGCGATGTGATTGCGATCTTTTCCATGACCTCGGACGTGCGTGAGGTGGAGCGGCTGCTGCAAGTCTCCATCGACTTTTTCTGATGCTGCGCGACCGGATTCTGGCAACGCCGCTGTTGCTGATCCTGGCGGGTCTGGCCGGGGTGGCGATGCTGCTGCCGGCCCTGCATGCCAATCTGACCAACAACCATCCGGTGGCGCGGGCGTTCTTTTACGCGGCCGTGCTGGTGCTGATCCTGGTCGGCATGGTCGGGATCGCCACCGCGAACTGGCGCCCCGGCAATGTCGCCCGCAGCCAGCTTGCCTCGCTGGTCGGGGCCTATGCGCTGATGCCGGTGATCTTTGCGCTGCCCTTTGCCCAGGCCGTGCCCGACACCAGCTTTCACAATGCCTGGTTCGAGATGGTGTCGTGCTTCACCACCACCGGGGCCACGGTGTATGACGCGCCCGGGCGGCTGACGCCGTCGCTGCATCTGTGGCGCGCCACGGTGGGCTGGCTGGGCGGGCTGTTCATTCTGGTGGCAGCCACGGCGGTGCTGGCGCCGATGAACCTTGGCGGGGTCGAGGTGATGACCGGCAGCGCCCCGGGGCGTGAGACCGACGGGATGACCCAGATCAGCCGCGTCGCGGACCCGGCCGAGCGGTTTCTCAGTTTCAGCCTTTTGCTGTTTCCGATCTATGCCGGTCTGACCCTGATCCTGTGGGTCGCGCTGATGATCGCGGGCGAGGTGAACATCGTGGCGCTGATCCATGCGATGGGAACGCTGTCCACCTCGGGCATCGGGATGCAGGGCGATCTGCGCGGCCTGACCTCGGGGCTGTGGGGCGAGATGCTGATCGCGCTGTTTCTGGTTCTTGCCCTGACGCGGCGCTTTTATCCGGCCACGCAATTCGCCGCCGTGCAGGGGTCGGTAGCGCGCGACCCTGAACTGCGCCTTGCGCTGATCATCATAATTGGCACGACCCTGATCCTGTTCCTGCGCCACTTTCTGGGGGCCGTTTCGGTGGATGGCACCAGGGATCTGGCTTCTGCCTTGCGCGCGCTGTGGGGCATCGCCTTCATGTCGATCAGTTTTCTGACCACAACAGGCTACGAATCCGGCGAATGGGGGGCGGCGCGCAACTGGTCTGGTCTGGGCAGTCCGGGGTTGGTGCTGATGGGGCTTGCCATCATCGGTGGCGGGGTTGCCACCACGGCGGGCGGGGTCAAGCTGCTTCGGGTCTATGCGCTTTATCGCCATGGCGAGCGCGAGTTGGAACGGCTGATCCATCCGTCCTCGATCGGGGGGCAGGGTCAGCAGGCGCGGCGGTTGCGGCGCGAGGGGGCCTATTTTGCCTGGCTGTTCTTCATGCTGTTTGCGCTGTCGATTGCGGTCAGCACGGCGTTTCTGGGCCTGTTCCAGATCGACTTCGAACCCGCCCTGGTGCTGACGCTGTCGGCGTTGACCACAACCGGCCAGTTGGCAGATCTGGCGGGCGGCACCGCGATCCCCTATGACACGCTGGATCCCGTGGCAAAGTCGTTTCTGGCGGTGGTCATGGTGGTCGGGCGGCTGGAGACCCTGGCCATTTTGGCAATTCTGACGCCCTCTGGCTGGCAGCGCTAAGGCGCGCATTCGATAAAGGACTGATTTTTGGGCTGGAATCTGACGGATTACGGCCCCATACTGTGCGGCAATGCGCCACCGGCAGCCGTATAAGCCGTGGGACAGGGGTGAAACGCGCAAGAACAAAGGCATTATCAATGGCCGCCGACAAACAGAATTTGCAGGATGCCTTTCTGAACCATGTTCGGAAGGCGAAGGTTCCTGTGACGATCTTCCTGATCAACGGGGTAAAGCTGCAAGGCGTCATCACGTGGTTTGACAATTTTTGCGTGCTGCTGCGCCGGGACGGTCAGTCGCAACTTGTCTACAAGCACGCGATTTCCACGATCATGCCGGGCGCCCCGATCAACCTTTATGAAGGTGAAGACTGATTTCCGATTTACCGGACGACGAAGACGACGATTTCTGGCCCGATGATGGCGGGATCGCTGCCTATGAAAGCGAAGGCCCGGCCATGCGGGCTTTCGTGCTGCATCCCGATGTAAAATCGCAGCCCCGTCGCCGCCTGCCCGAACATGGGCTGGCCGAAGCGGTCAGCCTTGCCGCAGCCCTTCCGGCGATGGAGGTGGTGGGGGCCGAGGTGGTCCGCCTGCCGCGCCTGCACCCCGGCATGCTGTTCGGCTCGGGCAAGGTCGACGAGCTGAAGGCGCGCTTTGCCGCGGCAGACGTGGGGCTGGTGCTGGTCGATGGCCCGGTGTCGCCGGTGCAGCAGCGCAACCTGGAAAAGGAATGGGGCGTCAAGCTCTTGGACCGGACCGGGCTGATCCTCGAGATCTTCGCGGACCGCGCCCGCACCCGCGAAGGCGTGTTGCAGGTCGAACTGGCAGCGCTGTCCTTTCAGCGCACACGGCTGGTCCGGGCCTGGACCCACCTTGAACGGCAGCGCGGCGGCTTTGGCTTTGTCGGCGGCCCCGGCGAGACCCAGATCGAGGCCGACCGCAGGGCGATCGACGATCAGGTGATCCGGCTCAAGCGCCAGCTTGCCAAGGTGGTCAAGACCCGCGAGTTGCACCGCGCCGCACGCAAGAAGGTACCGTTCCCGATCGTGGCACTGGTCGGCTATACCAACGCCGGCAAATCGACGCTGTTCAACCGGATCACCGGAGCCGATGTGCTGGCCCAAGACATGCTGTTTGCCACGCTGGACCCGACGATGCGCGGCGTCACGCTGCCCGCACAGGGCAACGGGGTCGGGCGCAAGATCATTGTCTCCGACACCGTGGGCTTCATCAGCGACCTGCCCACCCAGCTGGTCGCCGCCTTTCGCGCCACGCTGGAAGAGGTGCTGTCGGCCGATTTGATCTTGCACATCCGCGACATCGCCCATCCCGAAAGCGCCGAACAGGCCGCCGATGTCGCCGATACCCTGACCACGCTGGGCCTGAACCGATCCGTGCCGATGCTGGAGGTGTGGAACAAGCTTGATCTTGTCGAAGGTGCATCACGCGACGCCCTTGATCAGCAAGCCGCCCAACGCGACGATGTTCTGGCCGTCTCGGCCCTGACCGGCGAAGGCGTCGATGCCTTGCTGGATCGGGTGTCGGCGGTGTTTGACGAAGCCACCTCGGACTGCCGGATCACGCTGCCGTTCAGTGATGGCAAACGCCACGCCTGGTTGCATGAACAGGGCGTGGTCGCTGCCGAACAGCAGACCGAGGATGGCTGGGCGCTGACTGTCCGCTGGACGGCACGACAGGAAAAACGCTACCGCGACCTCTGATCCGCGCGCCTTGCGCCAGCCTTGCCTGGGGGCTGACTGCCCCCACGGCCTGCGGCCTTCCCCCGTGGATATTTCTGGAAAGAGAAAGTCCGGGCAGGTGCTTTTGGCTTTCTCTTTCTCGAAATATCCTCGGGGGGCAAGGGGGGCAGACAGCCCCCCTGCGGCATCGGCCATGGGGCGCCGCATTTCCCCTTGCATCCGTGCCGGTGCCATGAAACAGGGAACCGCCAAACGATCACTCCTTTGGAGGCTCCCATGGAGATTCGCGAGGCTTTCACTTTTGACGACGTTCTGCTGGTTCCGGCGGCATCCTCGGTGCTGCCGTCCGAGGCGGATACCTCGACCTTTGTCACAAAATCCATCCGGATGAACATCCCGTTGTTGTCTTCGGCGATGGACACCGTCACCGAAGGCCGGATGGCGATTGCCATGGCACAGGCCGGCGGGATCGGGGTGATCCACCGCAATCTGGACACCGACGCACAGGCGCGCGAGGTGCGGCGGGTCAAGCGGTTTGAATCAGGCGTGGTTTATGCGCCGATCACCCTGACCCCCGACCAGACCCTGGCCGATGCCAAGGTATTGATGGAGCGCTACAACATCACCGGTTTTCCGGTGGTCGATGCGCAGGGCCGGGTGCTGGGCATTGTCACCAACCGCGACATGCGCTTTGCCAGCGACGACAAGACGCCGGTGTCGGTGATGATGACGGCCGAAAATCTGGCGGTGCTGCGCGAACCCGTTGATCGCGATGCCGCCATCAGCTTGATGAAGGCGCGGCGGATTGAAAAGCTGCTGGTTACTGATGGCGCCGGCAAGCTGACCGGGCTCTTGACGTTGAAGGACACCGAAAAGGCCGTGCTCAACCCGCATGCCTGCAAGGACGAGATGGGCCGCTTGCGGGTGGCTGCGGCCAGCACGGTGGGGGACGCAGGGTTCGAGCGCAGTCAGGCGCTGATCGACGCCGGGGTCGACATGGTGGTGATCGACACAGCACACGGCCATTCCGAAGGCGTGGCCCGCGCGGTCGAGCGGATCAAGCGGCTGTCGAACACCGTGCAGGTGGTGGCGGGCAATGTCGCCACCGCCGAGGCGACGCGCGCGCTGATCGGGGCGGGGGCGGATGCGGTGAAGGTTGGCATCGGGCCGGGGTCGATCTGCACCACCCGGATCGTCGCGGGTGTCGGTGTGCCGCAACTGACCGCAATCCTTGATGCCTCTCGGGCGGCGGGCGACATTCCGATCATCGCCGATGGTGGCATCAAGTATTCCGGCGATTTTGCCAAGGCCATTGCGGCGGGCGCATCGTGTGCCATGGTTGGCAGCGCGATTGCCGGCACCGATGAAGCGCCGGGCGAAATGATCTTGTGGAACGGTCGCAGCTTCAAGGCCTACCGTGGCATGGGATCCTTGGGGGCGATGGCGCGCGGCTCGGCGGATCGCTATTTCCAGAAGGACGCGGCCAGCGACAAGCTGGTGCCCGAGGGCATTGAAGGCCAGGTGCCCTACAAGGGCAGTGCGGCGGCGGTGATCCACCAGATGGTTGGCGGCTTGCGGGCGGCCATGGGATACACAGGCTGTGCGACGGTGGCCGAGATGCGGGCGAATTGCCAATTCGTGCGCATCACCGGCGCGGGGCTGAAGGAAAGCCATGTGCATGACGTGCAGATCACCCGCGAAAGCCCGAATTACCGCGTTGGCTGATGCTTTGGCAGGGCGACCGGTGGCCAGACAAGCGCGGCTTTTGCTTCGGTTTGGGCGCGCAATCCCCGCTTCGCAGCCGGGCGGGCAGTCATTTCAAGGGGGCGATCTGATGGGCGGACGATCCGGCTGTCATGGTATCGGCGGGGCTGACATCAACGCTGCCTGCCCACCATCCTTGCCGAGGTGCGGCCCGCAGCGATGGTGCCTTGCATGACCCCGGCGGCCCGACTGTCCGCCGCGATCACCGTTCTGGACGGCATCTTGGCCGGCGATAGCGCTGAGCGCGCGCTGACCAATTGGGGCCGCGCCAGCCGCTTTGCCGGTTCGGGCGATCGGGCGGCGGTGCGCGATCTGGTGTTTGATGCGCTGCGGTGCCGCCGGTCGTTTGCCGCGCTTGGTGGCGCAATGACCGGGCGCGGCCTTGTGCTGGGCGGCCTGCGTGCGGCGGGCACCGATCCGGCGCTGCTGTTCACCGGCGACGGCCATGCACCGGGCCCGCTGACACCGCAGGATCAGGGCCACACGCCGCAGGGGGCCGAGGCGCTTGATCTGCCCGACTGGCTGGTGCCGGACCTGAGCCTGTCGCTGGGCGCGGACCTTGCGGCCGTGGCACAGGCGATGCAGCATCGTGCGCCGGTCTTCTTGCGCGTGAACATTGCCCGCATCACCGGGCCTGCGGCGATTGCCGCCTTGCAGGCCGAGGGCATAACGGCGCATCCGCATGCCTTGGCCGACACCGCGCTGGAGGTGACGCAAGGCGCGCGCAAGATCCAAAGCAGCCAGGCCTATCTGACCGGGTTGGTCGAGTTGCAAGATGCCGCGTCGCAGGCGGTGGTGGCGCGGCTGCCGCTGCGCGAGGACATGCGGGTGCTGGACTATTGCGCCGGGGGCGGCGGCAAGACGCTGGCGATGGCGGCGCGCGCGCAGCTGCACCTGTTTGCCCATGACGCCAACCCCGCCCGCCTGCGCGATCTGCCGCCCCGTGCCGCGCGGGCCGGCGTGCAGGTCAGCCTGACCGACAGCCCGGCGGCTGGCCACTATGATCTGGTGCTTGCCGATGCGCCCTGTTCCGGTTCGGGCAGTTGGCGGCGCGATCCGCAGGGCAAATGGGCGCTGACGCCGGAAAAACTGGCCCAGACCCTTGCCCTGCAAGACCTGATCCTGGACCGGATTGCCCCGCTGGTGGCCCCGGGTGGCGTGCTGGCCTATGCCACCTGTTCGCTGCTGGAGGTTGAAAACGGCGGCCGTATCGCCGGATTTCTGGCCCGCTGGCCCGGATGGCAGCAAACCGATCAGTTGCGTCTGACGCCGCTTTCCGGTGGGGACGGTTTCTTTCTTGCCCTGTTGACGCAAAAGACCGGCTGACCTAAACACGCCTAGGTTGTAATCGGTCTGGCCAGGACGCCATTAAGGTCAGATTAACGATTTACGTGCTTTCTGGCAGCAGAGCAACTTTTGGGGGTGCACAGGGCGTGCTGGCGGGGCTTCAAGGTACATCCGAAGTGGTGGAAATCGCGCGCAGCCTTGCGGGGCGCGCCCGGTTCCTGCTGGCAGGGGCCTTGGCCGCCCTTGCGGTTTTCGCACTGTCTGCGCAGCCGTCGTGGCGGTTGGCGGCCCTTGTGGTTGCGGTCACGCTGGCGGGTCTGGTGCTGGTGCTGTGGGGCATCGTCCGCGCCGCCGACTGGGCAGACCGGCGGGCGCTGCGGTCGGTGGCAAAGCTGGTCGGTCACGACGCAACGCCGTGTTTCACCACCGATGCCATGGGTCAGATCCAGTTTCGCAATACCGCGGCACAGGCGCGGTTTGGCCCTGCCTCGGCCACCCTGATCGCCGCCTTGCAAGACCACTTTGCCAGCCCGGCATCGGTGCTTTATCGTCTGCAATCGCGGGCAGATGCCGTCGGGGCCGCGCGCGAAGATGTGGTCACCCGGCGCGGCCATTCGCGGCTGTCGGTGCATCGCATTGCCAAGACGCAGTTCCTGTGGCGTCTGGAAGAATTCGTTGATCGCCCGCTGTCGGGGCGCGGCGCCGAAGGGCTAAGCCTGCCGATGCTGATTGCCAACAAGCAAGGCGTGATCCTGTTCACCAACGAAGCCATGCGTCGTCTGCTGGGCGGGCGGCCGAAACGGCTGGATCGCGTGTTCACCTCGCTTAACCCGCGCAATGGCGAAGAACTGGATGTCGCATGCCAGACCGGCCCGGTACGTGCCATTCTTGCCGAAATCTCTGGCCCGGGGGAACGGCGCGAGATCTATTTGCTGCCGGTACCCCGGCGCGACGGTGCAGACCAGATCATGGCCGATTTTGAACATGTGCCGGTGGCGCTGTTGCGCTTTGCCGCCGATGGCACGCTGCTGGTGGCCAACCGCGCCGGGCGTGAGGTTCTGGGCCTCAGCGCCAAGGGCCATTACATGTTTCACGATCTTTACGAAGGGTTGGGACGGTCGGTGCTGGACTGGCTGGGCGACGTGGTGACCGAACGTCTTTCCCATGGCTCGGAAGTGTTGCGCGCGCGTCAGGGCCAGCCGGATGCTTTCCATCAGGTCACCTTGCGCCGCATCGTCGATCAGGGGCGTGCCGGGGTCTTGGCCGTGGTGCAGGATGCAACCGCGCTCAAGCGGCTGGAAGCGCAATTCGTGCAAAGCCAGAAGATGCAGGCCATCGGCCAGTTGGCTGGCGGAATAGCCCATGATTTCAACAACCTGTTGACGGCCATCACCGGCCATTGTGATCTGTTGCTGCTGCGCCACGTGCAAGAGGACAAGGATTTCGCCGACCTTGTTCAGATCAACCAGAACGCCAATCGCGCGGCCGCCCTTGTGTCGCAACTGCTGGCATTTTCCCGCAAGCAGACGCTGAAGCCCGAAAGGATTGACTTGCAAGAGGTGCTGGGCGACATGACGCATCTTCTGAATCGGCTGGTGGGCGAAAAGGTGCGCCTGCGCCTGTCGCATGCGCCTGACCTTGGTCCCATCCGTGCCGACAAGCGGCAGTTGGAACAGGTGTTGATGAACCTGGTGGTCAATGCGCGCGATGCGATGACGGAAGGTGGAGTCATCCGGGTTGAGACCGAGGCGCTGACCTTGCTGGAAGACCTGCGCCGCGACCGGGCGGTTGTGCCCGCTGGCAGCTATGCGGTGATACGCGTCACCGATACCGGATGTGGCATCCCGCCCGAACGCTTGGACAAGATATTCGAGCCGTTCTACACCACCAAGCGCCCGGGGGAAGGCACGGGCCTGGGGCTTTCCACCGTATACGGCATCGTCAAGCAATCCGGCGGCTTCATCTTTGTCGATTCGGCAGTAGATGAAGGCACTGTGTTCCATCTGTATTTCCCCAGCCATGCGCAGCACGACGAAGACCGGGCAAGCCTGCCGCCCGAACCCGCCCGCAAGATCGTTTTGCGCCAAGGGGAAGGCGTCGTGCTTCTGGTCGAGGATGAGGCCCCGGTCCGCGCCTTTGCCAGCCGCGCGCTGCGCTTGCGGGGCTATACGGTGCTGGAAGCGGATTGCGCCGAAGCGGCGTTGCGCCTGCTCGAAGACCCCGGCCTTGAGATTGATGTCTTTGTGACCGACGTCGTCATGCCCGGGATGGATGGCCCAAGCTGGGTGAAACAGGCCCGCGAACGGCGGCCAGATGTGCGCGTCGTCTTCATGTCCGGATATTCCGAGGACTGCCTGCAAGAAGAACAGGGCCGGTTGCCGAATGCGGTCTTCCTGGCAAAACCGTTCTCTCTCAATGAACTGGCCATCACCGTTCAGGGGCAGTTGCATTAGCGCAACGCAGGTCAGATTGACCGACGGCAAGGCATCACCGTCACGTCCCGTCTGACGCAGCACGCGCGCCTTGCCGACCGGCGTAAACCATCCCTTAACCAATATGTGAAAATCCTGATCTGGTGAGAATATGCTTGAAATGTTCCTCTTTTATTCTCATAAGAGAAAGAACACTTGGGGAACAAGCGCAATGATTGCCGCTGAACCGCGGCTGTGAAATAAGGAGCGGGATGATGGCGGTGGCGAACCTCCTCGATTTGAACGGGAAGCGCGAAATGGACAAGTCAAAGGCGCTCGAAAGCGCTCTGGCACAGATCGAACGGCAGTTCGGCAAGGGCTCGATCATGCGTCTGGGCGCCAACAGCCCGGCGATGGATATCGAGGCAACATCGACAGGCTCGCTTGGCCTTGATATCGCCTTGGGGATCGGGGGCCTGCCAAAGGGTCGGATCATCGAGATTTACGGCCCCGAAAGCTCGGGCAAGACCACGCTGACGCTGCATGTGGTGGCCGAAGAGCAGAAAAAAGGCGGCGTCTGCGCCTTTGTCGATGCCGAACACGCGCTTGATCCGCAATATGCCAAGAAACTGGGCGTTAATCTGGATGAATTGCTGATCAGCCAGCCCGATACCGGCGAACAGGCACTGGAAATCGTCGACACCCTGGTGCGATCGGGCGCGGTCAGCCTTGTGGTTGTCGATTCGGTGGCGGCGCTGACCCCAAAGGCCGAGCTTGAAGGCGACATGGGCGACATGCAGATGGGCAGCCAGGCCCGCCTGATGAGCCAGGCCATGCGCAAGCTGACCGCCAGCATTGGCCGCAGCAATTGCATGGTGATCTTCATCAACCAGATCCGCATGAAGATCGGGGTGATGTTCGGCAGCCCGGAAACCACCACCGGCGGCAACGCGCTGAAGTTTTATGCCAGCGTGCGGCTTGATATCCGCCGGATCGGCTCGATCAAGGAAAAGGACGACGTCGTGGGCAACTCGACCCGCGTCAAGGTGGTGAAGAACAAGGTGGCCCCGCCGTTCAAGCAGGTCGAATTCGACATCATGTATGGCGAAGGCATCTCGAAAACCGGTGAGTTGATTGATATCGGCGTCAAGGCCGGTGTGGTCGAAAAATCCGGCTCGTGGTATTCTTATGGCGATGAGCGGATCGGGCAGGGGCGCGAAAATGCCAAGCTGTTCCTGAAGTCCAACCCCACCATCGCCAATGAAATCGAGGACAAGATCCGCGCGGCCAATGGGCTGGACTTTCACATGGCCGAAGGTGACGCCACCGCCGAAGACGATGTGATGGACACCTGACGGACCGGGAGGCGGGAAAGCGCGGGCCGGGCACACCCCGGCCCGCTTTTCAGGGGCCGCCTCTACCCCCGGTGGACAGGGGCAGCGCACAAGGGTAAACGGTGGGCAAACCCGCTGAACCTCTGAGCCGAAGGGCCTTTATCACCATGGCGTCGCTGAACGATATCCGCTCGACCTTCCTCGATTTCTTTGCCCGCAACGGCCACAAGGTTGTGGACTCGTCGCCGCTTGTGCCGCGCAATGATCCGACGCTGATGTTTGCCAATTCGGGCATGGTGCAATTCAAGAACCTGTTCACCGGGTTGGAGACGCGCGATTACACCCGTGCCACCACCGCGCAGAAATGCGTCCGCGCCGGTGGCAAGCACAACGATCTGGACAATGTGGGCTATACCGCGCGGCACCACACGTTTTTCGAGATGCTGGGCAACTTCAGTTTCGGAGATTACTTCAAGGCCGAAGCCATTGCCTTTGCCTGGGAGTTGCTGACCAAGGATTTCGGTCTGGACCGCTCGAAACTGCTGGTCACGGTCTATCACACCGATGATGAGGCGGCCGAGATCTGGAAAAAGGTGGCCGGTTTTGATGACAGCAAGGTCATCCGCATCCCCACCGATGACAATTTCTGGCGGATGGGCCCGACCGGCCCCTGTGGCCCCTGCACCGAGATTTTCTATGACCATGGCGACCATATCTGGGGTGGCCCGCCCGGCAGCGCAGAGGAAGATGGCGACCGGTTCATCGAGATCTGGAACAACGTCTTCATGCAGAATGAACAGTTTGCCGACGGCACGCTGCGGCCGCTGGACATGCAGTCGATCGACACCGGCATGGGGCTGGAGCGTATTGGCGCGCTGCTGCAAGGCAAGCACGACAATTACGACACCGACCTGATGCGCAGCCTGATCGAGGCCTCGGCCAATGCCACCAGCAGTGATCCCGATGGCCCCGGCAAGACCCATCATCGGGTCATCGCCGACCATTTGCGGTCCACCAGTTTCCTGATTGCCGACGGGGTGATGCCCAGCAATGAGGGTCGCGGCTATGTGCTGCGCCGGATCATGCGCCGTGCGATGCGCCACGCGCATATGCTGGGGTCGCAAGACCCGGTGATGTTCAAGCTGGTGCCCGCGTTGGTGCGGCAGATGGGGGCGGCTTACCCCGAGTTGCAACGGGCCCACTCTTTGATCGAAGAGACGTTGAAGCTGGAGGAAACCCGCTTCAAGACCACGCTGGATCGGGGCTTGCGGCTGCTGGATGACGAGTTGGATGACTTGCCCGAAGGCGCAGACCTGCCCGGCGCGGCGGCGTTCCGGCTGTATGATACCTATGGCTTCCCGCTGGACCTGACGCAGGATGCGCTGCGCGAACGCGGGCGCGCCGTCGATGTGGCGGGGTTTGACGCGGCGATGGCCGAGCAAAAGGCCAAGGCGCGGGCGGCATGGTCAGGCACGGGTGAAGCCGCCGACAGCCGGATCTGGTTCGAGATTGACGAAGAGCATGGCGTGACCGAGTTTCTGGGCTATGACACCGAAACCGCCGAAGGGGTGATCAATGCCCTGGTGCGTGACGGCGTGGCCATTGCCTCGGCCTCGGAAGGTGAGGCGGTGCAGATCGTCGTCAACCAGACGCCGTTTTATGCCGAATCGGGCGGGCAGGTGGGCGATACCGGCCTGATCCGCACCGCCACCGGCATGGCCGAGGTCACCGATACCCGCAAATCGGCGGGTGTGTTCCTGCACATCGCGCGGGTGATTGAGGGCAGCATCACCAAAGGCCAGCCCGCCAAGCTGGAGGTCGGTCATTCGCGCCGTCGCCAGATCCGCGCCAACCACTCGGCCACCCACCTGCTGCACGAGGCGTTGCGCCGCGCGCTGGGGGACCACGTCGCGCAAAAGGGCAGCCTGAACGCGCCGGACCGTCTGCGCTTTGACTTCAGCCACAACGCAGCCCTTTCCGCCGACGAGATCGGGCAGGTTGAAGTCGAGGTGAATGACTACATCCGCCAGAACAGCCCTGTCGAAACCCGTATCATGACCCCCGATGATGCCCGTGCCATTGGCGCGCAGGCGCTCTTTGGCGAGAAATACGGCGATGAGGTGCGCGTGGTGTCGATGGGCGTGCTGGAGGGCAGCGCCAAGGGGGCCGAGGGCAACACTTATAGTCTGGAGTTGTGCGGCGGCACCCATGTGGCACGCACCGGCGATATCGGGGCGTTCGTGCTGACCGCCGAGTCGGCCTCGTCGGCGGGCGTGCGTCGGATCGAGGCGCTGACCGGGCAGGCGGCCTTGGCCGAATTGCGCCGGCGCGACAGACTGCTTGCCGAGGTGGAAGGCCTGCTGAAAGTGGGAGAGGCCGAGACGATTGCCCGCCTGCGCGCCGTGCTGGACGAACGTCGCGCCTTGCAAAACGAGGTCACCCAATTGCGCCGCGATCTGGCGATGGGGGGCAAGTCGGGCGGGGCCGAGGCCAAGACAATCAATGGCTTGCAGTTCATTGCTCAGGTGCTTTCGGGCGTTTCGGGCAAGGATCTTCCGGCGATGATAGACGAGTTGAAGGCAAAGCTTGGCTCGGGGGCCGTGCTGCTGATCGCCGATACGGGCGGCAAGCCCGCGGTGGCCGCAGGCGTCACGGCAGACCTGACCGCGCGCCTGTCAGCGGTGGCGCTGGTCAAGGCCGCGGCCGAGGCGATGGGTGGCAAGGGCGGCGGCGGCCGGCCAGACATGGCGCAGGCTGGCGGCGCCGATATTGCCCAGGCTGACGCGGCGATTGCTGCCGCCGAAGCTGTGATCGGGGGATAGATCATGCCAACCGCCTTGTGGATTGCCCATGTCGAGGTGACCGACCCCGATGCCTACGCCACCTATGCCCGCGGTGCGGGGCCGGCGATTGCCGCGCATGGCGGGGTGTTTCTGGCCCGGGGTGGCCGATACGTCCAACTGGAAGGCCGCGACCGCGCCCGCAATGTGGTGGCACGCTTTCCCAGCCTTGAGGCAGCGGTTGCCTGCTACAACAGCGCCGACTATCAGGCGGCCTTGGCGCATGCCAAGGGGGCCTCGGTCCGCGATCTGGTGGTGGTCGAGGAAATCGGCTGATTATTTCAGCACAGTGACGCTGTTATTGCGCAGGCCTGTCGTAACATATTTACGACAGGCCTTTTTTGCGCGATATATGAAGGCGTAACACCTTGGGACAGTATCATGTTTTTCATCGCCGCAGGGGCACGCTGATGTGCCGTTGGGCCGCCTATACCGGGGCGTCAATCTTTCTGGAAGAGATCATCAGCCGTCCGGGCCATTCGCTGATCCACCAGTCGCATTGCGCCACGCAATGCCATACCGCGATCAACGCCGATGGTTTTGGCGTGGCCTGGTATGGCGAGCGGGCTGAGCCGGGGCTTTACCGCGATGTGATGCCGGCTTGGTCTGACCCCAATTTGCGCAGCCTGACCGCGCAGGTGAAATCGGGGTTGTTTCTGGCCCATGTCCGCGCCAGCACCGGCACCGCCACCAGCCGCAACAACTGCCATCCGTTCACCTATGGACGGTGGAGTTTCATGCACAATGGCCAGATCGGCGGCTATGATGCGTTCCGCCGCGATGCCGACATGCTGATCCCCGATGCGCTTTACCCCTGTCGCAAGGGCGCGACCGATTCCGAAGCCTTGTTCCTGATCGCGATTGCCGAAGGTCTGGACGCCGACCCCAAGGGCGCGATGGAACGGGCGGCGGCCAAGCTGATCGCGCTGGCCCGCGCCAAGGGGGCGGCGCCGTTTCTGCGGCTGACCGGGGCCTTGTCGGATGGCAAACACCTCTATGCCATGCGCTATGCCACCGATGACCATGCGCCGACGCTGTATCACCGCTGGTCCGATACTCGTGGCGGCCGGGCGGTGGTGTCGGAACCGCTGGAGACAGATGAAGGCGGCTGGATCGAGGTTCCGCCCAATGTGTTTTGCACCTTTGAAGGCGAATCTGTGGTGATGGAGGATTTTCATCCCTGCCGGATCGCCGCGATGGCGGCCGAATGAAGATCGGCCCGTAACGACTTGGGATCACAAAAAAAACCCGCCTTTCGGCGGGTTTTTTATTCAGGCGCTGCGCGATTGGCGCTTGCGTTCGTTCGGGTCCAGATAGCGCTTGCGCATCCGCACCGATTTGGGCGTGACCTCGACCAGTTCGTCATCGTCGATATAGGCGATGCACTGCTCAAGGCTCAGCTTGACCGGGGTGGTCAGGCGCACGGCCTCATCCGTGCCAGATGCCCGCACGTTGGTCAATTGCTTGCCCTTCAGCGGGTTCACCTCAAGGTCATTCTCGCGGCTGTGTTCGCCGATGATCATGCCGGTGTAGACCGGTTCCTGCACGCCAATGAAGAAGTGGCCGCGATCTTCCAGTTTCCACATCGCATAGGCGACCGAAATGCCCGATTCCATCGAGATCAGCACACCTTGACGGCGACCCTCGATGGCGCCCTTGTGCGGCGTCCAGCCGTGGAACACGCGGTTCAAGACGCCGGTGCCGCGGGTATCGGTCATGAACTGGCCGTGATAGCCGATCAGCCCGCGCGACGGCACATGCGCGATGATGCGGGTCTTGCCGGCACCGGCGGGCTTCATCTCGATCAGATCGCCCTTGCGCGGGCCGGTCAGCTTTTCGATCACCGGGCCGGTGTATTCGTCATCAACGTCGATGGTGACTTCTTCCACCGGTTCATGGCGCACGCCGTCGATTTCCTGAAAGATCACGCGCGGGCGCGAGATCGACAGTTCAAACCCTTCGCGGCGCATGTTTTCGATCAAAACGCCCATCTGCAATTCGCCGCGACCCGCCACTTCAAAGGCGTCGCCGCCGGGGGTGTCGGTGACCTTGATCGCGACGTTGATTTCGGCTTCCTTCATCAACCGCTCGCGGATGACGCGGGACTGCACCTTGTTGCCTTCCTTGCCGGCCAGCGGGCTGTCGTTGATCCCGAAGGTGACCGAGATGGTCGGCGGGTCAATCGGCTGGGCGGGCAGGGCGGTATCCACCTCAAGCGCGCACAGCGTATCGGCCACGGTGGCCTTCGACATGCCGGCCAGGGTAACGATATCGCCGGCCTCGGCGGCATCAATCGGGGTCATCACCAGCCCACGGTAGGCCAGTACCTTGGACACCCGGAACTGTTCCAGTTTTTCGCCATCGCGGCTGAGCGCCTTGATCGTCTCACCAGCGCGCAAGGTGCCTGCCTCAACCCGACCGGTCAGGATGCGACCGATGAACGGGTCGGCCGACAGCGTGGTGGCCAGCATCTGGAACGGCTCGGCCCGCCGCGCGATCTGCGCCGGTGCCGGAACATGTTTCAGCACCAGATTGTAAAGCGCCGACAGGTCTTTGCGCGGCCCGTCCAGTTCGGTATCGGCCCAGCCGTTGCGGCCCGACGCATAAAGCACCGGAAAATCAAGCTGGTCATCATCGGCGCCAAGGTTGGCGAACAGATCGAACACCTCGTTCAGCGCCCGGTCGGGTTCGGCATCGGCCTTGTCGACCTTGTTCAAGACCACGATCGGGCGCAGGCCAAGGGCAAGCGCCTTTGATGTCACGAACTTGGTTTGCGGCATCGGGCCTTCGGCGGCGTCCACCAGCAGCACCACGCCGTCGACCATGCTCAGGATCCGCTCAACCTCGCCGCCGAAATCGGCGTGGCCGGGGGTGTCGACGATGTTGATCCGCGCGCCCGCCCATTCCAGCGAGGTGCACTTGGCCAGAATGGTGATCCCACGCTCGCGTTCAATGTCGTTGCTGTCCATGGCGCGTTCTGCGACGGCCTGGTTGTCGCGGAACGACCCCGACTGTTTCAGCAGTTCGTCCACAAGCGTGGTTTTGCCATGGTCGACGTGCGCGATAATGGCGATGTTGCGAAGCTCCATCGGGAGGGGTCACTTTCAATAGGGTCTGACGATTGGCCTGCCCTTACCGCGAATCCAGCCGATTGGCCAGTGCCATCGCGCGGCGACCGGGCGCTTGTGGTGGCGCACCGGGATGATGGGTGGGAATTGATGGCAACTGTTGCCGTGGTGCCCTTTGCGGCCCCCGGGCTTTCGGGCACAGTGGTGGCAAAAGACCAATGAGGCAAACATGCAGGCACATCGCGCGGCCGGGGCCGTCAAGACCCTGAGGAAGGCTTCTGGATCAACGAAAACCGAAACGTTGGGCAAGCTGGACACCAGCCCTGAACCCGAAAGCCCAAGGCCCGAAAACCCGGACAAGCTGGATCAGGTGCTGCGGCTGATCGAGGACAGTCTGCACCTGCAACGGGTGGCCTTGCTGGAGCCGGGCCGTATCCTGCGATTCTTTCACGATGCGCTGACGCAGGTGGCGCTGTGCCTGCCCGAGGCGGCCGAGGATTATACCCAGAAATCCATCCTGAAACATCGCAGCTTCCACCGCGCCAGACTGCTGGCCGCGGTGCAGGCGATGGGGCTGATCGGGCCCAAGACCACCCTTTGCGACATCGGTGCCAATATCGGCAATGATGCGGTCTATTTCGGCAAGGTGCTGGGGGCCAGGCGCATTGTGGCGTTTGAACCCTTGCCGCTGACCCATGCCACGCTGCGGCGCAATCTGGACCTGAACGGTCTGGGCGAGGCGCATGCCTACAACTGCATGCTGGGTGA
This sequence comes from Gemmobacter nectariphilus, assembly GCA_020721445.1. Classification (GTDB taxonomy): domain Bacteria; phylum Pseudomonadota; class Alphaproteobacteria; order Rhodobacterales; family Rhodobacteraceae; genus Pseudotabrizicola; species Pseudotabrizicola nectariphila_A. The sequence goes on from DYMU01000004.1 coordinate 146,881, forward strand.
GGCGTCGGGCCGCGGCAGGGTGGCGCGCTTCAACCCGCGCAATCTGGCCGCCACCAGCTTTGCCGCGTCGGACGGCGGGCCGATTCCGATGGTGGCGCTGGATGATCTGATTGACGCCGAAGAGTTGCAGGGCCTTGGCTTTGTCAAGCTGGATGCCGAGGGCGACGAGCTGGCAATCCTGCGCGGTGGGGCCAAGGTTCTGACAAGCCTGCGCCCGGCGCTGTGGCTGACGCTGCGCGGGGGCGCATTGGCGCAGGCGAAGGCGCTGTTGCAGCCCATGGGATACGCTGCGCACAGCATCGGCGCGCAGGACCATATCTTTACCGCGAAATGAAACGGGGCCGGGTTTCCCCGGCCCGCATGGTCAGCCTTGCAGCGCCTTGTTCAGGTATTCGTCGACCTTTTCCAGATAGCCCATCGTGGTCAGCCATTTCTGATCGGGGCCGACCAGCAGCGCTAGATCCTTGGTCATCCAGCCATCTTCAACCGTCTGCACACAGACCTTTTCCAGCGTGTCGGCAAAGCGGTGCAGGGCGTCGTTGTTGTCCAGCTTGGCACGGTGCTTCAAACCGCCGGTCCAGGCAAAGATCGACGCGATGGAATTGGTGCTGGTCTGCCGGCCCTTCTGGTGCTGGCGATAATGCCGCGTCACCGTGCCATGCGCGGCCTCGGCCTCGACGATCTTGCCATCAGGCGTCATCAGAACGCTTGTCATCAGACCAAGGCTGCCAAAGCCCTGCGCCACGGTGTCAGACTGCACATCGCCGTCATAGTTCTTGCAGGCCCAGACATAGCCGCCCGACCATTTCATGGCGCTTGCCACCATGTCGTCGATCAGCCGGTGTTCATAGGTGATGCCGGCCTTCTTGAAGGCATCGGCAAATTCTTCGTCAAACACCTTCTGGAACAGATCCTTGAAGCGCCCGTCATAGGCCTTAAGGATGGTGTTCTTGGTCGAAAGATACACCGGCCAGCCCTTCAGCAGGCCATAGTTCAGCGACGACCGGGCAAAGTCGATGATGCTGTCATCCAGATTATACATGCCCATGTAGACGCCCGCCGAAGGGGCGGAATACACGTCCCGCTCGATCACCGTGCCGTCGTCGCCGACGAATTTCATCGTCAGCTTGCCCGCGCCGGGAAAGTGGAAATCGGTGGCGCGATACTGGTCGCCAAAGGCGTGGCGGCCGATCACGATCGGCTGGGTCCAGCCCGGCACCAGACGCGGCACGTTGCGGCATATGATCGGCTCGCGGAAGATCACGCCGCCAAGGATGTTGCGGATGGTGCCGTTGGGCGATTTCCACATCTGTTTCAGGCCGAATTCTTCCACCCGCGCCTCATCTGGCGTGATGGTGGCGCATTTCACCGCGACGCCGACCTTCTTGGTCATCTCGGCGCTGTCGATGGTGATCTGGTCGTTGGTGCGGTCGCGCTCTTCAATGCCAAGGTCGTAATACAGCAGATCGACATCCAGATAGGGCAGGATCAGCTTTTTCTTGATGAAGTCCCAGATGATCCGGGTCATCTCATCGCCGTCCATCTCGACGATGGGATTTGCCACCTTGATCTTGGTCATATTCGGCCCTTTCGGTATTGGTATCTGCTGCTGCCGCTATAGCGGAGTGTGGGGCGTTTGGAAAGCGTTGTATGCGACGGCATACTGATATCCTGCGCCTATTGGAAGAAGGCCGCAGTCTTGGCGCGCACCCAATCCCACAGCGCCGGCGCGCCGCGGGCGATCTTTGCGCCCACCCGGGTTTCCAACTGCTCGGCCGTGACGTTGTAGGTTATCCATGTGCCCCCCCCCGATTGCAGATTGGCCATTACCGGCTGAACCCGGTCAAGGCTTTTGGCAAAGATCGAGTCGGGGGTTTGCGCCGCTTCAAATTCGTCCCACAAAGCGCGCAGATCGGCGGCCAGATCGCCCGGCAAAAGCCCAAAGATGCGATCCGCCGCACGGGATTCGGCGGCCATCGTGTCAGCCGAGCCATGCGCCTGCCCGCCCGCCGAATGAATCGGCACATCGCCCACGTCAATCTCGACCAGATCATGGATCAGCAGCATCCGGATCACCCGGTTGATATCGACCCGCGGGCCAGCCTGATCGGCCAGCACCAGCGCATACAGCGCCAGATGCCAACTATGTTCACCCGAGTTTTCCGGCCGCGACCCATCGCACAACGTGCTGGCCCGCAGCACCGATTTCAGCCGGTCGGCTTCGTTCAGGAACGCAAACTGGGCTTCCAGACGGTCGGTCAATCAATGCCCGCCCTTTTCCGCCTCGCGCGGGGCTTCGGGCAGTTTTGCGCCCTTGCGCTTGGCGTCCATCGCCTTGTCAAAAAACTCGCGTGCGCGCTTTTCGGCCAGACGGATGCGGATCGAGGTCATGAACACCTCTTGCAGCGTGGGCGACGATGCCCCCAGCACCTTGGCCACTTTTTCATAAAAGAACGGGTCTTCAAGTTCGACCGAGCCTGCCAGCACATCGCGGGCAAGGTCATCGGCCAGATCCTGAATGAAGTCGCTCACCGCGTGACCTCGCCCAAGCGGCGGCGCACATAATCGGACACGGTGTTGATCATCGGCTTCATATGCGCCTCTTCATCCTTGAAGAAATGATCGGCACCTTCGATTTCCGTGTGGGTGATGGTGATGCCCTTTTGCTCATGCAACTTGTTCACCAGCGCTCGGGTGTCTTTCGGCGGGGCCACCTTGTCGGCGGTGCCGTTGATGATCAGGCCAGAAGACGGGCAGGGCGCCAGAAAGGAAAAGTCATACAGGTTGGCCGGCGGGGCGACCGAAATGAAGCCGGTGATTTCAGGCCGCCGCATCAGCAGTTGCATCCCGATCCAGGCACCGAACGAAAACCCCGCGACCCAGCAATGCTTGGCATTGGGGTTCATCGATTGCAGGTAATCCAGCGATGACGCCGCATCCGACAATTCACCAATGCCCTGATCGTATTCGCCCTGACTGCGCCCGACACCGCGAAAGTTGAACCGCAACACCGTGAAGCCCAGGTTGTAAAACGCGTAGTGCAGGTTATACACCACCTTGTTGTTCATGGTGCCACCATAGGCGGGGTGCGGATGCAGCACGATGGCGATCGGGGCGTCACGGTCCTTTTGCGGGTGGTAACGGCCTTCAAGGCGACCCTCGGGGCCGGCGAAGATCACTTCGGGCATGTCGTTCCTGCCTGTCTTTCCGCGAGCGATTTCTTGACGCTGTCACTCGGCATATCTAGAACCATTCTAAGCTTGGCGTCTGCCAGCCTACGGGTCGGTTTTCAGGTAATGGGCCGACTGTCCGGCGTCAATCCATTTGCAGGCGGTATTTGCCGTCATTCAGGGGTCATGCGATGAAACTCTCGACCAAGGGCCGTTATGCGATGGTCGCGCTTGCCGATCTTGCGCTGACCGAGGCCAAGACGGGCGGTGACGATCTGGTGTCGCTGGCGGAAATTGCCAAGCGGCAGGATATCTCTTTGCCGTATCTGGAACAGTTGTTCGTCAAGTTGCGCCGCGCCGGTCTGGTCGATGCGGTGCGCGGGCCGGGCGGCGGCTACAAGCTGGCGCGCAACCCGTCGGAAATTCGCGTGGCCGATGTGATGCAGGCGGTCGAGGAAACCGTCGATGCGCTGCATACCGGGGCAGGGGCATCGGGCGGCGTGTCGGGCACGCGGGCGCAAAGCCTGACCAACCGGCTGTGGGAGGGGTTAAGCGCGCATGTCTACGTGTTCTTGCACCAGACCCGGCTGTCGGACGTGATCCGCAACGAAATGCACCCGTGCCCGGCCGTGCCCGCGCTGTTTCGCGTGGTGGATGAGGAATGATCCGCACCTATCTGGACTGGAACGCCACCACGCCCCTGCGCCCCGAAGCGCGCGCCGCAATGATCGCGGCGATGGATGTGGTCGGCAACCCGTCTTCGGTGCATGCCGAGGGGCGCGCGGCCAAGGCGCTGCTGGAAAAGTCCCGTGCGCAACTGGCGGCCGCGCTGGGGGCCGATGGCGCCGACATCGTGTTCACCAGCGGTGCCACCGAAGCCGCGGCGCTGGCCTGCGCCGGGCGTGATCTGGCCTGCGCCGAGGTGGAACACGAAGCCGTGGCCGCCTGGTGTGATCCGCTGTTGCCGGTGGACAATGACGGCCGGATCGAGCTGCGCGAACCGGGCGAGTCTGCGGTGCAACTGGCCAATTCCGAAACCGGCATCTTGCAGGATTTGCCCGCCGGGGTGGCGGTGTCTGACCTGACGCAGGCCTTTGGCAAGGTGCCGATGGCCTTCAACTTGCTGGGCTGCGATATGGGGCTGGTGTCTGCCCATAAATTGGGCGGCCCGAAAGGTGTGGGCGCGCTGATCTTGCGCCAAGGTCTTGATCTGCATCCGCAATTGCGGGGTGGCGGGCAGGAAATGGGGCGGCGGGCCGGCACCGAAAACCTGATCGGAATCGCCGGTTTTGCCGCCGCGGCACAGGCCGCGATGCGCGATCTGGCCGCAGGCGTCTGGGAGGAAGTGGCCGAGTTTAGAAATATTCTAGATTCGGCATTGTCTGATTTGACAAACAATACTATTTTAGTCGGGAAAGGGGCCAACCGGCTTCCGAACACCACCTGCATCATCGCCCCCAACTGGAAGGCCGAGACGCAGGTGATGGCGATGGACCTTGCAGGGTATGCCATTTCGGCGGGCTCTGCCTGTTCCAGCGGCAAGGTTCGGGCCAGCCGGGTGCTTCGGGCGATGGGGTTCGACGATGGGTTGGCGGGTCAGGCGATCCGCATCTCGATCGGCCCCGGCACGACGCGCGATCAGGTGTTGCGCTTTGCCGAAGTCTGGGGTGCGGCCTACCTTCGTGCGATGTCGCGCGCTGCTTGAAGAATGGGCCGCAAGGCCATGGATACAAAGGATATGCCGATGAAAGCTGTCGAGACAGAGGTGCGCGACGGGGTGGATCGCGAAACGATCGAAACCGTAGAGGCGATGTCCGGCAAGTATAAATACGGCTGGGAAACCGAGATCGAGATGGACTATGCCCCCAAGGGCCTGTCCGAAGACATCGTGCGCCTGATCAGCAGCAAGAACGAAGAACCCGAATGGATGCTGGATTGGCGTCTGGCCGCCTATCGCCGCTGGGTGCAGTTGCAAGAGCCGGATTGGGCGATGCTGAACTATCCAGCGATCGACTATCAGGATCAGTTCTACTACGCCAAACCCAAAAGCATGGCCGTCAAGCCAAAGTCGCTGGACGAGGTCGACCCCAAGCTGCTGGCCACCTATGCCAAGCTGGGGATTCCCTTGAAGGAACAGGCGCTTCTGGCGGGTGTCGAGGCGCCCGAGGGCGGCGAGCGGCAGGTTGCGGTGGATGCGGTGTTCGATTCCGTCAGCGTGGGCACCACCTTCAAGGCCGAACTGGCCAAGGCGGGCGTGATCTTCTGCTCGATCTCGGAAGCCATTCGCGAACACCCGGAACTGGTCAAGAAATACCTTGGCACCGTGGTGCCGCCTTCGGACAACTTCTTTGCCACGCTGAATTGCGCCGTGTTTTCCGACGGGTCTTTCGTCTATATCCCGCCCGGCACCCGCTGCCCGATGGAGCTTTCGACCTATTTCCGCATCAACGCCGAAAACACCGGCCAGTTTGAACGCACGCTGATCATCTGCGACGAAGGGGCCTACGTCAGCTATCTGGAAGGCTGCACCGCGCCCAAGCGTGACACCTATCAATTGCACGCAGCGGTGGTGGAAATTGTCATCCTTAAGGATGCCGAGGTGAAGTATTCCACCGTGCAAAACTGGTATCCCGGCGACGAAAACGGCGTCGGCGGCATCTACAACTTTGTGACCAAGCGCGCCGATTGCCGGGGCGACCGGGCCAAGGTGATGTGGACGCAAGTGGAAACCGGGTCGGCGATCACCTGGAAATACCCATCCTGCATCCTGCGGGGGGACGACAGTCAGGGTGAGTTTTACTCGATCGCCATCACCAACAACGCGCAACAGGCCGATACCGGCACCAAGATGATACATCTGGGCAAACGCACCAAGTCGCGCATCGTGTCGAAGGGCATCTCGGCGGGCCGGGCGCAGAACACCTATCGCGGTCTGGTGTCGATGCACCCCCGCGCGGTGGACAGCCGCAACTATACCCAGTGCGACAGCCTGCTGATCGGGGACAAATGCGGCGCGCACACCGTGCCCTACATCGAGGTGAAGAACAATTCTTCCCGCGTCGAACATGAGGCGACCACGTCGAAGGTCGATGAGGATCAGTTGTTCTACTGCCGCTCACGCGGGATGGATGAGGAAGAGGCGGTGGCGCTGGTGGTGAACGGGTTCTGCAAGGAAGTGCTGCAAGCCCTGCCGATGGAATTTGCCATGGAAGCGCAGGCGCTGGTCGCGATCTCGCTTGAGGGCAGCGTAGGGTAATCGGTTTACTTTCAAAGGATTGCACGATGATCGTGACAACCACACACAGCGTCGAAGGCCGCCCGATTGTCGATTACAAAGGCATCGTGACCGGCGAGGCGATCATGGGCGCGAACATCGTGCGTGACCTGTTTGCCGGAATCACCGATATCATCGGTGGCCGGTCCGGCGCCTATGAGACCAAGCTGGCTGACGCCCGCGAAACGGCTTTGCGCGAAATGCAGGAGCGGGCCTATGGTCTGGGGGCAAACGCCATCGTGGGGGTCGATCTGGACTATGAGGTGACTATGAGGTGATCGGCCAGATGCTGATGGTCTCTGCCTCGGGCACGGCGGTGCGCCTTGGCTGACAGATGCTGCCGCACCCTTCCGACCCGGACCGGGCCCGACACATCGCCTGAAACGGGTCTGGGCCGGTTCCAGAAACTGCAATAAGACGCGCCGCGTCCAATACGAATACCAAGAGGCACAGAAATGTTGGAAATCAAGAATCTGCACGTCAAGCTTGAGGAAGAGGACAAGGTCATCCTGCGCGGGGTTGACCTCAGCATCGGCGCCGGTGAGGTGCATGCGATCATGGGGCCGAACGGCTCGGGCAAATCGACGCTGTCCTATGTGCTGGCCGGGCGCGAAGGCTATGCGGTGACCGATGGCAGCGCCACGCTGGACGGCGCAGACATGCTGGCGATGGAACCGGAAAACCGTGCCGCCGCAGGGCTGTTTCTTGCGTTTCAGTATCCGGTCGAAATTCCGGGCGTCGGCAACATGACCTTTCTGCGCACCGCCGTGAACGCGCAGCGCAAGACCCGTGGTGAGCCTGAACTTTCCGCCGGGGATTTCCTGAAGATCGTGCGCGAAAAGGCCAAGACGCTGAAGATTGATGCCGACATGCTGAAGCGTCCGGTCAACGTCGGCTTTTCGGGCGGCGAGAAAAAGCGCAACGAGATTTTGCAGATGGCCATGCTGGAACCCCGGATGTGCATCTTGGATGAAACCGACTCTGGCTTGGATGTCGACGCGATGAAACTGGTGTCGGAAGGCGTGAACGCGCTGCGCAGCGAAGGCCGGTCTTTCCTTGTCATCACGCATTATCAACGGCTTCTGGATCATATCAAACCCGATGTCGTGCATATCATGGCAGCGGGCCGCATCATCAAGACCGGCGGCCCGGAACTGGCGCTGGAAGTGGAAAACAACGGCTATGCCGACCTGTTGGCGGAGGCGCAGTGATGGCGCAGCCGCAGGCAAAGACCGATGCGCTTGCTGCGCGGGTGGCCGGGCTTGCCGTCGCAGGCTCTGGCTGGCTGGGGGCTGCCCGCCGCGATGCCGCGGTGCGACTTTCCGCCATGGGGCTGCCATCACGGCGTGATGAATACTGGCGCTACACCGACCCCGTCAGCCTGACGCAAACCGTGGTCTTGCCCGCCGCGTTGTTTGAGACAGCCGACGAAGCCCCGGCGTTTGACGGGATTGACCGGTTGCGGCTGGTCTTTGTCGATGGGGTGTTTGATCCGGCGCAATCGGATGATCCGACGCTTGCAGGGGTCGAGATCACCGCCTTGCGCGCGGCCGGGACGACCGATATCCACTGGGCGCGCGATCTTTATGGCGTGCTTGAAGCGCGCGGGCAAACCCCGGTGCAGCGGCCTTTGGCCACCTTGAACACCGCCCACGCAACCGAGGGGCTGCTGATCCGGGCAACGGGCCGTGCGGCAAAGCCGGTCGACCTGATTTATCTGCGCAAGTCAGAGACTTCGGATGCGATGGTGCATCACTGCATCAAGGTTGAGGCCGGGGCTGAATTGACGGTTCTTGAAAACGGACCGGGGGCTGCGCGTTTTACCAAGGTGATGGAAGTGGACGTGGCCGAAGGTGGCCGGTTCCATCACGTCCGGGTTCAGGGTCGTGACGCCGAACGCCGCGCGGCCACGCATCTTTTTGCACGGGTGGGGGCCAATGCGCTGTTCAAGTCCTTTACCCTGACCGCCAATGGCCGCCTGACCCGCAACGATGCGGTGATCGAGCTTGCCGGCCATGACGGCGTGGCCCATGTCGCCGGGGCGGCCATGGGGGATGGCGATTTCCACCACGACGACACCGTGTTCATGACCCATGCGGCCGAGCGGTGCGAAAGCCGTCAGGTGTTCAAGAAAGTGCTGAAGAACGGGGCTGTCGGGGTGTTTCAGGGCAAGATCCTGGTCAAACCCGGCGCGCAGAAGACCGATGGGTATCAGATCAGCCAAAGCCTTTTGCTGGACGGCGCCAGCCAGTTTCTGGCCAAACCCGAGCTTGAGATCTATGCCGACGATGTGAAATGCAGCCATGGCAGCACATCCGGCGCGATCGACGAGGTGGCGTTGTTCTATCTGCAATCGCGCGGCGTGCCCCGGCGGGTGGCGCAAAGCCTGCTGGTTCTGGCGTTTCTGGCCGAGGCGATTGCCGAAATCGACGATGAAGCCATCGCCGAAGACATTCGCAGCCGTCTTGAAGGCTGGCTGGCGCGGCACGAAGGCTGACATGTCAGTTACGCAAGATATGCTTGAAAGCTGGCGCCGCCCGCGCGTGGTGGTGCAACGGCATTTGTCGCGCGGGCAGTCAGAGCCGTTTGCCTTCAGCCTGCTGGTGGTGTTTTTGATCCTTGCCTTTGTTGCGCAATGGCCGCGGGCATCGCGCGTAGCGTTCGAGGTCGAGGGCACGCCCGTCGCGCCGCAAATGCTGGCCATAGCGCTGGCCCTGTTGGCCACCATTCCGCTGTGGTATGGTCTGGCTGCGCTAAGCCGTCTGGTCGGCCGGGCGTTTGGCGGCAACGGCAGCTGGTATCGCGCCCGGATCGCCCTGTTCTGGTCCTTGGTCGCGGTCACGCCGATGATGCTGCTGCAAGGGCTGGTGGCAGGAATGGTCGGGCCGGGGCCGGGCCTGACAGCGGTGGGCATGCTGGCGGGAGTGTCGTTTTTGTATTTCTGGATCAACGCCCTGATCGTGGCGGAGGGCTGAATGGATCTGTCTTTGGCAAGCCTGCTGACCATGGCGCGCGATACCGTGCAACGCCCGCGCGAAGGCGCGCGCCGGGTGATGCAGGCCAATGTGCCGATGGCGGCGCGCTGGATTGCGCTGATCCTGATGGCAGTGGTGTCGGCGCTGCTGGCGCATGTGTCCTTTGCGCTGCTGCCGGTCACCGCCCGGGCCGAGACTGCGGCGGTCATGCCCAGCCCGTTCGTGTCAGCGGTGATGCAGGGCGGGCTGATGCTGGCGGCGGTCGTGCTGATTGATGCGCTTGGGCGTTTCATGGGCGGCAAGGGCCGGTTTGAAGATGCGCTGATCCTGATGGTCTGGTTGCAGTTCATCTTGCTGATCCTGCAACTGGTGCAGATCGCCACGCAAATTGTGGCACCGCCCGTCTCGATGCTGGTCGGCTATTTTTCGGTCACGGTTTTCCTGTGGCTTCTCAGTCACTTCGTGGCCGAACTTCATGGCTTTTCTTCGGTGCTGAAAACCTTTGGCGGCATCTTGTTGACGCTGCTTGCGGTGGGCTTCGTGCTGGCGTTTTTCTTTTCGGCATCAATGGGAAGTGCACTCTGACATGTATGACATCACCGCCATCCGCGCCGATTTTCCCATCCTGTCGCGGCAGGTGAACGGCAAGCCGCTGGTCTATCTGGACAATGGCGCAAGCGCGCAAAAGCCGCGCGCGGTGATCGAGGCGGTGACACAGGCCTATTCGATGGAATATGCCAATGTTCACCGGGGGTTGCACTACCTTTCGAACCTTGCCACCGACAAGTATGAAGCCGTGCGCGGCACCATCGCCCGGTTCCTGAATGCCGGGCACGAGGCCGAGATCGTCTTCACCTCGGGCGCGACCGAAGCGATCAACCTGATCTCTTACGCCTGGGCCGCGCCGCGCCTGCAGGCCGGGGATGAGATCGTGCTGAGTGTGATGGAACATCACGCCAATATCGTGCCCTGGCATTTCCTGCGCGAACGGCAGGGCGTGGTGCTGAAATGGGTGGAGTGTGACCAGAACGGCGATCTGGACCCGCAGGCGGTGCTGGATGCCATCGGTCCGCGCACGAAACTGGTGGCGATCACCCATATGTCGAACGTGCTGGGCACGGTGGTCGATGTGGCGGCAATCTGCGCCGGCGCAAAGGCAGCTGGCGTGCCGGTGCTGGTCGACGGGTCGCAGGCGGCGGTGCATATGCCGGTGGACGCGCAGGCCCTGGGCTGCGATTTCTATGCCATCACCGGACATAAGCTCTACGGGCCAAGCGGTTCTGGGGCGATCTTCATTCACCGCGACCGGATGGCCGAGATGCGCCCGTTTCTGGGGGGCGGCGACATGATCCGCGAGGTGACGCGCGACAGCGTCAGCTACAACGATGCGCCGTTCACCTTTGAGGCGGGCACGCCGGGCATTGTGCAGCAGATCGGGCTGGGGGTGGCGCTGGACTATATGACCGCGCTGGGGATGGACAGGATTGCCGCCCATGAACGCCAGTTGCGCGACTATGCGCAGGCGCGGTTTGCCGGGTTGAACTGGCTGACGGTGCAGGGCAATGCGGCCAGCAAGGGCGCGATCTTCAGCTTTACGCTGGAAGGTGCGGCGCATGCGCATGACATTTCTACCATTCTGGACAAGCGCGGCATCGCGGTGCGGGCGGGCACGCATTGCGCCATGCCGTTGATGGCCCATATGGGGGTAGGGGCGACCTGCCGCGCGTCATTCGGGCTGTATAACACCACCGATGAGGTGGACGCACTGGTCAGCGGCCTCGAGTTTTGTCGCGATATATTCAGCTAGGCGCGTGTGTGCGACAATTTGCCCGACTGTATGCCGCGGTATGGTGAACGGCCAATTGATCTAGCGCAAAGTTATCAAAACCGATCCGGATGACCCTTGCAGTGATCTGGCGGAGGACGAGATGCGTAACAATACCCTTAGTCTTGCTGTGGTGCTGGCCGTGGCGGGACTGGTCGGCACCGCAAGGGCCGAAACGGCGACCGAGCCTGCGTCGCTGGCGCCCGAAGTGCCGGGGCAGGGCAGCACGGCGGACCACAGCAAGTTCGAGGTGCTGAAGGGGCCGTTCGCCTCGGGCCCCGAGGTGACCAAAGCCTGCCTGTCTTGCCACACCGAAGCCAGCACGCAGGTGATGCACACCTTGCATTACAAATGGGACTACACCCACCCGGAAACCGGGCAGAAGCTGGGCAAATCCAGCGTTCTCAATTCCTTCTGCGGCAACGTTGCATCAAATGAGGCCCGCTGCACCTCGTGCCACGCGGGCTATGGCTGGACCGATGTGCGCCAGCCTGCGCCGACCGATCCGACAGCGGTCGATTGCCTTGCCTGCCACGATACCTCGGGTCAATACACCAAGCTGGACAATGCCGCGGGGCACCCGCCGGTGGGTGAGGTGCCAAAGGGCGCCAAGACCATTACCGGGGCCGATGCCTGGCCGGTCGATCTGGTCAAGGCTGCGCAATCGGTGGGCGATCCAAGTCGTCAGAACTGCGGCAACTGCCACTTCTACGGCGGCGGCGGCGATAATGTGAAGCATGGCGATCTGTCGTCAGCCCTGATCAGCCCGGCGCTGAGCACCGATGTGCACATGTCGGCCGATGGGGCGAACATGACCTGCACCGCCTGCCATGTCAGCGAAAGCCACAAGGTTGCCGGGTCGCGCTATAACGTCGAGGCGCGCGATATTCCCGACAGTCACCTGCTGGGCCAACGCCGCGATGTGGCGACCTGTGAAAGCTGCCACAGCACCAAGCCGCATGACCTGACCCCGGTCGGGTTGAAGCTGAACGATCACACCGACCGCGTCGCCTGCCAGACCTGCCACATTCCCAGCTTTGCCCGGGGCGGGGTGGCCACCAAGACCAAATGGGACTGGTCCACCGCCGGCAAGCTGAAGGATGGCAAGCCCTATCACGAAGACGGCTTTACGCAGTCTGACGGCAAACACCTGCACACCTATCTGTCGACCAAGGGCGATTTCGAATGGGGCGAAAACGTCGTGCCGCATTACGCCTGGTTCAATGGGCAGGTCGAATATACCACGGCGGATCAGACGTTTGACCCGTCAAAGCCGGTCGAGGTGAACCGCATCGCAGGCTCTGCCAGTGACCCCGGCGCGCGGATCTGGCCCTTCAAGGCGATGGACGGGCGGCAGGCCTTTGACACCGAGTTGAACACGCTGATGCACACCCAGGTCTACGGCCCCACCACCGTCAGCGCGTTCTGGACCAATTTCGACTGGGCCAAGTCGATCGAAGCGGCGGCCACCTATGTCGGGCAACCGTATTCGGGCAAGTTCGATTTCGTCGATACCAAGATGTATTGGCCGATCACCCATATGGTTGCGCCAGCGTCTGACGCGGTTGACTGCAAAAGCTGCCACACGCCGGGCGGGCGGATGGCGTCGATCACCGGCATCTATATCCCCGGTACCGGGCTGCCCTTGGGCGGCAAGCTGGGGCTGGTGATGCTGGCCTTGGCGATTGTCGGCGTGTTGGGCCATGGCGTCATTCGGATGGTGTCAGGCAAAGGGAATGAGGATCATCATGGCTGAGCGTCAGGTTCTGGTTTACACACGGTTCAACCGGCTTTGGCATTGGTCGCAGGTGGCCTCGATCTTTGCGCTGCTGTTTACCGGCGCTGCGATCATGGGCCTGCATGACCTGATCCCTTACGGGCTTGCTGTCACGGTTCATTCTCTGGTGGCGATTGCGCTTTTGGTGCTTTGGGCATTCGCGACGTTCTGGCTGTTCACCACCGGGGCGTGGAAGCAGTTCCTGCCCAGTCAGGTCGGCCTGTTGCAGGTGGCCAAGTTCTATGCCTGGGGGGTGTTTCATGGTGAAACCCACCCGTACCGCAAGATCTTGCGCCGCCGTCACAACCCGTTGCAGGCACTTGCCTATCTGGCGCTGAAGATCATGCTGTTTCCAGCGATCTGGATCACCGGGCTGATCTATCTGGGCTTCACCTTCTGGGAACATCTGGACCCAAGCGGCACCGCGATCTGGGCGGTGGCCAACCTGCATATCCTGTCGGCCTTTGCGATTGCGACCTTTGTGGTGGCGCATGTCTATCTGCTGACCATCGGCCATGGCTTTCGCAAGCATGTGCAGCCGATGGTGACGGGGTTCGAATGTGTTGACCTGACGCCGGAACAGGAAGCCTATCTGCAAGAAGAAGAACCCGATCGCCTGCGCGAACGCTGCAAATGACATCGGGCAAGCCCGGCAAAGCGCAGCGCCAACAACAGATCGCAGGCCCGGCAAGTGTGTGGCGGGCCTGCACGCTGTTTCGCGCGGCAAACGCCCGCTTTCCCGTTGCAGGACCGCGCTTTGGCCGTTATAGACCTTCGGGCAGGCACCCATAGCTCAGCTGGATAGAGCGTTGCCCTCCGAAGGCAAAGGTCGCACGTTCGAATCGTGCTGGGTGCACCAAACTCTCCAGATGTTTGACAGCGTGCCAGACGGCTTGGCGCGGTTACTTCGGTGGCTGATGGCGCAGCGTCGCGACCCGGACCCGCAGTGCTGCAAACCCGGTGCGGCCTGCGGTGCGCAAGGCCGGCAGAACCAGTCGGGCGGTGCGCGGGCCCAGTCTGGGGCGCAAGCGACCCCGATCAAGCCACAGGCGCAAGAGCAGCGTCACCGCCGCACCAAGGGCGACCCCGGCCACCACATCCGACAGCCAATGCACCCCGATCATCGCCCGGCTGAACGCCACCAGCAGGCCGAAGGTCAAAAACCCCAGCGCGTGGCGCGGCCAGATCAGCGCCAGGGCCACCATCATTGCGGTGGCGGTTGTGGCATGGCCCGACGGAAAGCTGGCCCAACTGTGCACCGTGGTCAGTGGCGCGAAATCGAAGATGCCGATGGCTTGGGTATTGGTGGGGCGCGCGCGCCCGATGACGTTCTTGGCGATCACGGCGATCGTGCCGCTAAGGGCAATCGAGCCTAGAAAGAACGCCAGCTCTGCCCGGACCCGCAGCAAGACCAGACGCTGCCGCCCGGAAGCCTGGGTCAGCGCCAGCATCAGCGGCCCCAGCAGGGCAAGGCCGATGCCAAGGGGCCAAGCCGAATTGCCGGGTCGGGTAACCTGAAACAGCAGCCGTCGGGTGGTCGGGTCCATCGCATCGGCAAGGGCCTTGACCGGGCGATCAAGGGCGATGGCCAGCACCAGCAGTGCCACGGCGGCGGTCAGGGTCAACGAAAACCAGCTTTGCCGCTGAAGGGCCAGACGCAGCTTTCGCAGACGATCCGGGGCAGGGGCCAGCGGTGTTACGGCAAAAAAGTGGCAGTGCTTCATGGCAGATCCTGTGGCATCAACAACTCAAGCTGCACCCAGCGCCCGGCACCGATGGCCATCCCTTCCACCCGGCCGACCACGCCATAGCCTTGCGGCAGCGGAGGGGCGCTGCCTTGCGGGCGCACCAGCACCAGACAGGCATCGGTTGTGGCATCGGGGGGCAGGGCGTCGGGCGTCAGCAGCAGCGTCCGGCCCTGGCCCAGCCAGACCAGCGACGGTTCGGTATAGCCCCAGCCAACCAGATGCGGCGCGGCGCAGCCCCGGTCGGCGGCAAGGCGCGTGGCCTCGGCCACGGCGGCGGTGCTGGGCCACAGCGCGGGCAGACGGGCAAGCCCGGCAAACAGCCCGGCATGCAGCGCTGCCCCGGTCAGCACCGACCAAAGCACCAGCACCGCAAAGCGCCGTTGCCAAAGCGCCATCGCGGCGGCCACCGCCGCAAGGGTTGCGCCTGTCAGGCCAAGGCCAAGGGGCAGCAGCGCACCGGCCCCGGCGCCGCTGCTGAATGCCCCCCACAGCGCCGCGCCACCCAGTGCCAGACCGGGCAGCAGCGCCACCACAGCCACCCCGCGCAGCAACCTGCCCGAGGCGGCCAGACCGGCGGGGGCATGCGCCGCGGCCAGCAGCGCAAGGGCCGGCAGCATCGGCAAGGTATAATGCAACAGCTTGGTCGGCACCGCCTCGAACACCAGCCAAGACGGGATCAGCCAAGCCAGCAGGAACACCGTCGCGGCGTCACGCCGGGCCTGCCACAGTCGTGGCAGCGCCAGAACCAGAACCGCCGTGGCGGGCCAAAGGGTAAACACGGTGGCCAGCGCATGGGTGCCGGGCGGTGCGCCCTTGCCCTCTTGCCCCGCGGACATCTTCGGCAACAGATCGACACCCATCGAGTCGACCCAGAACGTGCCGCCGGTCTTGACGGTGATGGCAATGACCCAAGGCAGCACCAGCGCCAAGGCCAGCACAATCGGCCCGCGCCGTGCCAGCGGCTGCACCCATTGCGCCTTGCGCTGCCACAGCGACAGCACCAGCACCGTGAACCCCGGCACCAACAGCGCCATCGGCCCCTTGATCAGCACGCCCAGACCAAGCGCGCCCCAGAACGCATAGGCCAGCCACCACGCTGGTGGCCGCGTTGCCATCCAAAGCCGGGCCAGAACCGCCTGCGTGGCAAGGATGGTGGCCAAAAGCGCGGCGTCGGTCTTGGCAATCCGCGCCTCGCCGCCGATCACGAGGGTTGCGGCAAACAGCGCCGCCGCCACCAGCGCAGGCCCGGCACCGATCAGCGGCAGGCCGATTGCCACCACCAGCACCACCGCCAGCACAGCGCCGATCAGCGAGGGCAGGCGATAGACCCAGAGCGGGGCCTGATCGCCCTGACCGCTGATCGCCACCGCCGCCGATTGCAACCAGTAAATGCCCACCGGCTTTTTGTGGCGCGGCTGATCCTGAAACCGGATATCCACCAGATCGCCCGTCTGCACCATCTGGCGGCTGGCCTGCACAAAGCGCGCCTCGTCGCGGTCGGTGACGGGAAGGCTGGCAAAGCCGGGCACAAACACCCCCAGCGCAATCAGCGCCACCGCCACGATCAGCAGCCAAGGCCGCGCCCGGGCGATACTGTCCAACCGTTGACCCAGATGGGCGATTGCGGTCATGGCTTGTCCTTGGGCCTGTCCGATGGCGGCACGACGACCACGCCGGAAAGTACCTTGATCTGCGCCCATACCCCCCGAGCCTGTTCGGGCAGTTGCGCCAAAGCCTGCCGCGCGGCAGACAGCAGGTCTTGCGGCGCACAGGACAGGCGGGCCGTGCCGATGTTCAGCACATGATACAGCGCCAGCGCCACAAACCCCGCAAACAGGCTGGAAAATACCGCATCGCTTAGGAAATGCCGGCCCAATGACAGGCGCAGCAGCGAGATCACCGTGACAAACCCCAGTGCCGCCGCCACCGCCCTTGTCTTGCCGCGTGCCGACAGATGTGGCCACAACCAGACCGTCAGGCACAGCGCCCAGGTCGCGGCCAGCGCCACCTCGCCCGAGGTGAACGAGCAATTCGATGCACATTCATTGCCCACCTGCCACGGCGGGGTGAAGGACAGGGTGCCACCAAACTCGGTCAGGGTTTCGGGCCGCGCCCGCCCGACATGCGCTTTCAGGATCACATTGACGATCACCCCCGGCACCAGCACCAGCGCAAGGCCGAAAAACGCCGCCAGTCGTTGCCATTCAGGCGTCAGGCGGCCGCGCGCGGCCAGTGCCAGCGCGGTGACGATGCTCAGGAAGGTGCAAAGCTCCATGATCGTGCGCAAGGTGGCGTTGACTGTCGGCAGAATGCCGGATTTGGCGATGAACTGCCCGCTGTCGTTGGTCAGCGCCCGAGACACCGCAAGGTCGATGTGCGGCCAGGTGGCAAACAGGGTCTGCGCCAGCACGGTCACCGCCAGCAGCGCAACGGTCAGACGGGTGAACAACGGATCGGTCATGGCGCGCCTTCGGGCATCAGGCAGGTTGGGTCAGGCAGCGCAAACAGGGAAAGGCTTTGGCCCTGATAGTGGCCGGGGCCGGCCAGCAGTTGCGCGGCGGGCAGGGCGGTGGGGCAGGGCAGCGGGGTGCCCGTGCGTTGCAGCACGAACACCGGGGCGGCGTCCAGACCAGGCTGAAACGGCTGCTTCAACTCCCAATGGTTGGCGGGGCGCACGGGCGGCGGCACGGCCCGCACCTGCCAGGGCTGATCGGTTGCAAACCACTCCAGGTCGGCCAACAGGTCGCGGTCGCGGGCGACAATCGTGGCGGCCTTCAGCCGTTGTGCCTGTGCGGTGACCCAGCCGCCCATTTCGTCATGGCCCATGTAACGCGCCAGCAGCAGGCGCCCGTCGGGCCGCTGCCAACCGGTCCCGATGGCTTTGGCCAGTGGCAAGGCCAGCGTCACCACCAGCGCAAGACCCAGTGAGATCAGCGTCAGCGCCCTGTGCTGCGCCAGCACGCCCGCCGCAAGGATCACCCCCGGCACGATGAACAGCACTGCCCAATTGGCCAGCGCCTTGCCGCCAAGCGCCTGCAAGGTGACAATCGCCAGCGGGGCGGCGGCCAGTGCGGCCAGACCGGCATCATCACTGCCACGCGGCGCGCGCAGCATCGCCCACAGACAGGCGGCAAACAGGATGGGACCGATGACGACAAACTGCTCGGCCAGAAAACGCAGCGCGGGCAGGGCATAGACCGCCCTTTCGGCCCCCGCAGGCTGCGCGGTATCGGCCAGATGCAGAAAGGTGACAAAGCCCTGCTGCGCCAGCCACAAAAGATGCGGGACCAGCATCAGCACGGCGACCAAAACGGCCACCGCCAGATCGCGCCCGCGGATGCGCCAACCCGGTGCAGCCCAAGCCGCCAGCGCCATGCCAAGGGCGGCATAGATCATCGCGTATTTCGACAGAAAGCCGAGGCCAAGGGCCACACCCAGCACCATCGCCCAACCAAAGCCCGCTTTCCCGGTGGCGCGGCGCTGCGCCAGATGGTGCTGCGCCAGAAAGGCCAGCGTCGCCGCAAGCAACAGCGGTGTGTCGGTGGTGATCAGCGCCGCACCCAAGGCCACGGCGGGCGTGGTCAGGTAAAACAGCGCCGCAAGCGCCGCAGCAGCCGGCGGCAGCACCCGCAAGGCCAGCGCAAGCACCGCCAAGGCCGTGGCCCCGTGCAGCAAGGGCGACGACAGCCGGACCGACCAGACGCTTGTGCCGAACACTTCGGTAAAGCCGCGGATCAACCAGCCGATCAGCGGCGGCTTGGAATAGGCGCCAAAGGCAAGATCCTGGCCCCAAGCCCAGTATTGTGCCTCATCGGTGGAAAGCTGGGTCGCATCCAGCAGAGCCAGCGCCACGCGCGCAAACGTCAGGACGGCAATCGCCAGCACGGCAAGCAAGGCAAACGGAACTGCTGCTGCCAGCGGTTCAGCTTTCGTGCGCATGCCGCAGCTTTTCGGTGTGGATCAGCCACAGGTTGCGCATGTAGATCACCAGCCCGGTGGCTTGACCCAGGATGAACACCGGATCCTTGCGCCACAGGGCATAGGTCAGCAAGACCACGCCCCCGGCCAGCGAGAAATACCAAAAAGCCACGGGAATCACGGACTTGCGCTGCTTTTCTGAGACAAACCATTGCACGATGAAGCGCATGGTGAACATCAACTGCCCGGTCAGGCCGACCATGACCCAGGTAAATTCACCCCAGTTTTCGACGTGCAGGGCAGACCACAGAATTTCACGCATCGACAGGTTCCTTGGTGACGGGGGCAGGGGCATGAACTTCGGTCGGCACGGTGGTTTTGCGCCGCCGGATCAGCCAGGCCACCCCCAACAGATCAACCGCGCCCACCATGGCACGCCCCAGATTGCCGTATTTCGACCGACCATGCAGCCGCGCGGCATGGGTCACATCCACATGGGCAACGGCCCAGCCATCGCGCGCAAACAGCGCCGGCAGATAGCGGTGCTGGTGGTTGAAAAACGGCAAGGCCAGAAAGGCCGCACGGCGAAACGCTTTCAGCCCACAGCCGGTATCACGCGTGCCGTCGTTCAGCACCGCCGAGCGCAGCGCATTGGCAAACCGCGACGCCATCCGCTTGGACCAGGTGTCGCGTCGCCCGACACGCTGGCCGGCCACCAGACCAAGGCGCGGGTCAGCCGCAGGATTCAGCAAGGGGGCCAGCAACAGCGGCAGGTTTTCCGGCGGGTTTTGCCCGTCGCCATCCAGCGTGGCAATGATCGGGGCCCGCGATGCCAGAACCCCGGAATGCACCGCCGCGGACTGGCCGCCCGATTGACCATGTCCGATCAGCCGCACCTCGGGCGCATCGGCCATCAGGCGCAGGATCACAGCGCGGGTATCGTCGCCGGAACCGTCATCAACCAGAACGATCTCATAGCGGGCAAGTGGCGCAAGGGCAGCGCGTATCTTTTGCACCAAAGGCACGATATTTTGTGCCTCGTCTTTCAGCGGCACCACGATGCTGACATCTGGCGGCGGTGTTTCAGAGGTGGAAGCGGGCAGCGTGACCGTTGGCACAAACGCATCAAGGGTGGCCGCAGTGCGGTGCAAGGTCATTCATCTGTCTCCTGCAGGGCGTTTGACACGCTCCTGTAACGGATTCACGAAACCCTATAAGCTGCTGTCGGATTTTTGCAAGGTATAGCGACAGGCGGTGCCCGCAAGACGGCAACAGACCGCCATCCGTGGCAACCGGGGCAGGCTTAGCGTGACCCATTACTCCTATAATCAGTATTATGTAATACAAATGGTAATTCCGCGATGGCATATATTCAATACTTGTGATGTATCAAAGGCTCGGCTATGCAAAAGGCCCGCAGGCGGAGCGCATGATGAGACGGTATTTCCCTATTCTTGACTGGGCGTCCACCTATGACAAGCCCACGCTGATGAGCGACCTGCTGGCGGCGATGATCGTCACCATCATGCTGATCCCGCAATCGCTGGCTTACGCGCTGCTGGCGGGTCTGCCGGCCGAGGTCGGGCTTTACGCCTCGATTGCGCCGTTGATCCTTTATGCCGTGTTCGGCACCTCGCGCACGCTGGCGGTGGGTCCGGTGGCGGTTGCCAGTCTGATGACGGCCGCCGCCGTGGGCGAACTGGCCACCCAAGGCACCCCGGAATACCTGAGTGCGGCCATTGCGCTGGCGGTCTGCTCGGGCCTGATGCTGCTGGTCATGGGGTTGTTGCGCTTGGGGTTTGTTGCCAACTTCCTCAGCCATCCGGTGATTTCGGGCTTTATCAGCGCCTCGGCGGTGCTGATTGCCGTGGGCCAGTTGCCCAGCCTTCTGGGGATCAAGGCCCCCGGCCATACCTTGCCCGAGATCTTGCAAGGCATCCTGACTGGGGTGGATACGACCAACATCTTCACGCTGTTGATTGGCATCTTTGCGACGGCCTTCCTGTGGTGGTCGCGCACCCGGCTGAAAGGCGAACTGCTGCGCCGCGGCATCGCGCCAGGCACATCGGCCGTTCTGGTGCGGGCGGCCCCGGTGGCGGCGGTGGCACTGACCACGCTGGTGGCCTATGGCTTTGGCTTGCAGGCGCAAGGCGTGGCCGTTGTCGGCGACATTCCGTCGGGTCTGCCGGTGCCGTCGCTGCCCTCGCTGGATCCGGCTTTGTGGCAGGCGATCTTGCTGCCGGCGGCCCTGATTTCGCTGGTGGGCTATGTCGAAACCGTGTCGGTGGCGCAAACGCTTGCGGCAAAGCGGCGTCAACGCATTGATCCCGATCAGGAATTGGTGGCGCTGGGGGTTTCCAATATCGGCGCCGGTCTGTCGGGCGGCTTTCCGGTGACGGGCGGCTTTGCGCGGTCCGTCGTCAACTTTGATGCCGGGGCCGAAACGCCCGCGGCCGGGGCCTTTACCGCCATCGGCATGGCCATGGCGACGCTGTTTCTGACCCCCCTGCTCTATCACCTGCCCAAGGCAACGCTGGCCGCGACCATTATCGTGGCCGTTCTGGGACTGGTCGACAAGGACGCGCTGCGCCGGACCTGGGTGGCAAACCGGGCCGATTTCGCCGCCATGGCCGCAACCATAGCGCTGACCCTGCTGGCGGGGGTTGAAATTGGCATTGCCGCCGGCGTGGGCCTGTCAATTCTGCTGCATCTTTACCGCACCTCACGCCCGCATGTGGCGGTGATCGGTCAGGTGCCGGGAACCGAACATTATCGCAACGTAAAGCGTCACCGCGTGGTCACCACACCCGATGTTCTGGCCCTGCGGGTGGACGAGGCGCTTTATTTTCCCAACGCGCGGTTTCTGGAAGACACCATTCTGGGTGGTGTGGCCGAGGACAAGCGCATCCGCCATGTCGTGCTGAACTGCGTGGCGGTGAATGACATCGACAGCAGCGCGATCGAAAGTCTTGAAGCGATCAACACCCGGCTGAAGGATGCAAGCGTGAAACTGCATCTGGCCGATGTGAAAGGTCCGGTGATGGACCGCCTGCGCCGCACCCATTTCATCGACGATCTGACCGGTGGCGTGCATATGACGATGTATGATGCCATGCTGTTCCTTGCGCCCGAAGCCACCAAAGCGACCAGTGCCCTGCCCCGGATTGAGACGCTGAAAGCCTGACAGCCGCCCTGCAATCGGCACGCCCTGCGTCAGCGGTACGGCGACCAGACCTTCTTTCAGGTTGTGTCGCGCATCGTCCATTATGGTCAGGCGTGTGACGCGAAAGCAGCAAAACGACAGCAACCGGAACCGTTATGCTGGGTTATGGTCACGGAACTTTTGACCGAAAGGTCAGATGACGTTAACATTCCGGCTAGGGATAGGGACACGTCGCGTAAACGGTGTCACGAAGTGGGGATCACCATGACGGCAGTTTTGCCGCTGATTTGTCGTATGGCCGAGGGTTCGTCGATAGACGAGGTGTGGGGTCATGCGGTGACCTTCTTTGGCAGCATCGGGTTTTCGCGGATAAATTACGGCTTTACCCGGTTCTTTCATCAAAAAAGTGTCGGGGATCGGGACGATGCCGTTTTCCTGACCACGGGAAGCGACGAATACGTGCGGTTCTTCTTTCACAACGGCTTTTACACCCGCACCCCGGTGTATCGCTGGGCCTTGGCAAATACCGGGGCCTGCACGTGGCGATGGGTGAAAGACGCCTATGACGCCGGCCTGCTGACAGAAGATGAGGCCGATGCCGTCCGGCTGAACGTTGCCCAAGGGGTCACGGCCGGGATTTCGGTCAGCTTTCCCGAATCCTCGACCCGGTCCAAGGGCGCGCTTGGGCTGATTGCCGACCCCGGAATCGGGCACGATCAGGTCGACGCGATCTGGAAGACGCATCAGGATGAGATTTTGGCCGTCGCCCACGCGATGCACCTGAAAATCATGACTCTGCCGCAACAGGCCGCAAAACTCAGCCTGACCGAACGGCAGCGTCAGGCGCTGGAATGGGTGGCCGATGGCAAGACCACACAAGATGTGGCGATGCTGATGGAGGTCTCGCCCGCCATGGTGGAAAAGCACCTGCGCCTTGCACGCGAGGCGTTGCAGGTTGAGACGACGGCGCAAGCTGTTGCAAAGGCTTCACTTTTGAACCTGATCTTCCCGCCCGTTGCAAAAAACCACAGGGTAGGGAAATCCTGACTAACCTTACGTCACTTTTTAACGTAATTTTAAGAAGTTCCGTGAGTGGTTGCCTTCTGGCTTGGAACGGCAAGTGGCAGACGATGCATTTTCATCGGCTCTGACGCTTGTTTTTGTTGCAAGGGACCGTCCCCGTCCCTTGGTTTGTGTGTCTGTCGGCATGGTCAATTATCGGTAATGCCTGCAGAAGTGTGTGCCCGTGCCTGATCCTTATCCCCATGGAAATGGCGCAAGAATGAAACGGTGCGTCCCTGGGGGCGCACCGTTTTTCTTTGGCCCCTCGGCAAGAAAAAGGGCGACCCGAAGGCCGCCCCGTTCAATGAACCATGCCAAGGGTCAGGGCTTCAGCCCTGAACCATCTTCGCCACTTCGGCGGCAAAATCTTCTTCTTTCTTCTCGATGCCCTCACCCACGGCGACGCGGGCATAGCCGACGATCTCGACCCCGGCTTCCTTGGCGGCCTGTTCCACCGTCAGATCAGGGTTGATCACGAAGGCCTGGCCCAGAAGCGTGTTTTCGGCCAGGAACTTCTTCATCCGGCCGGGAATGATGTTCTGGTGGATCACGTTTTCCGGCTTCGGCTTGGCCGAGGTTGCGTTTTCTTCCAGTGCCTTGGCGGTTTGCACGGTCAATTCACGCTCAACCAGCGTCGGGTCCATCGTGGCTTCTGACAGTGACAGCGGCGCGGTTGCGGCGATGTGCATGGCAAACTGCTTGCCAATGGCCTGCGCCTTGTCTTCGGGGCCGTTCAGCGCCACCAGAACACCGATCTTGCCCATGCCTTCGGCCGCCGCGTTGTGGACGTAAGACACAACCGTGCTGCCTTCCAGAATGTGCATCCGGCGGAAGGTCATGTTTTCGCCGATGCGGGCGATGGCTTCCTGAATCACTTCGTCAACCGTCTTGCCATTCAGATGCGCGGCCTTGACGACTTCGATTGACTCGCCGGTGGTCAGGGCGACATTGGCCACGTCACGCACCAGCGCCTGAAAATCGGCGTTCTTGGCCACAAAGTCGGTTTCCGAGTTGATCTCGACAGCCACGCCCTTGCCATTGCTGACAGCCACGCCAACCAGACCTTCGGCGGCGACACGGTCCGCCTTCTTGGCGGCTTTCGCCAGGCCCTTGGTGCGCAGCCAGTCAACGGCGGCCTGCATGTCGCCATCCACTTCGGTCAGCGCCTTCTTGGCATCCATCATGCCGGCGCCGGTCGCTTCGCGCAGTTCCTTCACCATCGCAGCGGTGATTGTCATGGTCGGTCTCCTGATATCCATAGCTATGAAGTTGGCGGGGGTTATCCCCCCGCCATGTCACAAAACGACGACAGCCGATCAGGCGTCGATATCTGCGTCTTCGGCGGGTGCGTCTGCGGCAACAGCCTCTTCGACCGGAGCCTCTTCCAAGGCGCCAAGGTCGACGCCGGCGGCGCCCATCTGGGCGGTCATGCCATCAAGGGCTGCCCGAGAGATCAGGTCGCAATACATCGCAATCGCACGGGCGGCGTCGTCATTGCCGGGGATCACGTAATCCACACCCTTGGGCGAGCAGTTGGTATCGACCACGGCCACAACCGGAATGCCCAGCTTGTTGGCCTCAAGGATCGCCAGATCTTCCTTGCCCACGTCGATGATGAAGATCAGGTCCGGGGTGCCGCCCATTTCGCGGATGCCGCCCAAGGACGCTTGCAGTTTGCCCTGCTCGCGCTCCATGTTCAGGCGTTCTTTCTTGGTCAGACCTTCGGCGCCGTTGGCCAGCTTTTCATCAAACTGCTTCAGACGCTGGATCGACTGGGAAACGGTTTTCCAGTTGGTCAGCGTGCCACCCAGCCAGCGGTGGTTCATGTAGAACTGCGCGCAGCGTTCTGCGGCGTCGGCGATCGGCTTTTGCGCCTGACGCTTGGTGCCGACAAACAGGATGCGACCGCCCTTGGCGACGGTGTCACGCACCACCTTCAGCGCCTGATCCAGCATCGGCACGGTCTGGGTCAGATCGAGGATGTGAATGCCGTTGCGGTCGCCGTAGATGTACTGACCCATCTTCGGGTTCCAGCGTTGCGTCTGGTGACCGTAGTGAACGCCAGCTTCCAAAAGCTGACGCATGGTGAAATCGGGGAGCGCCATGTCCAATATCCTTTTTCCGGTTTGCGCCTCGGCGGATGATCTCAGGGTTGCCCCCAACCGGTGGACCATTCGGGATTTCTCCCCGAACTGGCCCGCATCCGCCTGTGAAGTGGCGTGTCCCTACCCTGCGCCTTGACGCTTTGCAAGGGCGCAGAGTGGCTGGCAGCGCAGAAAGCCGGGGGATTGCTAAGGAATGGGCGGTGTCCGGGCCTGCCCGGGCCTAGCGCAAGGCCGGGTTCTGCACTTTCACACTCGCAGCCTCTTTGCCGTTGGGATAGACCAACCCCGCCGAGATGATCAGCTTGGCCGCGTCTTCCACTGAAATGTCCAGAAAGATCACGTCCTTTTCGGCAACATAGACCAGAAATCCCGAGGTGGGGTTCGGCGTGGTCGGCACAAAGACCGAAATAACGTCATGCACCCCATGCAGGTTCAGCCTCGCCTGCAATTCGCCCTTGGCCCGGGTGGACACAAAGCCGATTGCCCAGATGTTTTCCTTCGGGAATTCGACAAGGCACGACCGTTCAAAGCTTTGCTCGCTTTGCGAAAACACGGTTTCGGCAATCTGTTTCAAACCGTTGTAGATCGACCTGACCACCGGCATCCGGTCCACCAGACGCTCGGCCCAGGTGATCAGCGACCGCCCGATCAGCCCCTTGGCGATCCAACCGATAACGACGGTGAACACCAAAAACACCATGACGCCCACGCCGCGCAGCGGAAACTCGGCTTCGGGGCCAAACCATTGCCGGATCAGCGCCTCGGGCTTCCAGGGGCCGGGGATCAGCGGCAAGATCCAGCCGTCGATCCAGCCGATCACCGTCCAGATCAGATAGATCGTCAACCCGATCGGCAGAATGACCACAAGCCCCGTCAGGAACGAGGCGCG
This sequence comes from Gemmobacter nectariphilus, assembly GCA_020721445.1. Lineage (GTDB taxonomy): Bacteria > Pseudomonadota > Alphaproteobacteria > Rhodobacterales > Rhodobacteraceae > Pseudotabrizicola > Pseudotabrizicola nectariphila_A. Next base: position 172,787 of record DYMU01000004.1, read on the forward strand.
GATCTTGGCAAACAGGCCGGGTCGTTTCTGGTTCTGGGTCGGCTCTGACATGGTCCCTCTCAAGCTGCAAACGGCATAAGCGGCAATTGTGACAATCACAATGCGCCTGCGTCACATGCGGCCGCAAATTCTGGGCGCTGCGGCGCAAAGCGGCGTTGCTTAGCCCTGCGCTGCCATTTCGCGGGCAATGGCCGAGGCCAGCCGCGCATTGTTCAACACCAGCGCGATGTTGGCGGTCAGTGACCTGCCAGCGGTCATTTCATACATCCGGTCCAGCAGGAACGGTGTCACCATCTTGGCCGATATCCCCTGCGCCTGCGCCTCGCGCAAAGCGGCCTCGATCGCCGGGGTAATCTCGTCCGACGGGATTTCCGCCTCGGGCGGGATCGGGTTTGCCACCAACTGCCCGCCGGGCAGGCCCAGCCGGGCGCGCATCAGGTGGGCGGCGGCGATCTGCGCGGCGCTGTCCATCCGCAAGGGCGCGGCAAGGCCCGCAGACCGTGACCAGAACGCTGGAAAATCATCCTGCCCATAGGCGATGACCGGCACGCCATGGGTTTCCAGCACCTCCAGCGTTTTGGGCAGGTCCAGAATCGCCTTGGCCCCCGCCGCCACCACCGTTACCGGGGTTGCCGCCAGTTCCAGCAGGTCGGCCGAGATATCAAACGTGGTTTCCGCCCCGCGATGCACCCCGCCGATGCCGCCGGTGGCAAAAACCTTGATGCCCGCCAGATGGGCGCAGATCATCGTGGCCGCCACCGTGGTGGCCCCCATCGCCCCGGTCACAAGGCAGGCCGCCAGATCAGCGCGCGACAGTTTGGCCACGTCCTGCGCCTGCCCCAGCCGGTCCAGCTGACCGGTGGTCAGGCCGATGCAGATCTGCCCGTCCATGATGGCAATCGTGGCGGGCACGGCCCCGCTGCTGCGCACCTCGTCTTCCACCGCGCGGGCGGTGTCAACGTTTTGCGGAAACGGCATGCCATGGGTGATGATGGTGGATTCCAGCGCCACAATGGCCCGGCCCTCGGCACGGGCCTGCGCCACTTCGGGGGCAAGGGTAAGGGGAAGGCTCATGATAAGGTCTCTCCTGAAACATGGTCTGCCGCGGCGCACAGCGCCATGGTCAACGCCTTTGCGCGCGCCGCCCCGCGCGCTTCGGCCACGATATGCGCGGCCATGAAGGTATCGCCCGCCCCGGTCACCCGGGCAACCGGAACCGGCGGCGGGCGGTCGGTGATCACGCCCTGCCCGCGCCTGCCATCGGCGGCAAGGCATCCGCCATCGGTGACCAGCACCCGTGCAGCCCCACGGTCCAACAGCGCCACCGCCGCCTCTGCCGCGCAGGTGAACCGGCCCTTGGCGATCACTCCGGCCTCTTCTAGGTTGACATAAAGCGTGGCTTTGGGGTGGTCCAGCAGCGGCACCAACCGCGCGGCCTTGGCGGGGCTGGCGGCGGCCACCCGCAGATCAGCGCTTGCAAACAGGGGCGATCCGGCAATGTCCGACAGCAAGGCCCCGGTCAGATTGCCATCCAGCGCGATAAGCCCGGCAAAAGGTGCCTCGGCCGAACCCAGCCTGCCATCCGCCAGCGCGGCAATCACCTTTTCCCCCGCCAGTTCCAGTGAATGGGCGTCGGCCACGGCGGCAATCAGGCCGTTCGTGCCTTCGATTGCCATGTAGCGGTCGGTTGGCAGATCATCGGACCGATAGACATGGCGGCAGTCCAGCCCCATCCGCAGGCAGGCGGCGATCAGATCATCACCCTCGCTGTCGCGCCCGACGGCACTCAGCAGCGTCGGGTGCAGGCCAAAGCGCGTCAGCGTCATGGCGATGTTCAAGGCCACCCCGCCGGGGCCCCGCGTGATCCGCCCCGGCACATCCGACCCCAGCCCCAGCGACGACGGCGCGCGACCGATGATGTCCCAATGGACCGACCCGATGCAAAGAATGTGGCTCATGCCCGCGTTGTGCAGCAGGCTTACAGCGCCGTCCAGCCGCCATCGACCGAAATCGTGGTGCCTGTCACCTGCGCCGCCGCGTCCGAGCACAGATAGACCGCCGTTCCGCCGATCTGTTCCACCGTGGCAAACTGGCGGCTGGGCTGGCGTTCCAGCATCACCTCGCGGATCACGGTTTCACGGTCCATGCCATGCGTCTTCATCTGGTCGGGGATCTGCGCCTCGACCAAGGGCGTCAGCACATAGCCGGGGCAGATGGCGTTGGCAGTGATGCCCTGACCCGCACATTCGAGTGCTGTGACCTTGGTAACGCCGACGATGCCATGCTTGGCCGCAACATAGGCCGATTTGAACGGGCTGGCGGTCAGGCCATGCGCCGATGCGATGTTGACCACCCGGCCCCAGCCCGCGGCCCGCATCATCGGCAGGGCCACGGCCGTGGTGTGAAACGCCGAACTCAGGTTGATGGCAATGATCGCATCCCACTTGGCCACCGGAAAGCCTTCAATCGGCGCGACGTGCTGGATGCCGGCGTTGTTCACCAGAATATCGCAGGCCCCGGCCTGTTCGATCAGGCGGCGGCAGTCGTCGCCTTTGGACATATCCGCCGCGATATAGCGCACCGTCACGCCATGCCGCGCGGCAATGTCGGCGGCAAGGGCGTGGTCTTCGGCGCGGTCGGTAAAGCTGTTGATCACCAGATCGGCCCCGGCGCGCGCCAGTTCTTCGGCCACCCCCAACCCGATGCCGGAATTGGACCCGGTCACAACCGCCGTCTTGCCCTTCAGGATCATCTTCGCCCCCATGCTGCCTTTGCGTCAGACTACATGCTGCAAGCGCAAAGGACAGCGCATAAGCTTCGCGAAATGCCAAAAAAAACGCCAGCGCGAAGCTGGCGTTAAGTTATTGAGGCAGGTTTCATACAGGCAAGAAACCTATCGAGCAGTGACGCCTTTATACGCCGCCTTCCGGCGGGGGCCAAGTTAAAAGTTTGAAAAGGCACGAAAGCCTGCGTAGCGTGGGGCCCAAGAAACCAAGGCCACGGGGGATTGTTGCCACAATGAGACGGGATTTTTTCCACAAGGCAGCTGCTTTCGCACTGACCACGGCGCTGGTTTTCTCGGCATCCGCAGGACTGGCGCAAAGCGGTGATTCCCCCGCCCATGGCATAGCTATGTATGGCACCCCGGCCCTCCCCCCGGATTTTGTGTCATTGCCACAGGTGAACCCCGATGCCCCCAATGGCGGCAAGATCATCTTCGGCGAGTCCGGCAGTTTCGATTCGATGAACCCGTTCATCCTGAAAGGGCGCGCGCCGGCAGGCTTGTCGGCGATGACGGTCGAGACGCTGATGGGCCGTTCCTATGACGAACCCTTCACGCTTTACGGTCTTCTGGCCGAATCGATCACCACCGATCCGGCCCGCAGCTATGCCGAATTCACCCTGCGCGAGGC
>DYMU01000048.1 GCA_020721445.1 Gemmobacter nectariphilus
TCTACACTTGCGCCAGATTTTCGGTCGGGATTTCCCTCGGTGCAGGATTGTGCAGCCAGATCAGTTGTTTGCGCGCACCCTGCGATGCTGCGCACCCACCACTGTGGAAGCTGCGCAATGTTTGCCATATGTTTGCGAGCTGCTGAAATGATACGGGGTGGCGTCGCCGCCACCCCTGTAACTCATTGAAATCTTTGAGGATTTCTGGCTCCGGCGGTAGGGATCGAACCTACGACCAATTGATTAACAGTCACAACATCTGGGCATTGCAGGCTGTGCCGAGGCGTTGCGAGAAGTGCCGTGCAGCGTCACTAAAACCCTTTATTTTCATTGTTCTGCACGTTGCAGCGCGTTATCATGCGTGGCAGGCGATAGCGATGCGTGATGTGTAAAAATGTTTGCCACATGTTTGCGGCAAACACCAGTGAAAGGATAGGCCATGGCAAGGGTGATGCTGACGGATCGGTCGGTGGCGGCGTTGCAGCCGAAGGAGAAGCGGTATGACGTTGCGGACAGTAAGCGCGTCGGGCTGCGGCTTCGGGTTTCGACCGCAGGGGTCAAGACGTGGGTTTTCGTCAAGCGCATCCGGGGCGAAAGCGTCCTGCGGAGCCACACGCTCGGGCGGTTCCCAGCTATCAGCTTGTCCGAGGCGCGCGAGAAGGCCCTGACCCTTGAGAAGGAAGCGGTTGAGGGTGTGGATCGCAAGGCCGAGGTCAAGAACATGCAGACGGTCAGGACGATCCTTGATCGTTATGACGAAATGCACCTCGCCCAACTTCGCACGGGCAAGCAGCGCCGGAAGCAGATCGAAGTCGCCTTTGGAAACCGTCTGGACGATCCGATGAACAAGGTCGAACGGCGGCACCTGCAAGAGTTCATCGACAAGGTGGCGGGGAAGGGGACCAAGGTTCTGGCGAACCGCTACAAGGCTGCAATCAGCGCGTTCACCTCGTTTGCATGGAAGCGCGGTTACATCGACCACAATATAGGCGCGGGCCTCGCCAAAGCCCCCGGCAAGGAAAAGCCCCGCGACCGCCTGCTGACCCTGACTGAGGTTCGCGCGATCTATGACGCGGCTGGCCTGCTATCCCCCCTGTGGACGCCGATCATTCGTCTACTGATCCTAACAGCGCAACGCCGGGGGGACATCGTCGGGTTGCGTCATTCGGAGATCGACTTCGACAAGCGCCGCATCGACCTGCCGGGGTCGCGCACCAAGAACGGCAAGGCGCATATCGTCCACCTGTCCGAACCCGCCCTTGAAATTGCGTCAGCCGTCACCCCGACAAATGACCTCATGTTTACGACCACAGGGAAAACCCCCGTGTCGGGCTTCTCCAAGGTCAAGGTCGAAATTGACAAGCTGCTGCCCGAGGACATGGCCCCTTGGACGTTCCACGACTTCCGCACCGCGTTCGCAACCATCATGGCTGAGGGCGGGGCAGATGAAGGGATCGTTGATCGCATCCTGAACCATTCGGCCAGCGCATCAGCCGCAAGCGCCGTCGCCCGCGTTTACAACCTGTCTGCACAACTGGACAAACGGGCCATCGTCCTTGATCGGTGGGCCGAGCTGGTGACGAAACGCAGCGCCAAGGTAGTGAGCATCGCATCGTGAGCCGCCGAACCATAGTAGATCACGAGCGCCTTGAAGCCGCGAAGCAGCACGTTCGCAGGCAGCTTGCGATCCTCGCCCTGCACCCCGATGAGGCGGAGATTCCAAGCAATCAACGTGCGCCGCTTGGCCTCCACTTCCCTCTGGCGCCGTTCGACACCGAAATGATTGAGCGGCTTGGCGCATTGAAAGTGTGGTCCCCAGAAGCCCTGTTTCATCGTTTCACCCATATTGATGAGTCCTCAATAGAACCGATCTACGGTGACAATGCGGAAGGCCAAGGCCCTTACTCCACTGTGGAAACTCGGCAAGAAAATAGCAAAGTGCGGATGAAACTGGTTGCTGATAGTGAGCGGTTTCAATTGAGCGCGATTAATCTGATTGCCGACTATGCAGCGCAGGACGTATCCTTTTACAGACTAATTGCGACCCTGAATGCAAAACTTGCGGATGTTAATTGGCAAGGTCCAAACGAGGTTCGCAAGAAAATCGCAAATGTCCTACGTAATCCCGAACCAAAGGGAAAGGGTGGGTCAAAGAAGGCCACGCATTTCATGCGTAATTTGTTGCTCCTGAGCCTGATCCAGAGCCTAGTGGACAGCTTTGAGGGGCTTGCCAAAACCGGGGCGCAGAACACCGAACGCGGGGACGAGGCGTGTTCAATTGTAACTGCGGTTTGGGATGACGAGTTTCGGGAATATACTGAAACCATTGATGGCAAAGTGAAAAAAGTTCACCCTGCACGGCCTCTGCCGGCGACGGCAGCGCGCAATGTATGGGTGAAGCGCGCTAAATGATTAACTCGAAAACGGCGGTATGTTTATAAAGTCGCATCGGGCGACTTTATAATATCGCAGCAGGGTGGGGCGCTGCATATTGATTCCATGAGACGCACAAAGGTGTGACATGGAACAGAATGACCCCAACAGACTTCTACGGGCGAAACAAGTGGCCGATTTGACCGGGCTTTCCGTTTCGACCTTTTACGCACAAATCAGGCAAGGGAAGTTCCCGAAGCCGCTTCAAACCGGGCCGAACACCGTGGCATGGCGCTACGGCGATATCATCGGCTGGATCAACTCGCTGCAAGAGGTGGCACGATGAGCAATGATATTCTTCAAAAGGTGCGCGTCGTCCTGCACGGCACCACGGCGCAGACGCTTGACAGCATGTCCTATCTGATTGGGGAAGCTGAGGCTGAGGCCGCGCGGCTGATGATCGCCCAGGACGCCGATACGTTGCTGCTTCACAGCATCGACACGCCCGAGGATCAGTACCCAGAGATTGAGGCGCGTATCGCTCGGGCAGGGCTTGACCATGCGCGTCTGGCCGGGGCCATCCCTCGCCTGCATGATCTTCTTGCCGAAATGCGGAAGGCCGAATTGGACGCACGTCAGGACGAGCGATACGAGGCGGTCAAGAAGCAGTGCAAGGCCATCGAAAAGACGGTGGACCGCTTCTATGACGAGTTCGCACTGGCCCTGACCGCCGCCTTGCATGAGGCGCGCCAGTTGCAGATCGAGGTTGACGTGTTCAACAACCCTGCGCCCCCTCATGTGCTGGCGAACCCGCAGGACCGCCTTGTGAAGTCATACAAGCCGATCAAGCCGCCGATCCCCGATGCTGTCCTCATGGGGCTGCGCTTGGTCGATAAGGACGGGACGAAGCTATACGCCCCTGTGGACGTTCCCAAGGCGGCGATGCGCGCAACGGCGAACGCCCCGACCTTGAAGGGCGAAAACTTCGCACCTCAGAAGGAGGCCCTTCGGCAGGCGCAAGAACAACGGCCCCACGCCCAAGCCATCTTGCGCGGGCTTGAACATGAGGCCGAGGCGCGCGGGATCAGCATTGAGCAGGCAGCGACGATTGAGGGCATGGATGCCGCCGAGGTCGAACGCTACCGCCAACAGGCCGCAGGCAAGCAGGTTGACGCAGCGATGGCCGCGCTTCGTCAGGCGATGGCCGCAGAACTGGAAAAATCGACCTCCTGATATGGAGGCACCGAGTCGATCCAAATATTCCCTTCCGAAAGAACGGTTTAGTTGTTGGCATGTGTTTCTCGCAAACACATGTCAAACATTCCGCCCGTTTTGCCGGATACTGAGGCAGAACGATGATGGAACTTCCGACCCCCTTTGACGCATCGACCGTCGCCCCTGTCCCCCCGCACAGCGCGTCCACAGAGGCCCCCGCATCTGAGGCCGATCACCTCGCCGCGACCCGTTACAGGTTCGTCCCGGCTGACATGAGGGCCACGCCCTGCTGGATGGTCGCGCGGATCATCGCGGGTGATAACGGCAAAGCCCTAAAGGTGCCGCATCGTGTCACGCGCGGCGCAGGGGGCGGTGTATCGGTGCTGGCTCTGGCGAAGGGTGAGGGCCACAACGATCCCGCCACGCACTGCACCTTCGCTGATGCGATGGAGGCGATTGTCGCCGACCCCGCGCTTGAACTTGGTTTCGCCCTCGGCACAGGCAACGACTTCGCTTGTGTCGATATGGACGACCTTGACAAGGTGGCCCCCGAACATTGGGAAGGCGCGATTGAACAACATCGCCTGATCCGAGAAGGGCTTACGCCGCTTACTTACAGCGAAGTCTCACGTTCGGGTAAGGGCTGGCACTTCATCGGGCGGTGGCCGGGATCGCCGCCTGACCTCAACAGGAAGAAACACGCGAAGTTTGAAGCCGAACTGCTCGTCCGCCAATTTTTGGTCGTGACGGGCGATCACAGGGCTGACGTGCAGGGCGCGACAACGGAAGTCGCGGAGATTGGGGGCAAGTTTGATGGTGTGTATCGTTGGATTCTCGCAGGCGACGGCCCTGCAACAGGCGTTGCGACCCTACCTGTGGACGCGACAATCACCCCGGCCCGATGCGCAGAAAAGCAACTGATTGCCCGACTTGGCGGCAACTGGAAGCACGGCCTTGCATTCCTTGACGGGCGCAAAGCTGTCGATTGGTCGAAAGCCCTTTTCGTCATCATGGAATCTGCGGCTACTGTTTGCACGGATGAGCAACTCGTCTATCGCGTGATCTCGCAAAGCGGGTTGGTGCGGCTCGGCGAGGACAAAGGCAGCGAGTCCCGGCTTGAAAAGCTGAACCGTCTTTGGGCGC
>DYMU01000015.1:0-33577 GCA_020721445.1 Gemmobacter nectariphilus
CCTTCTACATGGACAAGATCGTGCCAACTGGAAGCAAGTTCGAGTTGTTTCGCTGGCCTCTGTTTATCTAATTTGTTGGGCTTTCTCTTATCGCGTATCGCGCACTGACGGCCTATGCAAAGTGGGCATTCCCCGTCAACGTTCTTGCTGAAAATAAGGACAAAGCGCTTAAGCATCGCCTCGCCCTCGGAGCGTTCACGAGCTGGCTTTACTACCAGTTTGCAAGCACTCTGTATAGCATAGTGGTAGGTTAGCTGTTCCATCCGAATTATTAGTGCCACCGGCGACGCTGTGGCCACTTTGGCAGCGCATACACTCAGGTGAGTCGTTACGGCCAATTCCGTGTGGGCGCAGCCGGTCAGAATGACTGGTCAGGAAGGGCGCATCCACAAACAACCGACGGCCCACAAGCCACTGTTTTCAAGTAGGTATTTTGCTTCTCTTGAAAAGTGGTGGCGAGGGGGGGACTCGAACCCCCGACCCCGTGATTATGAGTCACGTGCTCTAACCAGCTGAGCTACCTAGCCATGGGGCGCGTGGTATTGTGCGCGCCCATGCGCGTCAAGGCCGAATCGCTGTTTGGAGCAGGGTATGGGTCATGGCAGCGCTGGGTTACCGCATACCACGCCAGCCGTGTTCCCGGCGCGCCATGCCCGCGATCCTTGGCAAATGGGCACGTGCGCCCTGCGATGTCGGTTTGCGCATGGCGTCCAGCCCGGCTAGGCTTGGGAAAAATGAGGCAGGCATGATACGGGCGATTTTGGTTCTGGTGGGTCTGGCGGGCGCGCAGCCGGTGGCGGCGCAATCGCTGAACACAACCGAAACCGAGGCCCCGGCAGGAGCGATCCAGATGAAACCCATCGGCACCGAGGCCGGCTTTTCCGACTGGTTGGCGGGGTTTCGCAGCCGTGCCCTTGCCGCAGGCATCCCTGACGCTGCCTTGTCCGGGGCGCTGAAGGCCGCGCGCTTCAACCCCAGGATCATCGAGCGCGACCGCAATCAGAACGAGTTCACCAAGACCATCTGGGATTACCTTGATACCGCGGTGTCCGATGACCGGGTGGCGCAGGGGCGAAAGGCGCTGGAACGGCATGCCGCGCTGCTGGCGCGGATCGAGGCTGACACCGGCGTCGACCGTTACGTCGTGGCGGCGATCTGGGGGCTGGAATCGGCCTATGGCGCGGTGCGTGGCGACACCCCGACGATTGAGGCGCTGTCGACCATGGCCTATGATGCCCGCCGCGCCGCGTTCTTCGAGGCGCAGTTGCTGGCGGCGCTGAAGATCCTTGCCACGGGCGATGTGACCCTTGCTGCCCTGCGCGGCAGTTGGGCCGGGGCGATGGGGCACACCCAGTTCATGCCGACAAGCTGGTGGCAGTTCGCGGTGGATTTCAACGGCGATGGCAAGCGCGACATCTGGGGCGATGACCCTGCCGATGCGCTTGCGTCAACCGCCAATTACCTGCGGCATTGGGGCTGGACCAAGGGCGCGCTGTGGGGGCTTGAGGTGACGCTGCCGCAAGGCTTTGACTATGACCAGACGACCGAGCGGGTGCGCAAACCCGTGGCCGACTGGGCCGCCTTGGGCGTGCAGCCCGCGGCCGGGGGCGCGTTGCCCGACCATGGCCTTGCCTCGGTCTTGCTGCCCGGCGGGGCGCGGGGGGCGGCCTTCCTGATCTTCGCCAACTTTCAGGTGATCGAACGCTATAACACCGCCGATGCCTATGTGGTGGCCGTTGGCCATCTGGCCGACCGTCTGCGCGGTGGCCCGCCGATTGCCGCCACCTGGCCGCGCGAATTGCGCGCCCTGACGCTGGACGAGCGGATCGAGCTGCAAACCCGGCTGGGCAATGCAGGCTTCGACCCGCAGGGAATTGATGGCCGGATCGGGCCAAACACCATCGCCGCCGTAAAGGCATTTCAGAAGGCCAACAGCCTTGTGCCCGACGGCTATGCCAGTCTGGAGATCCTGCAGCGGCTGCGCTAGGCGGCCAGCCTTGCATTTTCGCACATCAGCACGCGGCCAGCCCCCATTGTCGCGCGCCCTGCAACCGCTTAGTTTGCGCGCGATCCGGCCCGGCACAGGCCACCCGAAAGCAGGTAAGACAGCATGACCGACACGACAAAATATGTTCCGCCGAAGGTCTGGGTGTGGGACAAGGAAAACGGCGGGCAGTTTGCCGGCACCAACCGACCGATCTCGGGCGTCACGCATGACGCGCCGCTGCCGCGCGGCGAGCATGCGTTCCAGCTGTATTCGATGGCCACGCCCAACGGGGTCAAGGTCACGATGATGTTCGAGGAATTGCTGGAAGCCGGCCACAGCGGCGCCGAATATGACGCCTGGCTGATCAAGATCGGCGCGGGCGATCAGTTCGGGTCGGGCTTTACCGAGATCAACCCGAACCAGAAAATCCCGGCGCTGGTCGATTACACCGGCACCCATCCGCTGCGGGTGTTCGAATCCGGGTCAATTCTGCTGCATCTGGCGGATAAGTTCGAAGCCTTCCTGCCCGCATCGGGCCCCGAGCGGACCGAGGTGATCAACTGGCTGATGTGGCAGATGGGGTCGGCGCCGTTTCTGGGCGGCGGCTTTGGCCATTTCTATGCCTACGCGCCCGAGAAATACGAATACCCGATCAACCGCTATGCGATGGAAACCAAGCGCCAGCTTGATGTGCTGGACAAGCAGTTGGCGCTGCATCCTTATGTGGCGGGCCAAGACTATTCGATTGCCGATATGGCGATCTGGCCCTGGTATGGCGGTGTCGTCCTGAACCGGGCCTATAATGCGGCTGAATTTCTGGATGCGGCGTCCTATACGCATGTCATGGCCTGGGCGAAAAAGATCGACGCGCGGCCTGCGGTGATCCGGGCGCGCAAGGTCAACCGCAACTGGGGCGAGGCGCAGGACCAACTGCCAGAACGCCATTCTGCGGCCGATTTCGACCGGCTCTAGCCGCGCCGCCTCTTGCAGCGTCGGCGGGCTTGGGGCACCCTGTGGCTTGGGCCGTGGCGATGGCGTCGCCACAGGGGGGCATTGCCCCCGCCGCTTGCGGCTGTGTGCTGCTTTCGTCCTGCACGCCGGGGTCTTTCGGGGTCTCGGTCACAATGTCCGGCCCCAAGCATGAGGTCTGACATGGAACTGATCCGCCCGACGCACTACCGCTTTGCCAATGGTTGCACCAAGGATGCTCTGCCCTTTGCGCCAGAAGAATACCACGACCGCCTGGCCGGTCTGCGCGATATCATGGACCTGCACAGCCTTGATGCCGTGGTGCTGACGTCGATGCACAACGTCGCCTATTACTCGGGCTTTCTCTATTGCAGCTTTGGGCGTCCCTATGCCTGCGTGGTGACGCGCACCGATTGCGTCACCGTCAGCGCCGGCATTGACGCAGGCCAGCCGTGGCGGCGGTCGGTGGGCGACACCATCACCTATACCGACTGGCAGCGCGACAATTTCTGGCGTGTGGTGGCCAGTGTGACCGGCACCGGCCGCGCGATTGGCTGCGAGGCCGACCATCTGACGCTGGATCAGGCGGAAAAGCTGAACACCTATGTGCAACCCAAACGCGGCATGGATATCGCCCCCGCCACCATGCAGCAGCGTATGGTGAAATCAGAGGCCGAGATTGCGCTGATCACCCAGGGTGCGGCCGTGGCCGATGTCGGTGGCCATGCCATCCGCGCGGCGATCAGCGTGGGTGCCACCGAATTGGAGATCGCCATCGCAGGCCGCGACGCGATGGAGCGCGAGATTGCCAAGCGCTTTCCCGATGCCGAATACCGCGACACCTGGGTGTGGTTCCAGTCGGGGCTGAACACCGATGGCGCGCACAATCCGCTGACCAACCGCAAATTGGCAAGGGGTGATATCCTGTCGCTGAACTGCTTTCCGATGATCAGCGGCTATTACACCGCGCTGGAACGCACGCTGTTCGTGGGCGAGGTGGATGATGCCAGCCTGCAAATCTGGCAGCACAACATCGCCGCGCATGAATACGGCATGACGCTGTTGCGCCCCGGTGCGTCCTGCGCCGAGATCTCGGCCAGGATCAACGCCTTCCTGGCCGAGCGTGACATACTGCAATACCGCACCTTCGGCTATGGCCACAGCTTTGGCCTGCTGTCGCATTACTATGGCCGCGAGGCTGCGCTGGAATTGCGCGAAGATATCGACACCGTGCTGGAACCCGGCATGGTGATCTCGATGGAACCGATGCTGACCCTCCCGCACGGCCAACCCGGCGCGGGCGGCTATCGCGAGCATGACATCTGCATCGTTACCGAAGACGCGCCGCAAGACATTACCCACTACCCTTATGGCCCCGCGTTCAACGTGGTGGGCTAAGGCCGGGCCGCCGAAAAAGGCGCTTTCCGGTCAGCCATCGGCTTTCAGTCCCGGGCTGGCGATCCGGGCGCCGTGTCGGGGTCTTTCTGCGTGTGGCACCCGGCCCGTTGCCGGAACCGCGCATCGCCCCTTGAAAATGCTCAGGCGGCGGGCAAATGAAGGCGCTGGGTGAACCGTGTCACATTTTCGCGGCGCCGTGGGGGACAAATGCGGATCAACGATGACCTTGAAAAGCCGGTGACCGTCGATGCCGGGGCTATGGACTGGACCCAAAGTCCCGCCGCTGGCGTAGACCGGCGCATGCTCTATCGGGTGGGGGCCGAGGTGGCGCGTGCCACCTCGATCGTGCGCTATGCGCCGGGAAGTGCCTTTCCCGAACACGCCCATACCGGAGGCGAAGAGATTCTGGTGCTTGAGGGCACCTTTCAGGATGAACACGGCGACTATCCGGCGGGCAGCTATTTTCGCAACCCGCCCGGCACTTCGCACAGTCCGGCGGCGGCCGATGGCTGCGTGATCTTTGTGCGCCTGTGGCAGTTCCGTGCGGGCGACACGGCGCAGATCGTGCGCCAACCGGGCCAAGGCGACCCGCTGCCCCCGCGCGACGGCGCCGCCTCGGCGCGCCTGCTGTTCGACGACGGGGCCGAGCATGTAGCGCTTGAGGCTTGGCAACCGGGCGCGCGCATCACCGTTGCCAACCCTCGGGGGCTGGAGTTTCTGGTCCTGTCCGGCAGTTTGCAGGTGGCGGGCCGCCCGCTGGGCCCGCAAGGCTGGGGGCGTCTGCCCGCCGGGAATGCGCTGTTGGCCCAGGTCGGGCCGATGGGCGCCGAGGTCTGGCTGAAGGATGCCGCCCTGCAACATGACAACATCCTGTCGATGCCGGGATGACCCACGGCGTGGCGCAGACGACAGCGATGCAGACCACAGGCGTCGCCGTGCTGGGCGGCGGACTGGCGGGGTTGAATGCTGCGCGCCTGTTGCAGCAGGCCGGCATCCCCTGCCATCTGTTCGAGGCGCGTGACCGCCTTGGCGGGCGCATCCTTACCGTCGACGCGACGGGCAAGCCCTCCACGGACGGTTTTGACCTTGGCCCGTCATGGTTCTGGCCGCACATGCAGCCAGAGCTTGCGGCGCTGGCCAGCGAATTGGGGGTTCCGGCCTTTGCCCAGCACACCGCCGGCGACATGGTGTTCGAGCGCAGCCAGCGCGAGCCGCCGCTTCGGACGGACTGGGCCGGGCAGGATCAGGGGTCGATGCGGCTGCGGGGCGGGATGGGTGCGTTGGTGCAGGCCTTGGCGCAAGGTCTGCCTTCGGGCTGTGTTCGGCTGAACGCGCCGATCACCCACCTGCGGCTGGGGCAAGATGGCGTCGTTCTGGACGTTGCCGTCGATGGCCGCCCCCCGGAACAGTGGCTGGCCCGCCACGTGATCTCGACCCTGCCGCCGCGCCTGATGGCCAAGGCCATCCGCCTTGACCCGGCGATGGACCCGGCAACGATCAGCCGCTGGCAGAACGTGCCGACATGGATGGCACCGCATGCAAAGTTCGTGGCCCTGTATGACCGGCCGTTCTGGCGTGCGGCGGGACTGTCGGGCATGGCGCAAAGCCTTGTTGGCCCCCTGACCGAAATCCATGACGCCACCACCGCCAGCGGTCATGCCGCGCTGTTCGGCTTTGTCGGTGTGCCCGCCCGAACCCGCGCCACCCTGTCACGCGACGCCTTGGGTCGCGCAGCACTGGACCAGTTGGCCCGTCTGTTCGGATCGCAGGCCGCCACCCCGCGCGCCACCTTGCTGAAAGACTGGGCGACAGACCTGTTCACCGCAACCCAAGGCGACAGCGCGCCGTCCGGCCACCCGACCGCACCCGATGCGCCCATGGTGACTGGGCGCTGGGCGGATCGCCTGTCGCTGGCTGGCAGCGAAAGCAGCCACACCGAACCCGGCTATCTGGCCGGGGCGGCAGAGGCCTCAAACAGGGTGACACGGGCCTTGATCAAACGCCTGAGCATCTAAGGCCTTCGGTCCGCATCGGCCTAGGCTTGCAGCATCCTCTGTCCGCAGCGATGACCCCCGGCAATGCCCGGCGATCCGCCTTCGGCCGCGCTCTGGTTCTTCCGGCTGGCGCCTGAACGCCGTCTGGACCCTGTAAAGGCAGGGGTTGCCCCCGCGCTCAGACCGTCTGGCGTGCGACATGCACCATCGTGCCCCAGTCGGCACATTTCGCCATCAGATCATCGGGCAGCGGGGCATCGGTGAACAGGGTATCCAACTCGGCCAGCGATGCCAGCCGCGCCGGGGCCGATTGGCCCAGTTTTGAATGGTCGCAGACCAGAAACCTGCGCCGCGCCTGCCGGATGATGGTCTTGGACACCCGCACCTCTGCCAGATCAAAGTCCAGCAGATCACCATCCCGGTCCAGCGCCGAGGTGCCGATCACCGCATAGTCGACCTTGAACTGCTCAAAGAACTGCGTCGTCAACTCGCCCACCAGCCCGCCATCCGACCGGCGCAGGGCACCGCCCGCCACCATGATCTCGCACCCCGGATTGGCGGTCAGGATATTCGCCACGTTCATGTTGTTGGTCACCACCGTGATGTTGCTGTGCCCCAGCAACTCGCGCGCAACGGCCTCGGTGGTTGTCCCGAGGTTCAGGATCAGCGAACAGTTGTTCGGGATCGCCGCCGCACAGGCGCGGGCGATGACCGCCTTCGCGCCTTCGTTCATCCGTCGGCGCTGTTCATAGCCCAGATTGGTCACGCCGGTGCGCAGCGTGGCACCGCCATGCACCCGTTCCAGATGGCCCGCGTCGGCCAATTCGGCCAGATCACGCCGGATCGTCTGCAAGGTCACGTCAAACCGCTGCGCCAGATCTTCGACCACCACCCGCCCCTCGCTGCGGGCCAGTTCCAGAATTTCGGTTTGCCGGAAATTGAGGGCCACGGTGTCGTCCCTTCTGCGTGTGGCGTTCACCTTCAAAGATGCGCCGCCGCTCTTCAAGGGGGAAAACAGCCGGGTCAGGCGTGACAGCATCGCCGCGTTGCAGCGCGTTTTTGCACGGTTTTGCGCGAAGTTTCTGAAAAGCTGGGTGATTTCCGCGCTGCATACGCGAAATTATTCGTTTAATATTAAATCGCGCATAAACGAAAAAAATCCTTTGACCGGCCCATCGAAACGCGCCAAGGTTCAAATGCCTTGGGAGGGGACCATTCGTGAAAGACAGCGCAGGGTCGGACGTGACCGACCTGTTCATCATCGGTGGCGGAATCAACGGCTGCGGCATTGCCCGCGATGCTGTTGGTCGCGGTCTGACGGTTGCGCTGGCCGAACAGGGCGACATCGCACAGGCGACGTCTTCGGCCTCGACCAAACTGTTCCACGGTGGCCTGCGCTATCTGGAGTTTTTCGAGTTCCGGCTGGTGCAGGAATCGCTTGAAGAGCGCGAAACCCTGCTGGTCGCCATGCCGCATATCTCGTGGCCGATGCGCTTTGTGCTGCCCTACCACCCCGACATGCGCTTTGAAGGCGACACGCCCACCGGCCGGCTGATGGCGCGGCTGATGCCGTGGATGAAAGGGCGCCGTCCGGGCTGGCTGATCCGGCTGGGGCTGTTTCTTTATGACAATCTGGGTGGCCGCAAGATCCTGCCCGGCACCCGGACGCTGGACCTTGCCCGTGATCTTGCCGGTGCCCCGCTGCAACCGCGCTTTGCCCACGCCTACGAATATTCCGACTGCTGGATCGAGGATGCCAAGCTGGTGTCGCTGAACGCCGCCGACGCCGCCCGCCGTGGCGCGCGGATCATGACCCGCACCCGCGTGGTGTCGGCTGACCGCACCGGCGATCACTGGACCATCACCACCAAAGGCCGTGACGGTGTGTCGACGCATCGCGCCCGCGCGCTGGTCAACGCAGGGGGGCCGTGGGTCGAGGATATCATCCGCAACGTCGCCCGCATCAATTCCACCGAAGGCGTGCGCTTGGTGCGCGGCAGCCATATCGTGACGCGCAAGCTGTATGACCACGACCGCTGCTATTTCTTTCAGGGCACCGATGGCCGGATCATCTTTGCCATTCCCTACGAGCAGGATTTCACCCTGATCGGCACCACCGACAAGGACCATCAGGGCGACCCGAACACCGCCGTCTGCACCGATGAGGAACGCGACTACCTGTGCGCCTTCGCCAGCCAGTATTTCAAACAGCCGATCACCGCCGCCGATGTGGTGTGGACCTATGCCGGTGTCCGCCCGCTGTATAATGACGGCGCGAAATCCGCGACCGCCGCCACCCGCGACTATGTGCTGTCGCTGGACCAGACCGGCGCGCCGCTGCTGAACGTGTTCGGCGGCAAGCTGACCACCTACCGCCGTCTGGCCGAGGCCGCGCTGGCCAGACTGGTGCCGTTCTTTCCCGCCGCCACGCCGCAATGGACCGCGCGCGTGCCGCTGCCGGGCGGGGATTTCCCGCATGACGGGGTTGCGGCGCTGACCGCGCGGCTGCGGGCCGACTTCCCGTTTCTGACGCCCGCCTGGGCCGCCCGGCTGATCCGGGCCTATGGCACCAATGCCGCAATCGTGCTTGGCAGCGCCAAAGCCGCCGCCGATCTGGGCCGTGATTTCGGCGCCACCCTGACCGAGGCCGAGGTGCGCTGGCTGATGGCCCAGGAATTTGCCATGCGGGCCGATGACATCGTCTGGCGCCGCACCAAACTGGGCCTGCGCCTGACGGCAGACCAGATCGCGGCGCTTGACGCCTTCATGACCGATGCCGAACCGGCAGGCGGCAACCCTTTGACCGAAAAACCCGCAGCCGGGGCAATCACCCCCGCTGCCGAATAGGGACCGACATGGCGCTAGACCTGCAAGCAGTTTCACGGATGGACAAGGGGCAGGTCATCTTGCACCCCACCAGCCTGACGCTGGAACAAGGCACGATGAACGTGCTGCTTGGCCCCACCTCTGCCGGCAAGACCAGCCTGATGCGCCTGATGGCGGGCCTTGATGCCCCCACCACCGGGCGGCTGGTCTGGAACGGTCAGGACGTGACCGGAATGCGCGTGCAGGACCGCCGGGTGGCCATGGTCTACCAGCAGTTCATCAACTACCCCGGCATGACCGTCTATGACAATATCGCCTCGCCCTTGCGCCTGCTGGGCAAATCGACCGACCAGATCGACCGCGCCGTGCGCGCCACCGCCGAGATGCTGAAACTGACGCCCATGCTTGCCCGCCGCCCGCTAGAGCTTTCGGGTGGCCAGCAACAGCGCTGCGCCTTGGCGCGGGCGCTGGTCAAAGAGGCGGGCCTTGTCTTGCTGGATGAACCGCTTGCCAATCTTGACTACAAGCTGCGCGAAGAGTTGCGCGCCGAAATCCCGCGCATCTTTGCCCAGTCCGGCGCGATCTTCGTCTACGCCACCACCGAACCCGAAGAGGCGCTCTTGCTGGGTGGCAACACCGCTACGCTGTGGGAAGGCCGCGTCACGCAATTCGGGGCCACCCCCGATGTCTACCGCAACCCCACCGACGCCATCACCGCGCGGGTGTTCAGCGACCCGCCGATGAACTTTGTCGACTGCGTCAAGCAAGGTGACCGCATGACCTTGGGGCAGGGTGTCACCATCCCCGCCACCGGCCGTTTCGCACGCTTGGCCGATGGCCGCTATCAGGCCGGCTTTCGGGCCAACCATCTGCACCTGAACCGGAAAACCGGTGACAGCGTCCAGTTTGCCTGCACCCTTGGCGCCAGCGAGATCACCGGATCGGAAACCTTCCTGCATCTGCACCACGGCACCGACCGCTGGACGGGTCTGGTTCACGGCGTGCAGGATCTGCCGATTGGCGGTCAGGTCGGCATCTGGCTTGACCCGGCACAGGTCTATCTGTTCGACGCGGCCGGCCAGCTTGCCGCACCGCGGGCCGCAACCGGGGCAGGGGTATAATCATGGCCCGCATCACCCTGTCAAACCTCGCCCACAGCTACTACCCCAACCCAAAGTCCGAAGCCGACTTCGCGTTGAAGGAAATGGACCATGTCTGGGATGACGGCGGCGCCTATGCCCTGCTGGGGGCCTCGGGCTGCGGCAAGACCACGCTTTTGAACATCATCTCGGGCCTTGTGCACCCCAGCCAGGGCCGGGTGCTGTTTGGCGACCGCGATGTGACAGGCGCCCCCACGGCGGAACGCAACATTGCGCAGGTGTTCCAGTTCCCGGTGGTCTATGACACCATGACGGTGCGCGAAAACCTTGCCTTCCCGCTGCGCAACCGGGGCATGGATGCCGCCTATATCCAGTCGCGCGTCGCCCAGATTGCCGCGATGATCGGGATGGAGGCGACGCTGGACCGCAAGGCGCGCGGCCTGACCGCCGACGCCAAGCAAAAGATCAGCCTTGGCCGCGGCATGGTGCGTCAGGACGTGAACGCCATCCTGTTCGACGAACCGCTGACCGTGATCGACCCGCACATGAAATGGGAATTGCGCACGCAGCTCAAATTGCTGCACCGCGAGTTTGGCCACACCATGATCTATGTCACCCATGACCAGACCGAGGCGCTGACCTTTGCCGACAAGGTGGTGGTGCTGCACGATGGCCGTGTCGTGCAGATGGGCACCCCGCAGGAATTGTTCGAAACCCCCGAGCATACCTTTGTCGGCTATTTCATCGGCTCGCCCGGCATGAACCTTTTGGATGCCACCATCCACGGCAACATGGCGCAAACCGCCGCGGGCCCGGTTGCGCTTGCCGCCCACTATGCCCCGCAAAATGGCCGTACGCAGATCGGCATCCGCCCGGAATACGCGGAAATGACCGCAGGCATCGGCCTGCCCGCCCGGGTGCTGCGCATCGAGGATGTCGGTCGCCACCGCATCATCCGCGCCGAAGTGGCCGGCAGCCAGATCAGCGTCATCGCAGGCGAAGGCCAGCCCGTCGGGGCCGATCTGACCCATGTCCGTTTCGACCCCGCCCGGGTCAATGTTTACGCCAACGACTGGCGCATCAAAGGAGCCGTGTGATGGACAAGACGCAGAACAACCGCGCGTGGTTTCTGGTCCTGCCGGTGCTGGTGCTGGTGGCGTTTTCGGCGGTGGTCCCACTGATGACCGTGGTCAACTACGCCTTCAACGACACGTTCGGGCAGAACCGCTTCTTCTGGAACGGTCTGGGCTGGTTTCAGGACATGCTGGCCTCTGAAAGGGTGCATGGCGCGCTGGGTCGGCAGGTGCTGTTTTCGGCCATCATCCTGACAATCGAGGTGCCCTTGGGCATCTTTGTCGCGCTCAACATGCCCAAGAACGGGTTCTGGAGCAGCTTTTGCCTTGTGCTGATGGCGCTGCCGCTCTTGATCCCGTTCAACGTGGTCGGCACGATCTGGCAGATCTTCGGTCGGGTCGATATCGGCTTGCTGGGCCACAGCCTTGCCGCCCTTGGCATCGACTACAACTACACCAACGACGCGCTGGATGCCTGGCTGACCATCATCGTGATGGATGTCTGGCACTGGACCAGCCTTGTGGCCCTGCTGTGCTACGCCGGTCTGCAATCCATTCCGCAAGCCTATTACCAGGCCGCCCGCATCGACCAGGCCAGCCGCTGGAGCATTTTCCGCTACATCGAGTTGCCCAAGATGGCCGGTGTGCTGCTGATCGCGGTGCTCTTGCGCTTCATGGACAGCTTCATGATCTACACCGAACCCTTCGTGCTGACCGGCGGCGGCCCCGGAAACTCGACCACCTTCCTGTCGATTGATCTGGTGAAAATGGCGGTCGGCCAGTTCGACCTTGGCCCGGCGGCGGCGTTCAGCCTGATGTATTTCCTGGTGATCTTGCTGGTTTCCTGGGTGTTCTACACCGTGATGACCACCCTTGACCGGCAGGAGGGCAAGTGATGCGCATCCGCTCCTCTGCCGTGGTGATGACCCTGTATCTCTTGTTCCTGCTGATCCCGATCTACTGGCTGATCAACATGAGCCTGAAGACCAACACCGAGATCGTCTCGACCTTCAGCCTGTGGCCCAACGACCTGACGTTTGCCAATTACGTCACCATCCTGACCGATCCGGCGTGGTACATGGGCTATGTCAACTCGATGATCTACGTCACGATGAACGTGGTGATCTCGCTCGCCGTGGCACTGCCGGCGGCTTACGCCTTCTCGCGCTACAGCTTCATTGGTGACAAGCACCTGTTCTTTTGGCTGCTGACCAACCGCATGGCCCCCCCGGCGGTGTTCGCCCTGCCGTTCTTCCAGCTTTACTCAAGCGTCGGCCTGTTCGACACCCATATCGCCGTGGCGCTGGCGCATTGCCTGTTCAACGTGCCGCTGGCGGTGTGGATCCTCGAAGGCTTCATGCGCGGCGTGCCGAAAGAGATCGACGAGACGGCCTATATCGACGGCTATTCCTTCCCGCGCTTTTTCCTGCGCATCTTCCTGCCGCTGATCGCAAGCGGCATCGGGGTGACGGCCTTCTTCTGCTTCATGTTCTCCTGGGTCGAACTGCTGCTGTCGCGCACCCTGACATCGGTCAACGCCAAACCCATCGCCGCCACCATGACCCGCACCGTCAGCGCCTCTGGCATGGATTGGGGCGTGCTGGCCGCCGCCGGGGTGCTGACCATCATCCCCGGCGCGCTGGTGATCTACTTCGTGCGCAACTACATCGCCAAGGGCTTTGCCCTGGGACGGGTGTGATGCGCGCTGTGCTAGCGACATTCCCCCACCCCCATCCCCTCCCCACGAGGGGGAGGGGGGCCGACTGCCCCAACGCTTGCTCCCGGTGCCTCCCCTCCCCCCCGTGGGGAGGGGAGGCGGGTGGGGGGCAGCCGGGCAGGGCCACACCCCCCGGAGACTGCCCATGACCGCACCCCGCTGGCCCCTGATCTATGCCGTCACCGCCGCCATCGCCGTGGCGATCCTCGCCGCGCTGGTCGCGGTTGCCCCCCGCGCCGATGGCCGCATCGACTGGACCGCGCAGATGGTTGACGGCGGCTGGATGGCCTGGACGCTGCCCATTGCCCTGTTTTTCTACACCATCGCCTGCCTGCTGGTCCTGTTCACCCTTCTGGCCATCCACTTTCCCGAAACGCCGCGCACCGGCATCTTGCGCATCGAAACCACCCGGGGCGACCGGCTGTTCATTTCCCTTCTGGGCTCGGCCTTCCTGTCGCTGGCCTGGCTCGCCGCTTTCGGCGCACCGCTGACCTATGCGCTGATCCTCTGCCTTGCCTATGCCGCAGCAGTGTTCCGCTGGGTCTAAGGCACGGCACGACAACGACCCCCCGGCAACGGGGGCAAGACCAAACGTCTCAACATTCTGGGAGGAATACCATGAGATTGCGTCACCAAACCACCGCCATGGCGCTTGCGCTGATGGCGCTTGGCGCGCCCGTCTGGGCCGATATCGAGGCGGCGAAAGCCTTTCTTGACGCCGAAATCGGCGACATGTCTGTGCTGGACCGCGCGGGCCAAGAGGCCGAACTGCAATGGTTCATCGACGCCGCCAAACCCTATGCCGGCATGGACATCAAGGTGGTGTCCGAAACCATCGGCACGCATGAATACGAAGCCAAGGTGCTGGCCCCGGCCTTTACCGCCATCACCGGCATCAAGGTCACCCATGATCTGATCGGCGAAGGCGATGTGGTCGAAAAGCTGCAAACCCAAATGCAGTCGGGCGAAAATATCTATGATGCCTACATCAATGACTCTGACCTGATCGGCACCCACTGGCGCTACAAACAGGCCCGCAACCTGACCGACTGGATGGCAGGCGACGGTGCCGCCGTGACCAACCCAAACCTTGATCTGGCCGATTTCATCGGCATCTCCTTCACCACCGGGCCGGATGGCAAGCTGTATCAGCTTCCCGACCAGCAGTTCGCCAACCTCTACTGGTTCCGCTACGACTGGTTCAACGATCAGAAAACCAAGGACGATTTCAAGGCCAAATACGGCTATGACCTTGGCGTTCCGGTCAACTGGTCGGCCTATGAGGATATTGCCGAGTTCTTCACCGGGCGCGACATGTCCTACATGGGCGGGCCAACCTCGGTCTGGGGCAACATGGACTATGGCAAGAAAGACCCCTCGCTCGGCTGGCGTTACACCGATGCGTGGATGTCGATGGCCGGCATGGGCGACAAGGGCGAACCGAATGGGCTGCCGGTTGACGAATGGGGCATCCGCGTCAACGAAAACTCGCAGCCCGTGGGTTCCTGCGTTGCCCGTGGCGGTGCCACCAACGACGCGGCGGCGGTCTATGCGGTGACCAAGGCCATCGAATGGCTGCAAAAATACACGCCGCCAGAAGCCGCTGGCATGACCTTTGGCGAGGCTGGCCCCGTGCCCGCCCAGGGTGCGATTGCCCAGCAGATGTTCTGGTATACCGCCTTCACCGCGGCCTCCGTCGTCGAGGGCACCCCGGTGATGAACGCCGATGGCACGCCGAAATGGCGCATGGCCCCCAGCCCGCATGGCGCCTATTGGTCCGAAGGCACCAAGATCGGCTATCAGGATGCCGGGTCGTGGACGCTGATGGAATCGACGCCCGTTGACCGTGCGCAGGCGGCCTGGCTTTATGCCCAGTTCGTCACCTCGAAAACCGTGGACGTGAAGAAAAGCCATGTCGGCCTGACCTTCATCCGCGAAAGCACGATCCAGCATCAGTCGTTCACCGACCGCGCCCCGAAACTGGGCGGTCTGGTGGAATTCTACCGCTCGCCGGCCCGCGTCCAGTGGTCGCCGACCGGCACCAACATCCCGGACTATCCGAAACTGGCACAGCTGTGGTGGCAGAACATCGGCGACGCGATGTCGGGCGCCAAAACCCCGCAAGAGGCGCTTGATTCCTTGTGCGCCGAACAGGAAGCCGTGCTGATCCGGCTGGAGAAATCCGGTGTGCAGGGCGACCTTGGTCCGAAGATGAACGAGGAGGTGGACCCGCAGGTCTGGCTCGATGCCCCTGGCGCGCCGGTGGCCAAGCTGGAAAACGAAAAGCCGATGGGCGAGACGATCGCCTATGACGAGCTGATCAAGTCCTGGCAATAAGCTGATCCCTCGGAAAGGGGCAGGCACTGCACTTGCCCCTTTCTCTTTCTGCAAATATCCCCGCCGGAGGCTCCTGCCCTTGGCCGGGGAAGCCTCCGGCGGGGATATTTGCAGAAAGAGAAAGCCCGCGTCGCGCGGCATGAGGAGACCATGACCCATATCCTTGCCATTGATCAGGGCACCACGTCGTCGCGGGCCATCCTGTTCGACGCCGGGCTGCGGGTGGTGGCCACGGCGCAGGAAGAGTTCCGCCAGATCTACCCCGCCCCCGGCTGGGTCGAGCATGACCCCTCGGACCTGTGGGCCACCGTGGCCGGCACCGCCCGCGCCGCCATCGAAAAGGCCGGGGTGGATGCGCGTACCATAGCCGCCATCGGCCTGACCAACCAGCGCGAGACGACGCTGATCTGGGACCGCGAGACCGGCCAGCCCATTCACAACGCCATCGTCTGGCAGGACCGCCGCACCGCCCCCACCTGCGAGGCTTTGGCGGCAGCAGGCCATGCCGCGATGATCACCGCCCGCACCGGCCTGCTGCTGGACCCGTATTTCTCGGCGACCAAGGTCAAGTGGCTGCTGGACCATGTCGAAGGTGCGCGGGCCCGCGCGCAGCGCGGCGCGCTGATGTTCGGCACCGTCGATACCTATCTGATCTGGAAGCTGACCGGCGCGCGCACCCATGCCACCGACGCCAGCAACGCCGCGCGCACCATGCTGTACAATATCGCGACCGGTCAGTGGGACGCCGAGATTTGCGGCCTGCTCGACATCCCGATGTCCCTGCTTCCCGAGGTCCGCGACTGTGCCGCTGACTATGGGGTCACCCGTGCCGACCTGTTTGGCCGCGAAATCCCGATCCTTGGGGTGGCGGGCGATCAGCAGGCGGCGACCGTGGGGCAGGCGTGCTTCACCCCCGGAATGATGAAATCGACCTATGGCACCGGCTGCTTTGCCTTGCTGAACACCGGGTCCGACCGGGTGCCATCAAAGAACCGGCTGCTGACCACCATCGCCTATCAGTTGAACGGGAAACCGACATATGCGCTGGAAGGCTCGATCTTCATTGCGGGGGCCGTGGTGCAATGGCTGCGGGACGGGCTGAAGATCATCCGCGAGGCCAAAGAGACCCAACCGCTGGCCGAACAGGCCGACGAGGCGCAGGGCGTGGTGCTGGTGCCGGCCTTCACCGGTCTGGGCGCGCCCTACTGGCGGCCAGACTGCCGGGGGGCGATCTATGGGCTGACCCGAAACTCTGGCCCGGCGGAACTGGCGCGCGCGGCGCTGGAGTCGGTTGGCTACCAGACCCGCGATCTGCTGGAGGCGATGAAGGCCGATTGGGGTGCCGCGGCGGATGGTGTGCTGCGGGTTGATGGGGGCATGACGCACAGCGACTGGGCGATGCAGTTCCTGTCCGATATTCTGGGCGCGCCGGTTGACCGCCCGGTTGTGACGGAAACCACCGCTCTGGGGGCGGCCTATCTGGCCGGGTTGCAGGCCGGCATCTGCCCCGCACCGGCCGAGTTTCAAAAGACATGGGCGCTGGAGCGACGCTTTTCCCCGGTGATGGACCCAAAGGTGCGCGCCGTGAAATATGCGCGGTGGGGGCGGGCGGTTGCCGCCACGATGTCGGTATGACGCCGTTTGGCATTGCCGCGCCGGGGCGCATCCTGTTCGGGCGCGGCGAGGCGGCAAAGGCTGTCGGGCTGATCACGGCTTACGGTCAGCGGGGGGTTGTGGTGCATGGCGCGCAGGCGGCACGGGTGGCCTGGCTGATCGACGGTTTGCAGCGGGGCGGGGCCGATGTGCTGGCGCTGTCTTGTCCGGCCGAACCGACGCTGGCCATGCTGGACCAAGCCTTGGCAGCCGCGCGGGCGCACGGCGCGCAATGGGTGGTCGGCATCGGCGGTGGCGCAGCACTTGACCTTGGCAAGGCGGTTGCGGGGCTTGCCCCCGGCACGACCCCCGCGATGGACCATCTGGAGGTGGTTGGCCGCGGGCTGCCGCTGTCTGCCACGCCGCTGCCGTTCATCGCGATACCGACCACCAGCGGCACCGGCGCCGAGGCGACCAAGAACGCTGTCATCGGCAGTCCCGAACACGGCCGCAAGGTCAGTGTGCGCGACGACCGGATGCTGGCGCGTCTGGCCATCGTCGACCCGGCGCTGACCGATGGTTGCCCGCGTGGGGTCACCCTTGCCTCGGGTCTGGATGCGCTGACGCAGGTGATCGAGCCCTATGTCTGCACCCGATCGACCCCGTTTACCGATGCGCTGACGCTGCCGGCGATACCGTTGGGCATGCGTGCCCTGATGCGGTTGATGCAGGGCGAAGACCCGCAGGCGCGCGACGACCTTGCCTGGGTCAGCCTGTGTGGCGGGCTTGCGCTGGCGAATTCGGGGTTGGGGGCGGTGCATGGTTTGGCGGGGGTGATCGGCGGGCTGATCCCGGCCGCACATGGTGCGATCTGCGGCGCGCTTCTGGGCCCGGTTCTTGCGCTGAACCGCCAACGGGCAAGCGGGCCCGCGAAGGAAAGGCTGGGCACGGTGTGCGATATGCTGGCCAAGGCTTTGGCGTCAACGCCCGACGAGGCCCCGGCCGCCCTTGCCCGCTGGGCACGGGGCGCAGGGTTGCCAAGTCTGGCCACGCTGGGCCTTGACCCCGCGCAGCACCCGACCGTGGCGGCGGCAGCGGCGGCGTCTTCGTCAATGAAGGCCAATCCGGTGGTTCTGTCGACGGCCGAACTGATCGAAGCCTTGCGCCGCGCCGACGGGTGCCCATGACCGCGCTGCAAGTGCGCGCCGGGTGAATGCGCGTCATCGCGCCCGCGCCTGCCCCTTAAACGGCCCGTCCAAGGCTGGCGTCGCGCGGGGCAACCGGGATTGGTGTACAACGAAAAACGGCGGACACAGGCCCGCCGTTCACCAATGCCGCACGTTGAAGCCCAGCCTTATGCGGCGCGGTTCTTGCGGCGGGCAAGGCCCAGTGCGCCGAGTGCTGTCAGCAACAGCATGCCACCGGCAGGCAGCGGGACGGCAGTGATGCTGGGCGCGATGCTGACGGTATAGCTGCCGTTGTTGAAACTTGCGGTCGACCGGACATTGGCGATGTCTGGGGTAAAGAACGCTCTCCATCCCGCGACGCCAAGGGTGTAGCTACCCTCGGCCAAAGTGCTGATGCCACTGAACGACAGCGTTGCGGTATTGCCCGCAGCGGTGGATGTGGCTTTCGCAAGCAAGGTGGAGCCGAAGTAGAGGCCGATGGATTCCCTGAAGTTGCTGCCCACTTTGCTGGTGATGGAAATATCCAGCCCCGACAGTGTGAACCCCGAAGGCGCATCAAGCGAGAAATTGATGAAATCAACGGTTTTCTTTGTCAGGGTATAGTTGGCGTTTGCGCCGCCGGTCACATCGCCAAGATTATAGGTTGCCGCAGTGCTGGCCATGGTCGAGGCGACGACAAGTGCGCCGGCAATCAAAAAAGACTTAAATTTCATTTTCATATTCCACTTCGTGAGCCTTTGGTCCCGCACGGCAAGACCAACGTGCAATTGGCACCTATGCGGACGGTGTGTAATGACTAAACCTGAAATACGTTAATAATGAGGCTACTTCCGTCACGTCCCGGGATTTTGAACGACAGACCGTTGATTTTGGCAGTTTTCCGGCTGTGCCGTCTGATGGGTGGGCCGATCCGCCGTGTGAGGCAGCGCGCAATCGCCGCCTTGCCCGGAAGCGGACGTTTCACGCGGCCCCCTGCCTGCGCAAGGGCCGTCGCCGCACGGGGGCAGCAGTATGGGGGCTGTCGTTCACCCTTGGCCAAACTGTCATACGACTGTCGCCAAGGCGTCATATCTTGCCGCCATTGCTGCGCGTCAATGAAACCCTCAACAGGAATGGCCCGATGATCCTTCGTCATGTCTGTCTGACCTCTGCCCTCGCCCTTGCCACCGCAATGCCTGCAAGCGCCGAGATGGTGTTCAACCGTGTCTCCAGCTTTGCCACGCCGGGCAACATGGCGGCGGGCGAAGATCTGGCGCGCGAAACCAGCGCCGAGATCATTGCCGCGACTGAAGATGGCATGACGCTGATCTATTCCGACAGCCCCTTGGGCGTGATCGGCATGGTCGATATCACCTACCCCAAGGCGCCAAAGCCGCTGGGCAACATTGCCATGGGCGGCGAGCCGACGACGACGCAGATCATCGGCGGCATGGCCTTTGTCGGCGTCAACACCTCGGCCGATTTCATCAACACCTCGGGCAAGCTGGTGACGGTCGATATCGCCGCCAAGGCAGTGGTGGCGGAATGTGATCTGGGCGGTCAACCGGATTCGGTGGCCAAGGCCAAGGACGGCAGCTTTATCGCCGTGGGGATTGAAAACGAGCGTGACGAAGACCTGAATGACGGCGTGATCCCGCAGATGCCGGCTGGCTTTGTGGTGAAACTGCCGATCAAGGATGGCGCGGTCGATTGTGCCGGTCTGCAAAAGATCGAAATGACCGGTCTGGCATCGGTTGGTGGTGATGACCCGGAGCCCGAGTTTCTGGACGTGAACGAAGCCGGTGAAATCGTCGTCACCATGCAGGAAAACAACCATATCGCGGTGATCGCGGCCGATGGCACCGTGGCCAGCCATTTCAGCGCCGGGGCGATTGATCTGGACGGGATCGACACCAAGCGCGACGGCAAACTGAACTTTACCGGCAAGAAGGAAGGCGTGCTGCGCGAACCCGACGCCGTGAAGTGGATCGACGCCGATCATTTCGTCGTGGCCAACGAAGGCGATTACGAAGGCGGTTCGCGCAGCTTTACCATCTTCAAGAAGGATGGCACCGTTGTTTACGAATCCGGCCCCGCGCTGGAACGGGCGATTGCCGCCATCGGCCATTACCCCGAGCACCGCTCTGGGTCGAAGGGTGCCGAGCTTGAGTCGGTTGAAGTTGCCACCTATGGCGACCAGCGCCTGCTGTTTGTTGCATCCGAACGTGGGTCGATCATCGGTGTCTATGACCTGACCGATCCTGCCGCACCGGTGCTGAAGCAACTGCTGCCGTCGGGTGTGTCGCCCGAAGGTCTGGTTGCCATTCCCGGCCGCAACCTGTTTGTCACCGCCAACGAGGTTGACCTGCGCGAAGACGGTCTGGCCCCGGCGCATGTCATGGTTTACGAGCGCGCCGAAGGCACTGCCGCCTATCCGATGATCACCAGCGAAGGCTCTGACCCGCTGATCGGCTGGGGCGCGTTGTCGGCGCTGGCCGCTGGCGCGGAAGCCGGCCAGTTGTTTGCGGCCTCGGACAGCGTCTATGGTGCGATGCCCCGCATCTATACCATTGATGCAACCCAGACCCCGGCCCGCATCACTGCTGCGCTGGACATCACCCGGGGTGGCGACGCCGCGCAAAAGCTTGACATCGAAGGCATTGCCACCGATGGCGAAGGTGGGTTCTGGATCGCCAGCGAAGGCCGCAGCGACCGTCTGATCCCGCACGCGATCTATCACGTCAACGACAAGGGCGAGATCAAACAGGAAATCGCGCTGCCGCCGGAACTGCTGGCGACCGAAACCCGCTTCGGCTTTGAAGGTATCACCGTCGCCGGTGACTGGCTGTGGATGGCCGTGCAGCGTGAATGGGCCGATGATCCGAAGGGGATGGTCAAACTTGCCGCCTACAACACCAAGGAAAAGACCTGGGGTGCGGTGCATTACCCGCTGGACGCCAAGGCCGAAGGGGCCTGGATGGGCCTGTCGGAAATCACCCTGCATGGTGACTATGTCTATATCATCGAGCGGGACAACCAGATCGCCGACAAGGCCGCCGTCAAGAAACTGTATCGCGTGAAGGCTGCCGAAATGGTTCCAGCCAAGCTGGGTGAGGCGCTGCCGGTTGTCACCAAGGAACTGGTGCACGACTTCCTGCCCGACCTGAAATCGCTGAACGGCTACGTTGTGGACAAGGTCGAAGGCTTTGCCATCGATGCCGCCGGCACCGGCTGGGTGGTGACCGACAATGACGGCGTCGACGACTCGTCGGGCGAAACCCTGTTCTGGTCGATTGGCACCGTGCAGTAATCGTCGCAAGCCGAAACTGTGTCGAAAATGTGGCCCCTGGCACCATGCCGGGGGTCTTTTTCGTTTTCGAACCGGTCAAGGGGCTTGACGGACAGGGGATCGTCCGTCGCATGGTGCTTCAGAGTTCCCAACCCAAGGTCTGCCGTGAATCATCTTTTTCAACGCCTTGCCGCCTTTGCCCTGCTGACCGTTCTGGCCGCATGCGGCGCGCCGACGGTGACAACCGCCCCGCCCACGGCACCGAATTATGCCGGGTTTCAGGATGGCGCTTTCTACATCGAGCCTGTCGATGCCAAACATCTGACGCCGCAGACCGTGCGCACCGAGGTGGCATACACGGGCGATGAAGCGCCGGGGACGATTGTGGTCGATATCTATGCCCGCAAGCTGTACCACGTCATGGAGGGCGGTCGCGCGACCCGCTATGGCATTGCCGTCGGGCGCGAAGGGCTGTCGTTCCAAGGCAGCGCCACCATCGGGCGCAAGCAGGAATGGCCAAGCTGGACGCCAACTGCCAACATGATCCGCACCCAGCCCGAGACCTATGCCGAATATGCCGGTGGTCTGCCGGGCGGGCTGATCAACCCCTTGGGCGCGCGGGCGCTGTATCTGTATCGCGGCAGCCGCGACACCTATTTCCGCATCCACGGCACCATCGACAACGCCTCGATCGGGCGGGCAACCAGCGCGGGCTGTATCCGTCTGTTCAACCAAGATGCCATTCATCTGTTTGAAAACGTGACACTTGGCACGCCGGTCAAGGTGCGCACCCTGGAAGAAAGCCTTGCAGCCGAGGGCCCTTACATGGACGACGCCTATGGCCGCGCCATTACCGAGACGCCCGAGGCGATGCGGAAAAAAGAGCGTGAGGCGAAAGACGTGCTGGCGCTTGAGCAACGTGAAGCCAAGGAAAAGGCCGCCGAAGAGGCGCGGCTTGAGCGCGAGGCCGAAAAGGCCCTGCGCAAGCGGCTGGCCGATTGCCGGCGTCGGGGTCTTGACTCGGCGGCCTGCCCGCCCGCCGATGGCAGCGCCTGACCCATCGCCACCAGCGTGAACGTCAACGCTGCTGGGCGGCAGTTGTTTTTCGGGGTATGACGGATATCCTTGGTCGCGCGGTGCAAAAGCCGGTGATCGCCCATCGGCATTTTCATGACTGCTGAAATGGTGGGCGGTTTGTGTCTTGATGCCAACGAAATGGGCTTAGACCCCCTGATGTGCGATCCGGTTCCGGTGCGCGCAGCGTTCTGATCCGTGTGCCTGTTATGCAGGGGCATCCAGCGAAAGAAAAAGTGCTCATGTCGATCAAAGCCGCTATTCACCACCTGACCCATTACAAATATGATCGGCCGGTTACGCTTGGCCCGCAGATCATCCGCCTGCGCCCGGCACCGCACAGCCGCACACGGGTGATCTCGCATTCGCTGAAGGTCAGCCCGGGCGGGCATTTCGTGAACCACCAGCAAGACCCGTTCGGCAACTGGCAGGCGCGGTTTGTATTTCCCGAACCGGTGACCGAGTTCAAGATCGAGGTCGATCTGGTGGCAGACATGACGGTGTATAACCCGTTCGATTTCTTCGTCGAGGAAAACGCCGACACCTGGCCGTTTGAATATGCGCTGGACATGGAAGAAGATCTGGCGATCTACCGCCGGTGCGAACCCGCCGGCCCGCTGTTGCAGGCGTTTCTGGACAGCGTGCCGAAGGATACCCTGCGCACGGTTGATTTCATCGTGGCCCTGAACGCCAAGGTGGCCAATACGCTGCACTACACCATCCGCATGGAACCCGGCGTGCAGACGCCCGAGGAAACGCTGGGCGTCAAAAGCGGGTCGTGCCGCGATTCGACCTGGCTTTTGGTGCAGGCCTTGCGCCATCTTGGCTTTGCCGCGCGGTTCGTGTCGGGCTATCTGATCCAGTTGAAACCCGACCTGAAGGCGCTGGATGGCCCGTCGGGCACCGAGGTGGATTTCACCGATCTGCATGCCTGGGGCGAGGTGTTCCTGCCCGGCGCGGGCTGGATCGGGCTGGACCCGACCAGCGGGCTGTTGGCGGGCGAAAGCCATATTCCCCTGGCCGCCACCCCGCATTACCGCAGCGCCGCCCCGATCAGCGGACGGGCCAGCTTTGCCGAGGTGGACTTTTCGTTTGACATGTCGGTGACCCGCGTCGCCGAACATCCGCGCATCACCAAGCCGTTCAGCGATGATGCCTGGGATGAGTTGAACGCGCTTGGCCACAAGGTGGATGCGGCCTTGGCGGATGGCGATGTGCGCCTGACCATGGGCGGCGAGCCGACCTTTGTGTCGATTGATGATTTTGAGGCCGAGGAGTGGAACACCGCCGCGGTTGGCCCGACCAAGCGCACGCTGGCCGACCAGTTGATCCGCCGCCTGCGCGACCGTTTCGCCCCGGGTGGGTTCCTGCATTATGGTCAGGGCAAGTGGTATCCGGGGGAAACCCTGCCGCGCTGGACGTTTTCGTTGTATTGGCGCAACGACGGCTATCCGATCTGGTCGGATGCGGCCCTGATTGCACAGGAAGGCGCGCAGACCGGCGTCACCACCGTAGACGCGCAAAACCTGCTGGTGCAGATCGCCGAGGATCTGGCGCTGGAAACCGACTGCATTCTGCCAGCCTATGAAGACCCGGCGCAATGGTTGGTCAAAGAGGCCAACCTGCCCGACAACGTGACCCCGGCCAATTCCAAGCTGAAGGACGCCGAGGAACGCCACCGCCTTGCCACCGTGTTCAACCGCGGGCTTACCAACCCTTCGGGTTTTGTGTTGCCGGTGCAAAGTTGGCAGGCGCAGGCTGCGGGGCGGCGCTGGCGCACCGAAAAGTGGCGCTTGCGCCGCGGGCACATGTTCCTGGTGCCGGGGGATAGCCCGGTTGGCTATCGTCTGCCGCTGGAAAGTCTGCCTTGGGTGCCTGCGTCGCAATACCCCTATATCAACCCGACTGATCCCACGGTGGACCGCCCGCCGCTGCCAGTCCCGGGGCCGGTGCCAAACGCCCCCGCCGTGTCAGAGGCGCGGCCGCAATCCCCGGCCAGCTTTACCGCCGCCAGTGCGCAAGGCGCGCAGGTGGCGCAAGGCTCACCGCTGCACGAGGTGGACGGGCATATCCGCACCGCCTTGTCGGTGGAACCGCGCGACGGGCGGCTGTGCGTGTTCATGCCGCCAGTGGTGTCGATCGAAGACTACCTTGACCTTTTGCGCGCCGCCGAGGCTGCTGCGAAAAAGCTGGGGTTGAAGGTGCATATCGAAGGCTATGCCCCGCCGCAGGACCCGCGTCTGAACGTGATCCGCGTGGCCCCCGACCCCGGCGTGATCGAGGTGAACGTGCATCCGTCGCGCACTTGGCAGGACTGTGTCGATATCACCACGGCGGTGTATGAGGAGGCGCGGCAAACCCGCTTGGGTGCCGACAAGTTCATGATCGACGGCAAGCATTGCGGCACGGGGGGCGGCAACCATGTTGTCGTCGGCGGGGCCACGCCGAACGACAGCCCGTTCCTGCGCCGGCCTGACCTTTTGGCCAGCCTGATCCTGCACTGGAACCGCCATCCGTCGCTGTCTTACCTGTTTTCCGGCCTGTTCATCGGCCCCACCAGCCAGGCCCCGCGCATGGACGAGGCCCGGCATGACAGCCTGTATGAGATGGAAATCGCGCTGTCGCAGATCCCTGCCCCCGGTCAGGGGGCGGCGCCAATGCCTTGGCTGGTGGACCGCCTGTTGCGCAACCTGCTGACCGATGTCACCGGCAACACCCACCGGGCCGAGATTTGCATCGACAAGCTGTATTCCCCCGATGGCCCCACCGGGCGGCTGGGGCTGGTCGAGTTTCGCGGTTTCGAGATGCCGCCCGACGCGCGGATGAGCTTGGCCCAGCAACTGCTGATCCGGGCGCTGATTGCGCGGTTCTGGGCCAATCCGGCGCAGGGTGAATTGACCCGCTGGGGCACGGCCCTGCACGACCGTTTCATGCTGCCGCATCATGTTTGGCAGGATTTCCGCGATGTTCTGGCCGACCTTGCGCAGCATGGCTTTGCCCTGCGCAAAGAGTGGTTCACCGCGCAGGCCGAGTTCCGCTTTCCGTTTTGCGGCGAGGTGAGTTACGAGGGGGTGCATCTGGAACTGCGCCAAGCGCTGGAGCCTTGGCATGTGCTGGGTGAAACCGGGGCGATCGGCGGCACGGTGCGCTATACCGACAGTTCGACCGAACGCTTGCAGGTGAAGCTGTCGGCCGCCGATCCGTCGCGCTATCAGGTGCTGTGCAACGGCCGTGTGGTTCCCCTGCATGCGGCAGGGTCGGGGCAGGCGGTGGCAGGGGTGCGCTACAAGGCTTGGCAACCGGCGTCAGCGATGCACCCGGTCTTGCCGGTCGATGCACCGCTGACCTTTGATATCCATGACACATGGTCAGCGCGGGCGCTGGGGGGGTGCGTCTATCACGTCGCCCATCCGGGGGGGCGCAACTATGAAACCTTTCCGGTCAACGGCAATGAGGCCGAGGCCCGGCGTCTGGCACGGTTCGAGGCGCATGGCCACACCCCCGGCCATGGCATGCACCCGCGCCCCGAGCGGGTGCACCCCGAGTTTCCGCTGACCCTTGACCTGCGGCGTCCAGTGGGGCTGTAGTCCGATAATGGACAGGGTGGCAGACGCGGCGGCGGCAAAGGCAGATCAGGGCGCAAGGCGCGATCTTGGTCTGCGCAGCTATACCCCGCTGCGGGGCGCCCCCGACGAGATGCTGGTGAACGGCACCATCCGTCCGCTGTGGCAGCCGCTGATCGACCATCTGCGCAGCCTGACAGAAGACGGGCTGACCCGCGCCACCGGGCGGGCCGATCAATACCTGCGCGATTCCGGCGTGTTCTACCGGCAATACGGGGCCGGCCAGTCGGTGGAACGGGCCTGGCCTCTCAGCCATATTCCGGTGCTGATCGACGAGGCCGACTGGACCGAGCTGTCCGCCGCGCTGATCCAGCGCGCCGACCTGCTGGAAGCCTTGATGGCCGATCTTTACGGCGCGAACCGGTTGGTGGCCGACGGGCATCTGCCGCCGTCGCTGGTGGCAGGCAACCCCGAATGGCTGCGGCCCATGGTGGGGGTGCGGCCCCGGTCGGGGCATTACCTGCATTTCGTGGCGTTTGAAATTGGCCGTGGTCCGGATGGCAAGTGGTGGGTGCTGGCCGACCGCACGCAGGCACCATCTGGCGCGGGCTATGCGCTGGAAAACCGCGTGGCCACCAGCCGTGCCTTTTCCAGCGTGTTTGAAGGCCAGAACGTCCACCGTCTTGCCGGGTTCTTCCGTGATTTCCGCGATGCGCTGGTCGGCCTGCGCAACGAAGGTGATGGCAGGGTCGCCATCCTGACGCCGGGCCCGATGAACGAGACCTATTTCGAACAGGCGTGGATCGCCCGCTATCTGGGTTTTGCGCTGGTGCAGGGCGAGGATCTGACGGTGGAGGGTGGCCGGCTGATGCTGCGCACCGTAGCGGGCCTGCGTCCGCTGGATGTGCTGTGGCGCCGGCTGGATGCCAGCTATGCCGATCCGCTGGAGTTGGACCCCGCCTCGCGCATTGGCACGCCGGGCATGGTGTCGGCGCTGCGGCAGGGCGGGCTGACCATGGTCAACTGCCTTGGCTCGGGTGTGCTGGAAACGCGGGCTTTGATGGCTTTCATGCCGGCTTTGGCGCGGCAACTTCTGGGTGCGCCGCTGGCGATGCCCAACATCGCGACCTGGTGGTGCGGCGGGGCGAAACAACGCGCCCGGGTCATGGCAGACCCGTCGCGTCTGGTGCTGGGGGCGGCGCTTGGCACAGGCCTGCCGTTTGACCGGCAGGGTGACGCCATCCCGGCTGCCAGCCTGTCATCCGCCGACCTGATGGACCGCCTTGCCCGTGACGGGGCAGCCCTTGTGGCGCAAGAGGCGGTGACCTTGTCGACCACGCCGGCGCTGGTTGATGGCCGCATCGTGCCGCGCCCGATGAGCCTGCGGGTGTTTCTGGCGCGCACCCCGCGCGGCTGGCAGGTGATGCCGGGCGGCTTTGCCCGCATTGGTGCCGCAGCCGATGCCACCGCCCTTGCCATGCAGCAAGGTGGCACGGCGGCGGATGTCTGGATCGTCAGCAAGGACGACGTGCCCAGCATTACCATGGTCACGCCGTCCGAAGGCCCCTATCGCCGGGCCTCGCCGGGGGCCTTGCCCGCGCGGGCGGCGGATAACCTGTTCTGGCTCGGCCGCTATGTCGAACGCACCGAAGGCATCGTGCGGCTTTTGCGGGCGCGTCACATCCGGCTGGCCGAAGGCGGGCGCGCGGCGTTGCCATTGCAAAAGGTGGTGGACAAGATCCTTGCCAGCTATGGGGTCGAAGGCCGCGACGGCATCCCGCAAGGGTTGCTGGAGACGCTGGGTGCGGCGGTGATGGCGGCCGGTCAGGTGCGCGACAGGTTTTCGCCCGACGGCTGGTCGGCGCTGAATGATCTGGACAAAAGCGCGCGGCGGATGGCCAGTCGCGTGACTGCGGGCGATGATGCCGCGCGGGCGTTGTCGGCGCTGTTGCGCAAACTGGCGGGCTTTTCCGGCCTTGTGCATGAAAACATGTATCGCTTCTTTGGCTGGCGCTTTCTGTCGATCGGGCGGCAGCATGAACGCGCGCTTGGCATGACCAACCTGCTGGCCGTCCTTGCCGATGCCGATGCCCCGCCCGGCGCGTTGGATCTGTGCATCGAACTGGGCGACAGCGTGCTGACCCACCGTCGCCGGTTCACCGTGGCATCGTCGCGGCAGA
This sequence comes from Gemmobacter nectariphilus, assembly GCA_020721445.1. Lineage (GTDB taxonomy): Bacteria > Pseudomonadota > Alphaproteobacteria > Rhodobacterales > Rhodobacteraceae > Pseudotabrizicola > Pseudotabrizicola nectariphila_A. The sequence goes on from DYMU01000015.1 coordinate 28,267, forward strand.
CGGTGATTGACCTTCTGGCACTGGACCCGATGAACCCGCGATCTGTCCGGCATCTGGTGGATGGCTTGAGCGAACAGGTGCAGGTGTTGCCGGGCGCGTCGGTGCATGGGCAACTGTCCGACCTTGGCCGCGCCATGCTGCGCTGTCAGGCCGACATCGCCACCGCCACGCCCGAAACCCTGACGACCGAGGCGCTGATCGACCTGCATGGCCGGATTGCCAGCCTGTCCAGCCTGCTGACCGAGGCGTATTTGCGGTGACGACCTATGCCTTGCGCCTTGTCATCAGCTATGACTTTGCCCGCCCGATCGGCGCGGGGCGGCAGTTGTTCCGCATCCTGCCCGCCGATGTGGCGGGGGTGCAAATCGTGCGCGGGGCCAAGGTGCGCCTGACGCCCGACCCGACCGATCGGGGCGAGTTCAAAGATTTTTTCGGCACCCGTGTGATCGAGGTGGCGATGCCCCCCGGTTTGACCCAGTTGGAACTGGTGCTGGAGGCGGCGGTCGATCGGGTTGCGTCCGAAGGGTTTCTGGACATCTCGCCGCCACTGGCACGGCTGACGCAGGAATTGGCCGCCTGGCGCGACATCGGCCCGGCCTCGCCGCACCATTTTCGCACCCCGTCGCGGCGGATACCGCAGATGCCCGAAGTGGCGGGTTTTGCGCAGGCGGCGGTTGCGGGCTGTGTGACGGTGCACGAGGTGGTGCAAGCTCTGGGCGAGGGCCTGCACCGCCACATGACCTTTGACGCCAAGGCCACCAGCGTTGACACCTCGCCCGAGGATGCGTTCACGCTGCGGCGCGGGGTCTGTCAGGATTTCGCGCAGATCATGGTCGGCGGCTTGCGCAGCCTGGGCGTGCCGGCGGCCTATGTTGCGGGCTATCTGCGCACCGACCCGCCACCCGGCAAGGCCCGTCTGGCCGGGGCCGACGCCATGCATGCCTGGGTAAGGGCTTGGGCGGGTGAGGAAATGGGCTGGATCGACTATGATCCGACCAACGCCTGCTTTGCCCGCGCCGACCATATCGACGTGGGCTTTGGCCGCGATTATGCCGATGTCGCCCCGGTGACCGGTATGCTGCGGCTGGATGGCAGCCAGAAGGGCAGCCATCAGGTCGATATCGAGGAGGTGTTGTTGCCGTAACCCCGGCGCCTGCCGCGTGGCCTTGGCGGCCTTGCGGGTCGGGGTCAGGCCAGGGGCCGGAACTCTCCCACCAGACGCGCCAACTCCATCGCGTTGCGCACCCCGGTTTTTGACAGGATGCGGCTGCGATGCACCTCGACCGTGCGGATGGCGATGCCCAGGGTCTCGGCGATCTGCTTGTTCAGGTGGCCTTGCAGCATCAGGTGCATCACCTCATCCTCGCGCGCCGACAGGGTGGCCAGACGGCTGGCAATGTCGCGGCGGGTGTCGGCTTCGGCCGCAGCCGCCCGGTGGCGGGCAATCGCCTCAAACGCGCGTTCGACAATCAGGTTGTCGTTGAACGGCTTTTCGACAAAATCGAACGCCCCGGCCTTCAGGCTTTGCACCGCCACCGGCACATCGGCGTGCCCGGTCAGAAAGATGACCGGCGCCCGAAAATCGGCGGCGCGCAGGCGGTCAAACACTTCCGTCCCGGACAGGCCCGCCATCCGCACATCCAGAATCAGGCAATCGCAATCCCCGTGCGGCAGGGCGGCCAGAAACGCCTCGCCCGAGGGCCAGCCCTGCGCCTGCACCCCACGAGACGCGAACAGAAACGACAGTGCGTCGCGGATTGTTTCCTCATCATCCACAATATGAATGGTTCCGGTCATTCGGCGGCGACTTTCCGTGAGATCTGACCGGGCAGGGTGATGCGAAACACCGTGCCGCCGCCATCACGCGGGGCATGGGTCAGATGACCGCGGTGCAATTCCATGATCGACCGGCAGATGTTCAGCCCCATGCCCATGCCCTGCGGTTTGGTCGAGGTGAAGGCATCGAACAGCCGCCCCTCAAGTTCTGCCGGGATGCCGTCGCCCCGGTCGGCGACGTCGATGATGGCGCTGCCACCTGGCCCCGCGCGCAAGGCCACGTCCAGCCTGCGGCCCGGCTGGCTGGCCATCGCCTCCATGCCGTTGCGGATCAGGTTGATCAGCACCTGTTGCAGCAAGATGCGATCGGCCGGAACGGCCGGCAGATCGGCAAGCCCGGTCACGATCTGCACCCGGTTTTCACGCGCGTCTGCGGCCAGAAAGCCCACGGTTTCGGTGATCACCTCAGCCAGCGAGACATCGTCAAAGCTGGGTTCGCGCTTCTTCACCAGATCCTGTATGCGCCGGATGATCTGCCCGGCACGATTGGCCTGCACCGACAGTTTGGCCACTGCCGGGTGCAACACCGCCGGGTCGGCGCGGCCGCTTTGCAGCAGGTTTTGCAAGCCCGCCGCATAGCTGGCAATCGCGCCAAGCGGCTGGTTCAATTCATGCGCCAAAGTCGAGGCCATTTCCCCCAGCGTCACCAGACGCCCGGTGCGGGCCAGGTTTTCATCCTGTGCGCGGGCCAGCCGCGCGGCGGTCTTGGCCTGGGTGATGTCGATCACCGACCCCATCCAGCCGCGATGCGCGCCGGTGGCGTCGATCAGCGGGGCTTCATACACCTGCACGTCGATTTCGCTGCCATCGGCGCGACGAAACCGGGTTTCAAAGGCTTGCGGCGCGGCGCCACTGTTGGACAGGGCCTGCTGCCGGGCCAAGGTTTCGTCCAGCCGGTCGGGCGACCAGTAGGGCATCGGGGGCGCGCGATCCATCAGGTCATCGGCGGCAAAGCCGACCAGCTGACAAAACGCCGAGTTGACGTAAAGCACGCGCCCGTCATGGTCCTTGGCGCGCAGACCCACGGTCAGGCTGTCTTCCATCGACCGGCGAAAGGCGATCTCGCCGCGCAGCCGCGCCTCGGCCTGACGGCGGCGTTGGGCGCTGCGATACAGCGCCAGCAGGGCAAGAATGGCAAAAGCGGCAAAGCCCGCGATTGCCGCCAGCAGCAGCACATTGGCAAAGGCGGTTGGTGCGGCATAGGCGGTGATCCGCAACACCGTGCCGCGCAACGGCGGGTCAAAGCTGATGCCATGCGTCGGGTTCACCGGGTCGGGCGTGCGGCGCACCCGGCTGGCCAGAACCGTGCCGCCGGTATCGGTCAGGGTGACGGCGTATTGCTCGGCAATCCACCACGGGATGTGCCGCTCCAGCATCAGGGGCAGTGCCACCGTCGCCGTCAGCACCCCCGCCCCCTGTTCGCTGCGCACGGCCATGGTGACGGTGTCGCCGGTCACATCGCCATAGACCGGGCGTGCCGACACGCTACCGGACCGCAGCATCAAGGCCACCAGCGCCGGATCGCGTGGCGCAGCCAGCCCCGGCACCCCGCGCACGGGCACGCCGTTTGCATCATGCCAGACAATCGACAGCACCTCGGGGTTGGTGGCCACATGCAGGCGGGCACGGGCGGCCAGCACGTCGGGCGCGGCCCCGCTGGCCTGATCCAGCGCCAGACGCACCAGCATGTCTTCATCGACTGAAAGCTGAAACCGCAGCGTCTGTTCCACCCACAGCGCATCAGTCGCAAGCTTGGTGCGGGCCTGTTCCGCCTCGGACCGGGTGACCGCCCAGACCAGTGCCGCCACCAGCGCGATCAGGGCGACAATGGCCACCAGCGGGATCAGCGACAGAATGTCGATGCCACGGGCCGGGTTCCCGCTGGTGCTGGCCCAAGGGTCGCCCCCGGATGCGGTCTTGCCCGCCGCCTTTTGCTTGTCCGGCTCTTTCAGCGGCCTGCCCTCCTCGACAGCGCGATGCCTGATGCGACACAACAGCCCGCGATCCGTCTATTGCGGAAACCCACAATAGCGCCGCACGGCGTTCGCTGGCAAGACAAGCACAATCACCTTGGGAGAGGTGAGCCTTTGGAGGAGAAACAAATGCTGACACGTCGCACATTCGCCCGCATCGCGGGTGCAGCCGCCCTTGCCCTGTCGGTGGCGCTGCCTGCCCATGCCGAACCCATCGTCATCAAGTTCAGCCACGTGGTCGCCCCCGATACGCCCAAGGGCAAAGGTGCCGACAAGTTCAAGGAACTGGCCGAAGCCTATACCAATGGCGCGGTGACGGTTGAGGTTTACCCCAACAGCCAGCTTTACAAGGACAAGGAAGAGCTTGAGGCGCTGCAACTGGGCGCGGTGCAGATGCTGGCCCCGTCGCTGGCAAAGTTCGGCCCGCTGGGCGTGCAGCAGTTCGAGGTGTTCGATCTGCCCTTCCTGATGAACGGCTATGACGACCTGCGCAAGATCACCGATGGCGACATTGGCAAAAGCCTGCTGGGTTTGCTGGATGACAAAGGGATCAAGGGCCTTGCCTATTGGGACAACGGCTTCAAGGTCTTCTCGGCCAACAGCCCGCTGAAATCGCCCGATGATTTCCTTGGCCTGAAGATGCGCATCCAGTCGTCGAAGATCCTTGAGGCGCAGATGCAGGCACTGGGGGCCGTGCCGCAGGTGATGGCGTTCTCGGAAGTCTATCAGGCGTTGCAGACCGGCGTGGTTGATGGCACCGAAAACCCGCCATCGAACATGTATACCCAGAAGATGCACGAGGTTCAAAAGCACGCGACGCTGTCGAACCACGGCTATCTTGGCTATGCGGTCATCGTGAACAAGGCGTTCTGGGAAGGCCTTGACCCGGCGGTGCGCGAACAGTTGGACAAGGCCATGGCAGAGGCCACCGCATATGCCAACTCGATCGCCAAGGAAGAGAACGACAATGCCATGGCCGCGATGAAGGCCGCAGGCACCACCGAGTGGCACGAGTTGACCGCAGAAGAGCGCGCGGTATTCGTCGAAACCCTGAAACCGGTGCATGCGCAGATGTCGGACCGGATCGGGGCCGATCTGATCGCGCAGGCCTATGCCACGCTTGGCCTGACCAACTGACACCCTGAAACCGGGGGCGCGGGCTTGGCCCTGCGCCCCCATTTCACATCCCGAGGTTTGCCATGATCCTGCGCATCCTCGACCGCTTCGAAGAAATCCTGATCTCTGCTCTCATGGCCGTGGCCGTGGTGCTGATCTTCGTGGCCGTCGTGCACCGTTTTTCCATCGGTTTCGCCGCTGATCTTGTGGGCTATGCCCGCACCCATGACATGCCCGCGCTGCAAGACTGGGCGCGGGCAGCGTTCAAGTCGATCAACGGCATCCGGCTGACCTGGGCACAAGAGGCCTGCATCTATCTGTTCGTCTGGATGGCCAAGTTTGGCGCGGCCTACGGCGTGCGCACGGGGATTCATGTCGGCGTCGAT
>DYMU01000015.1:33677-67215 GCA_020721445.1 Gemmobacter nectariphilus
GAAAAGTTCGAGATCATGGCGATCCCGTTCTTCATTCTGGCCGGCAATTTCCTGACCCATGGCGGGGTGGCGCGACGGATGATCCGTTTTGCCACCTCGATGGTCGGGCACTGGTATGGCGGCATGGGGCTGGCTGCCGTGGTGGCCTGCGCGCTGTTTGCGGCGATCTCTGGCTCCAGCCCGGCCACGGTCATGGCGGTGGGTTCAATCCTGATCCCGGCCATGGTCAAGCAGGGCTATCCGCCGCAGTTTGGCGTGGGCACTGTCGCCACGGCAGGCGGCCTTGGCATCCTGATACCGCCCTCGATCGTGATGGTGATGTATGCGGTGGCGACCAGCGGCATGGTGGTCACCGGCCCGAATGGCGAGCCGGTCATGTCGGCCTCGATCGGCACGCTGTTCATGGCGGGTGTCGTGCCTGGCCTGATCCTTGCCACCATGCTGGGCGCTACCACCACCTATCGCGCGTGGAAGAACGACTATCCCCGCCTGCCGCGCGCCCCGTGGAGCGAACGCTTCAAGGCGTTTCGCGAAAGCGTCTGGGGCTTGATGCTGATCGTCATCATCATGGGCGGCATCTATGGCGGCATCTTCACCCCGACCGAGGCGGCGGCGGTGTCGGCGGTCTATGCCTTTGTGATCGCGGTCTTTGTCTACAAGGACATCAAGCTGCGCGATGTGCCGCGCGTGCTGCTGACCTCGGCCGCGATGTCGGCGATGCTGCTTTACATCATCACCAACGCCGTGATGTTCGCCTTTATTCTGACATCCGAGCAAATCCCGCAGGCGCTGTCGGCATGGATCGTCGATCTGGGCTTGGGCAAGCTTGGCTTTCTGATGGTGGTCAATGTGCTGCTCTTGGTCATCGGCATGGTTATGGAACCGTCTGCCATCGTGCTGATCATGGCGCCGATCCTGTATCCGGTGGCGGTGGCCTTGGGGGTGCATCCGGTGCATTTCGGCATCATGCTGGTGGTCAACATGGAAATCGGCCTGTGCACGCCGCCTGTGGGGCTGAACCTTTATGTTGCCTCGTCACTGTCAAAACTGGGGCTGACCGAGGTGACGCGCGCCACATGGCCATGGCTGTTGACGGCCTTGGTGTTCTTGATGCTGATCACCTACGTGCCCGCCATCACCCTCTGGTTTCCCGGCCTGTTGGGGATGAAGTAAATTGCAAAGGGGGGCGCTGGCGTCAGGCCGGCACCGCTTCGGTATCGGCGACGATCCGGCCATCTTCCAGGGTGATGATGCGGTCGGCCCGGTCAAGGATGCGGTTGTCATGGGTGACCATCACGGTGGTGGTGCCGCGCTCGCGCCCCAGTTTCTTGATCAAGTCCACCACGTTTGACCCTGAATCGCGGTCAAGTGCCGCCGTGGGTTCATCGGCAAAGATTACGTCGGGGTTGCCGACCATGGCACGGGCCACTGCGACGCGCTGCTTTTGCCCGCCCGACAGGTTGTCGGACAGATAGTCCAGCCGGTCGCCCAAGCCCACCAGTGTCAGCGCATGGGCGGCGGCGCGGTCGGCCAGCGCCGGGTCAACCCTGCCATGCACCTGCAAGCCCATGACCACATTCTGCCGCGCGGTCAGGCTGGCGTGCAGGTTGTGCGCTTGAAAGATGAACCCCAGCCGCTTGCGCAGGCTGATCAGCAGATCGCTTTTCGCGCCATGCACCTCATGCCCCAACAAACTCACCGAACCTTCCTGCACATCGCGCAGGCAGCCCAGCAGCGTCAGCACCGTGGTCTTGCCCGACCCGGATGGCCCGACCAGCACCGTCAGACTGCCGCGACGGACCCGCAGGTTCACGTCATACAACGCCTGTTTGCGCGCCTCGCCGGACCCGAACCAGTGGTTCAGCCCCTGGGCCGCAATCGGGAAATCATCATCGCTTGCCATGTCAGAACAAATCTGCCGGATCGGCCGCCGCCAGCCGCCGGGTGGCAATCGCCCCCGACAGCGAACAGGCGGCGACGGTGCCGAAAAACACCATCATCGCCATCTTGCTGGTCATCAACAGCGGCAAAGTGGTGGCCTTGGCCATGGCCGTCAGCAAGCCGGTGGCAACAATGAAGCCGGGCACAAAGCCCAGCACCCCCAGGATCAGCGCCTCTTCAAACACGATGCCCAGAAAGAACCATTGGCCATAACCCATCGCCTTGAACGTCGCATATTCGCGCAGGTGGTCGGCCACATCGGTGGACAGCACCTGATAGACGATCACGATGCCAACAAGGATGCCGATGATCACGCCAAAGCCAAAGATGATGCCGGTCGGCCGCTTGGTCTGCTGATAGGTCAGGTCTTCCTGCGCGGCGGCGGCATAGCTGCGGATGCGCAGGGTCTTGTCTGAAATCAGGTCGCGCAAGCGAAGGGCCACGGCGTCAGGGTCGGCACCGGGCACGACCGTCAGCAGAATATGATCCGGCGCGCCCGAGGTGCGGGCCGGGAACAGGTTCAGGAATGTCTGGTCCGACACCACCATATAGCCATCGCCACCAAAGCCACCGCCCCCGGCAAAGGTATCATACAGCGTCAACGTGGTGCCTGACGCCTCGAACGACAGCGGCGTTTGCGGGCGGATCGCCGCCGCCTCTTCGCGTTTCAGGCCCCGGCTGAACCGGTCCAGCAGTCCGGCGTTTTGCAATTGCAAGGTGCCGGATTTGGCCGCAATTTCCCCGGTCAGAAACTCTGGCTGCGCCGGATCGACGCCATAGGTGGTCAGCGCCAGCGCTTTGGTCGGGCGCTGCCAGGTGACGTTGGCCAGAAACAATCCTGTCCCCGCCGCCACTTCGGGGTCGGCCAGGGCCTGCAACAGCCATTGCCGCGCCACGTTGCCGCCTTCGGTCATCGAATTGGCGTCGGGGGCCGAGATCATGATGTCGGCGCTGAAGAAATCATAGGATTTCAACGTGGCCGTCGCCATCGAGTTCATGATGCCCAGTTGCACAAACACCAGCACATTGGCGAAAGCCACCCCCGCCAGTGCCGCGGCAAAGCGGGTGCGCGAATGGGTCAGTTGCAGCCAGCCAATCGGCAGGCGACCAAACAGCAGGGCAAGAAGGCGGCTCATGGCGCGGCCTTTGCTGCGGGTTGCGCGGGGCCGTTGGTGTCGATCCGGGCAATCACCTCAAGATTGGTAAAGCGCGCGGCAACCGCCGAGGACGGCGCGTCCAGCGCCACCATCACCCGGACCACCCGCGCATCGGTGTTGGCGGCACTGTCATCCGACATCAACCCCTGACGGCCCACAGTCAGGCCGATGAACTCAACCCGGCCTTGCAGCGTCTTGCCCAAGGCGGTGGCCACCAGTTCGACCGGCTGGCCGGGCTGCACCTGCGACACGCGGTCTTGATAGATCTCGGCCTCGGCCATCATCTGATCAATGTTGCCCATGTCCATGATCCCTTCGGCAGGCGGGCGCTGACCGAGGGTTACGCGGATGTCCAGCACCGTGCCGGAGATCGGGGCCAACACATCGGCGCGGGTCTGGTCCGACAGGGCGCGGGTCAGATCGGCCTTGGCGGCATCCAGATTGCGCAGGGCGACAATCACATCGGGCTGCGCCTCGACCTGAACCGACGCAAAGCGGGCCAGTGTCGCTTCGGCCTTGGCCACCGCCAGCGTGGCCTGCTGCTCGGCCGCCGTCACCGCATCCAGCGTGGCACGGGTGGCGACGTTGCGAGAAAACAATTCGCGCGTGCGTTCCAGATCAACCCTCGCCTCGGTGGCCTGGCTTTGCGCCTGCTCCAGCGCCGCCTGCGCCTCATCGCGGCTGTTTTGCACGGTGGCGCGGGTCTGCATCAAGGTGGCCTCGCGGATGGCCACGGCAGCTTCGGCCGACAGCACCGCGTTTTGCAGCACCGACTGGTTGTCCAGACGGGCAACCGGCGTGCCCTTTTCCACCCGCTGGCCTTCGGCCACCAGCAGTTCGGCCACCCGCGCATCGCCCGCGCCATAAGGCGGCGCAACGACCGAGATATCGCCGCGCGGCAACAGCCGGGCAAGGCCGACCACGTCAGTGACGCGCATGGTTTCAACCATGGCCTTGGGCAATTCAATTTCCGGCGGCAGGGCGATCGGCTTTTCTGCGCCACCCCCCGGTTGCAGCCCGGTCAGGGCATAGAACTTTTGCAATCCCGGCGGCTGATAATACATGCCCATCACCGCGCCGGTGAACATGAACACCGGGATCAACAGCACCAGAAGCCAGGATTTGCGAAACCGCAGGCCAAATCGCCGCGCTTTGGCCTCGGGGCGCGGGATGGCCAGCGGCAGGTCAGGGTTGGGGTCAAGGGTCATGGGGGCCGTTCTTGCAAAAGGGCAGGGTGCCGCATGGGGTTGCTATACAACAAATGCTGTATTTGCGATGTGACCATCTAGCGCGAGTCCAAGGTGGCTTGCAATCGACTTGGCGTGATCAAAAAACACTGATTTGCTGCCCACAAGGCCCCTGACCGGAGACCAGCCGATGCCAACAAACCGCCTTTCCCCCGGAACCGATGATTGTGCCGGGTCATGGCTGCAAGACCCGGCGCATCTGGCCTATCTGCGGGCCGATGCCGCGCGGCAGCTGGCGTTCTTTCGCCCCAGCCTGCGCCGCGATGGCGGTTTTGACGTGCTGGGTCTGGACGGCACGCGCTTGCCCCGCGGCCCGCAGGAATTGCACACCACGACGCGGCTGATCCATGCTTACGCGCTTGGCCGCACCCTTGGCGATGCCGGGGCCGAGGCGATGGTGGATGCGGGCATGGCGTTCCTTTGGGCACAGCACCGCGACGCCGATCAGGGTGGGTATGTCTGGTCGGTGCACAATGGTTCGGTGGCCGATGGGGTAAAGCTGGCCTATGGCCATGTCTTCGTGCTGTTGGCCGGGTGCAGCGCCAGGCTGGCCGGCCACCCCGACGCCGACCGCCTGATCGCCGATATCGCGGGCGTGATCGAGCGGCACTATTGGGACGAAGCCCACGGCCTGTTGCGCGATGAATTCACCCGCGACTGGCTGCCGTTTTCCACCTATCGCGGCATGAATGCCAACATGCACGGCGTCGAGGCGATGCTGGCCGCGCATGAGGCGACAGGGCAGGACAAATGGCTGAACCGTGCCGGGCGCATCCTTGATTTCTTCGTGGGACAGATGGCCCCGGCGCATGGCTGGCGCATCCCCGAACATTACACCGACATGTGGCAGGTCGATCCCGGCTATAGCGGCAACCCGATGTTCCGGCCCGCAGGCACCACGCCGGGCCATTCGTTTGAATTGGCCCGCCTGACCTTGCAGCACTGGGATCTGTGCGGCAGGCCCGAAAGTGGTGCGCCGGCGCGTGCGCGGCATCTGGTGGATACGGCTTTGCAGGCATGGCTGCCCGAGGGGGGCCTTGCCTATACGCTTGACCTGCACGGCAATGTCGCCCTGCGCGACCGCTATTGGTGGCCGGTGACCGAAGCCATCGGCGCGCTGTCGGCCCTGATGAAGGCCGCGCCGCAGCCCGGTGACGAGGTCTGGTATCGCAGGCTTTGGCGTTTTGCCGATGCGCATTTCATCGACCATGCGCGCGGCGGCTGGTATCCCGAAATTGACGTGGCTGGTGCCCCGACTGCACGGCAATTCATCGGCAAGCCGGATCTCTATCACGCGCTGCAAGCCGATCTGTTGCCGCTGGTGCCGACACTCTCGCGCCTGTTGCCATCGCTGAACGCGTGCTAACTTTCCTGCCATGTTCATCATCGCCCCCGCCACGCTGACCAACCGCACCGCGCTGGAGTTTCGCCAGCTGCCGCGCCGGTTTCTGGGCCGCCGTTTCATCTGGCCGCGCATCGAAGGCAGTTGGCGGCTGAAGGCGCGGCTGATTTTCGAGGTGGAGTTTCTGCGCTATCTGGTGGCGCTGTTGCCCTTTGCGGTGGGCGCCCTGATGTGGCGCGACAGTGCGCTTGCCATCGCGCAGGCGCCGCTTTTGATGGTGCTGGTGGTCTATGCGGTGGAAATCCGCCTGCTGGGCGTGACGCAGGCCAAACGCGATGCCTTGATGACCCAGGCCGAGCGGGACCGGATGCTGGACCTGTTCACCCAGCGCGGGCGGCAGATCCTGACCCGCATCGCTGCGGGGCGGAAAATGGCGCAGGGCGCGCTGCATCTGGTGGTGGAACAGTCCGAACTGGCCCGCGTGCCGCCGCTTTCGCTGGTGTCGGTGCAATGGAGCGAAGGGCCGGTCGTGCTTGACCTGACGCCTGACGAGCGCGCGCTGATCCGCGATACCCTGTTTGCCGCGCCGCTGACCGAAAGGGCGATGCATAGGTTATCGCTGGCCCGCAAGGAACCATTGCACACAGTCGAGCTTGAGGTGCGCGCCATCCCCGCCCATGCCCGGATGGCGGCGCTGACCGGCGTAGCCTAACGCGCCAGCGACAACAGGTGGCCAAACGGCGGGCTGGGGGCATCTTCGGGCGTGGCCCAGATCACCGGCAGGCCGCGCGGGGCAGGGCCAAAGGGGCCGTCCAGATCGGTCAGGATCAGCGCCACCGATGCCCCCATTGCCTGCGCTGCCGCCAAGGCGGGCGCGAAATCGGTGCCGCCACCGCGCGGCCAGTCCAGCCCTTCGATCTGGCTTTGCCAGCGCGACGGGTCCAGCCGCACCTGCCAGCGCACCCCGTCGTCAAAGGCAATCAGCGTGATTTCAGCCGCGACACGCCGGGCAATGCCGCAGACCTCGGTCAGAAAGCGCTGCAACAGCGCGCCTTCGATCGACCCCGAGGCATCGACCGCCAGCGCCACCCGTGGCACGTCCACGGTGCGGCGGATGGCGGGGCGAAAGGTCGGCGTCGGGGCTTGGGTGGCGCGGGCCTGCGCTTCGGCCGCGATCCAGTCACGCGCCGGGCGGCGATGGGTTTCCACCCGCCCCGGCAGCAGCGCACGCGACAAAAGGCGGCGCAAGACCTGTTCCCACGGTGTGCGCGGCTGCGGAATATCGGCAATCCGGTGACCCAGCACACCAATGCCGCGCCCGGCCACCCGCCCGCCTTCCATGGCGCGCGACAGGTGCTGGCGCCATTCCGCGGCCTGTTCGGCCCCGTCGGGGTTGGAGTCATCGGGGATTTCGCGCATGAGGTCCGGGTTGAAGCCCACCTCAAAGGCATAGGCACGGGCGGCATCGGCCGGGGCCTTGGCCTTGCCCGCGTTTGATTGTTCTTCGCCGGTCTTGGCACCGCCTTGCCCGGTGATGCGCAGATACAGACGGTCGACATCCCATTCGGCCAAGGCATCGTTGCCGGGGGCAAGCCCGACCGCCAGCAAAAGCCCCGACAGCGTGACCGCCGGGCGCGGCAGGCCGTAACCCGCGGCCAGCAGCGCCTCGTTCACCAGCGCATCTGCGGCCAGCCCATACAGCGCCTCGTCAAAGCCACCCCCCAGCCGCGCGGCCATCGCCCCCATGCGTGGGCCGTGGCGCAGCGCGATATGCAAGACGTGATGCGCCGCAAGACCGACCTGTTCATGCGCGGCCAAATCCGCAAACCCCGGACCGTAAAGGATGGCGTTGCCTTGCGTCCGCGCCGCCGGGCCTTCGGCCACGTCGCGATGCGCGCACCACAGCGACAGCGCCGCAAGGGCCGGATCGTCGGTCGCCAGCGTCACCAGCGCCAGCCGTGCCCGCGCCGAATGGACGCCCGCCGGGATCACAGCCCCTGATCCGCCCGCGCCTGCGCATAGGCCCGCCAGTCGGGTGAGGCAGCAAATTGCGCCTCCCAGCCGCGGTCCAGCGCCTTTTGCAGCAGCACTTCAAAGCCATGGGTGCACAACTCGGCCAGGGGCACGGCGCGCAGGGCGGCGTCATCGCGGTGCTTGTGCAACTGGCCAATGCCCGCCATCAGCGCGATCACCGGGGCAATCGTTGCCTCCTCGGCTGCACCTACCAGCGCATAGGCCAATGCGGTCAGCCCGTGCAGCGTGACCGGATACATCGCCCAGCGGTCGGCAGGGGTGGCGGTGATCATCTCATCCACCCTGACAGTCGCCGCGATTTCATCGGCGATCAGCGCGAACTCGGCCCCCGCGGCCTCGCCCACGGTGCCTGCTACCATCACGTCGCGCAAGCGCCGGTCCGGCACCGCCTGCATGATGGCACTGACGCGCGCCCAGCTGCGCGGGGTGCAGGCGATCATCTGGCCGCGCTGCAATGTGTCGGAGGTGTTCTCCAACAGGTCAGGCCGGGTGCGGATCAGGGCAGGCACGGCAGGGTGCAACCGCTGCGGCAGGGCGTAGCTTTGCACCCAATCCGACGCGGTGGCCTGCAATGACAGGTGGATCAGCCGGTCCGACAGGGCGGTTCCCATTTCATAGGCAATCGCACCATCCTCGGGGCCATTGCCGGCCGCGACCACAAAGCAGGTGTCGGGCAAAAGATGGCGGCCAATCCGCCGCTCTTGCAGCAGGCCATAGACGGTGGGCTGCAACGACGGCGGGGCGGCTGTCAATTCGTCCAGAAACAGCACCGAAGGCCGGGCCGGGTCATCGGGCAGGTCTTCGGGCCGATACCAGACCGTGCGGCGGGCGTCGTGGTCGTAATAGGGCAGGCCGCGCAGGTCTTGCGGTTCGATCGTGGTCAGGCGCAGGTCAAACAGCAGCGCGCCTGCGCGGGCGGCAAGTTGCTGCACGATCTCGGTCTTGCCGATGCCGGGGCGGCCATGCAGCATCCACGACGCGGTCATCTGGCCGGCGCGCTGTGCCTCATACCCCTGCCAAAGCACGCGCAGCGCCTCGCCGGTGGTCACTGGCATGGTATTGATCGACATTGCCTTCCCCCTTTGCGACCGACAGTTAGATGTCTGACCTGTCATGGCAAGGGCAAAGGCCCGGCTTGCCTAGTGCCGCGGGGTCCGCAAGGCGGCGACGATCCGGTCGACCTGTTGCGCCAGCGGCTGGTCGATGGGCACCGCCAGTGCCTCTTCCGGTCCCGGTGGTTCCAGCGTGGCGAACTGGCTGTCGAGCAGCGCAAGCGGCATGAAATGATCCTGACGTTGCGCCATACGGGCCGCGATCAGCGCGCGGTCACCCGTCAGGTGAACAAAGCGCAGCGGCCCGCCCGCGCCTTGGCGCAGCCGATCCCGGTAGGCCCGCTTCAGCGCCGAACAGCCGATGATCAGCGGTGCGTGTGTGCGCAACTCGGCGGCCACGCGGTCCAGCCAAGGCCAGCGATCGGCATCGGTCAATGGCTGACCGGCGCGCATCTTTTCCACGTTTGCGGTCGGGTGCAGATCATCGCCATCGCGCCAGACAATGCCCAGCCGGTCCGACAGGGCCAGACCGACCGAGGATTTGCCGCAGCCCGAGACGCCCATGATCACCAGCCGCAATGTCACCGCAGCACCTGCATCCACCAATCGGCAACGGGAAAACAAGCGTTCACAAATACTTTCCCGGCCGCTTCGTGTGCCCCTTTGCCCGCCCGGACCGGCCTTGCGGCACCATGGCACCCTGCGGCACCCCGCAAGGGCATGGACAGCAACCGCAATCTCTGGTCACTTGTCAACCAACGGCTTTACAGGATCATGCCGACGGCGGGCGCCATGGTCCGCTGCCACCACGCGGTGTGGGTGTTGGCGACAGGCGGGATGTCTGGCCGTCCGCACCGACAAGGCCACAAAGGGATGCAAGAGCATGACAGAACCACATTTCGGCCTGATGGGTCTGGGCACGATGGGGTCGGCGCTGGCGCTGAACATCGCGGAAAAGGGCTTTGCGCTGGCGGTCTGGAACCGGACCGGGGCGGTGACAGAAGCCTTTCACGCAGCGGCGGGCGATCTGGCAAGCAAGATCACGCCAACCGCCACGCTGGCCGAATTTGTGGCGGCGATGGCGCGGCCCCGGTCAATCATCCTGATGGTGCCCGCCGGTCAGGCTGTGGATGACCAGCTTGCCGCCCTTGCCCCGCTCCTGGACCCAGATGATCTGGTGATCGACGCCGGAAACGCCAATTTCCACGACACCAACCGGCGGCAAACGGCGGGGCTGCCGTTTCGCTTTATGGGGATGGGGGTGTCGGGCGGCGAAGAGGGCGCGCGGCACGGCCCGGCGATCATGGCGGGGGGCGAGGCTGCGGACTGGGCGCGCATGGCCCCGATGTTGCAAGCCATCGCCGCCCGCGCCGAAGACGGCAGCCCCTGCGCCGATCACATGGGCCCTGCCGGGGCCGGGCACTTTGTCAAGGCCGTGCACAACGGCATTGAATATGCCGATATGCAGATGATCGCCGAAACCTATGGCATGATGCGCGATGGCTTGGGCCTTGACGCAGACCGCATCGGCCAGACCTTCGCCGGATGGAATGATGGTGTGCTGCGGTCCTATCTGGTCGAGATCTCTGCCGAAGTGGCGCTGGCCCGTGACCCGGTGGGCGGCGGCCCGCTGCTGGATATCATCGTCGATGCCGCCGGGCAAAAGGGCACCGGGCGCTGGACGGTGATCGAGGCGCAGAACCTTGCCGCACCGATCCCGGTGATCGAGGCGGCGGTGACCGCACGCAATGTCTCGGCCCGTCGCGCCGAACGCGCCTTGGGGCAGGCGTTGTTTGGCCCACCACCACGGCATGATGGTGCAGCGGTGACCCTGGCCGATCTGGAACAGGCGCTGATTGCGGGCAAGATCCTGTGCTATGCGCAGGGTTTTTCGATGATGACGGCGGCGGTGGCCGAATTTGACTGGGCGCTGGACATGCCCGCCATTGCGCGGGTCTGGCGGGCAGGTTGCATCATCCGGTCGACGATGCTGAACGACATGGCCGCGGCCCTGGCCGAAGACCCGGGTCGCAACCTGATATTGGCACCCTATTTCGCCGAAACGCTGCGCCACAGTCTGCCGGGCCTGCGCCGCGTTGTAGCGACAGCGGCGCTGCAAGGGATTGCCGTTCCGGCGCTGTCGGCGGGCCTTGCCTGGTTTGACATGATGCGCACCGCCCGCGGCACCGCCAACATGATTCAGGCGCAGCGCGACTTCTTTGGCCTGCATGGCTTTGAGCGTCTGGACGGTGTGGCGCAACCGCATGGGCCCTGGGCCGGGACTGTGTCGGATGCTATCTGACCAGCTCTGGCAGTCTTGTGGCCTGCTTTGAATGACGCACTGATGCTGACGCAGGCACGAAGGCCAAGACCAGATCAATCGCAATGTCTGGCAGAAAATTGGCCATGCCTGCGACCTGCGCAAGGTTTGACAATGCCACGACCCCTTCAATTCCGAATGCTGCATGGCCGACTGAACGCAATGCGGCCCGATCACTCGGCCGCTTCGGCCCTGATCGCAGGCGGCGTTTCGGCGATGTCTTCGAAATCGAAATTATCCAGCCGACGGGCGCGTTTACCTGCCTTTTCGGCGCTGATCTTGATGTCTTCGATGTCTTTGGATGCCTGCCCGAAATGCCGGTCAAGGCTTTCGATGCGGCTGCCCAGACGGTCGACATCGCCATAAAGCAGCGCCAGTTCGCGGCGGATGGCACCTGCCTGTTCGCGCATCCGGGCGTCTTTCAGCACCGCGCGCATGGTGTTCAGCGTCGCCATGCAGGTGGTCGGCGACACGATCCAGACGCGCGCGGCAAAGCCTTCGCGCACCACGTCGGGGAAGTTGGCGTGCAGCTCGGCATAGACCGCCTCCGACGGCAGGAACATCAGCGCGCCATCGGCAGTTTCGCCTTCGATGATGTATTTCTCGGCAATCGCCTTGATGTGATGACGCACCGACCCGCGCATCAGGCTGGCCGCCTCTTGCGCCTGACGCGGGGTTTCGGCCCGGCGGATCGCCTCATAGGCCTCAAGCGGGAACTTGGCATCCACCACAATCGGCCCCGGCGGGTTGGGCAGGTGGATCAGGCAATCTGCACGTTTGCCGTTCGAAAGCGTGGCCTGCATGGTGTAGGCGTCTTTCGGCAGGGCCTTTTGCACGATGTCATGCAGCTGAATCTCGCCAAAGGCACCACGGGTCTGCTTGTTCGACAGGATGTCTTGCAACGAGAGCACGTTGCCCGACAGCTTTTCGATATTGGCCTGCGCGCGGTCGATGGTTTCCAGCCGTTGCTGCAATTCGCCCAAAGACCGCGCGGTGCGGGTCGATGTGCCGTGCAGGGACTCATTCATCTGGCGCGAGACTTCGGCCAAGCGCTGCTCCATCACCTGCAACATCGCGGTCTGGCTGACGGCCTGGGTTTCCGACACATGGTGCAGACCGCCCGCCAGCCGTTCCTGCCCGTCGCCCAAGTGCTGCACGCGCTGCGACAGCCAGCCGATCTCGCGCATCAGGGGGTCTGCCATGGTGGCTGACCGGCCTGCGGCGCGCAGGATCAGGGCCAGAAACCCCAACAGCACAAGGGCCGCGCCGCCAAGGATCAGCACCTCGGGGTCGGTCCATGCGAAGGTCTGGCCAAACAGGGTGATCATCGGCGTCCGAACAGCCGTTCGATATCGTGCAGTTTCAATTCGACATAGGTCGGGCGGCCATGGTTGCACTGGCCGGAATGGGGGGTTGCCTCCATCTCGCGCAGAAGGGCGTTCATTTCCTCGGCGCGCATCTGGCGGCCCGACCGGACCGAGCCATGGCAGGCCATGCGCGACAGCACGGCATCAATCTTGGCACGCACGCCGTGGCTTTGGCCTGCGTCGGCCAGTTCGTCCAGCACATCGCGGATCAGGGCGGCGGCGTTGATCGGGCCAAGGATGGCAGGGGTTTCGCGCACTGCCACGGCGCTGCCGCCAAACGGTTCGATAGCCAGACCGATTTCGGCCAGCATCGGGGCTGCCTCCAGCAGGCGGGTGGCGTCGGTGGGCGACAGCTCGACAATCTCGGGGATCAGCAGCGCCTGCGCGGTGATGCCCGTCTCCGCCATCTGGCGTTTCAGGCGTTCATAGACCAGCCGTTCATGGGCTGCGTGCTGATCAACGATCACGATGCCGGTGGCCGTCTGGGCAATGATGTAGTTTTCATGCACCTGCGCCCGGGCCGCCCCAAGCGGATGGCCTTCTTCCGGCAGCGTCACGGGGTCTTCGATCCGGGCTGTAGGGGCCTCGGCAAAGCCGGGTGCCTCCGGGGCTTGCAGGGCAAAGGCACGGGCGAAACTGGCCTGCGACGGGCGGTCTATCTGATAGATGCGCGCCTCGGGCCGCATGGCGGCAAGGGTCTCGGACGCTACGGTGGTGGATGCACGATGCCCCGCGCCGGACAGGGCGTTGCGCAAGCCGGTGATGATCAGGCTGCGCGCGGCTTCGGGTTCGCGAAAGCGGACTTCGGATTTGGCGGGGTGGACGTTCACATCCACCCTTTGCGGGTCAACCGACAGGTTCAACACGGCCGCCGGGTGGCGGTCACGGCTGAGGAAATCGAAGTACGCCACCCGCAGCGCGCCCAGCAGCATCCGGTCCAGCACGGGCCGGCCGTTGACAAAGACGTATTGCTGCGCCGAAGACCCGCGCGAATAGGTGGGCAGCGCGGCGTAGCCGGTCAGGTGCAGCCCGTCGCGCGCCACGTCGATGCGCAGGGCGTTGCTTGTGAAATCTGCGCCAAGGATGCCGGTCAGCCGCCCGTGCAGCGCGTCGAAGAAATCACCCGATTGCGGATCAGCGCGCAGCAGCGTGCGGCTCTCGCCCCCCGACACCTCGGTCAGGGTAAAACCGACGTGGGGTTCCGCCATCGCCAGACGGCGCAGCACATCGGCAATCGCCTGCGCCTCGGCCCGGTCGGTGCGCAGGAATTTCAGCCGGGCGGGGGTGGCATAGAACAGGTCACGCAATTCGACCACGGTGCCACGTGTCAGGGCGGCGGGGCGCACATCGGCCATGCGCCCGCCCGCCACGGTGATTTGCGCCGCGTCATGCCCTGCCGCGCGGGATGTCAGTGTCAGCCGACCGACCGCGCCCAAGGACGCAAGCGCCTCGCCGCGAAAGCCGAAGCTGTGGATGTTCAGCAGGTCTGACCCGTCAATCTTTGACGTGGCATGGCGGGCCACGGCAAGCGGCAGATCGGCCGCGGTCATGCCGCAACCATCATCCGTCACCCGGATCAGGGTCTTGCCGCCATCGGCAAAGTCCACCGCAATGCGGGTCGCGCCGGCATCCAGCGCGTTTTCCACAAGTTCCTTGACCGCCGAGGCCGGGCGTTCGACCACCTCGCCCGCCGCGATGCGGTTGATCGCGGCCTCTTCCAAAGGCCGGATCACCGGGCGATCTGTGGACATGTTGGGGCTGGGGGCGTTCATGGCGCTAATTCTAGCACCCCGATCCACCAAGGGCCATAGATTCGGTCAGTCGGTGGCGACAATGCCTTCGGGCTGGCCCACCACCAAAAAGCGCAGGGCATCGGGCTTGAACAGCCGCGCTGCCACGCGTTTGACATCATCCATCGTCACGGCATTGACCTTGTCGTTGCGGGTTCTGGGGTAGTCGGCGTCCAGCCCGATCATCTGCATGCCAACAAGGATGCTGGCGATCTGACCGTTGCCGGTAAAGCGCAGCGGGTAGCTGCCGGTCAGATAGGTCTTGGTGGCCTGCAACTCGGCTTCGGTCACGCCATCGGTGGCGATCTTGCGCCATTCGTCGCGGATCACCGTGATCGCCTGACCCACGGTGCCGTTGGCCGACGAGAATTGCCCCATCAGCAGTTCTGCCTGATCGTAGCCGACCAGATAGCTGCTGATACCATAGGTCAGGCCACGCTTTTCGCGCACCTCAGACATCAGGCGGGCGCTGAAGCGGCCACCGCCAAGGATTTCATTCAGGATCGAGGCGGCAAAGAAATCGGGGTCGTCGCGCTTGATGCCGCCTTGCGCAAACACCACGGTCGATTGCGGGCCGGGAAAATCCTGCACGGTGATGCCGCCGGTCAGGTTCATCGGGGCGCGGGGCGGCAGGTCGGCACCCGTGGCGGGAAGATCGCCCAACAGGCGGTCGATCAACAGACCCAGATCTTCGGCGGAAATGTCACCTGCCGCCGCCACATAGACCCGGTCACGCGCAAGCGCCGACTTGTGGGCCGCGACAATGTCATCGCGCGTCAGGGCCTGCACCGTGGCTTCTGTGCCGTCACCCTTGGACGCATAGGGATGATCGCCAAACGCCAGTTCGCGCAAGCTGCGCCCGGCCATGGCGTCGGGGTCTTTGGCATCCTGCCGCAAGCCCGCCAGAACCTGCCCCCGCACCCGGTCAATTGACTCCTGGTCAAAGCGCGGCTCGGTCAGGGCACGGCGCAGCAGGTCAACCGACGCCTCGCGGTTTTCGGTCAGGAAGCGGGCCGAGACCGAGATCGCGTCCTCATCCGAGCCAAAGCCGAAACTGGCCGCCAGCGAGTCGCGCGCGCGGGCAAAGCCGGTGCTGTCCAGATCGCTGGTGCCTTCCTCGATCAGTGCGGTCATCAGGTTGACGGCCCCACGCTTGTCCGCCGCATCCAGCGAGGTGCCGCCGCGAAAGCGGATTTCCAGCGCGGTGAAGGGTATCCCCGGATCTTCCACCAGCCATGCGCTGATCCCGCCGGGCGAGGTGATGGTCTGGATCGCAATCTCGGCCCGTGCGGGCAGCGCAAAGGCGACCAGCAGCGCCGCAAGCTTGAACATCTGCATCATGCGGGGTCCTTTTCGGGCATCAGCCAGCCGGTCACGGCGCGGTTTCGGTCAAGCACCTCACGCGCGGCCTGCACCACCTGCTCGGGTGTTACGGCATCCAGCACGGCGGGCCAGTCCTGCACGTCCTGCACGGTCAGGCCGATCGCCAACGCCTCGCCATAGCGGCGGGCAAGGCCATCGACATTGTCGCGGGCATAGATCTGATCGGCGCGGATCTGGGTCTTGATCCGGGCAAAATCCTCGGCGTCGGGGCCGGTTTCCACAAACCGCGCAATCACCGCATCCATGGCGGCTTCGGCGCGGTCCAGCGCCACCCCCGGCATGGGCACCACGATCAGGCCAAAGGTGCCATCATCCATCGTGGTGGAGTCGTAGAAGGCCGAGGAATAGACAGCGACCGGATCAGTGCCGAACTGCAAGGCTTGGGCGAAGAGCGACGTGGTGCCCGACCCGCCCAGAAGTTCGGCAAGAATGGTCAGGGCTGCTGCCTTTTCCTGATCGCCGGGGTCACGCTCGGGCGCCAGATAGCTGCGCATGACGTAAGGTTCGGAAACGCGCGGATCGGAAAGGGTCAACCGGCGTTCCGCAATCTGGGGCGGTTCGGACGGACGGAGACGGTCGGCAATGCCATCGGACGGCTTCAGCGGGCCATAATGCGCTTCTGCCATGGTCTTGACCGCATCAGGCGTTACATCGCCGGCCACCACAAGGATGGCGTTGTTCGGCGCATAGTAGCGGGCGTAGTGGTCAAAGGCGTCCTGACGGTCCAGCGCCTCCATCTCGTGCTTCCAGCCGATGATCGGAACGCCGTAAGGGTGGTTCAGATATTGTGCCGCGCGCATCTGTTCTTGCAGCAAGGCGCCGGGGCTGCTGTCGGTGCGCTGCTTGCGCTCTTCGATGATCACCGCGCGTTCGGTCACGATGTCGTCTTCCAGCAGTTTCAGATCGCGCATTCGGTCGGCTTCCATCTGCATCATCAGATCAAGGCGGTCCGCCGCGACGCGCTGGAAATAGGCGGTGTAATCCCAACTGGTGAAGGCGTTGTCAGACCCGCCCTGCGCCTCGACCGTGGCAGAGAATTCGCCCGGTTCCAGATCATCGGTGCCTTTGAACATCAGGTGTTCCAGAAAATGCGCGATGCCAGAGTGGCCCGGCGCCTCATCCGCGGCACCGGTGCGATACCAGACCATGTGCGTCACAACCGGGGCGCGGTGGTCTTCGATCACCACAACGTCCATGCCATTGTCCAACCGAAAGGTGCTGACATCATCCGCACAGGCGGGAAAGGCCGCCAGAACCGCAAGGAACCCAATGTGTCGAAGCATTTTCACCACCCGTTGACCGAATGGCTCAAAGCTATCCGGTGCGGGGCGCGGTGCAACCCCTGCAAACGCGAACGTGACCTATTCGTCTTCTTTCGGTGGCGGGGCCGAGGGCGTTTTTGCCCCCCGCCCGCGCCAACGCCACAATTCGGCATGCTGATCCAGCGACATGTCTTCGTAGGCGCGGTAATAGACGTTGACGTTGAACAGGCGTTCAAGAACGCGGCCATTGTTGTCACGCCGCCATTCCAGATCCTCTGCGGCCAGCGTCTGCCGGATGCCAGAGGCCACGCCATAGCGTGAGGCATGGTTCATCAGACCGGCATCCGCCCCGGCGCCTGCGCCCGGACGCCCGCCAAGGGCGGCGATCGCGTCGGCTTCGGGTGTGGGATCGGTCAGGTTGGCACCGCCCGGCGTGGGTTCGGGCAATTGCGCCATATCCTTTGGCAGTTCCAGCGGCTTTGGTGGCAAGATGCCGAATTCGTCAGGGCCTGCCGTGCTGGACTGGATATTCATCAGCTGCGGGATCTTGTCGCCATTGCCACAGCCAGCCAGCATCGCCGCGACCAACCCCGCGAGGATCATCCGTGCTGCCTGCATTCTTGCCTCCACCAAGCCCAACTTGTTTCTTCTAGCGCAATCAAGGCGCGGCGTCACGGGGTCTTTCTGTGCCGCTTGCGCGGCTGTGGCCGGTCCTTGCCGTTGCCGGAAAACAGCACCAATCCCGCTGCCCCGGCAAAGATGGCGATATCGGCCACATTGAAAGCGTAGGGATTTTCGATACCGCAGCAGGACATGTTCAGAAAATCGGCCACCGCGCCGTAAAAGATGCGGTCGATCACATTGCCAAGCGCCCCACCAACCAGAAGGCCCGCCGACACCTGCGCCCAAGCCCCAGGATTTTCGCGCCGCACCCAGATCCAGACCCAAACCGATATCGCCAGAGCCAGAGCAATCAGCGCCCAGCGGGCAAAGTCTGCGTCCCCGGCCAGCAGGCCGAAGTTGATGCCCCGGTTCCACGCCATCCGAAACACCAGAAACGGCGGCGCCACCTCGATCACTCCGCGGGTCATCAGGTCCAGACCGTGCACCACAGCCAGTTTCGACGCCTGATCCAGCGCAAAGGTGGCAATCGCGGTGATCAGGGCCAGTCGCATGTGTCAGTGCCGGAAATGGCGCATGCCGGTGAAAACCATCGCAAGTCCGGCTTCGTCGGCAGCGGCGATCACTGCCGCGTCATTCATGCTGCCGCCGGGCTGGATCACCGCCGTCGCCCCCGCCTCGGCCGCCGACAGCAGGCCATCGGGGAAGGGAAAGAACGCATCCGACGCCACGACCGAGCCATGGGTCAGCGGCTGTGGCAGGCCCAGCGCCTCGGCCATGTCCTGGCTTTTGCGGGCGGCGATGCGGGTGCTGTCTACCCGGCTCATCTGCCCGGCGCCGACGCCGACCGTGGCACCATCCTTGACATAGACGATGGCATTGGATTTCACGTGCTTGGCCACCTTCCACGCAAACAGCAGGTCGGCCAGTTCGGCATCGGTCGGCGCACGCCTGGTCACGACCTTCAGGTCGGATGGGTTGAGCCAGCCATTGTCGCGGTCTTGCACCAGCATGCCGCCCGAAACCTGCTTGAACGCCAGGCCGCCGATGCGCGGGTCGGGCAGGCCGGCGGTTGTCAGGAGGCGCAGGTTTTTCTTGGTGGCGAAGATCGCGCGGGCCTCATCACTGGCCCCCGGCGCAATCACCACTTCGGTGAAGATTTTCACGATCTCTTCCGCCGTTTCGCCATCCAGCGCCATGTTCAGCGCCACGATGCCGCCAAATGCACTGGTCTGGTCGCAGTGATAGGCGCGCAGATAAGCCTCGCGCAGGCTGTGTGCCCGGCCGACACCGCAGGGGTTGGCATGCTTGATGATCGCACAGGCCGGGCCGCTTTCCGGCGCAAACTCGGCCACCAGTTCAAAGGCGGCGTCGGTGTCGTTGATGTTGTTGTAGGACAGTTCCTTGCCCTGCCACTGGCGCGCGGTGGCCACGCCGTCGCGCCGCGAGCCATCGACATAGAACGCCGCCGACTGATGCGGGTTTTCGCCGTAGCGCAGGCTTTGCGCCAGTTTGCCCGCAAACGACCGATGGCGGGGGGCCTTTTCACCCAGCGCGCCCGCCAGCCAGGTGCTGACCGCAGTGTCATAGGCCGCCGTCTTGGCATAGGCCGACAAAGCCAGCTTTTGCCGGAAGGTCAGCGTGGTTGCGCCATCATGCGCCGCCATCTGGTCCAACAGCGGTTGATAATCGGCGGGGTCTGTCACCACCGCCACAAACTTGTGGTTCTTGGCCGCCGCGCGGATCATCGCCGGGCCACCGATGTCGATGTTCTCGATGCAGGTGGCATGGTCGGCGCCCTTGGCCACCGTTTCCTCGAACGGATAGAGGTTCACGATCAACAGGTCGATCGGTTCAATGCCATGCGCGGCCATCGCCACCAGATGTTCGTCGTCGTCCCGCAGCGCCAGCAAACCGCCGTGCACCAAGGGGTGCAGCGTCTTGACCCGGCCATCCATCATCTCGGGAAAGCCCGTCACCTCGGACACATCGCGCACCGGCAGCCCTGCTGTGCGCAGCATGTGGCTGGTGCCGCCCGTCGAGATCAGCTCGACCCCCATCGCGCTTAGGGCGCGGGCAAGGTCCAGAAGGCCGGATTTGTCAGAGACGGAAATCAGCGCACGGCCGATTGGCACTAGGTTGGTCATGGGCAGCCTTCACGTCAAATTGGGGTCGAACGGATCGTCGCGGTCCAGATCGCGAATGGCAAGCGGAGTATCCTGTGCTTTCGCCAAGGTCCAGCCGATACGGGTTTCGATCTGGGCGGCAAAGCCCGAAAGGATGATCTGTTTCGTCGCACGCGGGCGCAAGCGGCCTTTTTCCAGATAGACCGAGGGTTCAAGCGCCAGCGTGGCGTGGCTGTCATGGCGAAACACCCAGATCTCGCCCGATTTCAGCGCAACAGAGATCGCGTTGCCGCCCATGTCCAGCGTGGCATCGGCATCGGGATGCAGATGAAAACGCAGGGTAAAGCCCACACCCTTCAACCCGGTCGCGGTCAGTACCCGCTCAAACCGCTCGCGGCCCTGCGGGTTAAGCGCGATCAGCATATCGACCCCGGCGATGTGGCGGCCATCATGCGACAGTGCCAGATCGCGGGCGTGGGTCAAGCCATGGGTCAGCGCCCAGCCGTCATGGGCGCAATGCACCGCGTGGCCCTTGTCGGTGTCGATCTGACGCAGGGTCAGGACGCTGGCCCGGTCTTCCAGCACATCGCCGCTGGTGCGACCAAAACGTGACGAGGACACCCCGTCAAGGCACAGTGTCGAGTGTGACGGGGTCGCCCGCCCGGCCCGGCGCCATTCACCGCCAAAGGGTGCGCCCGACCCGCAGTTCACCACCAGCGGACGCCGCCCCGATGTCACCTCGATCGCAAGCGTCGAGGCATGGCCCGACCGTCCGGCCCGCCCGCCAGGGGGGGCGGCTGCGTCCATGATCAGCGATGTCCGGCCTGCCGCAAGCCGCACAAAGCCCATGGCAGGCGGGATGGCGTGCCCCCGATGCGGGGCCATCCGCACGCCGGCGCTGGCCAGGGCCTGATCCAGCCGCCCTTCGGCACCGGTGCCGCCGCCATGAAAACGCGCCAGCCCGCCATCGGCATGGCGCAGCGTTCGCAAGGTCGGGGCCATACGCTCCATCGCGGCCAGATGGGCATCGGGAACCGTTCGCCCGGTTTCGGTCAGGGCCTGCGCGGCCCAGTTCAGCAGCGTGAACACCTCAAGCAGTTCTTCGGGGTTGCGGGTGGCAATGCCGCCGCTGGCATCGACCTCGCGCCCGGCCTCTTCGGCCAGGGCCGCGGTGGCGGGGCCAACCAGTGCCTCCATCCCCAGCAAGGACAGGCCGGCGTAGATCAGCCCGGTCAGCGCCTCGAACCGTGGCAGGCCGGGGGCAGCCTTGGGCCAGTGCCGGGCAAGATAGCGGGTCTGCACCGTCAGGGCGGCGTAATAGGCGGTGGTGGTGTGCTGATCGGCCCCGTTAAGCAGAAAGATGGCGTGGTTTATCCAGCGGATGACCCGCCGCCCGGTCAGATCGGGTGTCCATCCCGGCCCGCGCCCGCGGCCAAACCGTGCGATCCAGTCCGCCGTCCAGGCCTGCGCCTTGGCACGCGCCTGCGCGTCGCCCAGGGCGGCCAGATCATCCAGCCAGACAAAGCCCTGAAGCTCGGCGGCATAATCGGCATCGGGCGGGTCAATGTCCCACAGCGCGGTGCCCGGTGCCTGGATCAGATGACCTGCGAACAGGTAATTTCCCGCCACCAGCTGACGACCGCGGGCAAACATCCCGATCGACTTTGGTTCGGGCGAGGACGCAAACCCCTGCGCCACCGGGCCACGCGACGCCAGCCAGACGGCAAAGCGGGCGGCCAAACCCCCACCCGCGCCAAACCCGCCCTTGCCCGCGCGTGTCGATGCCATGACCTGCCGCCTGCCCTGCCGCCCGGATTCCCGGTGCGTTACCGCCGCGATGATAGCCGCAAAGCCGGGGCCCTGTCACCCCGCCTTGGCCGCCCGAAGCGCAGCCCTGCGCCGACGGTCAGCCGATATCTGCACAAGACGTCACAGCCCTGCGAGGTGGCGGTCGAACTCGGCCCGCGCCCGGCCCCAGACGCCTGCATCAAGCGCCGTCAGCGCCAACAGGCTGGGCAACAGTTGCGCGGCGTAGTCTTCGCTGCTTTCCACCGGCAACAGCGACGGAAGGTTGTCGATGGCCATCACGTCCAGCGGCGGTTTGTCGGCCACCCGGCGGGCGGGCGCCGCCCAGTCCGTGGCGCGGTAATAGACCTTGATCGGCGAGAAATCCGAGGTCGGGTCGCAGGCGATGTCGCCGATCACCGTCAACGCGCGCGATGCGGTCTTTGCCGATGCAGGCACGAACACCGGGCAGCCGGGACGGGCAAGGATGCAGTTCAGCAAGATCTCGTGCTGCAACACCTGCGGGAACGGCCCGCCACTGGCGGTTTCGGCGATGTCCCATTTGGTGACCTGCACCCCCAAGGCCTCGCACAGGTCACTTGCCGCGGTGCCCACCCGGCCCAAGGCGCCGATGACAAGGGCGCGCGGGCGCAGCAGGCTGTGCATCTCGGCGGCCAGATCGTCCAGCAGGGCGGTCTTGCTGGCATAGGTGGAAACCGGCCCCACCAGCCCACCTTGCTGCTGCGCGGCCCAGGTCTTGAGCGAGACCGCAGCCCCGGCATAGCCTGCCCAATAGCCAAAGGCGGCAACCCGGCGGCCATCGTCATTTACCAGATATTCCAGATCATACAGCGTGCCGCCGCCCGCCTTGAGGCGCCGCAACAGCTCGCGCCCGGCGGGCTGGCCCTTGAAGGCATGGCCGAACATGATGTGGCGATGGGTCAGCGGTGTGCCGTCGTCGGGCAGTTCCTTGAGGCCGAAGATGATCGCATCGGCGGGGGCGTGGGGCCACTGGTTCTGGGCGGCGATTTCGCAACCGGCGGCGGCATAGCCATCAATCGGGATCGCGCGCGTGGCGGATTTCTCGACCGTCACCCGCAGCCCGGCCGCAAGCAGTCTGGCCGCGCCATCCGGTGTCAGGCCGACACGGTCTTCGTTTGGCCGCTGTTCGGCCCGGACCCAAAGATGCGTCATGCCTTGGCACCTTGCGCGACATATCCACGCCGCTGCGCCCGTCTGCGCCAGCGTTCGGCGGCAAGGCAGGCATCGCGCAGGTTGGAAAACCACACCAGCATCTGCCGCCCCTTGCGCCCGGCGGGGCCCCATTCGCGCACCACCGAATATTCGCCAAACAGGTTGTAGGCGACATCCACCCGATAGAACCGGGGGCGGGCTGGTGCGGTTCGGGTCAACAGAAAGGTCAGCAAAATGGCGGCTCCATCTGGTGTTTCGCAGCCAGAGTTAGCAGATTACCGGGCAGGGAACAGGGCAGAATTGACCCTTGGGCGCGCAGATGCGCCACCACGAAGGGCCTATCCGAGGTCGGTTGCAGACCATGAAGCGGTCCCGGGGCGCGGCACTGTCAGACTGGACCTTCGTCAAACGCAACCATATGCCGACCGTTCTGACCCCCAGCCCGACTGAACCCACGCGCCGTGGCGCGCCGTGGCCAATTTTGACGCGCTTACGCTGACGCGTCAGGTGTTCTTCAGGTCAGCGATCAGCGCGTCAAGATTGCCCTTGCGCTTGTCCAGCATGGCGCCGATCTCGGTCCGCTCCGAGGCCAGCATGTTCACGCCTTCGATGATCAGGTTGAAAAACAGGTTCTTGCCGGATTTGTCCGACACATGCCAGCGCAGATCAAACGGCGCCTGACCCCGCAACTTGGCGACCGAGATTACCTCGAAGTAGGATTTGACCGGGCGCGCGCCGGTCACCTCGATCTGGCCGCCGATGAAATCACGGAAGCGGGCGCCGTATTTGCGCGAGACATAGCGCTGATAGGCCTTGGTGAACGCGGCCAACTGGGCCGGTGACGCCGACCGGGCCGCCGGACCCAAGGCCGAGCGGGCAATCACCGGCACATCGGCGTAGCGTGCAAAGATCCGCTCGAAATCGTCATACATGGCGCTGGCAGATTTGCCCGAATTGATCGACGTGTTCACATCGGCAATCGCCTTGCCGACCAGCGCACTGGCCTGCTCGACCGTCAGCGCAAGGGCGGGCAGCGGCAGGGCAAGGCTGGCCGCGCCGCCAACAAGGCCGATGCCAAAGCCGCGGCGGGTAATGATCAGCTTGTCAGTTGCCATAGGGGTCCTCATACGGGTCGACAAAGGCTTCATCGCCGGTATCGCCGGCAGTCTGCCCCAATTCGTAGCGGCGGTTCTGCAGATACGACAGGCGTGCCTGCGCGTAACTGTCTGCACTGTCATATAGGACCGAATCCACCGTTTCGGAATAGCGGGCGCGATCACCAAGCCTTGAGGCAAACTTGGCAATGGTGGGCACATTTGCCTGATCGGCGGGAAGGACATAGCGCAACGGGTTCAGCCCCAGATCGACAACGGCGCCGAACAGATCGCGTTCGGTGGTCGGGCCAAGCAGCAAGACCTCGATGTAATCGCCTTCGCCCGCACCCCAGACATGCAGGGTTTCGCCGAAATCCGTCGGCTTGCCCGCCACACCCATGGCTGTTGCCGGGTCAAACAGTCCGCCGATGCCGATGGTGGTGTTCAGTGCAAACCGCAACGTGTTTTGCAGCGCCGGGCCGGGGCGGCCTTGCAGCAGGTTGTTGACCACATCGCCGGGGGCATCAAGGTTCTGCGCAAAATTCTGCACCCCCTGCTTGACCGGCGCAGGGATCGACGTGCCATATCCGCCGGACAAGGGTCGCAACACAGTGCGGTCGATGGCGCGGTTGATCTCGTGCGTCTGACGGTTGTTCGCCTCATGCGGGTCGGCAAAGCCTTGTGGCACAGGTGCGGGCCCGCAGGCAGACAGCCCGAAGGCCGACACAAGCAAAACGGATGCAAAACGCCCCGACCGCAAGGTGCCGCAGGTCTTAGCGCGCGACAGGGCGGTTTGGATGCGTCGTTTCATGATGATGATTTTCCCAGCCAGAAGCTGGAAGCCAGCCGCCCGATGCTCATACCCTTTGTGATAGCCTTGGCCCGCGCGGATTACAACGAAAGCTTGTCACGCAGCCTGCAAACCGGCAGGTTCCCCCCACGATGCGGGTCTTGGCTGGGGTCTGGCCTCTTTTGGAAGCAGCACCCGCGGTTTTGCGTGATGCCCACGGCCTTGCGCGACGATACGGCCCAGCCGGTCGCGCTTGCCCCGGTCTGGCTCTGCGGCTAGCGTCTGGGCGAATTCAACACAGGTGCTGACATGTCAAGAATCGAAACCCGGCTTGCCGAACTGGGCGTGATCCTGCCCGAAGCCCCGCTGCCTGCCGCCAATTACGTGCCTTGGGTGGTGTCTGGCGAAATGGTCTACATCTCGGGTCAGATCAGCCAGACCGCCGGCGGCATGATCAAGGGCAAGCTGGGGGCCGATCTGAGCGTGGAACAGGGGGCCGAGGCCGCAAAAGCCTGCGCCATCTCGCTTTTGGCGCAACTGAAGGCGGCGACAGGCGGCGAGATTGACCGGGTGCTGCGTCTGGTCAAGCTGGTGGGTTTCGTGAACTCGACGCCGGATTTCACCGATCAGCCAAAGGTCATCAACGGCGCGTCCGATTTCATGGTGGCGGTGCTGGGCGATGCCGGGCGGCATGCGCGTTCGGCGGTATCGGCGGCGTCGTTGCCGTTTGGCGTGGCGGTCGAAATCGAAGCCGTGTTCCAGATCGACTGAGGTCAAAGCGATGCGTGTTCCCTTGCCAAACGGGCTGCGGCACCTGCCGGTGGCGCATCGCGCTTTGCATGATCGCAGCATGGGGCGGGTGGAAAACAGCCCGCAAGCCATCGCAGCAGCGATCACGTCGGGTTATGCCATCGAGATCGACCTGCAACTGTCGGCCGACGGGCAGGCGATGGTGTTTCATGACGAGGCGCTGGATCGGCTGACCGATCAGACCGGGCGGGTCGCAAGCCGCAGCGCGGCGGAACTGGGTCGCATCCGGTTGAAAGACAGCAGCGACACGATCCCGACCCTGCCGCAGGTCTTGGCGCAGGTGGCGGGTGCGGTGCCCTTGCTGATCGAGATCAAGGATCGCGCTGACGCCATGGCCAACACCGACGGGCGGCTTGAGGCGGCGACGGCGGCGGCGCTGCAAGGGTATGGGGGTGAGGTTGCGGTGATGTCGTTCAACCCGCATGCCATGGCCCATATGGCGCGGCTGGCGCCCTCTGTGGCGCGCGGGCTGACAACCTCGGCCTTTGCCCCGGACGATTGGGCCCCGCTGGCCCCGACGATCTGCGACCGGCTGCGCGACATTCCCGATTTTGACCGGGTGGGCGCCAGTTTCATCAGCCATCAGGCGAATGACCTGACCCGACCGCGCGTGGCGGACCTGCGCAAGGCAGGCGTGCCGGTGCTGTGCTGGACAATCCGCACACCCGAGCAAGAGGCGATGGCCCGGCAGGTGGCGGATAATGTGACGTTCGAGGGCTATCTCAGCCCGTTGCCCGCTTGACCAAACGCCGCATCGGCCCACCCTTTGGCGGGAAGACAGACCGCGACAACCGGGCAGGGTATGGCTGACATCAAGCTTCACGACGCTATGGCCGCGATCCCGGCGCAAGACTGGGACGCCGTTGCCGCGCCCGAACAGGCGACGGGGCGGCCCATTGACCCGTTCACCACCCACCGCTTCCTTGCGGCGCTGGAAGCTTCGGGTTCGGTCGGCACCGGAACGGGCTGGACCGCGCATCCCTTGACCTTGCACGATGGTGGGCGTCTTTTGGCGGCCACACCGCTTTATGCCAAGGGCCACAGTCAGGGCGAATACATCTTCGATCACGGCTGGGCGCAGGCGTATGAGCGGGCGGGGGGCCGCTATTACCCCAAGGTGCAGGTTGCCGTGCCCTTTACCCCGGCGACGGGGCGGCGATTTCTTGGCCCGGACGAGCATCGCGCACCCCTTTTGCGCGCGGCGATCGCCGTGGCCGCGCAGAACCGGCTGTCATCGCTGCACGTCACCTTTTGCACCGAAGATGAGGCCACGTCTCTGGCCGGGGTCGAAGGCGTGTTGCACCGCGTGACCCAGCAATTCCACTGGGAGAACGCGGGCTACAAAACCTTTGATGATTTCCTCGCGCACCTGTCCAGCCGCAAGCGCAAGATGATCCGCAAGGAACGCGAAACCGCGCGGGCGGCGGGGCTGACCATCCGCGCGCTGACCGGCGATGCCATTGAACCCGCGCATTGGGATGCGTTCTGGCAGTTCTATCAGGACACCGGCGCGCGCAAATGGGGCACGCCCTATCTGACCCGTGCCGCCTTTGACCGCCTGCACGAAACCATGCGGGCCGACATGTTGCTGGTACTGGCCTTTGATGGCAACCGTGCGGTGGCGGGCGCGCTGAACTTTATCGGGCGCGACACTTTGTTCGGGCGGTATTGGGGCTGCATTGCCGATTATCCCTGCCTGCATTTCGAGCTGTGCTATTATCAGGCCATTGACTGGGCCATCGCCAACGGATTGCAACGGGTCGAGGCCGGGGCGCAGGGCGAACACAAGCTGGCGCGGGGCTATCTGCCGACCCCGGTGCATTCGCTGCACTGGATCGCCGACCCCGGCTTTCGCGATGCCGTGGCCCGCTTTCTGGCCGAGGAACGCCGCGCAGTGGATGAAGAGATCGAGGTGCTGACGCAATATGGCCCGTTCCGCCGCGTGACCTCGGAAGATTGACCCCGACAGAATTGTAACGATGCCGCTTTGAAAGAGACCAACCATGCCTGTCGAAAAGCTGAAAGACCGCACTGCCTTGCTGCCACTTATTGCGACCGGCTGGGCCGAAGGCCAAGACCGCAACAGCCTGAACAAGACCTTTCTGTTCAAGGATTTCGTCGAGGCTTTCGGGTTCATGACCCGCGCCGCGCTGTGGGCGGAAAAGCTGAACCACCACCCCGAATGGTCGAACGTCTATCGCACCGTTTCGGTGACGCTGACCACGCATGACTGCGAAGGCCTGTCAGAGCTGGACGTGAAGCTGGCCACGCAAATGGACAAGCTGGCAGGGTATTGACCGGCTGGGCCGTATCGGCGGTGCCAACGCGCCTTGGTTTCGCGCCGGGCAGGGGGAGGCCGTGTGTCGTTCACCACCGGCTTGACCGGCCTTTCAACGGCAGAAGGGCAAGCGCGCCCGATATGGCTGCGGCGCGCGTGGTTGTATCGCCGGTGCAAATTGCTTACTGCTGGCGCGGCGGATGGCCCTTGATCGCAGGGGCGTGCCGCGCAAATGGGGGATAAGACACCGTGCACAGCCGCCGCACCATCGAGGTTGACGCGATGTCCGTCGCGTCCCGCGTGCTGAAGATCGAAGGCACGGCGCTGCTGGAGTTTGCCGCCTCGCCACCGCCCGACCTTGCCGCCGCCGTGGCGCAGATATTGGCCCGCAGCGGGCGGGTCATCGTGTCGGGCATCGGCAAATCCGGCCATGTTGCGCGCAAGATTGCGGCAACGCTGGCATCGACGGGAACACCTTCTTTCTTTGTTCACCCGGCCGAGGCAAGCCATGGCGACCTTGGCATGATCATGCCTGAAGATACCTGTATCTTGATCTCGAACTCGGGCGAAACCACCGAACTGGGCGATATCATTGCGCATTGCGTGCGGTTTTCCATTCCGATCATTGGCATATCAAAGCGGCCCGACAGCACGCTGATGCGGGCGGCGCAGATGCGGCTGACCCTGCCCGATGTGGCCGAGGCCTGCGCGATTGGCCTTGCTCCCACCACATCGACCACGCTGACGCTGGCGCTGGGCGATGCGCTGGCCGTGGCGCTGATGGAAGCCCGCGCCTTCCGGCCCGAGCATTTTCAGACCTACCACCCCGGCGGCAAGCTGGGCGCGCAACTGGCCAAGGTCAGCCAGTTGATGCATGGCGAGGCCAGCCTGCCCCTGGTGACCGAAAACCAGCCGATGGCCGAGGTCATTCTGACCATGACATCGGGCGGCTTTGGTGTGGCGGGCGTGATCGACGCGCAGGGCATGATGACCGGCGTGATCTCGGACGGTGATCTGCGGCGCAATATTGACGGGCTGATGGGCTTTGCAGCGCGCGACGTGGCCACACGCACCCCGGTGACGGTGACCGTCGACACGCTGGCCGCCGAGGCCCTTGCGATCATGAACAAGCGCAAGGTGGGCGCGTTGTTCGTGATTGACGAAACCGGCAGGCCCATCGGTATCTTGCACCTGCACGATTGCCTGCGCACCGGCGTCGCGTGATATCCTCAGCGCAACAGACCAAAGGATCAGCATGACCCAGCACATCGTCACCATCGGCGGCATCCCTTTCGGCGGGCAGAACCCGATCGCCCTGATCACCGGGCCGTGCCAGTTGGAAACCCTGGATCACGCCCGGATGATGGCCGAAAAGATTGCCGAGGCCTGCGCACCCAGCGGCACCAAGTTCATCTTCAAGGCCAGCTACGACAAAGCCAACCGATCGTCACTGGCCACCGAGCGCGGGCTGGGTCTGGAAAAGGGGCTGGAGATTCTGGGCCGGATCAAGGCCGAATTCGGCGTGCCGGTGCTGACCGATGTGCATGAAAGCTGGCACTGCGCCATTGCGGCCGAGGTGTGCGATGTGTTGCAGATCCCGGCGTTTCTGTCGCGCCAGACCGATCTTTTGTTGGCCGCCGGGCAGACCGGCCGCGCCGTGAACATCAAGAAGGGGCAGTTTCTGGCACCTTGGGACATGGCGAATGTCGCGGCCAAGGTCGAATCGACCGGCAACCGCAACATCATGCTGTGCGAACGCGGCACCTCGTTTGGCTATAACACGCTGGTCACCGACTTTCGCGGGTTGGCCAAGATGGCCGAAACCGGCTGGCCGGTGATCTTTGACGCCACCCATTCGGTGCAGCAACCGGGGGGCCTTGGCGGCGCGTCAGGCGGGCAGCGCGAATATGTGCCGCTGCTGGCGCGGGCGGCCTGTGCGGTGGGCGTGGCCGGGCTGTTCATCGAAACCCATCAAGACCCGGATCATGCGCCGTCCGACGGACCCAACATGGTGCCGGTGGACCAGTTGGCCGCCCTGATCGCGCGTCTGCGGGCGTTTGATGCCTTGGCAAAGCAGGGCTAGGGCATGTCTGATACTGTCATCATCATTCCCGCCCGCTATGCCTCGACCCGCTATCCGGGCAAACCGCTGGCGCAACTGGTGGGGGCCACCGGCACGGCACGCAGCCTGCTGGAACGGTCAATCCTTGCCGGGCGCAAGGCGGTGGATTTGATCGGCGGTGGCGCGGCGCTGTATGTCGCGACCGATGACGACCGTATCGCCGCGCATGCCCGCGCGGCGGGGGCCGATGTCATCATGACATCCGACACCTGCCGCAACGGCACCGAGCGGGTGGCCGAGGCGGTGCAAACCGCTGGCATCCCGGCGGATATTGTCGTCAACCTGCAAGGCGACGCGCCCCTGACGCCACCGCATTTTGTGGCTGCGCTGATTGCCGCGATGCGGGCCGACGTGGCGATGCAGGTCGCAACCCCGGTGCTGCGCTGCGATGAGGATTCGGTCCGGCACTTCATTGCCGATCGGGCCGCGGGCCGCGTAGGGGCGACCACGGTGGTGGCCAACCTGATGGGTCAGGCGCTGTATTTCTCGAAAGAGGTGATCCCGTTCACCAACGGTCAAGGTGTGGTCGACGGTCAGGTGCCGGTGTTCCACCATGTCGGCCTTTATGCCTATCGCCCGGCGGCGTTGCAGCGCTATGTCGGCTGGCAACCGGGGCGGCTGGAAACCCTTGAAGGGCTGGAGCAACTGCGTTTTCTGGAACACGGCCACCCGGTTCACGTGGTCGAGGTCACGGCCCCCGGTGCCAAGTTCTGGGAACTGAACAACCCGTCCGACGTGCCCCTGATCGAAGGCTATCTGTCGCAGATGGGCTGGGATTAGAACGGCATTGACCTTGCGCGCAAACAGTCTTTCCGGCAATGTCAGGCAGCAGGCGCCGCAGTGGCGCTGCGCTTGGACTGTGCGCAGCGCAACCTGAACCGGCCAGCAGCGGCGATTTGCGTTTGCAAGCCATCGGGAACGGTCGGCTCAGGCTTTGGATGAATGGGCCGCGAGCGCCGAAGGCAGTGAACTTATACCCTGCGCCGACGAAGCGCAACCGCCGCCAGTGCGCCAAGCGCCGTCAGCATCAGCGCCAGCCCTGCCGGAAGCGGAATCGCCGCTGGCTGCGTAGCATTGGACGAGATGGTGTAGGTCAACGGGTTGGGGTTCGTGCCGTACAGACCCAGCCACAGATTGCCACCAAAGCTGCTGTCCAGAAAAATGGTCTACACGATCGTCGCGGCAGCGTTATAAGACCCGAAATTCACACCGCCCGGAACCTCGGTTCCAGCCCAGCCCCAGAGAAACGCCGAAGTGCTGTAGCGCACCGCGCCGCCTGCCGAATAGCTGTCGCCAAATCCCGCAACCCCGTTAAAGGTCAAAGTCACGCTTTGCTGACCCGCGGGCAAAGCCAATGACAAGATGTCATAGTCGTTCTGAAACGACCAACTGCCCAAGACCGACTTGACACCGGCTGCAATAACCGTCGGCTGGTCATAGATGCCCGAAAACTCGCCAAAGGCACTTTCCTGAACCGTGGTTGCCGATGCGGCGCCGGCCATCGTCACCAGTGCCAGACCTAGGGTCGCCGCAAGATTTATGAACATCGTCATCTCCATCGTCAGGCCAGAATGGCCAGAGAGGGAGCCGTATCAGGTGCGGGGGCGGAAAATAGGGCAAGATCGCCCAAATCGCGCCCCAAAGCCATATGACCGTAGGTCATGCATGACCTATGGTCTAGGCAGCTGGCCACCATCAGGCCGTCGCAGACCGCTTTGCCCCGGAGGGATCGAGATCCTGCCGACAGGCCGCCGCTGTTCTTTCTATCTTGGGGAGAGTATAAAGCCTGGGCGCCGGATTGATTGGACAAAACAGGAAAGGCCTTGTGCCAGTTTTGATTTTTGTCTAGTCACAGTGACCGAAAGGGATAAGATTGGATTGGCCAGCTGACACGCACATGACCGCTTGGTAAAGCTGGCAATTCCGTTATGATGCCCGAAACGATCTTGCCCAAATTTTTTGCGAAAGGAAGCAGGATGGCTGAAGCAACCGCGCCCATGAAGGTGATTTTCGTTGGTGGTGCGCCACGTTCGGGAACAACCGTCACTCATGCCTTGCTCTGCACAGCGCCTGCCTGCAATCAGTATCATCCTGAAATCAGCTTTGTTCGCCCGATCTTTCAATCATACCAGACCGGACTGGATTTGTGGGAAAGCCATACGGCTACATTCTTTCAGGTTCCCGAACATTTGCGTCTGCATGTGCAAAGACTGGCACAGCAATCCATGTCACATGTCTGGCGCGTGCTTTCCAAGCCCCGCATCCTGTGTGTGAAAGATCCGCTGCTGACCTGCGATTTTGCCGCCGTAAAGGCTGTGATGGAATGGCCTTGCCAGTTTGTCACAGTCCTGCGCCATCCCCACGACGTTATCCGCTCACAGCAAGAGGTCTATGCGCGCTCTGGTGTGCCGATGGATGAAACGACCGTTCATCGACTGGCAACGGAATATGTCGAAAGCTACGCCCATTTGAACGACCCCGATCTGGAAAGCAGCGTTTTTCATTTTCGGTACGAAGATCTTGAACATGACTGGCTGATTTCCCAACTGCGAGACTTTACGGGAATGGGGGGAATTGATCCGGACCAGATCTGGCAGAAGGGTTCACAAACTCCGTCCGAGGCGGGAAAGGCCAATCCCTTCTTTTCGCCGAAGTATCACAGGCCTATTGATACAACACGGCGGCTTGGCCCCCTGCCGCCCAAATTTCAGGCAGTTGTGAACGATATATGTGCCAATGTCATGCAAAGTTGCGGTTATTTTCCTGATGGAACTCTGGAAAAGTGGTAAACCAAATTGTCTTATGCCTGGGAACCGTTCACCGGCCCGACAGCATGTCACGCGATCTTACGCGGCAGATCCATCAAGGTTTTCCAACTCTGACCGATACCGGTGAAAGGCATCTTTGAACTTTGACCTTGGGTATGTGAAGTAGATGTTCGCGTCATCCTGATGCGTTTCGATGGCACCAAAGCGACGGTGGAACGCAAGGGTCTTGCCATTGCCTTTGCGCACATCGAAAACGGCCTTCTCCAGATGCAGCGCATCGAATGCAATCCGATACGCAAGAACTGCGGTCTCAAGGGCGGCTTTCCTTGTCTTGTTTGCATCAAGGATCCAGCTTCCCCATTCAAAGCTTGGTGGAGAAATATTATAAAGTCGCAATGTGCCACAGGGGATTTTATCCCGCCGCTCAACGATGTAATAAAGTTCGGTCAGTGCGGCTTCTCGGGCCTTGTATCGGATGATCCATGACCGCTGGTCTTCTGCGGTTCCGTGAACCTCGGAAAGATGTTCATTGTAATCTCTATTCAGTCGCAGACAATATACGTAATCCGCATCAGACGGCTGTATCAGACGAAGCGCAATATTCGGCCCCTCTATTCGGGATACAGCTTCCAGAGTGTTCATCGTCTCGATCCTTTGTCTTATGTTCGCAGCACGACAGGGTGTCGACTGTAGGACGCAACGTCAAAGCATTCGACGCGTATTCCCAACGCGATGTCAGGCGCCGTGGTTTGGCTATTCACAGGATACTCCACTCAGGCGCGAATGACATGAGATAGCCCTGCTTTCTTGTAAGTTGTGGGATACGCCCGCAGCACAGCTTACCGACCATTGGAACGACATCCCTGAAATCCTCCTGTCAGGCTTTGCAGATCATCCGGGCCAGACCCCGCACTGGCGATCTGTGGATGGGCGGCAGTGGCAGTCGCGACGCAAGGCATCGCCCCCCGGTCACCACGCTCGGACCTTGTCTTCCAGCAGGGCCTCGACGGCGGCTTGGATGGTTTTTGAATATGTTGGGTTGTTCACAAATCCTG
>DYMU01000030.1 GCA_020721445.1 Gemmobacter nectariphilus
ATCGCCCTTACCGCCACCGTCATAAGATTGAAATGAACGTCAACAGACCCTAGTTGCGCGCAAAGAAACCTGTCAGTTTCCGCTTCAGCCAGCCGTCTTCGCCGCGCCGATTGGTGTCGGTGCCCGGCGGGGCGGGGGCACGCAGGCGCGGGCCGAACATGTCCTCTTCATCCAGCGGAAAGGTCGGGTGCAGCAGCGCCCAGACATCGGTCTGCATGCCACAGACGCCCTCGCCCAGAAACCGGATGCGCAGCTTTTCATCGGACCCCTCCAGACCCAAGGTATCGCTGTCGCGGAACTTGTGGCCACGTTCCAGCATCATCACACAGGCCGAATAGACATATTGCACCGCGTCGCGCGGCGGAATGCGGGCCAGAAACAGCCCAACTTCGCAGCCAAGGAACGCAGCAAGCCCGATACTGCTTGTCGTCATCGGCGGAGGCTGCTTTTCGTCGGGCAGCGC
The DNA here is from genome assembly GCA_020721445.1 of Gemmobacter nectariphilus. Classification (GTDB taxonomy): domain Bacteria; phylum Pseudomonadota; class Alphaproteobacteria; order Rhodobacterales; family Rhodobacteraceae; genus Pseudotabrizicola; species Pseudotabrizicola nectariphila_A. Next base: position 464 of record DYMU01000030.1, read on the forward strand.
GACGGTCGCGAAGTTGATCCATTGCAATATGGGCACACCGTCCCGGCTTGCGGTGTCGGCGGCATCACTCCAGAACTTCGGCGGCAAGACCATGTCGGCACCGGGATAGTAGATGGCGGTGCAGATCGGAAGCTTGGCAAAGATCGCGCCGATGCAGGTCATCCGCCGCGCGGCATCAAACCGCGCGGGCAAGGACGTGTCATAAGACTGGACCGAGATCGACAGAAAACTGGTGTGACGGTCCACCGCGGCTTTGCCCTGAGGAAAGGCAAAGCGCGATTTGTGCAGGATATCATCCCAATCCACATCGCACCGCCCGGGCGTTGCGATGAAATTGACCGGCGACGGCTTGCGCTGTTCGGACTGTTCCGGCCAAAGCACGCCCACCCCGAAGGACGCCGTATCAATGACCGCGCCGCCAACGATGTCACCAGACCAGGACAGGCTTGGGTAATCCTCGCGCAGCGCCGACAGGATTTCCGACACGTTGAACTGCAAGGGTTCAGACAACAGCACGTAGATCGTAAAGGATTCTTCCAGTCGTTTCTGGCTGTAGCGTTTCGAGCAGTCCATCGCCATCACGCAGGGCGCTGCATCATGACCATGATCTCGAAGATCTTCTCGAACGTGGCAAAGGGCAGGCCCAGCCGTTCACCCATGGCCGACAAGGTCTTGATCTCGGCCTGATCCACCGACCCGTCGGCCAGCGCCGTGCGCACGACAAAGCACATCGCGGTTTCCGCCAGTCGGGCGGTCATCACAGCCTTGGCCGCCGCAAAGCAGGCTTCGGCCCCGGTCTTGCGCAGATCGGCCAGAATCTCTTGTGCAAGTTCCATGGTGCGCTTGGGGCCAACCGCGTGGAAGATCGGGCTGAAGGTGCACATGTTCACGATCTGGTGAAATTCGATCTCTTCGATCTTGCCATCCGCCGCGGCGGTCAGCAGCGCTATGGTCAACACGGCACGCGCGTTGGATTCAGCGGGCGAAGGTGCCGTGCTGACAGCACTGCGCAGGTTGGAAAACAGTCCCATGAAAGATCTCCGAAAGGGTAACCTGTGGCGCAACCCCCACGCGACTTTGCGGTGATTTTCGGACTGAGGTGGTACAAGTTTGAGGCCACAGCGACGCGCACCCTTGCGGGACGCCGCCCGCGCGGGCATATGTTGCGCAAGTCACAACATTCAAGGGGCCCGCCCATGACCAGCTTCGATGATCGCGAGAATGCGTTTGAAACCAAGTTCGCCCATGACGCCGAGATGAAGTTTCGGGCAGAGGCGCGCTGCAACAAGCTGGTCGGCCTCTGGGCGGCAGAACTGCTGGGCAAGACGGGCGACGAGGCCATGGCCTATGCCATGCAAGTGGTCGAAGCCGATTTTGAAGAAGCCGGCCACGAAGATGTGGTGCGCAAGGTTGCCGCCGATCTGGCTGGCAAGGCAACGGCCGAGGAGGTTCGCGCCAAGCTGCTGGAAATGCTGCCTGTCGCCAAAGCACAGCTGATGTCAGAACTGTGATCTGACCCCGGTCGCGAACGCCGGGCCAAAGGTCAGGACTGCCTGGTTGACCGGGGTCGGTTGGGCGGGGTTGCTTGCACGTCTGCAACCGGGTTCTTGGCCGGCGTGATCGCGGTGCCCGTGGCGATGTGACCGTGGCCCGCTTGGCCCCTGGCGGGTGGCCGTGCCGGAATTGGGTTTGCCTAACGCCCCGGCTTCTGGCATGTCGGGCGCATCTTCCGCTGCACGAGGCCACCATGTCGACCGATGCCCTTTCCAAACTTCTGTCCACCCGCGACTGGCTGCTGGCCGATGGCGCGACGGGAACCAATCTGTTCAACATGGGCCTTGCCTCGGGCGAGCCGCCCGAGTTCTGGAATGTCGATCAGCCCGACAATATCCGCAAACTCTATCGCGGTGCGGTCGACGCAGGGTCTGACATCTTTCTGACCAACACCTTCGGCGGCAATGCCAGCCGCCTGAAACTGCATCAGGCCCAAGGCCGCGTGCATGAGCTGAACCGGGTTGGTGCCGCACTTGGGCGCGAGATTGCCGATGCCTCGGGCCGGACGGTGGTGGTGGCGGGCTCGATCGGGCCAACCGGCGAGATTTTCGTGCCGATGGGCACATTGACCCATGCCCTTGCCGTCGAGATGTTTCACGAACAGGCCGAAGGGCTGAAGGCAGGCGGCGCCGATGTGTTGTGGGTGGAAACCATCAGCGCGCCAGAAGAATACAAGGCCGCCGCTGAGGCAGCAAGCTTGGCGGGCATGCCGTGGTGCGGCACCATGAGCTTTGATACCGCCGGCCGCACGATGATGGGCACCACCTCGGCCGCGATGGCAGAGATGGTGGAAAAACTGCCAAACCCGCCGATTGCCTTCGGCGCGAACTGCGGGGTTGGCGCGGCCGATCTGATGCGCACCATCCTTGGCTTCATGTCCACCGGCAGCGAACGCCCGATCATCGCCAAGGGCAATGCCGGCATCCCGAAATACCACGAGGGCCATATCCACTATGATGGCACACCCGAACTGATGGCCGACTATGCGCTGCTGGCCCGCGATGCTGGCGTGCGCATCATCGGCGGCTGCTGTGGCACCATGCCCGAACACCTGAAGGCCATGCGTATTGCCCTTGAGACAACGCCCAAGGGACCGCGCCCGACGCTGGAAGACATCTCGGCCAGACTGGGCGGGTTTTCATCGGCGTCGGACGGCACCGGCGATACCTCGAACGACCCCAAGCGCGAACGCCGCGGACGGCGCGGCTGAGGCCCAACCTGCTGCGACGCATGGAAAAGAACGATCTTTCTGCGAAAGATCGTTCTTGGCCTGCGATTTTGCACAAAATGCGCTGTGTGGAATTTTCGCAGAAAATTCGGTTGCGTTACAGCAGGCTAAGCTGATCGCCCACCCGTGGCGGCGGCGCAAACAGGTCACCGCGCAGCGGCGGCATCTTTTGCACCAGCCCAAGACGCAAGACAGCCTTGTCAAACCGCTGCGCGATCAGGTCGGACCATGGCCCCTGCCCGCGCATCCGCCGGCCCCAATCGGCGTCATAATCCTTGCCGCCATGCATGTCGCGCACCCGCGCCATCACCTTTGCGGCGCGGTCGGGCAGGTTCCGAGCCAGCCAGTCCTGAAACAGCGGCGACACCTCCAGCGGCAGGCGCAGCGCGATCCAGCTAGCCGCCGTTGCCCCGGCGTCGCGGACCGCCGCAAGGATCGGCTCGACCTCAGGATCGGTCAGCCCAGGGATCACCGGCGCAATCATCGCCCGCACCGGGATGCCAGCAGCCGACAGCCTTCGGATCATCTCCAGCCGCCGCGCAGGCGCCGGCGCGCGCGGTTCCAACCGCCGCGACAGGCCCGCGTCCAGCGTGGTGACGGAGATCCCCACCCGCACCAGACCCTTGGCCGCCATGGGTGCCAGAATGTCGATGTCGCGCTCGATCAGCGTGCCCTTGGTGGTGATCGCGGTGGGGTGGTTGAAATCCGACAGCACGCCCAGCACCTGCCGCATCAGCAGATGCTCGGCTTCGCAGAGCTGGTAAGGGTCGGTATTGGTGCCAAGCGCCACTGTCGCAACCCGATACGCCTTGACCCGCAACTCAGCCTCCAGCACAGCGGCAATGCCGGGCCTTGCGATCAGCCGGGTTTCGAAATCCAGCCCCGGTGACAGGTTCAGATAGGCGTGGCTGGGCCGGGCAAAGCAGTAGACGCAACCATGTTCGCAACCGCGATAGGGGTTCACGCTGCGGTCAAACGGCAGGTCGGGCGAGCGGTTGTAGGTCAGGGCCGAACGCGGACGTTCCAGCCGCACCTCGGTGCGGATCAGGCGGTCGTCTTCGGCAATGTCCCAGCCATCATCATGCGCCTCAACACTTTGCGGCTCAAACCGGCCGGCGGCATTGGACGCAACCCCGCGGGCACGCAGGCGTTGGCCGGGCAAAAGGCTGGGGTCTGGCTGCGACATGAGGTTGAGCATGAACAGATCATGAACTATTTTCAAGTCCCCCTGATGCGCAACGGCTTGCTGTCGGCTTTCATTCGGGGCATGTCGTAAAGCGAAAAGTCGATGGGGCGTTTTGGCCCCATGCAGGCTGCAAGACCTATCGCCGCAGGAGCGCACCCCATGGCCGACGACGCCGAAATCATCCTTTCCGAACTGTCGGATGACGATCTTGTGCTGCAAATGCACGACGACCTGTACGACGGCCTGAAGGAAGAGATCGAGGATGCCGTCAACATCCTGATCGAACGCGGCTGGACCCCCTATGACATCCTGACCAAGGCGCTGGTTGCCGGCATGGCCATCGTCGGCAACGACTTTCGCGATGGCATCCTGTTCGTGCCCGAAGTGCTGCTGTCGGCCAATGCCATGAAGGCGGGGATGTTCATCCTCAAGCCGCTGCTGGTGGAAACCGGCGCACCGCGGATGGGCAAGATGGTGATCGGCACGGTCAAGGGCGATATCCACGATATCGGCAAAAACCTTGTCGCGATGATGATGGAGGGTGCGGGGTTCGAGGTGCTGGATCTGGGGATCAACAATTCCGTCGACAAATACCTTGATGCGCTTGAATCGGAAAAACCCGATATCCTTGGCATGTCGGCGCTCTTGACCACCACCATGCCCTATATGAAGGTTGTGATCGACACCTTGAAGGAAAAGGGCCTGCGCGACGATTACATCGTTCTGGTTGGCGGCGCGCCGCTGAACGAAGAGTTTGGCCGCGCCATTGGGGCCGATGCCTATTGCCGTGATGCCGCCGTGGCGGTCGAGACGGCCAAGCATTACGTCGCGCGCAAGCACAACCAGATCACCGCCTAAGCGCGCAGTGCCGCAAAAAGCCCCGACCCGCGTGGTTTCGGGGCTTTTTTTATGTTTTGGGGTTGGCTTCTTGTCATCCGAGCGCCACATTTCATTCAGGAACAAGGAGAGTAACATGCCCCTTCCCCTGTTTTTGGCGATGCTCGCCATTGTGATCGCTGCGGCGGCTGCAACCTTTGCCCTTGCGTTTTGGGCGCAGGTGCCGCTGGTGGCGCTTGGCCTCGCCGGCCTTGCGGGCAGCCTGATGCTGGGCTTGCGTCAGTGGCGCTAGCGCCCGATGATGCGACCCTGACCACGGCAGGACTGTTGCCCGACGGATCGGGGCGCGTCTTGCTGATTGCCTGTGGGGCCCTCGCGCATGAGATCCTTGCCCTGAAACGGCTGAACGCTTGGGACCACCTTGATCTGCACTGCCTGCCCGCCAACCTGCACCTGTGGCCAGATCGTATTCCGGCCGCGGTCGAGGCGGCGGTGACCACGCGGCGGGCGGCCTATGATCAGGTGTTTGTCGTTTATGCCGATTGCGGCACCGGCGGCCAGTTGCAGGCCAAATGCGCCGAACTGGGCGTGGCCATGGTTGAAGGTCCGCATTGCTACAGCTTTTTCGAAGGCAATGCCGCCTTTGCCGCCAAGGCCGAGGACGAGTTCACCGCCTTTTATCTGACCGATTTTCTGGTGCGCCAGTTTGATGCCTTTGTCTGGCGGCCGATGGGTCTGGACCGGCACCCCGAATTGCGCGAGATGTATTTCGGCAATTACACCCACCTGATCTATCAGGCGCAAACCAATGATCCGGCACTGGACGCCAAGGCGGCAGACTGCGCCCGTCGGCTGAACCTTGCCTACATTCGGCGCTTTACCGGCTATGGTGATCTTGCGCCGGTGTTGGCGGCAGTTGCGCAGGGCGCGATGGCCCCCTAAACCTGCGGCCAGACCGGAGGAGCCATGACCCCAGACACCGCCCTGCCCCAGCTTGCCGATCGGGGCGACCGCCTGTTGCGCGCGTGCGGCTCAAGTCGCCCCTTGGCCGCGCTTGATACGGGGGCAGCCAAACCCGCAGCGGCCCGCCATTCCGGCACACCGGTTCAGCAATGACCGAGGTCACCGATTTTCCCCGCGCCTTTGCCGCCGCGTTCGGGTCGCAAGATGCCGAAGGTTTTGCCGCGCTGTTTGCCGAAGATGGCAGTTTTCACGCGCTGACCGGGCATTGGGCCAATGGGCGCGACAGCATCGCCACCGGCATGCGCGAAGAGTTTGCCGGCCTGTCACGGCATGCGCGGCTGGTCACCGGCAAGGCAACTGTGCGCCCGATCGGACCGGGGGCGGCAATTGTGCATCAACGCTACGTCGTCACCGGCCTGCGCGATGCCTCGGGTGCCGAGTTGCCACGCATCGGGGCCTTGCTGACGGCGGTGCTGGCGGCAAAGGGCGATGGCTGGGTGGCGCTGACCGCCACCTTTGCCATGGTGGAAAGCTGACGCCGCACGCCGCGCGCTTCCCGACGATTGAGCCTTGGAACGCCCCGCGACGTGATGCGATTTGTCAGCGCGACAGCCAAAGCCAGTTGCCCTTCATAAAGACCGCCGCAACCCTCCATTCGGCGGTCAGCGGCGGGCCATTGTCCCTGTGCCCTGCGCTTATTCCGCCTGCAGGCGGCTGACCACCACCGTCACCTCGGGCTTCTTGCCGATTTCTTCCATCGTCACCTGTCGCACGATCCGGCGCAGGGCTTCGTCCAGCTTGTCGTCGTCACGCAGCACCTTGGCCCCTGCGGATTCCAGAAAGTCCGACAGGTCGGTTTCCAGCGTTGCCGCCAGGGCCCGCTCGCCGCGGCCAATGTCTGGCAGACCCGACAGTTCCACCCAAGCCTCGCCCAAAGGCGCATTGGCTTCGTCCAGGATCACCGTCACCATCACATGGCCGTTCAGGGCCATGCGGATGCGGTCCCGCACCACCCCGTCCATTGCGCCAATCAGCACGTTGCCATCCAGATACTGACGCCCGGTTTCGATGTATTCGGCCACCTGAGGCGTCTCGCCGGTGATGTCCATCATCATGCCATTCACAGCGATTTCGGCGGCAATGCCGGATTGCGTGGCGATCTTGACATGCTCGCGCAGGTGGCGGTGTTCGCCATGCATCGGGATCAGCATGTCGGGCAGCAAGAGGCGGTGAACGTGTTCCAGATCGGGGCGGTTGGCGTGGCCCGAGACATGGTAAAGACCGCCAGAGTCATCCACCACATCGACGCCCATCTCGGAAAAGGCGTTCATGATCTTCAGAACCGGACGTTCATTGCCCGGAATGGTCTTGGACGAGAACAGGAAGGTGTCGCCTTCCTTCATCTGAAGGCCCAAATACTTGCCGCGTGACAGTTGCGCCGAGGCGGCCCTGCGCTCACCCTGGCTGCCGGTGACCAGCAGCATCAGATTGCGGCGCGGGATCTCCAGCGCCTCTTCGGGCGACACAAGGCGCGGAAAGCCGGTCAGCACGCCGGTTTCCTCCGACGCCGACAGCATCCGCCGCATGGACCGGCCCAGCACGCAGATCGACCGGTCGGCCGCGCGCGCGGCTTCGGCCAGCGTCTTCAGACGCGCCACGTTGGACCCGAAGGTGGTCGCCACCACCATGCCGCCCGATTTCTGGATCAACTCTTTCAGCGCCGGGCCAAGCGTGGATTCCGACCGCCCGGCATGGGTGGAAAACACGTTGGTCGAATCGCACATCAGCGCCTTGATCGGGCGCTCGGCCACAATGGCCCGGATCGCGTCATCATCCCAAGGCTCGCCCACCACCGGGTTGTGGTCGATCTTGAAATCGGCCGAATGGAAAATGCGCCCGACGGGGGTGTCGATCACCAGCGCGCTGCTTTCGGGGATCGAATGGCTGACCGGCACGAATTGCACCTTGAACGGCCCGGCCTCGACCACGGCGGGACGCGGCTCGACCGTGGTGATCGCATCCAGCGGCAGGCCGCTTTCATCCAGCTTCAGCCGCCCGATGGTGGCGGTAAAGCGGCGGGCATAGACCGGCTTTTTCAGCCGTGGCCACAACAGACCAAGTGCTCCGATATGGTCTTCATGCGCGTGGGTGATGAAGATGGCCTCAATCCGGTCTGCCCGTGCCTCTAGCCAGCTGATGTCTGCCATGATCAGGTCAACGCCGGGGCTGCCATCCATATCGGGGAAGGTCACGCCCAGATCGACCACGATCAGCCGCTCACGGCCTTCGGGACCATAGCCGTAGACATAGCAGTTCATCCCGATCTCCCCCGCGCCACCCAGGGGGAGATAGATCAGACGGTTCGCGCTCATGCAGTTTCCTTGTTGAAGTCGTGGATCAGGACGAGGCCATGCATGGTCAGATCATCCTCGATCACGTGAAATAATTCCGTGCCTTGGGCAAACAAGGAGGCCAGCCCCCCGGTTGCAATAACTTTCATGGGCTGATCGCGTTCGCGGATGATTTCACGCACCACCCCGCCAACCAGACCGATATACCCCCAATACACCCCTGACTGCATGCAGGCCACCGTATTCGTGCCGATCACCGTGGCGGGACGTGCCACGTCAATATGCGGCAGGGCGGCGGCGGCCATGTGCAGCGCCTCAAGCGACAGGTTCACGCCGGGGGCAATAACACCGCCGACATAGGCGCCATCGGTATCGACCACGTCAAAGGTGGTGGCGGTGCCGAAATCGACCACGATCAGATCACCGCCATGGCGGGCATGGGCGCCCACGGTGTTGACCAGACGGTCAGGCCCGACCGTGGTGCCCTGATCGACGCGGGGGGCAACGGGCAGTCGACATTCCGGTTTGCCCACCACCAGAGGGCGGCAGTCAAAGTAGCGACCGCACAGGACGCGAAGGTTGAACACCACGCGCGGGACGGTGCTGGAGATGATGGCCTCGGTGATGGTGGCCTCGGTCCGGGTCATCAGCATCAGCGACGACAGCCAGACATAGTATTCATCCGCCGTGCGCTTGTGATCGGTGGCGATGCGCCAGGTGGCAACGAAGCGGTCACCGCTCCAGATCGAGAACACGGTATTGGTATTGCCGCAGTCGATGGCGAGAAGCATGGGCGGGGTTCCGTCTTGGGCGGGCGACCGGGGGCTTCACGCCCCCGGACCCCCGTGGGATATTTGTGGAAAGAGAAAGCTCGCGGGCTTTAGAAGAACACCTCGGCGGCGGGGATGGCAAGGTTTCCGGTGGCTTGACGGAGGATCAGATTGCCGTCGGCATCAATGGTGTCAAACAGCCCGTCATGGGTGGCGGTGCCGGTGCGGGCGCGGATCGGCTCGCCCAGCCTTGCGGCGCGCGCGAGCCAAGCCTCGCGGATCGGGGCGAAACCCATGGTCATGAAGCGGTCTTCCCACGCGGCATAGGCGGGGGCCAGGACATCCAGAAACGCTTGCGGTGCGATGCGGGTGCCGGTTTCGGACAAGACCGACACCGGGCGCAGGGCCCCCGGTTCGACATGGGTAGGGTCAGGATGCGCGATCAGGTTGACGCCGATGCCGATGGCCAGCACGGCCACGCCCTGCCCCGCACTTTGGCTTTCCAGCAAGATGCCCGCCACCTTGCCGCCCGACAGCAGCACATCATTGGGCCATTTCAGTGCCAGTGCCTGCGGGCTGTCGGTCACGGCACCAAGCGCGTCGAACAGCGCCAATGCCGCCACGAAGGACCGCAACGCCACCAACGGGGCAGGTTCGGACGGCCGCATCACATAGGTTACGTGGACGTTGCCCGGCGGGCTGGACCAGGGCCGCGCGCGGCGCCCGCGACCCGCCGTCTGCACCCCCGCCATGATCCACGCCGGACCGCCCAGCAGGGGCGCACGGCGAAAGGCTTCGGCATTGGTGCTGTCAACCGACGAAAGGACCAGACGCCCGACCCCGGCGGGCCAGGCGGCGTTACTGGACAAGCGCCTGCGCCGCCACCGCCGCCACCGGTTCGATGCCAAACAGGTTGACGATGCCAAACAGCATGATCGCCGATACCGCCACCATCACCGCCCATTGCACCGGGGCCATGGTGCTGTCGACAGGTTCCGAGTCCTTGCCGAAATAGATCAGGAACACGATGCGCAGATAATAATAGGCCCCGATCACCGAGGCCACAGCCCCGGCCAGGGCCAGCCAGACCAGCCCGGCATCAACCGCGGCTTTAAGCACATAGAACTTGCCGAAAAAGCCCAGCATCGGCGGCACGCCGGCAAGGCTGAACATCAAGATCAGCAGCGCGAGGGCCTTGAGCGGTTCTTTCTTCGAGAACATGTTCAGGCTTTGAATGTCGGAAATCGGCATGCCGTCACGCTCCATCGACAGGATGAAGGCGAAGGTGCCGACGTTCATCGTCACGTAGATCGCCATGTAGATCAGCATGGCCTGCACGCCTTCGGCGGTGCCCGAGGCCAGACCCACCAGCGCATAGCCCATATGGGCGATCGACGAATAGGCCATCATCCGCTTGATGTTGCGCTGCCCGATGGCGGCAATCGCGCCCAGAAACATCGACACCACCGCAAGCGCCGCCAGCACCTGGCCCCATTGGCCCGGGATGGTGCCAAAGGCATCATGCACCAGCCGCGCGATCAGGCACATCGCAGCCACCTTTGGCGCCGTGGCAAAGAACGCGGTGATCGGGGTGGGCGAGCCTTCGTAAACGTCCGGCGTCCACATGTGGAAGGGTGCTGCCGAGACCTTGAACGCCAGTGCCGACAGCATGAACACCAGCCCGATGATCAGCCCTGCGGGCGCGCCTTGGCCAAGGGTCGACAGGATCGCGGCAAAGCCGGTGGCGCCGGAAAAGCCATAGGTCAGCGATGCGCCATACAGGAACAGCCCCGAAGACAGCGCGCCCAGCACGAAATACTTCAACCCGGCCTCGGAGGATTTGGCCGAGTCGCGCCGCATCGCGGCCAGCACGTACAGCGCCAGCGATTGCAACTCCAACCCCATGTAGAGCGCCATCAGATCGCCTGCCGAAACCATCACGCACATGCCGACAACACTGAGGGTCACCAGCACCGGCCATTCAAAGTGCATCAGGGCCCGGCGCTGCATGTAGTCTTGCGTCATCAGCAGAATTGCGGCGGCGGCGGTCAGGATCACCACCTTGGCAAAGCGGGCAAAGGCATCATCCACCATCATGCCGCCAAAGGCCGTGCGGTCACCCGAGCCGGTCAGACCGATGAACAGCGCCAGGGCGATGAACAGGCCCGATGTGGCCCAGACCAGCGTCGGGGCAACCTTGTCCTTGCCGCCATAGGCGCCAAACATCAGCGCGCCCAAGGCAAAGGCCGCCAGCACGAATTCGGGCAGGATGGTGTTGAAATCGCTCGGCGTCATGACGTCCGCTTCCTTTCAGTGCTGGGCAAGCTGCGTCACGCCCGAAATCGGGAGCGCAGCCTGATAATCGGTAACAAGGGCGGCGACACTGGGCCCGATGATATCGGTCACCAAGGCCGGATAAACCCCCAGCAGCAGGGTCATGGCGACCAGCGGCGCAAAGATCGCGCGTTCGCGGCGGTCCATGTCGGTGATCGACCGAAGCGCCTCTTTGATCAACTCGCCAAACACCACCCGGCGATACAGCCACAGCGCATAGGCCGCCGACAGGATCACCCCGGTGGTGGCCACAGCCGCAGCCCAGGTATTGACCTGGAAGATGCCGACCAGCACCAGAAATTCGCCCACAAACCCCGAGGTGCCGGGCAGGCCGACATTGGCCATGGTGAAGAACATGAAAATCGCCGCATAGGCCGGCATCCGGTTGACCAGACCGCCATAGGCGTCAATCTCGCGGGTGTGCATCCGGTCATAGATCACGCCGACGCATAAAAACAGCGCCCCCGAGATGAAGCCGTGGCTGATCATCTGGAAGATCGCGCCGTCGACGCCTTGCTGGTTGGCGGCGAAAATCCCCATCGTCACATAGCCCATATGCGCCACCGACGAATAGGCGATCAGCTTTTTCATGTCGGATTGCGCCAGTGCCACCAGGCTGGTGTAAACGATCGCGATCGCCGACAGCCAGAACACCAGCGGCGCCAGCAGGTCCGACGCCACCGGGAACATCGGCAGCGAAAACCGCAAGAAACCGTAGCCGCCCATTTTCAGCATGATCGCCGCCAGCACCACCGACCCGGCGGTGGGGGCCTGCACGTGGGCATCAGGCAACCAGGTGTGCACCGGCCACATCGGCATCTTGACGGCAAAGCTGGCAAAGAACGCCAGCCACAGCAGGGTCTGAAAGCCGCCGACCACGGTAAAGCCCAGAACGGCAAGGTCACCCGACGCGAAACTGTGCCGCAGCAGGGTGGGAATATCGGTGGTACCCGCATCCCAATACATCGCGATCATCGCGACCAGCATCAGCACCGAGCCAAGAAAGGTATAAAGAAAGAACTTGAACGCGGCATAGATGCGTTCCTTGCCGCCCCAGATGCCGATGATCAGGAACATCGGGATCAGGCCGGCCTCGAAGAACAGGTAGAACAGCACCAGGTCCAGCGCGCAGAACACGCCCAGCATCAGCGTTTCCAAAAGCAGGAAAGCGATCATGTATTCCTTGACGCGCACCGTGACCGTCCAGCAGGCGGCGATGGTGATCGGCATCAGGAAGGTGGTCAGCATCACGAACAGCACCGAAATGCCGTCGACGCCCATCTTGTATTTCAAGCCAAGGATCCAGTCGTATTCCTCGACGAACTGCATCTCGGTATTGGCAGGGTCAAACCCGGTCAGCACGAACAAGGACACCAGAAAGGCGGCGCTTGTGGCCAGAAGTGCCAGCCATTTGGCGTTCATCTGCGCCGCAGCATCATCGCCACGCAAAAACACGGCCATGATGGCGGCGGCCACGGCGGGAATGAAGGTGATGATGGAAAGCAGGTTGTCCATTTTGTCTTTCTCGCCCCGTTACTGGCCGCTTGTCAGCGTCATCCAGGTGACAAGGACAACAATCCCCAGCACCATCGCGAAGGCATAGTGGAACACATAGCCCGATTGCGCCCGACCGGCGAGACGGGTCAGCATCGGGATGATCCCCATCGCCACACCGTTGATTGATCCGTCGATGACGGAACCATCGCCCTTTTTCCACAAGAACCCGCCAAGCGCCTTGGCCGGACGCACGATGATCGCGTCGAACAGTTCGTCGAAATACCACTTGTTCAACAGGAACAGATACAGCGGACGCTGGCTTGCGGCCAGTCGGCCGGGCAATGACGGGGCCTTGATGTAGAACAGCCAGGCGGTTGCCAGCCCGATCACCATGGCGATGAAGGGCGACAGCTTGACCCAGGTCGGCACGTTGTGCGCGTCGTGGATCACATGGTTGTCGGGACCGATGAAGATTGCCCCAATCGGCGCGGCGGCGGCGCTGTGCGACGGCTCGGCCATCGGTGCGGTTTCGGTTGCCACCGCGGCGCCTTCTGCCGGCACCCCTTGCGCCGGGGCGGTGTTGCCTTCGGCAGCGGCACCTTCGGTTGCGTGCGCGCTGCCATGCATCTCGCCATGGGCGGCGGCTTCCATGCCGAACCAGGTGCGCAGCTTGGCTTCGTCGCCAAAGAACACGTTATACCAGATCATCCCCGAGAACACCGCGCCAAGCGCCAGCACCCCCAGCGGGATCAGCATGACAAGCGGGCTTTCATGCGGTTCATGCGCCACGTCGGCGTGGCCGTGCGCATCGTGCCCATGCCCGTTATGCCCATGCCCGTTATGCCCGTGCACGCTTTGACCATGTCCATGGCCCTGCGCAGGGGCGCGGCTTTGCCCGAAGAACGTCATGAACATCAGCCGCCAGGAATAGAAACTGGTCATGCCCGCAGCCACCACCAGCAACCAGAAGGCGTATTGCGAACCGACAAAGGCAGACTCGATCACCGCGTCCTTCGACAGGAACCCGGCAAAGCCGATATGGGTCAGCGGAATGCCGACGCCGGTGATGGCAAAGGTGCCGATCAGCATCGCGGCAAAGGTGTAAGGAATCTTTTTGCGCAGACCACCATAGTTGCGCAGGTCTTGTTCGTGATGCGTCGCCGTGATCACGGAACCTGCGCCCAGAAACAGCATCGCCTTGAAGAACGCATGGGTGAACAGATGGAACATCGCCACCGAATAGACCCCCACCCCGGCCGCCACGAACATGTAGCCAAGCTGCGACATGGTGGAATAGGCGATCACCCGCTTGATGTCGTTCTGCACAAGGCCGATGGTCGCCGCCACAAAGGCGGTCGAGGCCCCAAGATAGACGATGAACATCTTGGCCTCGGGCGCGTATTCATAGATCGGCGACATCCGGCAGACCAGAAACACCCCGGCCGTCACCATGGTCGCGGCATGGATCAGCGCCGACACCGGGGTCGGGCCTTCCATCGCGTCGGGCAGCCAGGTGTGCAGGAACAGTTGCGCCGATTTCCCCATCGCGCCAATGAACAAAAGCACGGCCACCAGATTGGCCGCGTTCCAGTCGCCCCACAGGAAGGTCAGGTTGGTTTGCGCAAGCTCGGGCCCGGCGGCAAACACCTCATCGAACCGGACCGAGTCGGTCAGGAAGAACAACGCGAAGATGCCAAGCGCAAAGCCGAAATCGCCCACCCGGTTGACCACAAAGGCCTTGATCGCGGCGGCATTGGCGCTTGGCTTTTTATAGTAGAACCCGATCAGCAGATAAGACGCGACCCCCACGCCTTCCCAGCCAAAGAACATCTGCACCAGATTGTCAGATGTCACCAGCGCCATCATCGAAAAGGTAAAGAACGACAGGTAGGCAAAGAACCGCGCCTTGTAATGCTCGCCCTCGCCCCAATTGTCGTCATGCGCCATGTAGCCAAAGGAATAGAGGTGAACGACCGCCGAGACCGTGGTGACAACCACCAGCATGATCGCGGTTAGACGGTCGACACGGATCGCCCATTCGCTGCCCAGAGACCCGCTTTCGATCCAGCGCAGCAACACAACCTGATACATCTCGCCGTCAAAGGTCAGGAAAATCACCCATGACAGCAACGCGGCCAGAAACACCGCGCCGGTGGTGATGATCTGGCCCGCACGCTCGCCAAGGATGCGCCAGCCAAAGCCGCAGATCAGCGCCCCGATCAGCGGGGCCAGAAGGATGATCGTTGCCATGGTCTTAGCCCTTCATCACGTTGACGTCTTCGACGGCAATGGTGCCGCGGTTGCGGAAGAACACCACCAGAATGGCAAGGCCGATCGCGGCCTCGGCGGCGGCCACTGTCATGATGAAGATGGTGAATATCTGCCCCACCAGATCGCCCAGATAGCTGGAAAAGGCGATCATGTTGATGTTCACCGCCAGCAGCACCAACTCGATCGACATCAGGATGACGATCACGTTCTTGCGGTTCAGAAAGATGCCGAAGATGCCGATCACAAGCAGCGCCGCAGACACCGTCAGGTAATGTTCCAGTCCAACCATGTCCGTTCCCTCCCTCAGGCTGCCTGAAGCGCGCCCTATTATTCTTGTCCTGACCGGTGAATATCCACGCGGTTTGCCAGCCTTGCTGGCGCTTACAGCCCCTGCCCCGGCTTGATGTCTTTCAGCTCCATCGCCTTGGCCGGGTCGCGCCACATCTGATGCAACACGTTTTGCCGCTTGATCCCCTCGCGGTGGCGCAAGGTCAACAGAATTGCCCCCACCATCGCCACCAGCAGGATCAGGCCGGCCAGTTGGAACAACAGCAGATACCGGTCATAGATCAGCAGCCCCAGGGCGCGGGTGTTTTCCATCTGCTCGACCGCAGGCGTCACCGCCTGACGCAACCCCAACGCGCCATCGGCCTGTATCCACGCGCCGATGCCCAGCGACAATTGCATCAGCAGAACGATGCCGATCAGCAGGCTCAGCGGCAGATAACGGGCAATTTCGCCCTTCAACGCCGCGAAATCCACGTCCAGCATCATCACCACGAACAAAAACAACACCGCGACCGCGCCGACGTAGACGATGATCAACAGCATCGCCACGAACTCGGCCCCGAGCAGCACGAACAGCCCGGCCGAGGACAGGAACGCAAGGATCAGCCACAGCACCGAATGCACCGGGTTTCGGCTGATTGTCACCATCAGCCCCGCAGCCACCGTCACCACCGCAAAGGCGTAAAAGGCATAATCCACAACCGTCATGCGTTTTTCTCCTCGGTGTCGGCAAACACGCTTTGCGCCAGTTCCAATGCCTTTTGCATCGCGGGCAGGCCGCCGAACATGCTCATCTGCCAGATCACCTCGGTGATCTCGCGCTGGGTGGCCCCGGCCGCAAGGGCGTGGCGCACGGTCAGTTTCACCTGCGGTTCGGCCTGCGCGCCCAGCACGGTCAGTGCTGCCAGCGTCACCAGCAGCCGGGTCTTGGCATCCAGCCCTTCGCGGTTGAAGGTCTTGCCAAACCACATCTCAAGCATGTCTTTCGGCAGGGTCGGGAACATCTTTTCAAGGCTTGTCACCTTGATGCCCTCGGCCGCCGGGTTGAAGGCGCGCAGCATTTCCTGCCCGCTTTCCATCATCTGTTGCAGCATCTTTGTGTATGCGTCACTCATCCCGGTCACCGATACGGAGCGTCAAGTTCAAGATTGCGGGCAATTTCAGCCTCCCACCGCGCGCCGTTTTCCAGCAACCTGTCCTTGTTGTAAAACAATTCTTCGCGCGTCTCGGTCGAAAACTCGAAGTTCGGGCCTTCGACAATGGCATCGACCGGGCAGGCCTCTTGGCAGAACCCGCAATAGATGCACTTGGTCATGTCGATGTCATAGCGGGTGGTGCGGCGGCTGCCATCCTCGCGCGGTTCGGCGTCGATGGTGATGGCCTGGGCCGGACACACCGCTTCACACAGCTTGCAGGCGATGCAGCGTTCTTCGCCATTCGGATAGCGGCGCAGCGCATGTTCGCCGCGAAACCGCGGCGACAGCGGCCCCTTTTCATGCGGATAGTTCAGCGTGGCCTTGGGCGCGAAGAAGTATTTCATCCCCAAGGCAAAGCCCTTGAAGAAATCCTGCAACAGGAAATATTTGGTCGCGCGGGTCCAGTCGATTTGCGCCATGGTCATCAGCCCCCCATCGTCCAGCGGGCCCAAAAGCCGCCCAAAACTTCAAACTTGGCCAGAAACGCCACCAGAATGACCCAGGCCAGCGACAAGGGCAGGAACACCTTCCAGCCGATCCGCATCAACTGGTCATAGCGATAGCGTGGCACGATGGCTTTCACCATGGCGAACAGGAAAAAGAAGAACGCCATCTTGCCCACCATCCACAGCGCACCATCGGGCAGGCCGGGAATGGGCGACAGCCAGCCGCCGAAAAACAGCAGGCTCATCAGCGCGCACATCAGGAAGATGGCGATGTATTCACCCGCCATGAACAAAAGGAACGGGGTTGAGGAATATTCGACCATGAACCCCGCCACCAGTTCCGACTCCGCCTCGGGCAGATCGAACGGCGGGCGGTTGGTTTCGGCCAAGGCGCTGATGAAGAACAAAAAGACCATCGGGAAATGCGGTAGCCAGTACCAGTTCAGCAGCCCAAGATCGCCATCCTGCGCCGCCACGATGCTGGAGAAGTTCATCGAGCCGGTCGAGATGATGATGCCGATGATGATCAGGCCCAACGACACCTCGTAGCTGATCATCTGCGCCGCCGACCGCAGCGATCCAAGGAAGGCGTATTTCGAGTTCGACGCCCAGCCCCCCATGATCACGCCGTAAACCTCAAGGCTGGAAACCGCGAACACGAACAGGATCGCCACGTTGATGTCGGCCAGCACCCAGCCCGGACTGAACGGGATCACCGCCCAGGCCAGAATCGCCAACACAAACGACAGCAAGGGCGCCATGAAGAACACCGGGCGGTCAACGCCCGCTGGAATGACAATTTCCTTGACCACATATTTCAGCGCGTCGGCCACGGTTTGCAAAAGGCCAAACGGCCCCACCACGTTCGGGCCGCGCCGCATCTGCACGGCGGCCCAGACCTTGCGGTCGCCGTAAACCAGAAACAGCAGGCTGATCATCACAAAGCCCACGATCAGCAGGCTTTGCCCTGCGATCAGAACCAGTGTGCCGGTTGGCGTTGCCAGAAAATCAGACATCCTCAGCCCCTCATCCCTATATCGTCGGTATCCCGAGTGCCCCACAATCGCGCACCGTCACCTCGGCGTCGATCGTCCGCAACCCGGGCGGCAGGGCGGCCGAGATCAGATAGACCGCGTCCCCCCGCCATGTGTTTCCATCCTGCGCCACCGTGGTGCGCACATGCCGCGCAAAACCAAAGCCGCGGATCAGCGCATATTGCGCCGCCGCACAGCGGCCATAGGTTTCGACCTCATCCTTGGCCTGCGCGCCTTGCAGGGCCACCCGAAAGCTGACCAGATCACCGTCCAGCAACACCGTCTGAATGCCCTGATACACCGGCGAGACATCGCCCTGCGCCACCGCCGGTTCCTGCGCGCAGGCCGACAGCGCCGCGACAGCGGCAGTCAGGCTGGCAAGGGTCAGGCGCATGCGCATGGGCTTATTCCGCCGCCACGGGGGTGTCGCGCCGGGTCTTGGCCATGGCCGACAACTCCGCCATCACCGCACTGGCCCGCGCAATCGGGTTGGTCAGGTAATAGTCCTTCACCACGTTGCGGAACGTGGCCCGCGCGGGGTCGCGCAGCGCAAGCGGTGCCCAGTCGTTTTGCGGCACCGCGTCGATCTGGCCCAGATGAGGATGTTCGCTCACCAGCACCCGACGCAACGCAGCCAGACTGTCCCACGGCAGCACATTGCCCAGTTCGGCCGACAGCGCCCGCAGGATCGCCCAGTTTTCCTTGGCCTCGCCCGGGGCAAAACTTGCGCGCATCGCCAGTTGCGGCCGGCCTTCGGTGTTGACGAAAACGCCGCTCTCCTCGGTATAGGCCGCGCCCGGCAAGATCAGATCGGCCCGGTGCGCGCCCCGGTCGCCATGGCTGCCCTGATAGATGACAAAGGCACCGGGGGCGATATCCACCTCATCGGCCCCCAGATTGTAGATCACCTCGGCGCCGTCGATGGCCGCCGCCATGCCACCTTCGGTCACGGCACCGACGTCCATCGCGCCGACACGGGCGGCGGCGGTGTGCAGGATCAGCAGTTTCGAGTTGGTGTTTTCGGCCAGCTTCATCGCATGGGCCAGAACCGACTCGCCATCTGCCTCGGTGATGGCACCCTGCCCCACGATCACCAGCGTTGGCTTGGCGCGGGTTTCCTCGGTGATCTCGGCCGAAGACAAGGCCACCAATGCGGCGCGATCAGTGCCGACATGGGCATAGTCATAGGTCAGATCGACCGCCTCGCCCACCAGCCCGATCTGCGCACCATTGGTCCAGGCCTTGCGGATGCGGGCGTTCAGGACCGGGCTTTCCAGACGCGGATTGGTGCCGATCAACTGGATCATCTTGGCGCTGTCGATGTCTTCGATCGACGCCGTGCCGACATAGGCCGAGCGGTTGCCCGCGGGCAGCCGCGCGCCATCGGTGCGGCATTCGATCTTGCCGCCCAAAGCCTCGACCACGCGCTTCAGGCTATAGACCGCCTCGACCGGGGCCAGATCGCCGACCAGCGCCGCCACCTTGCGGCCCTGCATCGCCTTGGCGGCCACAGCCAAAGCCTCGGCCCAACCGGCTTTGCGCAACCGTCCATTCTCGCGGATATAGGGCGTGTCCAGCCGCTGACGGCGCAGACCGTCCCAGATGAAGCGGGTCTTGTCGCTGATCCATTCCTCGTTCACGCCGTCATGGTTGCGCGGCAGGATGCGCATGACTTCGCGGCCCTTGGTGTCGATGCGGATATTGCTGCCAAGCGCATCCATCACGTCGATGCTTTCGGTCTTGGTCAACTCCCACGGGCGGGCGGTAAAGGCATAGGGCTTGCTGGTCAGCGCCCCCACCGGGCACAGATCAATGATGTTGCCTTGCAGGTTGCTGTCCAGTGTGGCGTTCAGATAGCTGGTGATCTCGCTGTCTTCGCCGCGCCCGGTCTGGCCCATCTGGGTGATCCCGGCCACCTCGGAGGTAAAGCGCACGCAGCGGGTGCAGGAAATGCAGCGGGTCATCTTGGTTTCGACCAGCGGCCCAAGGTTCAGATCCTCGGATGCCCGCTTCGGCTCGCGGTAGCGGCTGAAATCAACCCCGTAAGCCATCGCCTGATCCTGCAAGTCACACTCGCCGCCCTGATCGCAGATCGGGCAATCCAGCGGATGGTTGATCAGCAAAAACTCCATCACGCCCTCGCGGGCCTTTTTGACCATCGGGCTGTTGGTCTTGACCACCGGTGCCTCGCCGTTCGGGCCGGGGCGCAGATCGCGCACCTGCATCGCACAGCTTGCCGCCGGTTTCGGCGGGCCGCCGACCACCTCGACCAGACACATCCGGCAGTTGCCGGCAATCGTCAGCCGTTCGTGATAGCAAAAGCGCGGGATCTCGATCCCCGCCACTTCGGCGGCCTGGATGATGGTCATCGCGCCATCCACCTCGACCTCGATGCCGTCAA
>DYMU01000031.1 GCA_020721445.1 Gemmobacter nectariphilus
TATCACGCTGGATTCACAAGGTGAATCCCGTCAGCAGATTTGTGCAACAGAGCCGATCCGCTGGCAAAGGCGTGCTCGCTGTGGCCGGCCTGTATTGCGATCCGGCCCTGTAGCGGCAGCAAAAGCATGATGTTTTCGGGGTCTTCAAGAACAATCTCGTGCCCGGCCGAAACCACCCGCCCAAGTGTCAGACCTTCGTTGGCCAGCCGCAAGATATCGACCATCAGGCCGCTGCGATGCGCGGCGATGTCAAGAAGGTGTCGTTCCGAAAACATGATCGACGCGGCCCCGTCCTCGTCCCGAGAGGTGCGCGTGATGCGCGATTCCCGCGTCTGTGCCGGGGTCGCCAAATCTTTCATTTCACAACCTCCGGACGGCAAATGAACCCATTTGACGGTAATACCCGAACAGGTCCCTTCAATATCTGTCGGCCAACACCACCGCAATCATGATAAAATTGAATATGAAAGTGCCTTGACGACCAGACGATAGCGCAAGGCGCAGGAGTCTGTGCAGAATTATTGTCCATCCATCCAATGCTGGGCTGACGCACTGAGCCTTGGCCGAGCTGCCGAAGGGTTTCGCGGTCCGTTCGCAAAGTGGACAGCGTCACCGGTTTGTGCCTTTTAGCCTTTGAGAGGTTGGAAAAGTCCCGGGCCACCCCCGTTGCGGGCGTTTCGGGTCAGTCCGTGTTGATACCCTCAAAGCCCAGATGTCAGGAGCAAATCAGATGAAAACGACATTCGCAGTCCTTGGCGCTGCCGCACTGTGCCTGCAAATCTCCTCTGCACCAGTTCGCGCCGATATGAGCGACGACAAGAAAGCCGCCGCTGCGATCGCCATTCTGGGCATTGCGGCACTGATCCACAACAAGCACCACTACAAGGATGGCTACAAGCCAAGTGACGACATCGAGACCGCCGAATTCGAACGCGGCTACCGCGACGGCCTGCACGGCTATGCCTATTGGAAGCACAGCCAGACCCGTGGCTACGTCGAGGGGTACAAGGCGGGCGAGAACGAGCGCAGCAACAGTGTCGCGCACCGTCGCGAGCCTGCGTCGCAAAAGGCCCCGCCGATGGCCTACAGCGGCTGTGCCGACATCGTTGCGCAGAATTTCGCCGTGGGCAAACGGGACGTTCACTTCGTCAAGGCGCGCTCGCCGCAAAAGCATGAATGGGAGATCGAGGCTTCGGTCGGGCACCAGCATATGGTCTGCACCATGCGCGACTCGGGCGAGTTGATCGATCTGCGTGGCGGCAGGCTTTAGGGCGCGTCGCGCCTTCCAACGGGGTCACAGGTCCGTGGCGGCGGCGGCCGGGGCAAGCCTCAAGACCCCGCCGCTTGCCATCTCGGTTGCAACCAAGACCATGGGTCCATTGAACTGCGTGGCGGGGCAGGCTTGCCCTGTCAGATGTCCCGCTCACGCGGCAAATCAACCGCAACTCCAGTGGCTTGCCATGCCTCCGATCCGCAGGATTTGGAATGCCGATGCCGATGCAGTTGACGGCGGCGGCCAGCGTCAGCGTGGTGGCAAGCGCTGCGGTGGGGCCATAGAGGCCGAAGAAGCCCACGCCGGTTGCCTGCCGTGTCATCAACGAAATCTGCGTCACGAAGGTCCGGCCGCCCAGCCCTGCGGCGTTGCCACGCCAGCATGCCCAGTCGGCAGAACGCTGTTCGGCGGCCGAGTCCACCACTGCCGCCGAGGTCAAACGCCAGCGCCGCATGCTGGCGGTCAGGTCCGTGGCGGCAAGGGTCGGATATCTCTACAGGAAGCCGGTGAACCGCGTCTGTCGCAGCGAAGCGGTCCACAAGGGCACGGCCTGATGTTTGGGACTGGTCATGGGATGAGTCCTGAAATCGTGGAACGACGCAGAACATCTGCACACAAGCCTATGCCATTGCCAGCACATGCAAGTTGGCGGGTTGTTTGGCGGGTTCATTCCCAGTGACGAAAAAATCCTGCAAAATCAAGGGGGATGATGGCGGACAGAGAGGGATTCGAACCCTCGAGACGGTTCCCCGCCTACACACTTTCCAGGCGTGCGCCTTCGACCACTCGGCCACCTGTCCGTGGACCTGTGTTAATCGCGACTGGTGTAAAGATGCAAGAGGGGATTTCTGGCTATGGCCGGGCGGGCCTTACCCTGGGCAAGGTGCCAGGTGATGGCTGAAAGCGCAGGGGCCGCCCCCCGGTTCGGCAAGGTCGATATCACGCCACCGGCGGGCCGATCCGATGGTTTGCGGCCCAACCATCACACAATGGCCACCCAAAGCGACGGCGATCGGGTTGCGTCAGAACGATGGGCCCGGGGCGATGCGGGCTCTGCACCATCCTTGCCCCGGATGGTTGCGCCAGATCCTGTGCGCAAAGACCAGATCACCTCACCCCGGCAGCGCCCTGCCTGCGTCGGCCCCCAATACCGACCCGATGACCATGACCTGTTCCGAAGACGGCCCCGCTGCCCTGCGCGATTGTTCCAGCGGCATTTGCCCGGTCACGCGCCGCCCACTGTCTGCCGCCAACCGCCGGAACGCCATCGCCATGCCGCGGCTGGGGCCGCCCGTGCAGCCGCAGGCCAATCACGGCACGGGCCGTGCGGCACGCGGCCGCCGTGGGCGCGGCCGCCGCCGGTTCAGACCACCCCGGGCGGCTACCCGGCCGACGGGAACCCGGCCTTTGGCTAATCCATCAGCGACAAGATCACCCGGCGGTTCTGGCGGCCCTTGTTTTCGATCTTGGTGATCTCGACATGGCCCACCTCGCCGCTGCGCGCCACATGGGTGCCGCCGCACGGTTGCAGATCGACCTGCGCCTCAGGCTTGCCGATCCGCACCAGCCGCACCTTGCCCTGCCCCATCGGCGGCATCACCGACAGGGTTTTCACCAGACCGGGGTTGGCCAGCAGGTCGGCATCCGAAATCCAGTCGTCTGTCACCGGCAGATCGCGGTTGATCAGGGCTTCCAGCCCGGTGTTCAGCGCCGCAAGGTTGGTTGGCGGCTCGGGCATGTCGAAATCCAGCCGCCCCCGGTCGGCCCCGATCTGGCCACCCGTCACCGGCAGCGGGATCACCACCGACAAAAGGTGCAGCGCGGTGTGCATCCGCATGTGGCGATAGCGCCGGGTCCAGTCCAGCCGTTGCGCAATGACCGTGCCCACCGGTGGCATCGGCAGCGGCTCGGCCGGCACCAGCGCGATCAGCCCGCCTTCCACCTTGACTGCGGTCGCAATCATCAGCCGACCACCCGCCCACTCGATCAAGCCACTGTCGCCCGGCTGGCCGCCGCCGGTGGCGTAAAACACCGTGCGGTCGATCAGGATGCCGCCCTCTGGCGTGTGGCCGATCACCCGCGCCTCGGCCTGTTGCAGATAGGGGTCGGTGCGAAACAGCAGCTCGGTTGTCACTAATCGTCTTCCTTTGCGTCTTTTCCGGGCAGATCAAGCCCTTCGCCACCGGTATGGTCACGCAGCAAGGGCGCGGCCGGGCCACCCTTGCCAGACGCGGCCTCTGCCGGTTGCGCCGCCGCCACCACCGCCGGCAAGGCCCGCAGCAGATCGGCAATCTCGGCCACGTTGCGCAGGGTCACATCGGCCTGCGCAAACGGGATCTCGATATCCTCGGCCCGGAACCGTTCATAGATCTGGTGGTTGATCTCACTGCGCACCGACAGCGAAAAGTTCACGTCCCGCAAGATCACCCTGATTTCAAAGTTGATCGAGTCGGCGCCAAAGCCGATGAAGATCACCAGCGGCGGCGGGTTCAGGATGGCCAGCGGTTGCGCTTCGGCAATCTCGCGCAGCACCTGCTCGACCTTGCGGGTGTCAGAGCCGTAAGCCACCCCCACCGGCACGATCAGCCGCCCCGACAGGTTGAACCGGGTCCAGTTCGTCACCCGGCCTGCCACCAGATCGGTGTTGGGCACGATCACATCGGTGCGGTCAAAGGTCTGAATGCGGGTGGACCGGACCGAGATCGACTTGACGATGCCCTGTACCCCGCCCACCTCGATCCAGTCGCCCTCCGACACCGGGCGCTCGATTAGCAAGATGATGCCCGAGACGAAGTTCCCGACGATGTTCTGCATGCCAAAGCCGATGCCGACCGACAGCGCACCCGCCACGATCGCAAGTCCCGACAGGTCAATCCCGGCCGAGTTGATCGCGATCAGACCGGCCAGAAAGAAGCCGACATAGCCGACGCCCGAGTTCAGCGCATTGCGGGCACCCTGATCCAGCTTGGTGCGCGGCAGGATCGACCCTTTCAGCGCGCCCTGAAACAGCCGGGTCAGCATGATGCCAAAGACAAAAACCGCCGCAAACAGCAAGAAAGCCGTGGGCGACACCTGCGTGTCCCCCAGCGTAAAGCCTTCGCGCAACCGGGTCCACATCTCGGTCAGGTCGGCCATCCGCGCGCCCCAGATCAGCGCAAACAGCGGCAGTGCCAGAATGACCAGCGCAAAACCCACCAGAACCGGCACCAGCGCATTGCGGGCCCCATCCTCGTTGCGGGTGACGACCGCATAGATATCGGTCACCAAAGCCTGCAACAGCAGCAAAAGCCCCATCACTCCCAGCGAGGTCGCCGCCGGAAAGATCATCGCCGCGGCCGCCGGAATATAGCCGATCGTCGCCAGAACCGGACCGACCACCCCGATCGCAAACACGCCTTGCCCCAGCAAAGACAGCGCCCGGCGCCGGAAACTGACCTCGTCCTCGGTCTCGCCCGCGTTGGCCGCACTCAGCCGCAACAGACGGCCAAAGCGCACCAGCAGCACCGCCGCAAGGATCAGCGTCGGATAAGCCAATACCGCCCGCGCCGCCTCGGACAGGTCTTGATGATCCAGAGCAGACAGGCGCAGGATCTCAAGGCCCAGCACCGCGCCATAGCCCGTGGTCAGCAGGCGGCCTTCGGTGCGCGCCTCTGGCGTCAGGGCCAAAGGCAGCGCATCCGGCGTCTTGGGAAACACCCGCGCCCCCAGCCAACGCGCCGCAAACAGCGCAAACCCCGCCGCCGGCAACACCCCGACGATGACGGTGCCCACGATGCCGAACAGACCTGACAACAGCATCGCATGTGACAGCGCCACAAGTCCGATCATCGGCAGCACGATCTGACCCAGCGACAGGCCCACCGCCGCAATCCGCACCCCGCGCGCCGACCAGCGTTGGGTCATCTTGTGCACCAACTGCTCGACCAGCCCGCGCCCGCGCCAGATCAGCCCCAGCGCCAGCAGCAGATAGGCGACAATGGCAGGCAGGTTGTCGAACAGCGTCTCGCGCCCGGTGGGCAGCGCCCAGCGTTGCCGGGTTTCGCGCAGGATCGTGGCCATGGCCCCGCTGACGGCGCGATACGCATCGGGCCAGTTGGCCGGATTGACCGGCGAGGGGTAAAGCTGCAACAGCTCATCCGTCTGGCGTTCGCGCAAGGCGCGGTCGATTTCCGCGATCAGGCCATCGGCCCGGCGATAGGCTTCCTCGGCGGCAATGCCGGGGGCCTGCAACCGGGCCAGTTGCTCGGTCAGCGTCGCGCGCCGGGTGGCGATCTCTGTGGCCTCGGTCTGGCCCTCCTCGGGGGCCGGGCCAAGCGCTGCAATCTGCTGGCGCAGCGTGGCGATGCGGGCGGCATTGGTGCTTTGCGCCACCAGCAGACCCTCGCGCCAGCCGGCCAGTTCCGCGCGCAACGCCTCCAGCGATCCATCGGGGACGTCCGGGTTTTCCAGCGTCGCCTCGGCACGCTCGGCCAGCGCTTCCCATGCGGCATAGTCCAACTCGGTCGTGGTTGGCGTGTCTTTCGCAGGCGCAGGCGTGGCACCATTTTGCTGGCTTTGCGGCGACGGCACCGGCTGCATCGGGCCCTCGGGCACCTGCGCCCACAGCCCGCCCGGCAGGCAAGTTGCCAGCACAAAGACCAGCAGCAGCGCAAGCAGCGGTCGCACCATGGTCATGCGTCCTGAAACACGTTTGGCAGGTCTTGCGGCGCGCGGTCCAGCCAGCCCGGCACCGGCAAGCCCTTTTCCTTCAGGAAGGCCGGGTTGAACAGCTTGGACTGATAGCGCGTGCCATAGTCGCACAGGATGGTGACGATGGTATGCCCCGGCCCCAGATCGCGCGCCATGCGGATGGCCCCCGCGATGTTGATCCCCGATGACCCGCCCAGACACAGCCCCTCCTCGGCCAGCATGTCAAACACCAAAGGCAGCGCCTCGGCATCGGGGATGCGATAGCTCAGATCGGGCGTGAACCCGTCAAGGTTCGCCGTGATCCGCCCCTGCCCGATGCCCTCGGTGATCGACGACCCAAGGCTGTCCAGCCGCCCCGTGGTGTAAAAGGCGTGCATTGCCGCCCCTTCCGGGTCGGCCAGACCTATTTTCACACCCTTTGGCTGCAAGGCCATGCCCACCCCGGCAAGGGTGCCACCCGACCCCACGGCACAGATGAAGCCATCGACCCGGCCATCGGTCTGGTTCCAGATTTCCGGCCCGGTGGTTTCAATATGGGCCTGACGGTTGGCGACATTGTCAAACTGATTGGCCCAGATCGCGCCATTGGCCTCGGTCCGGGCCAGCGCCTCGGCCAGTCGGCCCGAATAGCGCACGTAATTGTTGGGGTCTTTGTAGGGGGCTGCCGGCACCTGCACCAACTCGGCCCCGGCCAGACGCAGCATGTCCTTCTTTTCCTGACTTTGCGTCTCGGGGATCACGATCACGGTCTTGAAGCCCATGCTGGCCCCCACCAGCGCAAGGCCGATGCCGGTATTGCCCGCCGTGCCTTCGACAATCGTGCCACCCGGTTTCAGCGCCCCGCGCGCCACCGCATCGCGGATGATATACAGCGCCGCCCGGTCCTTGACCGACTGGCCGGGGTTCATGAACTCGCACTTGCCCAGAATGGTGCAGCCGGTCATCTCGGACGCCCGTTTCAACGTCATCAGGGGCGTGTTGCCGATGCTTTCCGCCAGATCGCCGCAAATCCGCATGGGGTGCTTCCTTCTCGTGTGGCCTCAGGTGTAGGCAAACCGCCGGGCAAACTCAAGGGACCGGGCGGGGGGATGGGGCAAGGTGATGGGATGGCCAACATCGGCACACTACGCCGCGTCCATGACGGACAGACAGGCACGCTGCCCGGCGGCTCTACGTCGCATTTGTTCGGCGTAAGGAAAACAAAAAACGCAACACCCGCTCGGTTCGCCCTCGCCAGACGTCCAGCAAAAACAGCAACGGCTTCGAACTGCAACGACCGTTTCAAGCTTATTGTGGTAAGTTGGGCGTTGCGTCTAGGGTTGGCAAGACAGGTTTGGTCCAGACAAAGCGGACAGGGGAATTATGCAACGTGAAGTGCAACCGACCATTCAAGGGCGCTGTCTGTGCGGGGCATGTACCTTCGAACTGACCGGCAAACCCAATTGGGTCGCTCATTGCCACTGCGAAAGCTGCCGCAAGGCGACAGCCTCGCCCTTCACCACATTTATCGGGCAGGAGAATGGGTCTTGGAAGTTCACCGGAGACCAGCCTGTTTCCCGCGAAAGCAGCCCCGGCAACTCGCGTGGCTTCTGCGGAAAATGCGGGTCGCCGATTTTCTACCGCTCGGACCGTTTTCCAACGGAAACGCACTTCTATGCCGCCCTGCTTGAGACTGCTGAAAGCGTTGAGCCTCAGGCCCATGTCCACGCGGATGAAATGCTCCCGTGGATTCATCTTTCCGATGGACTGCCCTATGAGTAAAGGTTTGGCGGTGCGCAGGTAATGTCCGCAATGCAGACATTCGCCCCAAGACACACCATCCCCGTCACGAATCGACAAGGGGTTGAGGATCCGTTAAAACGCTCTCCTAACCGCTTGTTTTCCAAAGACCCAAGGCCCTGTCCCACAGCGGGACTGCCCCTTCAGCCCACCCTGATCCCATCGGCCTGCAACCCGGCAAGGCACTCATCCAGGCTCTTGGTCGCCCGCTCGATCAGCACGTCGATCTCGGCCGGGGTGATC
Source organism: Gemmobacter nectariphilus (assembly GCA_020721445.1). GTDB lineage: Bacteria > Pseudomonadota > Alphaproteobacteria > Rhodobacterales > Rhodobacteraceae > Pseudotabrizicola > Pseudotabrizicola nectariphila_A. Next base: position 7,985 of record DYMU01000031.1, read on the forward strand.
ACCAAGGGCGGCGCGATGATCATCCGGTCCCCCACCGCCCGCATGATCAGGTCGTTGGCAAAGCACCGCTCGCGGCAGCGATAGCCGACGTTGGCCTCGTCAGAAAACTTCGCCCGCTTGGCCTTGTCGGGCGTCAGTGCGATCGACCCCATCAGCCCCACCAGCTTGGCCTCGCCCACCAGCGGATGATCGGTCAGCGCATCCCAGCGTTCCTTCAGATAGGGGTGTGCCACATCGCGGACATGCTCGACGATATGCTCTTCTTGCAGGATGCGCAGGTTTTCCAACGCCACCGCTGCCGCCACCGGATGGCCGCTGTAGGTATAGCCGTGGAAGAACTCGCCGCCTTCGGCAATGGTCGCCGCCACCTCGTCGCAGACAATCGAGCCGCCAATCGGCTGATAGCCCGAAGACAACCCCTTGGCGATGGTCATGATATGCGGGCGGATGCCAAAGGTTTGCGACCCGAACCAGTTGCCAGTGCGGCCAAAACCGGTGATCACCTCATCGGCGATCAGCAAGATGCCATAGGCATCGCAAATGCGCTGGATCTCCGGCCAATAGGTCTCGGGCGGAATGATCACCCCACCCGCGCCCTGCACCGGCTCGCCGATGAAGGCCGCCACATTGTCCGGCCCCAGTTCCAGGATCTTTTCCTCAAGTTGCCGCGCACGGGCCAGACCGAACTCGGCCTCGGTCATCTCGCCACCCTCACCCCACCAATAGGGCTGGTCGATATGGGCGATGCCCTCGATCTTGCCGCCATGGGCATGGATCGGCTTCATGCCGCCCAGGCTGCCGCCCCCCATGGTCGATCCATGATAGCCGTTCCAGCGCGCGATCACGATATTGCGCCACGGCTTGCCCTTCACCTGCCAATAGCGCCGCACCAGCCGCAAGTTGGTGTCATTGGCTTCCGAGCCAGAACCGGCAAAGAACACATGGTTCAGATCCCCCGGCGCCAGTTCGGCAATCTTGGCTGAAAGAGCTATGGCCGGGACATGGCTGGTCTGAAAGAAGGTGTTGTAATACGACAGCTCTTCCATCTGCCGCGCCGCAACCTCGGCCATCTCGCGCCGGCCATAGCCGATGTTCACGCACCACAGCCCGGCCATGCCATCCAGCACCTCGCGGCCATCGCTGTCGGTCAGCCAGACGCCCTTGCCCCGCGTCATGATCCGCGCCCCCTTGGCCGCCAGAGCGTTGGCATCGGTGAACGGATGCATGTGATGCGCTGCATCCAGCGCCTGCAACTCTGCCGTCGGCAGGTGATTGGTAAGAATGGTCATCGGGTGGCCCTTTCCGGATCGGTGGGGCCAACAGCCCCGGCTTTTGTTCAGGATATGATCAAACCCGCGCAGGCTCAAGTAATTTGATCAAATTATTCTCCCCTCCTGACTGCGCCCTGCCCTGCACCATTCCTCTTGGCAAAAATACCCCGGGGGAGGCAGCCCAGCGACGGGGGCAGCGCCCCCTTTACCCCGCCACCCCAGACAATCAGATCCCGCCTTGCGCCAAGGCCAGTTGCACCTGTTCGATCCCCTGGCTGATGTCGCGCGCGACGGCGCCGCGCAATGCGGCCGCATCGCCCGAGCGCATCGCGGCCAGTGCCTCGGAATGAATGTCGGGCAGCACATCGCTGCCGAACCGAACGCAGACCACCCGCAAGGACGGACCGAACCGCAGCCACATCGACCGGGCGATATCCACCAGAACCGGGGCGCCGGATGCCTCATACAGGCAAAAGTGAAACGCATGGTTGCTTTCCAGATAGCCCGGCACATCGCCCGCCCGGATGGCCGCATCTACCCGTGAGTCAATCGCCTGCAAGCGATCAATCAACGCAGGCGTCATGTGGCCCGCGGCCATTTCGGCCAGCTTGGGTTCAATCGTCAACCGGGCAAAGGCCACCTGTTCCAGCATGCCTTGCGTCAGTGTCGGAACGCAAACCCGGCGGTTGCCCTGCGGCTCCAGCGCGCCTTCGGCGGTCAGGCGGCGGATGGCTTCGCGCACCGGGGTCATCCCGGCCCCCAGGTCGCTGATCAGCCCCTGAATGGTGACGGCGGCCCCCGGTTCCAGATGGCCATACAGGATCATGTCGCGCAACCGCGCATAGGTGATCTCGTGGGTCGGTATCTTTCGTGCGTCCATGGTGCTGCCGCCCCCCTGTCTTGCCGTCAGTTATGCCGGTAAGGCAGGCACGATCAAGATCTGATCAAATTTTGGCACCCCCTGTGGCCCCCGTTCTGCGCCCTGCGTCTGAAACGCCGCCCCCCGCCAGACTTACCAGCGTGCTCTCCCCCCCCCCGCCGCGATGCACCACCACCGCCTGACCCGGCGCGCCACGCGGCTTGGGTCAGGCCGCACCTCTGAGCGCATTGCTGCTTGCCAAATACTCCCGCCGGAGGCTCTTGCCCTTTCCCCCGGCGCGCGGCGTCAGGGCGAAAAGCGGCCCTTTTCGCGCTGCAACCACAACGCGGTCAGGATCAAGGGCGCATTGCTGACCGCGCCGGTGGCTACCATCTCGATCAGCGTCGAAAACCCGACCAGATGGCCGCGAATATCCTCGGCCTCGTCCGCCATCCCGAACACGCCCGCCGCACCATCGGGCAGGTCGGCAATGGCCACGAAGGAATAGAGGTATTCGGTCTTTGCCCCCGGCGACGGGTAATAGCTGGCCACCGGATGCAGCGTGGCGAGGCTTAGCCCCGCCTCTTCCAAGGCCTCGCGGCGGGCGCAGTCTTCGGGTGACTCGCCGGGATCGATCCGCCCGGCGATCGCCTCAAGCTGCCACGGCGTCGCATCGCCGCGCGCATAGGGGCCCATGCGGAACTGTTCCACCAGCAGCACCCGGTCCCGCACCGGGTCATAGGGTAACACCGTCACCGCATCGCCCGAGACAAAGGCCGCGCGGGTGATCGTATCGCTTAACCGGCCATCAAAGCGCTGAAATCGCAGATCATATTCCTCGACCGCAAAGAAACTGGCATAGGGGTGGCGCAGCGCCGAGACCTGCACCCGCGGGTCCGCGTGGCCCGGGCCTTCTGTCACCGCCCCGGCCATCGCGCGCAACCGGCTGGAGGCGCGCACCTGAAGCGCGCCAAGCCGGGCGCGGATCTGACCGGCGGGCAAGGTGTGACGGGCCGCCATGATCTCGGCCGCGGTCGCCACCGCAAGCGGCGCGTCCCGGTCCTGCCACGCCGCCGCGTCCCACGCGGTGCAGGCCTCTGACGCGGGGGCTGCAAAGCATGTGGCCGCTTCACGCCCTGCGCCGCCGGTCAGATCAACGGTCTGGCCGACCAGACCGATCGCCTCGGCGTAAAACCGCAAACGCGCCGCCTGTTCCGGGGTCAGGTCCGATGCGCACAGGCCCGCAACCCGCGCGCCCGGGTCCGCAGGCACCAGACTGACCTGCATGGCCCCATCGGCCCAGCCTTCGCGCACCCCCGCAGCATAACCCGGCGTCACGGTAACCGCCTCGCCCAGAACCACCTCGCGCAGCGGGGGATGCGTGAACACCCCGCAGAAAAACACTGTCATCACTGTCGCCTTGTTCAAACCCTCAGGGCCATCTGCGCCCGGTCCAGTGCGAAACGGCACCGCCGATCAGCCCGCCCAGCAGCAAAACCCCCAGCACATTGGGCGATGCCAGGGGCCGCGACAAGTCGATTGCCAGTTCAAACATCGACAGGATCGCTTCCATGGGCGTGTCATAGCGGCCCTTGATCGCGCGCTTCATCATCTCGACGCTGGCAAAGATCACCAGAACGAACACCACGATGGTGACCGAGGTGCGCAGCCCCGTGCCCATGGCGTCGATCCGGCTTTGGGTTCGGTGGGCGAAGGGCCCCATGATGAACCAGCCACACAGCACACCGATCACGCCGCTGACCTCGGGCAGGCCGCTGGAAGGGCGACCCTCGGGCATGGCTGCGATATAGGCAAAAGCGGCAAGGACGGCAACGATGCCAAAGGCAATCGCGGCAGCAAGCTTGGCGGCGGTCGGCATCGCGCTCCCTTCCCGCCCTGCCGGTGCCTCAGGCCGGGCGTGTGATGGTGATCTGTGTCACATCGCAGTTTCCGCCGCGAAACGCGCCCGCGCAAGAGGTAAGGTAAAAGTCCCACATCCGGCGAAAGCGGTCGTCAAAGCCAAGCCGTGCCACATCATCCCAGCGTTCAGTGAACGTCTCATGCCAGCGGCGCAGGGTCAGGCTGTAGCTTTCGCCAAACTCGACGGAACCCTTGACCCGCAACCCGGCACGCTCCACCTCTTCCTTCAGGCGGAAGGGGGCGGGCAACATTCCACCCGGGAAGATGTATTTCTGAATGAAATCAACGCCCCGCTTGTACATGGCCCAGCGGTGATCGGGCACCGTGATGATCTGCAAGGTGGCATGGCGGCCGGGTTTCAACCGCTCGCGAACGGTGGCGAAATAGGTTGGCCAGTAATGCTCCCCCACCGCCTCGAACATCTCGATGCTGGCGATGCCGTCATAATGGCCCCGCTCGTCGCGGTAATCTTGCAACTTGATCTCGACCCGGTCCGACAGCCCAAGCCGCGCCATGCGGTCCACCGCAAAGTCATACTGTGCCTGAGAAATCGTCAGCGCCGTGACGCGCAGGCCGCGCACGCGGGCGGCGTATTCGGCGAATCCGCCCCAGCCGCAGCCGATTTCCAGCACATGTTCACCCGGCTGCGCACCGATCTGGTCCACCATGCTGGCGTATTTCTGCTCTTGCGCCGCTTCAAGGCTTTCCTGGCCGCCGTGAAATATGGCGCTGGAATAGGTCATGCTGTCATCCAGCCACAACCGATAGAAGTCATTGCCCAGATCGTAATGGGCGTGGATGTTCTTCTTGGCCTGCCGCTTTGAATTGGAATGCAGCCAGAAGCGGAACCATTCAAACCGGCGCAACAGGCCCATGGCCGGATAACCGTCACTGACCACCTGATTAAGCGGCAACTGGATCAGATCCAGAAACGCCTGCAAGTCAGGGCTGGTCCACCAACCATCCAGATAGGCATCACAAAACCCCAGATCGCCCTCGCGGATCATCCGGGCGAACAGGTCATTGTTGTGTATGGCGATTTCCGCCACCGGCCCCGGCTTGTCGGCTTCGATCCGAAAGCGGCGGCCATCGGGCATCACGAAATCCAGCCGGCCTTCGCCCAGCTTGCTTGCCACCGCATAGGCCTGCGAGAAATAGCGCGGCAGGCCGGTCTGGCCTTTGGTCGTCGTCAGAAAGTCCATCTTGTCTCCCGTTGGGAACCGTCGTGTTCCTTTGGATATTTCAGATACGCGTGCACCACTCAAGAGTTTCGCGCTCCATAGGCCGCCAGAGCGCGCGCGCGCCCCTCGGCCAGATCAACCAGCGGCTTGGGATAGGGTCGCTTGGGGTCAAGCGCCCATGATTTCGGCACCGCCTGAAAGTAGGACAGCGCCTCAGGGCCGGGGTTGCGCGACACCTCGGCAATGAAACGCTGGCGGTAGTCGGCCTTGGGGTCAAACTTTTCCACCTGCGTCGCCGGGTTGAATATCCGGAAGAACGGCGCTGCGTCCGGCCCCGACCCCGCCGCCCATTGCCAGCCCATGGCGTTGGCCGCCGGATCCCAGTCGACAAGGCAGTCGGCAAACCAGTCAAGGCCCACTTTCCAATGCGTCATCAGGTGCTTGGTCAGGTAACTTGCCACAATCATCCGGGCGCGGTTGTGCATCCGCCCGGTCACATACATCTCGCGCATCGCGGCATCGACAAACGGCTCGCCGGTCAGGCCCCGCCGCCAGTATTCGGCGTCGCTGTTGTCGCCACGCCATGGAAAGGCATCCCATTCGGGTTTCCAGTTGGCATGGGTGATCTGCGGCGTGTGGTGCATAAGGTGATAGGCAAACTCACGCCAGACCAGTTCCTTCAGAAAGGTCTCGGCCCCCTTGGCCCCTTCGTGCATCGCGCGCATGCCCGCATGCCAGATGGTGCGCGGCCCGATCTCGCCATAGGCCAGATTTTCCGACAGGCCCGAGGTGCCGTCGACAGCAGGCAGGTCACGGGCCTGGGCATAGTCATTGACGCGGGTTTCCAGAAAACCGCTCAGGCGGGCCAGGGCTGCGGCCTCACCCACGTGCAGATGTGGTGCCACAATCGCCGCCCCGCGCTGCATGGCTTGACCAAGCTGCCAATCGTGCAATACGTCGCCCTGCGGCCAGGTGGCGGGCGCCACAAGCCGCTGCGGCGCGGGCAAGGCGTCGGCCACGCTCCGCTCGCGCACCGCCTTCCAGAACGGCGTGTACACCCGGTAAAACCCGCCCGAGCCGGTTTCGACCTCCCACGGCTCGAACAGCAGATGTCCGTTGAAACTGCGCGCGTCGATGCCTTGCGCCCTCAGCGCCGATTTGACACCCGTGTCACGCGCAACCGATGCCGGATCATACAGCCGCTGCCACCAGACGCCGGTCGCCCCGGTCTGGGTGATCAGCTCTTGCAGCACCGGCAAGGCAGGCCCCCGGCGCAGGGTCAGTTTCGATCCAACCTGTTGCAAAGCCTTGGAAAACGCCTCAACCCCCAAGCCCAGACGCCACTTCGGCGCGGCCCCCAGCGCTTCGGTTTCCGGGTCCAGCACAAAGACCGGGATCAGCGGACGCCCCGTGGCCACCGCCGCCTGCAGCATCGGCGCATCCGACAGGCGCAGGTCGCGGCGCAGCCAAAGGATCAGGGGGGCGTCGGTCATCAGGGGCGTGCGCTTTCTTGCATTTACAGTGATGTCTTACGGGCGGGAAATCCGATTGGATCAATGGTTTCCCGGCGCAAGTTCACTTTTTGACACCGGGGGTTATGGCTCCGCTGCGCCAACGCCGCTTGCTAAAGCACCCGGTCCAGGGCTGCAATCAGCCGGGCAATATCTTCGGGGCTGGTGTAGTGAACGGCGCTTAACCGCAACACACCCTTGGCCGGGTCCACCCGCATCGCGGCCAGCGGGCGGACGGCATAGAAATCGCCCGCCCCGCAGGCAATGCCATCCCGCCCCAACGCCTCGGCCACTGGCCCCGCGTCACGGTCCAGCGCCACCGCCACGGTGGGCGCCCGGTCCTCGGCCCGGCGTGGACCGATCAGGCGCAGGTCATTGCGCGCGGCCAGATAGTCCAGCAAGGGCGCGATCACCGCCACCTCTTGCGCGCGCATCAGGTCATGCACCGCCCGGTTGCGGCAGGCGGCATCGCCCGCAAGGCCATGATGCGCGGCCAAAGCGTCGATGTAATCCGCCATCCCGGCGCAGGCCGCGACCTGGGCATGGTCCGGCCCGGCGGGCGTGTGGCGCTTGTAAAGCACCGACTGGTTGAAGAAATGCGCCTGCCCCGGCAATTCCATGCCGAAGGCCTCGCGCAGCACCATGATGCCCTGATGCGGGCCATAGGTCTTGTAGGCCGAAAACAGATAGGCATCGCACGCCAGCGCCGCCAAATCGGCAAAGCCGTGCGGCGCATAGCTGACGCCATCCACCACCGTCCGCGCCCCCGCCGCCCGCGCCATGGCAGCGATCGCCGCCACGTCGTTGATCTGCGCCACCACGTTGGAACAGTGTGGAAATGCCACCAGCCGCACCCGGCCATCGGCCAGCAGTACTGCCAGATCGGCCGGATCAAGCGCCCCGGTGTCAGGGTCGATCTGCCATTCGCGCACCTCGATACCTTCATCGGCCAGCCGCCGCCAGACCCCGGCGTTCGCCTCATGGTCCTGATTTGTCGTCACAATCGCCGCATTCTGGCCGCGCAGCCAGACCCGCACCGCCTGCGCCAGCACATAGGTATTGGCGCTGGTCGAGGGGCCAAACGACACCTCGGCCCGCGCCACGTTCAGCAGCGCCGCCAGCCGCAAACGGGCCTCGTCCATCTCTTCGCCCGCCAGTTGCGACGCCGGATAGGGCGCATAGGGCTGCACCTTGCGATGGGTATAGAACCGCGTCAGCCGATCCACCACCTGGCGGCAGGGAAAGCTGCCCCCGGCGTTTTCAAAAAACGCATGGGCAGACAGAACCGGGCTGTCAAACGCCGGAAACTGCGCGCGGACAAAGTCAAGATCAAGGGCCATGGAACCTCCCGAAGTGGCGGCCCCCATGCTTGCCGGGCAGCAGACCGAAAGGCAAGCCACCCTGACAGCCTGCCCGGACCTGACCTTTCTCTTTCGAAAAATATCCCGGGGGAGGCCGAAGGCCGGGGGCAGCGCCCCCAGCGCCGCCGGCCCCGAAACCCAAGGCCCCAAATCCAAAGGCTCAGGCGCTTACATCCACCACCACCCGCCCCTGCACCTCGCCGCGCAGGATCGCCGCCCCCAAGTCCGGCACCTCGGCCAGGGTGGCGGGCCGGATCATCGCCTCCAGCTTATCCATCGGCACCTCGCTGGCAATCCGGTCCCAGGCCACCACCCGGCGGGCATAAGGCACGGTCACCGAATTGATGCCCAGCAGGTTCACGCCGCGCAGCAGGAACGGGATGATGTTGGCCGGCACCGCCAACCCCCCGGCATTGCCCACCGCCGCCACCGATCCCCCGGCCTTCAACTGGCCCAGCACCCGCGCCAGCATCTGCCCGCCGACCGCGTCAATGCAGCCGGCCCAGGTCTCGCTTTCCATCGGGCGCTTGATGGCTTCGGCCAGATCCGCGCGCGGCACGATGCGGCTGGCCCCCAGGTCGCGCAGATAGCTTGCGGTCTCGGGCCGCCCGGTCACCGCGGCGACCGCATAGCCCAGCCGCGCCAGCAGCGCCACCGAAACCGACCCCACACCCCCGGCGGCCCCGGTGACCAGCACCTCACCCGCATCGGGGGTCAGACCGTGCTCTTCCAGCACCATCAGCGCCAGCATCGCGGTAAAGCCCGCCGTGCCCACCGCCATCGCCGAACGCGCGCTCAGGCCTTCGGGCAAGGGCACCAGCCAATCGGCCTTGACCCGGGCGCGGGTGGCATAGCCGCCCCAATGCGCCTCACCCACCCGCCAGCCGGTCAGCACCACCCGGTCGCCGGGGGCATAGCGGGCGTCGTCAGACGCCTCGACCACACCGGCAAAGTCGATCCCCGGCACATGCGGATAGGTCCGCACCAGCCCGCCGCCCGTGGCCGACAGACACAGGCCATCCTTGTAGTTGATCGTCGAGAACTCTACCCTCACCGTCACATCGCCGGGCGGCAAGGCGCTGTCGGGCAAATCTGCCAGCCGGGCAACCGCCTGCCCGTCGTCGGCCTTTTCCATCACGATGGCCCGCATGTCGCATTCCCCTTCCCGCTTGTTCCAATGCCCAAAGCCGCAGCACGCCGTGCCCGCTCTGCCCAGCAACAGGCAATGCCATGCGGCGAAGGTCAACCCCCCGGATGTGACCGTTTTCCCTCTTGCCAAGCGGTCAAAGCGGTTCCACTTCTTGGGTGTTTGCCTGCCCGTGCGGCCTGCCCGGCCGAACCGTGCGGTCGCGACGGGCAGATCGACAGCCGAGCCGAAACCAAAAAGGCCACGTGGGGACAACACAGGCCCAAGCCAACACCGAGGAAAGACCATGAACCACTCCAGACTGATCCTTGCCTGCGCCGCATCTGCACTTGCCCTGACCACCGCCGCCAAAGCCGCCGACCGCGAGCTTCTGGTGTTCGACTGGGCCGGATGGGAAATCGACGGCGTGCTGACCGATTATGTCGCCAAGCATGGTGACAAGCCGACCTACAGCTTCTTTGGCGATGACGATGAGGCATTTCAGAAAGTGTCATCCGGCTTCAAGGCCGACGTGACCCATCCTTGTGTGGCCTCGCTGCCGCGCTATCACGATGCGGGCCTGATCGAGCCATGGGATGTCAGCAAGATCCCCGAATTCGCAAACCTTGCCCCGCATCTGCTCGACTCGCCGCTGATCAAGAACGATCAGGGCGTCTGGTTCATCCCGACCGACTACGCCTATACCGCCGTTGCCTACAACACCAAGGACGTGCCGGCCGAGGATGTGGCGTCGCTGTCGGTCTTCACCAACCCGAAATATGCCGGACGCATCTCGCTGCCCGACAGTTCCGACGATGTCTGGTCGCTGGCCTTTCTCGCCACCGGGGTCTCTGACTGGTCTGCGGTGACCGATGAGCAATTCGCCGCCGCCGCCGCCTGGCTGCGCGAGGCGCACAAGAACGTGCGCGCGTATTGGTCCGACCCGTCCGAGATGTCGCAACTGATGGCCACGGGCGAGGTGCAGGTGGCCTGGTCGTGGAACGACGGTGTGGCGCTGTTGCAGGCCGAAGGCTTCCCGATCGGGTTCCAGCGCAGCCCTGCCGAGGGTGCCGCCACCTGGTTTTGCGGCTTTGTCAACATGAAGGACCAGCTGGGGTCGGAAGACAAGGCCTATGACTTCATGAACTCGCTTCTGGCACATGGTTCGGCGCAGGCCTTGCTGGACGAGCTGGGCTATGCCCATTCCAACAATGAGGCGATGAAGACCATCTCGGAAGAGGCGTTGAAAGCCGCCTTTGTCGATCCGGTCACCACCACGCTGCTGGCACAGACCCCGGTTTCGGCCGAGTTCCGTGAAAAGATGATCAACGAGTTCGAACTGATCAAATCGGGCTTCTGACCCTGCCTATCCCCCGCCCGGGCGCTGGACGCATCGGGCGGGGTCGCCTGTCACACCCCTGTCTGTCATACCCCTGTCACATCGTTTTGTCACGGTTTTGACATGTATGAACTTCGCCCAGCCCAACCCTCCGATGTGACGTTTCTCAGCACCCTGGAACGCGAGGTGATGGAAAGCCATGCCCGCGCGCTGTGGGGCGCGTTTCGTCCCGGCGAACACATCAGCGATTTTGACCTGCGCAACACCCGCATCGTCGAGGTGGACGGGCAGGGCATCGGCTATGTTCAGACCGAACAGACCAGCGACCACCTGCGCCTGCGCAAACTCTATCTGCGGACCGACCATCAGGGCATGGGTCTGGGCCGCCGCTTGCTGCAACAGGTTCAACGTGAGGCCGATGGCCTTGGCCTGCCCTTGCGCCTCAGTGTGCTGCGCCCGAATACCCGCGCCCTGGCGTTTTACCAGCGCGAGGGGTTGCAGGTCGCCGAGATGACGGAAGAGCGGATTTTCCTGCAAAGCCCGGCCGTGCCGCCCGCGCCCAATCCGACCTTGTGACCCGCCAACACAGCGCCTATATTGGCTGTGTTCGGGGCAACCCGGACTATGGCGATAAACGCACCTGTAATAGACGGCTCGGACCCGGGGGCGGTACCCGGCGGCTCCACCATTCCACCCGGCATTGCGGGGGTTCGGGGTCGAAATAGGATCGACGAACGTTCAAAGAGGCCAGCTTTCGCTCGGTGAGCTACCACCGTTATCGGTGCAAATGTACAGTTGCCAATGACAACCGTGCTCCGATGGCTCTGGCTGCGTAAGCAGTTCGAGGTATCGAAAACTAAGTCCTTGCGCTTAGCCGCGTAAGGCGGGGTTCGCAGGTACCTGGCAACAGAAACCTGCACCTTCCGCCTCTCGCATTTCGTTTGCCGCCGGCGTTGCCTTGGGCGCCTTGGCAAGCGATCCCTCTGGATCTTTGCCCAATGTGACTTGATCGGCAGCCGCCTTGACGTCACCTTGGCGCGATGCGTGCCCTTGCCGTTGCCCTTGCCCTTGGCCTGCCCACCCCCGCCCTGCCCTGCGCGGTGGCGCTGGTCCTTGCCATCGACGTGTCCGGCTCGATCGACACCGGCGAATACACCGTGCAGGCGACAGGTACCGCAAACGCCCTGCAAGACCCCGCCGTGGCCGAGGCCTTGCTCGACGGCGAGGTCGCCCTTTCGGTAATGCACTGGTCCGGCCTTGGCCAACAGGCGGTGGTGCTGCCCTGGGTGCGGATGCAGTCGCGCGCGCAGCTTGACCGTGCCGCCGCCCGCATCCGCCAAGCCCCGCGCGGCTTTGCCGGGTCCGACACCGCGGTGGGTCAGGCGATGGACGCAGCCCTTGCCCTGTTCGCCGCGGTGCCAGACTGCCAGCGGCGCATCATCGACATCTCGGGTGACGGGCCGGAAAACGCCGGCAACACCGCCCGCGCCGCCCGCGTCCGCGCCATGCAGGCCGGGGTGGCCATCAACGCCATTGCCATCGAGGACATGGGCCAATCCACCGCCATCACCCGGTTCTACCGCGACTGGGTCGTCACCAAGGGCGGATTTGTCATCACCTCGCGCGGGGTCAATGCCTACCCCACAGCCATCCGGCACAAACTGCTGCGCGAGTTGGAAAAGCCCGCCTCCTAAGCCTTCGCGCCCGGCAACCGCGCCACCCTCCAAGGCATTGCTGCTTGCCAAATACTCCG
>DYMU01000032.1 GCA_020721445.1 Gemmobacter nectariphilus
CAGAAGGCTGCGGATCGGCAAAGTATGGGTGGGCAGATTTTCTGGGGCGTCGGATGGATTGGGCAGGAAGGGCAGGATCAGACGTGTATCGACCTGAAACACGCGCCCCCGGTTCCACGGCACAAAGCGCGTCCGCAACCGCCGGTAAGGCGCCGAGCCCAGAATGGCTGTAACCTCTTGGCCAGCCAACTCTGCGACCAGCGACCACGGGTGAAGAACACTTCCCTCTGGCAACAGCGGGAAAATCCGTGCGCCTTGCGGGGCCAGCAGCGCATCACCCATCAGCGCCGGATCGGCCAGAACAATCTCGCGCGCGGAACAAAGGGCTGCGATCCGCGCGGGCAAAGGCAGGCCTGCCATCTTCAGCGTGATGCAGCCACGGGCTTCAAGGGCTGTGCGCAGTGCAGCGGCATTTCGTACCTGCCGCTCGGTTGCGTCTGACCACAGCAGCAACCGCTGACCGGCAGGGCCCGCGCCGGACCCCGCAGCCCGAAGGCGCTTAAGCGGCGCCATGTCTTCGGGGGCAAGGCTCAGGCCGGACATCTGCCCGGTCAGCCCGGCATGCAGCGTGCCGACCTCCAGCGTCTCGCCATGGCCAAGGTCGTGCAACGGATGCCCGGGCAGACAGATGGCAAGCGCGGCCCTTTGGGCTGTGGGAAGGCTGGCATCGACAACGATCGGCGTGCCATCTGCGGCGCTGTCGGCCGCCAACACAAGGCGCGGCAGCAGGTCCAGCAAAAAGGTGGTCCAGTCATCTGACCCGCGCGCACAGCCGGCAATGGCGCTTTTGATCCGGGCGGGAGGGCGTGCCGGGCTTTGGGGGGCGGATTTGGCTGTTTGCCCCAGCAAAGTGGGCTCGTCCGGCATCAAGGCCAGCCAGTCGCCTTGGGCTGTGCGGCAAAGCCCCTGCCCGCCGCAAAGCAGGGCGCTGTGCAGGCGCAAGCTTTGCCGCGCGGGCCGCATCACTGTCAGAGAGCCGAGGGACAGATGCCGTGGGGCCGAGACGCGGGGACGCGGAACGTGACCCAACCGAGCCGGCGTGGGCTGTGCCGCGATCTCGTCAGCGAGGGTCGTGAAGCGCATCGTCTTGTGTTCCGTCTTTTGCCGCCTTTGCGGTGTGGGGCAGATCAGCCTGCCGTGCAAGGCACAGATTGCGCAGCACATGATGCTGTCGAAACGGTCGCTGGCACGTAGCGCTGCCTGAGGTCTGAATTCAGAGAGGTGCGGCTGTTCCCGGCTCTGACGGCCCCGGTGTGTGGCGCGGGCGGGTCAAACCTGCATGTTCTTCAGATGCTGCCGGATGGCATGTTCGATATTGTCGAACACAATCAAATCGCCTTTTTCCAGCACCATCCCCAGGGTGCAAAGCCGCCGCATCAGGTCCATCGAATGCGAGACAACAATGGCGCCACTGGCGCGCATCCGCGACTGAAACACCTCTTCGCTTTTCTTGCGGAAAGCGGCATCGCCCACGCTTGTCACCTCGTCCACCAGATAGGTGTCAAAGCGGATGCCCATGCTGACCCCGAAGGCCAGACGCGAGCGCATGCCCGAGGAATAGCTGCCGAACGGTTGATGAAAGTGATGGCCAAGCTCGGCAAAATCCTCGACGAAATCGACCAAGGTATCTGTATCAACCCCGTAGACCCGGGCGATGAAGCGGGTGTTCTGTGCCCCGGTCAGATCGCCATGAAAACTGCCGGCAAAGCCTACGGGCCAGGAAATCGTGCCATCGCTGATCACCCGGCCCGCGCTTGGCTTGACCGTGCCGGCGATGATGCGCAGCAGCGTGGACTTGCCAGCCCCGTTGCGCCCGAACAGCCCGACAGAGGCACCCGTCGGGAAGACCGCGTTGATCCCATCGGCCACGGTCTGGCGCATCCCGTCCAGAACAAAGGTCTTGGAGATGTTCTCCAGCCGGATCATCAGACTTGCCCGTTTCAGCGCCGGTCGCGGATGCTGTAGTAGACCAGCACCCCGATCGCCCAAGCCATCAGCGCAAAGAATGCGGTCAGACCAAGCAGCGTCCAGCGTTGGGGATATTCTGCTTTTTCAGCCATGGTCGGCTTGATATGGGCGGCCAGATAGCGCGACTTGCGCTGAGCCTCAGCCAAGGCGGCATCGTAGGCGGCAAGTGCCACGCGATAGGCCTCTTCTGCAAATTCGCGGTCCACTGTCAGCCGCTCGAACTCGGCCACCATGCTGGCGTAATCCTCGCCGCCCGAGCCCTGATCGCTTTCGCTGAATTTCCGGCGCTCTTCCTCCATCCGGTTCTTGATCACGGCGATGCGCTGCTCGACCCGCACAACACGCGGATCGATGGTGTTGGTCGTGACGCGCAGCAGATCAAGCTCGATATAGCTTTCGGCAAGCTGGGCCTGAAGACTGTTCAGAATACCCATCTGCCCTTGCAGGTCGACGATCGGGTCCACCATCTGCGTGCGCATGCGAAAGTCGGTCATCGCCTCGCGGGCGGTCTTGAGCCGGTCAAGGGCACGATCCATCTCGATCCGGGCATAGCGCGTGGCATCCTCTCGGGCTTCGGATGTCAGGGCGTTGATCTTTTCGGTGCTGCGTTCCAGAATCCGCGCGGCGACCATCGTCGCTTGCTCGGGGCTGAAGGCCAGCACCCGCAATGTCATCAGGCCTGAGTTGGCATCATAGAGGATGCGCACCTTCTTTTCCCAGTGATTGACCAGATCCTCGACCGATCCGTCCGGGTCGAAGGCAAAGATCGGATCACTGGGCCAGACCTGGGCGTAGATGCCACGCAGGTCGATCTGCGCGTCCAGGTCCGTCACCAATTCCTGACTGTGGATGTAGTCGTACAGGATATCTGAATCTGAAGATCCGCCACCCGACAGCCGGGTGATGCCGCCAAGAAGGTCCAGCGACGAAGAAAGTTCCTCGGTGCGGACCGAGAACCCCACCGTCGAGGAATACTGATCCACCGCCACCACCCAAAGATAGCTGGCCGCGGCGATGATGGGCAGAAGAACAAGCACGACAAAGCTGGCAAGGATACCATGATGGCGGCGGCGCATCCGGGCCGCTGCGGCGACAGGTCTGTCTTCTGCGGTGGTCTGACCGGACAACGCCGGCTTTGGGGCCAATGCAAGGTCTGCGCTTTGCGACGGCACTCCCGATCTGGCGCCCGGTCTTTTTTCGGACGCCGCCCGAAAGAGACCTACTGGCAAAGCCTGTTGCGGCCGGGGCTCGGCGCTCGCCGTTGTGACGGGAAAAGGTCTGGCGGGCGGGCGCTGCAACCCTGCCCCTGCCACCACACTTGTTCCCGGACGGGGCGTTGCCGGCACCACCAAGGCTCCGGTCCGGCGCGAGGGATTGAGCTGCTGGGCAGGAAGGGCGCTGCCCGAGGGGGCCTTTGGGGTTGGAGCGCCATCCGGTTGCTTGACACCGGCTGCGTCCGTTTTGGGTCGGTCCAACCGGATGTCCGCGCTGATGGGACCAAAGGCCCTGGACACAGTGGATTGCGCTGCGCGGTCCGTATCGACAGGGTTCGACGCGGCCCTGCCGGCACCAGTCGCAGAGGCTGGTTCAACAGGCACGCGTTCATTGCCTTCCTCAGCCCTTGGCACAGCCTTCAAGAGCAGGAATTTTCCAGAAGTGTCGGGAAATTTGGTCATGACGATCCGCGTGACTGAATGATTTCGGCGTCACCACACCACAATGCCTTTTCTTACAGCAGGGCTGATGATAGGTCTAGCGGCTGTTTATGTAAGAAAAATGGCCCAGTCACATCCGCCACCGCCTCACGCCTTTTCCGGCTTCCGGTCTGCCGACCGCGGGGCAATAGAGGGTGATGCGCCTGTTCTGGATCAGGATGGCTTGCGGGCGCGCCGTTTTCGCAGTCTGCGAACCATCTTTGCCCTGATGCTGCGCGAGATGGCCACGACCTATGGCCGTTCACCCGGTGGTTATCTCTGGGCCATCCTCGACCCCGTGGCAGCACTTGCGCTGTTTTCGGTCGGCTTTTCGCTGATCTTTCACGCGCCACCGATCGGAAACAGCTTCCCGCTTTTCTATGCAACCGGGTTCCTGCCCTTCATGTTGTTCAATGACGTCGCCAACAAGATGGCGACATCGATCAACTTCTCACGGCCGCTGCTGGCCTATCCGGCCGTCACCTTCCTTGATGCGTTGATCGCACGCTTCCTTTTGAATGTGCTGACCCATCTTATGGTGGCCTATCTTGTTTTCTTCGGCATCATCACCATTCTCGGTGCCCGGGCAGATATAGATTTGCCAAATATCATTTTGGGCTTTTCCCTTGCCGCCTTCCTTGGCGTCGGGGTGGGGACACTCAACTGCTATCTGATGACCGCTTTCCCGATCTGGGAACGCAGCTGGCAGATCGCAACCCGCCCCCTCTTCATCGTCTCGGGCGTTTTTTTCACCTATGATTCCATACCACGCGTGGCGCAGGACATCTTGTGGTTCAACCCGCTGATGCATGTGGTCGGCGTCACGCGGGGTGGCTTTTACGGTGCTTATCGGGCCGATTATGTCAGTGTGGTCCTGGTGTTGTGCATTGCCAGCCTGACGCTGATGTCGGGTCTGCTGCTGCTTTGGCGGCATCACCGCACCCTGCTGGAGACATGATCCCCGCGGTCGCGGATCAGAGGCTTACATGTATGCGACAAGGGTCTGTCGAATGAGAGCAAAGGATCATCACTGGATTTTCCTTTATGATTTGCATCTGCCTTTCATCGACCCAGACTGCGCCGCTGATGCCTGTTGCGCAAAGGCTTCATCTTGCCTGACATGTTGAGACTGGACGCGCGTTTCCCTCGGATGTTCCTGATGGACCTGTATGATCCAGTTTCAGAACAAGGCTTTGCATTGTGGCCGACAGACAGCTTTCAAACCCTTCCCTGCTGACGATCCACGCAGCCTCGCCAGATACGGCTCTGCGGGCAGAGGGTCTGTATTCGTTATATCCGGGGGCGCAGACCATAGGCGACCCTGCGGCCCGTGACATGGATCAGGGCCATAACATCGGGTGGCGCAAGGCACAGCCCGGCGGTATCCAACGGTTGCGCAGTTGTCTTCGGGCGTTACCCTTGCGCAAAGTCTGCAAGACCAACGTCTGACCGCGCCGCAAAACGCAGAACAGAGGGACAGGATAGACATGAAGATTACGGTAGCGGGGCTGGGCTATGTTGGCCTGTCAATGTCGATCCTGCTGGCGCAGCGCCATGCGGTGCATGCCTTTGATATCGACCCGGGCCGCATTGCGACAGTGCAAGCCCGACAAAGCCCGATCGAGGATGCCGACATCAGCCGGTTTCTGGAAAGCGTCGCGCTTGACCTGACGCCCACCGCTGATCAGGCGCTGGCCATGGCGGATGCGGATTACGTGGTGATCTGCACGCCGACCTCTTATGAACCCCGGACCAACCGGTTTGACACCGCTTCCGTCGAAGCCGTGGCCGAGGCTGCGTTGCGGCTGGCACCCCGGGCCAGCATCATCGTCAAATCCACGGTTCCGGTCGGGTTCACCGAGGCGCTGAACCAACGACTTGGCACGGACCGTATTCTCTTTTCGCCAGAGTTCCTGCGCGAAGGCCGCGCGCTGCATGACAACCTGCATCCGTCCCGGATCATCGTCGGTGGAACCGGTCCGGCGGCACAGGTCTTTGCCGACCTGCTCAAGCAGGCGTCGCTGGACCCCGATACCCCGGTTATGCTGACCGGCAGCCGTGAAGCCGAGGCTATCAAACTGTTTGCCAACACTTTTCTTGCCATGCGGGTCGCGTTCTTCAACGAACTGGACAGCTATGCCATGATGCACGGGATCGACAGCCGTCAGATCATTCAGGGCGTGGGTCTGGACCCCCGGATCGGCCTGCACTACAACAATCCTTCCTTTGGTTATGGCGGCTATTGCCTGCCGAAGGATACCAAGCAGTTGCTGGCCAATTACGAGTCGGTGCCGCAAAGCCTGATCCGTGCGATTGTCGAAGCCAACATCACCCGCAAGGATTTCATTGCCGACCGCATTCTGGAACGACGCCCGCGGATGGTGGGGATCTACCGTCTGGTCATGAAGGCCGGATCGGACAATTTCCGCGACAGTGCGATCCAGGGGATCATGAAGCGGATCAAGGCCAAGGGGATTCCGGTCACGGTCTATGAACCGCGGCTGCTGGACGATCTGTTCTTCAATTCCACCGTCGAGCGCGATCTTGACCGGTTCAAGGCCGATTGCGATGTGATCATCGCAAACAGGCGGGCCCCGGAATTGGCAGATGTCGAGAGCAAGGTATTTACCCGCGATATTTTCGGTGCGGATTGATTCGGGCTGACAACATGTGGCACGACGCAGTGGCGTGATGATTTGGCACGAAAGCAGGGCTTGGGCATGAAACTTCTGGTAACGGGCGGCGCGGGCTTCATCGGGTCGGCGGTGGTGCGCCAAGCCATCCGCGACGGGCATCAGGTGGTCAACCTGGATGCGCTGACCTATGCGGCCTGTCTGGACAATGTGGCCAGTGTTGCACATGCGCCCGGCTATGCGTTCGAGCATGCCGATATCCGTGACCGCGCCGCGCTGGACCGGATCTTTGCCGCCCATCACCCCGATGCGGTGATGCATCTGGCGGCGGAAAGCCATGTCGACCGGTCGATCGACGGGCCGGGCGACTTTGTCGATACCAACATCACCGGCACCTACAATCTGCTGGAGGCGGCGCGCAGCTATTGGGCCAAGCAAGGCAAGCCTGCGACGTTCCGCTTTCACCACATCTCGACGGATGAGGTGTTCGGCAGCCTGCCCGATGATCCAGCCGTAAAGTTCACCGAAACCACCCCTTATGATCCGCGCAGCCCCTATTCGGCCTCCAAGGCGGCGTCGGACCATCTGGTGCGGGCCTGGCATGAAACCTATGGCCTGCAGGTTGTGCTGACCAATTGTTCCAACAACTACGGACCCTTTCATTTTCCCGAAAAGCTGGTGCCAGTGATCATCCTGAACGCTTTGGCCGGCAAATCCCTGCCGATCTATGGCAATGGCGCAAATATCCGCGACTGGCTGTATGTCGAGGATCACGCCGATGCGCTGCTGACCGTTGTGCAAAAGGGCGCGATCGGCCGCAGCTACAACATCGGCGGCGAGAATGAGCGGACGAACCTTGATCTGGTCAAGACCCTGTGCGCCATTCTGGACGAAAAGCGCCCCAAGGCGAACGGGTCTTATGCCGACCAGATCACCTTTGTGGCCGACCGCCCCGGCCATGATGCACGCTATGCAATTGACCCCAGCCGCATCCGGGCGGAATTGGGCTGGCGGCCAAGCGTGACGGTGGAAGAGGGTCTGGCGCGCACCGTGCAATGGTATCTGGACAACGAGGCCTGGTGGAAGGCGCTGCAATCGCGGCACGGTGTGGGCCAGCGGCTGGGGGTCAAGGCATGAACCGCGCGCATCTGCTCGTTTTCGGCGCGACAGGTCAGGTGGCCACCGAATTGAAACGCCTTGCGCCGGGGGCGGTTTTTCTGGGGCGCGATCAGGCAGACCTTGCAGACCCCGCCGCCTGTGCAGCGGCGATCCGCGCCCATGCGCCCGCCGCCGTAATCAATGCCGCCGCCTGGACCGCCGTGGACCGCGCCGAGGCCGAGGACGCCGCCGCCACGGTGGTGAATGGCGATGCGCCCGCCGCGATGGCGCAGGAATGTGCGGCCCTTGGCATCCCCTTCGTGCAGATCTCGACGGATTACGTGTTCGACGGCGCGGGCGATGCCCCCTTTGTGCCCGATCATCCGACGGCCCCCTTGGGGGCCTATGGCCGTTCAAAGCTGAAGGGCGAGGCAGGCGTGCGCGCGGCAGCAGGCACGCATGTGATCTTGCGCACCTCGTGGGTGTTTTCGGCGCATGGCAACAATTTCCTGAAAACCATGCTGCGGCTGGGCGGCACGCGTGACAGCCTGACCGTGGTGGCCGACCAGATCGGCGGGCCAACCCCCGCGCGGGCCATTGCGGCGGCCTGTCTGACCATCGCAGACCAGCTTTGCACCGATCCGGCCAAGACCGGCACCTATCATTTCTCGGGCGCGCCCGACGTGTCGTGGGCCGATTTCGCGCGTGAGATCATGGCGCAGGCGGGCCTCGCCTGCACCATCACGGACATCCCCAGCAGCGCCTATCCCACCCCGGCGCGACGCCCGGCCAACAGCCGGATGGACTGCACCCACCTCGCGATCTTCGGCCTGAACCGCCCCGACTGGCGGGTCGGCGTGACCGAGGCGTTGATTGATCTTGGAGTTCCGACATGACCAAAGCCCTGACATCGTCCCGCAAGGGCATCATTCTGGCCGGGGGGTCGGGCACCCGGCTTTACCCGATCACCATCGGTGTCTCGAAACAGCTGCTGCCGGTCTATGACAAGCCGATGATCTATTATCCGCTGTCGGCGCTGATGTTGGCGGGTATCCGCGAGATTGCGGTGATCACCACGCCGCAGGATCAGGACCAGTTCCAGCGCACCTTAAGCGACGGCAGCCAGTGGGGCCTGCACCTGACCTACATCACGCAGCCTTCGCCAGATGGGCTGGCGCAGGCCTATATCCTGGCCGAGGACTTTCTGGCGGGCGCGCCGTCAGTTATGGTGCTGGGCGACAACATCTTCTTCGGCCACGGGCTGACGCAACTGCTGGCCGACGCCTCGGCGCAAGGCACCGGGGCCACGGTCTTTGGCTATCGGGTATCGGACCCCGAACGCTATGGCGTGGTGTCGTTCGATGCGGATGGAAAGGTTGAAAGCATCATCGAAAAGCCGAAAAAACCGCTGTCAGACTATGCGGTGACGGGGCTTTACTTCATGGATGGCACAGCCCCCGCCAAGGCACGCGCTGTCACCCCCTCGGCGCGTGGCGAGTTGGAGATTACCACGCTGCTGGAGATGTATCTGGCCGAAGGCACACTGACGGTGCAGAAAATGGGCCGGGGCTATGCCTGGCTGGACACCGGCACGCATGGCAGCCTGCTGGATGCCGGCAATTTTGTGCGCACGCTGGAACGGCGTCAGGGCTTGCAGGTCGGCTGTCCCGAAGAGATTGCCCTTGAAAATGGCTGGATCGGGCGTGAGGCTTTGGCAGGGCTTGCCAGGCAGTATTCCAAAAATGACTACGGCACCTATCTGGCAGGGCTATTGTCGCATGGCAAGGCGGACGAGTGACCTTGCCCTCGGCCCCTTGTGTCACGGTGCTGATGGCCGTGTGCAATGGGGCCGCTGATCTGCCTGCGCAGCTTGACAGCCTTGTGGCCCAGACCCATGCCGACTGGCACCTGATCGCCAGCGATGACGGCTCGACCGATGGCAGCCGCGCCATCCTTGAACGATTTGCCAAGGATCAGGCGGCCAGCCATTCCAGCCGGCGGTCGGTTGTGGTCACCGACGGTCCGGGTCAGGGCTTTGTGCGCAACTTCCTGTCCCTTCTGGCCCACCCCGGCCTTACGGGGTGTGTTGCCCTGTGCGATCAGGAC
Source organism: Gemmobacter nectariphilus (assembly GCA_020721445.1). GTDB lineage: Bacteria > Pseudomonadota > Alphaproteobacteria > Rhodobacterales > Rhodobacteraceae > Pseudotabrizicola > Pseudotabrizicola nectariphila_A. The sequence goes on from DYMU01000032.1 coordinate 9,500, forward strand.
GATGTCTGGTTTCCTGAACATCTGGAGCAGGCGCTGGCGCAATTGTCTGGCCTGCCTGCCGACCGACCTGTTCTGTATTGCAGTCGTCGGGTGAACTGGTGGCCCACCGATGATCGCCGCCGCCTGTCACGGGCCTATGCGCGCCCCGGATCCTTTGCCAATGCGCTGGTTGAAAACATCGCGCCGGGCAACACCATGGTGCTGAATGCCGCGGCCTTGAAACTAGCGCGCGAAACGGTGGCGGCGGCGGTGGATGTGTCGTTTCACGACTGGTGGCTTTATCTGTTGGTCACCGGCGCGGGTGGAATGGTGATCCATGATCCTGTGCCAAGGCTGCTTTACCGCCAGCACGGGCGCAACGTGCTGGGCCAAGGCGAAGGCTTCCGGGCCGGTCTGGCCGTCAAGCACGGTGTGCTGCGCGGGGCCTATGCGGCCCGGATTGACCGCAATCTTCAGGCGCTTGCCCGGATCGAGGCACGCCTGACCCCGGAAAACCGTCACAGGCTTGCGGCGTTCAGGGCGGCGCGCCGGGCCGGACCGCTGCGGCGGATGGCCCTGATGTGGCGCGCGGGGGTGTACCGTCAGGGTCTTCTGGCCCGGCTGGGGTTTTGGGGGGCTGTCGCTGTTGGAAGGGTCTAGCCCGCATATCCTGCTGATCGGGGGCGATGGCGGGCTTTCCGGTGTGCCGACCTATCTGGCGCAGGTGATGCGGGCATTGTCGGGGACGGCACGTTTCACCGTGATGTCTGACCGCAACGCCGGAGGCTATGATTTCGTCACGGCCCTTGGCGGGCAGCGTGTCGAACAGCCCGGGCTGCGCACGTCGCTGTCACTGCTGCGGGCTTGGCAGGCCTTGCGGGGCATCGGCCATGTGATTGATGCACAGGCCCCCGATCTGGTCTGGGCCCATTCGCGCATGGCGGTGCTGCTGGTGCGGGTTCTGTCCGTCTGGCGCCGGATGCGGGGCCAAAGCTTGCCGCCCCTCGCCATCACCTTCCACGGTCTGCCGTTCGGGCCGGGGCATCGGCCCTTGGCGGCGGCTGTTGCACGCCGGATCGAGGCGGGATTCCTGCGCCTGATGCCGCCCTGTCATCTTCTGTTCTTGTCCCAAGCCGCGGCACAGACCTTCGCCAGCGTGCTGAACCGGAATGACCATCTGTCGCGCCATCATCTGCATGTGCTTGAAAACTGCTCTGACCTTGATCCCTTGCCCCAGCCCGCCGCCCCTGGCCTGCCCGCCGCCTCTGGCCCGCCGACCGTCGTGATGACGGGCCGCAGCGGCTATCAGAAGGATCATGCCACGGCCGCCCGCATCTTTGCCCATCTGCCAAAGAACTATCAGCTTGTGCTGTGCGGGGGCGGCACCGACCTGCCCGCATTCCGCCGCCGCTTTGGCCGGGCATCGGGTCTGGACCGGGCCGAGCTTGACCGCAGGGTGCGCTTTTTGGGTCCGGTCAAGGACATACGTCCGGTGTTGCAGAAGGCCGATCTTTTCTTGATGACCTCCCGCTATGAAGGCATGCCGATTGCCGCGCTTGAGGCGTTCGAGGCCGGGTTGCCGATCGCCACGACCGACATCCCGGGCATGGCCGAAATCGCTGCGGTTCATCCCATGGCCACCCTTGTGCAGGCTGACCGGCCACAGGAAGCGGCCCAGCGGATCGTTGCATTGACCGTGGCATGGCAAAGTGACGTCGCGGCCAATACGTCACGCATCCGGGCGGCGTGGGCACCGCGGTTTTCCTTTTCGCGCTGGCAGCGCGACATGACGCTTCTGCTGGGGCGGATTCTGGCAGACCGGCCACCGCAGACCCGGAATCGGCCGTGAAGCTGTGATCATCCGGTTCCGGGACCAAGGTTTTGCGTGAAAGACCCTTTTCAGAGCCCTGCGGATTCTGCATGGTCACGGCATTTCAGACATGCAAGATGATAGGGCTAACATGCAAGTTGAGCATATGGCGATTGCGGGCGTTGTGCGGCTTACCCCTGCTCGGTTCGGGGATGACCGCGGCTGGTTTTCCGAGACATGGAACCACAAACGACTGCAAGAGGCGGGAATTGAGGCAGAGTTCGTGCAGGACAACCGTTCGTGGTCTGCACGGGCAGGCACGGTGCGGGGACTGCATTTCCAGACCCCGCCGCATGCGCAGGCCAAGCTGGTTCAGGTGTTGCAGGGGGTCATTCTTGACGTGGTGGTCGATCTGCGCCGCAGCTCACCCGATTATGGCCGCTGGATCGGGGTGGAACTGTCGGGGGCGACCGGCCAGCAGCTTTTCATCCCGGCCGGTTTTGCCCATGGTTTTGTGACCCGCACCGACGGAACAGAGATCTTGTACAAATGCTCCGACTATTACGCGGCAGCCAGCGAGGGCTCCATTCGCTTTGACGACCCCGATCTGGGCATCGACTGGGGCATCGACCCGGCGACAGCGATTCTGTCGGATAAGGATGCCAAGGCCGGGCCTTTTGCGGGTTTCGTATCGCCCTTTGCCTGAGAGGGCTTGGGCCAGAGATACCTTGGGCATCAAGAAACCTACCGGGGCGAGTTCCGGCGCGGAATGCGGAAAACGCTTTCTTCAGTCGGGGGCTTGTGCAAATGACCAGCGGACGTTTTCGGACAGAGTCGTGCAGAGCCCCATCCCGCTTGTCACCCTTATAATGCCCGCCCATAATCACGCCCTCTTTGTCGAGGCAGCGCTGAAAAGCATCGCGGCGCAGACCCACTCCCGGATCGAGCTGATCGTCATCGACGATGGCTCGACCGATGACACGGTCGAGGTGATCAGCCGTTGTCTTGCCCGTCTGGGCCGTACGATGCGGGTTGAGTTCCATTGCCAGCCAAACCATGGTCTGGGCCATACGCTGGCCCGGGCGCTGCGCATGGCGCAGGGCGATTTCGTACAGTTTCTGGCCAGCGATGATGCGCTGTTTCCCACCATGACCGCGCGTCTGGTCAAGGCGTTCCTGTCGGCGGGGCCAGAGGTGGCCGCCATCAGCTGTGACGGCTATGTGTTTGATGGCATTCGCGGGCCACACCTTCCGTTCCACCGGCTGCATCCCACCCCGTTCAGCCGCAACCAGCACCGCGAGTTGATGGCAGGGAACTGGCTTCCTGCAATGGGGCTGTTGTATCGCCGGGACATCCTGATGCGCGAAGGCGGTATTGATCCCGATTTGGCCTATGAAGACTGGGGCATGTTGCTGACATTGACCCGCAGGCACCGGATTGTGCAGATCCCGGATCGGTTGTTCCTGTATCGCCAGCATGGACTGAACACCTCGGCTGACAAGGGCCGGATGCGCGCCGCGCAACAGGCCCTGAATGCCCGCTTTCCCCTGATGGCAAAGGCCCGCGCCCTGCGTGCGGCACTGGCAGCCCGCGATCTGCGCGGCGTTCTGGCGGGGCTGACCCCCAGAACACTCGGCCTGGGTGCACGCTTTCTTCTGCGCCGTCTGCAACAACAGCTTGGCCCGTTGACGGATCAGCCTTTTCCCGGCCTGCGACGTCAGGCTGGGCGGGCAGGCCGTGTCATCCAAACGGACGCTGGCCGGATCGAGATTGGGCCGGGAACCACAATCCACCGAAGGGCGCGGCTGGAACCAGGGCCCGGAACCCTGATTCTGGGGCCGGGCTGTCACATCGGGGCCGGGGTTCGGCTGACAGCAGGCCCGGGGCTGACCATCGGGGCAAGAACCTTCATCGAGGCCGGGGCACAGATCGGCGGGCCAGAACGGCCAACACGGATTGGCCGCGCCTGCCTGATCACGGCCGCAAGCCAGATCGAGGCCGGCAGCGATCTGGGCGAGATGTGTGTCACGATGCCAGGGGACCGGATCAAGGGAACCTACCCTGATGGCTGCTGGGTTTTGCCCCTTGCACAAACACTGGTCAGCCTCGCCCGCTGAACCGGGCCTTTTCTTATAAGTTGTCCACAGAAACCTTTGCTCTACCTTGGGTATTGCGCTCGCCTATCCTGTAAATATGCGGTTCTACTCTGACGGCGCCAGCGCGCCGATATCGGACCAAGCCCAGGAGTTGCCGTGAGACGTTTTGTGCAAGCCCTGCTTATCCTGTGCTGCTGTGCGGGATTTGCCGCATGCACCTTGCCGCGAGGGGCAGCGCTGACCACGGAAATCATGAAGCAACAGACGGCCGAGAAACCGGGCTTTCAGGTGGTCGCGGTCACGCAGACCTCTCTTGCGGGCGTAAATCGCTGGCCACGGGCGGTTGCCACGGCAGGACGGGGTTGGATCCGCGGCGAGCGCGGACCAGACAGCCAGATCATCCGCAGCAACGATCGGGTAACGGTCACCATCTGGGACAATGAGCCAAACTCTCTGCTTGCCCCGACCGGTGCAAAGTCGATCACGATCCCCGATATGGTGGTATCACCCTCGGGCACGATCTTTTTGCCTTATGTTGCAGATGTCGTGATCCGGGGTCAAACCCCGGACCAAGCCCGCGAAACACTGCAAGGCGCTTTGGCGGGCATTGCGCCCTCGGCGCAGGTGCAGATCAGCGTGCAACCCGGGCAGGGAAATGCGGTGGATGTGGTCTCGGGGGTGGCCCGGCCCGGAACCTACCCGCTGCCCGACCGCAACAGCACCATCTTGTCGGTGTTGGCGCAAGCCGGCGGCATCGCAGCGGATATGCGCAATCCTTTGGTCCGGCTGATCCGCGATGACAAGACCTATGAGATCAGCGCCCAGCGTTTGCTGGCCGAAGCCAGCCTGAACACCACGTTGCGCGGCCGCGACAAGATATTGGTCGAAGAGGACCGGCGATACTTTACCGCGCTGGGGGCGACGGGCAGCGAAAAGATCGTGCCCTTCGACAGGGAAAGCATCACTGCGCTGGAAGCCGTGTCGATGTCGGGCGGCCTGAGCGATGCAAGGGCCAATCCGAAAGGCGTCTTGATCTTGCGCGAATACACCGCTTCGCAGTTGCGCAAAGATGCCAGCGGCCCGCAACTTGAGCGTGTGGTCTTCACGTTTGACCTGACCCGCGCAGATGGTCTGTTTGCGGCCAAGGGTTTTCAGGTCTCGCATCGGGATACCGTGCTTGCGACAGAATCCCCGGTGGTGGCTGCGGGCACGATTTTGGGCCTGATCGGTTCGGCCTTCAGTCTGGCCAATGTTGCCAGCTCTGTCTCGGACTGACCCTGGCACCGGAAACCCGGTAGAAAAGGTCTGCGACTGCGTCCAGAAGCACGATTGCGGTTAACTTCGTCACATGCTATACATCTCAGGGTTGTCTGTCTGTCGTGACACTTCCAACGCAGAGTTGTATATGCTGACACTTGCCGATTTCATCACCAACCGGCCCGAAGGCCCGGTCCTTTTGCAACTGCCCCGCCACATGGATCGTCGTGGCTCTCTTGGGGTGATCGAGGCGCAGGACCTGCCTTTCAACATCCGCAGAATTTACTACCTGCACGATGTGCCAATTGGTGCCGTGCGCGGCGAGCACGGCCACAAGCGTCTTGAACAGATGATCTTGTGCATGCACGGTCAGGTTGAAGTGATCCTGAACGATGGAACCCGCCAATTCCCGTTCATCCTGACAAATGCAAGCACCGGGCTTTACCTGCCACCGGGTCTGTGGCGGCGTTTGCGCTTTCTGATGCCCGAGACCGTGGTCTGCGTGATTGCATCCCGGCCTTATGAAAACAGCGACTACATCTACGAATATGAAGAGTTTCTTGCCTGGGTTCGGCAGCAGTCCGGCGAAAAGCAAAGCGCAGCATGACCGGTTTCAGTTTTCTTGACGTGGGATATACTTACCGGGCGTTGCAGGCCGAGATGGACACAGCCTATCGGGCAGTGATGGACTCGGGCTTTTATGTCGGCGGAGCAGCACTTGATCGTTTTGAGGCCGACTTTGCCGCCTGGTGCGGCGTGCGCCACTGCATTGCCCTTGGAAACGGGCTTGAGGCGTTGATCCTGCCCCTGCGGGCCCGGGGCATTGGTCCGGGGGACGAGGTGATCGTACCCGCCAACACCTTTATCGCAACCTGGTTGGCGGTGGCGCAGACCGGCGCGCGCATCGTGCCGGTGGATGCCGATCCGGCGACGATGAACATCGACCTCGACGGAGTGGCCCGCGCGATCACCGCGCGAACGAAGGCGATCATCCCGGTTCATCTTTATGGCGCCCCCGTGGCCTCGGCCGGGCTGCGCGATCTGGCGCAGGCCCATGGTCTTTTCGTGCTGGAAGATGCGGCGCAGGCCCATGGCGGCATGGACGGCGACCGCAAGGTCGGCGCGCTTGGCCATGCGGCGGCGTTCAGCTTTTATCCCGGCAAGAACCTTGGTGCCTTTGGCGACGGCGGGGCGCTGGTCACGGATGATGACACACTGGCCGATACCGTGCGGATGCTGGGCAATTACGGCGCGCGGGTGAAGTATCATCACGACCTGCCGGGCGGCAATTCGCGGCTTGATCCGTTGCAGGCGGCGTTCCTGTCGGTCAAGCTGAAGCATCTGGACACCTGGACCGCGCGGCGGCGCGCGATTGCGGCGGTCTATGATCAGGCGCTTGCCGGTTTGCCTGATCTGCGACTGCCGCAGGTGGCAGCGGGCACAGCGCCGGTCTGGCATCTTTATGTCATCCGCCACCCACGGCGTGACGCCCTGCAATCCGCCCTTGCGGCGCTTGGGGTGCCGACGGCGCTGCACTATCCGGTTCCGAACCATCACAGCGGGGCTTTCCGTGCCGATTACGGGCATCTGTCGCTGCCAGTCACCGAAGACATTTGCGCCACCTGTCTGAGCCTGCCGATCGGACCGCATCTTTCGGTGGCCGACACGGAAGAGATCGCCGCCCGGATCGGGCTGGCCCTGCGGGCCCTCTGACCGGCGGATGGAAAGGTGGGATCCAGTGCCGCACGGTGCCGCAGAAAGCTTGGCCAGCCTGCAAACCGTGCCGCTGAGCCCGGCAGATGCCGCCCTGTGGGGCCAGCCCCCCGTCGGCTTTGACCGGGCGGCAACACTGCATCTGGTGACACCCGACGCGGGCCTTGTGCACTGGCAGTCGGTGTTGTTTCAGATCCTTCGCACCATGCCACAAGAGCGGCACATCGTTCTATTCACTGCCCCCTGCCGGGACGAACTTGCCCTGTCACAGGTGGCCGCTGTCGGCGGTTTTGCCCTGCAAGGCCCTGCCGACGCCACACCGCAGGATTACTGGCGCTGGATTGTCGGGCGGATCGACCTGCTGTTGCCCCAGCGTGTGATGATCCACGCATCGCCGCAAGATGACCGCGCCCCGCGCGCGGCTGTGCGGCTGGCCCCGCGTTTTGGCCGCAAACTTTATCTGCTGCATGGACAGGGCCCCCAAGGCGGCCTTGTGCCGGGTTTTCTATCGTCTGGGCTGGCTGGGGCCACCCATGTTCTGGGGCCGTCTGTCGGCATCGCGGCGCTGCGTGCCAGTTTGCATGCCTTGGGGTGCAGCGGAAAGATCCATGTGGCCAGGCTTGGCTTGCCGTTTGATGACCGGCAAAATCCGGCCCTGACAGGCATCGAAGACACCGCCGCGGCTGTGGCCACAAAACGCAGCGGCCTTCTGACATCGGCGATCAAAGCCACCCAGAGGGCGGCACGGGTGTTGGGGGGGGCGGCCTTCGTACCCGAAGCAGCCGCGCAAACCGTCGGCCTGACCACCGCCACGTCGGCAGAGTCCGAGGATCTGGCCCGCATTGGGGCCGATTGGCTGGCTGACCTTATTCTTGATCTGATCCATGCGACCGATGGTCGGCATGTTCACATTGGGCCGGTGGATCCACAGCTTTGGCATGCGGTGCAAGTGCGGCTGAAAGAGGTTGACCTGCCCGCCGAGCAGGTGCTGTTCACCGGACCCGAAGCCTCGGTCGTCAACGCCCTGCGTTACCATCGGGTCAACCTGTTTCTGGGCAGCCTGCCCGGCGTTGCGCAGGCCACAGGGCTGTCGGGGGCGGCCTGGGCTGGCATTGCCATCGCCTGCTTCACCGGAGCGGCGGGTCAGGGCGTCGGGCCAACCGAGACGTTGGACTGGGACCACCCAGCCGAACTGTGCCGGCAGATCAAGGCCGGCCTGTCGGTCACCGCCCTTGCGCGCCTTGGCAGCGCAGCAGAACGCTGGCACCGGCAACGCCACAGCGCGCCGCGGTTTACCCGACGGCTGATGGCGCTGATCAATGCGACCGAGGGCAGCCTGTCCACCCCGATCTTGCGCGATGACAATGCCGCAGTGCTGGCCGCGCTTTTCGACGCGGATTTCTATCTGAAACGCTATCCAGACATCGCCCGGGTCGGGATGGACCCGCTGCGCCACTACCGCAAGCATGGCGAGCGGGAAGGCCGCGCGCCCAATCCGCTTTTCCACCCGTGGCATTACCGGGCGCAACTGCCAACGGGCGCGGTTTCGGAAAACACCAGTCTGCTGGCGCATTACATCTTGCGCGGCGAAGCGCGCGGTCTGACACCGCATCCCTATTTCATCCCGGCCTGCGTGGCACCCGCCCTTCCCCCAATCGCAACCGAAGCCCCCGATCCTGCCGGGAAGGCCCCAAAGCTGTCATCGGCACAAAATGCCGCTCGGACAAGCCTTCTTGCCCGCTATCTGCGGCACGGCACGGGGCAGATCAGGCCGCATCCGCTGTTTGATCCGGCGCATTACGTCCATGCCCAAGGGTTCGACACCGGCGAGTTGCCGCTGCTGGTGCAGTATCTTGCGACAGGGGCCGAAAGCGGGCTTTCGCCGCATCCGCTGATCCGGCCCGAAAAGGTGCAGACATGGGGGGCACCCACGCCTCTGGACGGGCTGTTGTATTGGCTGGGCAAACCCGCAGCCACGCCGGCAGAGCCGACGCCCGACCCGCTGTTCGACCCGGCCCATCTGTGCGGCGCCGAGGGCGCGCGCTATGCGCGGGCCGCCCCCAACATGCTTTGGGCGCATCTGATCGAAGGCAACCGCCCGGATCGCGGGCCGCATCCGCTGATCGACCCGCGCCATGTTGCAACCCGTCGCCCCGAGGTGCTGACCGATGGTGGCCCGATCCTTCTGGCGATGGCCGAAGGCCGGATGGCGCGGATCGACACCCATCCGCTGTTGGCCTGCGCCCATGTGCTGATGCAGGCACCCTGGTGCAGCGATCATCCGACCCGCCACTATCTGCTGCGCGGAACGGTGGAAAACGTCGATCCGCATCCGTGGTTTTCAACCGCTTTCTATTTGTCGCAATCCAAAGATGCCCAGGCCGCGGGCGCGAACGCGCTGCTGCATTATCTGATGCGGGGCCAGTATGACGGGCTGCTGCCGCATCCTTTCTTTGACGGCAATGATTATTGGCAGCGCTATCTGCGCGATCAGGGCGGCGGCGCGCCGCTGCTGGACTATGTGCGTCGCGGTGCAGGGCAATTCCGCGCCGTGCAACCGCACGACCCGGCCCAGCGTGACATGGCGATCCGCACGGCCGAGGCGCTGTTCCAGCAGGGCGGCAAAACCCAGGCCATGATGCTGATGGCCGCGGCCATGCATCCGGCCGCAGCCAGCCCCCATCCGACACAGCTGGTGGAAATCCGGCCGATCCTGATCGAACCGCCTGCCACGGTGGTGCTGCAAACGGTGCAGCCACCCCGCCATATCCGTTTGACCCGTCCGGCGGTGGTGTCCCATGGCCATGTCGCCCCCCCGGCAGTGCAGCAGGATGTGGACGCAATCGGTGTTGCCCTCTGGCCGCGGGTGCTTGTCATCGGCGGGGCCGACGGCCTTGGCACCAGAGAGGGCCACTGGTGGCCACAGGGGCCAGAGACCGGACCGCTGGATGGCAGCGCTTTGGCGCAGCGCGGTCCATTTGCCTTGCGCGGCAACGGCCCGCTGGCCGCCCGAAGCGCGGATGCCGTCTTGCTGCGGCGGCACGGGCCAACCCGAAACATTGCCGAGGCGATCTTCGCCTGTGGCAGCGGCAGCGGCAACCTTGACCGCTTCTTGCTGGAAGTGTTGCCACGCGCGCTGCTTGCGGCGGGCCTGGCCCCGTCGGGTGTGCCGGTCCTGACCGAAGCCGATCTGCCCGTGCAGGCGTTGCAGGCACTGCGGTTGGCGCTGCCCGACCATCCGGTGCTGCAACTGCCGCGCGGACAAGGGGCCGAGGTTGACCGGCTTCATGTCGCCGAGATGGCAAACCGGCTGGAAGATCCGCGCGCCGATCCGACGCCCGGGGCAAAGCCCGCACCCGCGGTCGTCCAGCTTCATCCCGACAGCCTTGCCCTGCTGCGCCGCACGTTTGGCCGCGCCGGTCGCCCGGTTCCGGCGCGACGACTGTTCCTGTGTGCCGACTCAGCCCCCCGGCGGCGGCTGCTCCGCGCCGAGGAAATGGGCGCGGAACTGGCGCGCTGCGGCTTTGTGCAACGCGATCCGGGCAAGCTCGATTTCGCCAAACTGGCGGCTTTGGTGTGCGATGCCGAAGACATCGTGGCGACGGACTGTCCACAGCTTGCCGTGTTGGCACTGGCCAGACCCGGAACCAGGGTGCGGGTTTTGCAGGGCAACGCATCCGGCACCGATTTCCACCGCTGGGACATGCTGGGTCGTCTGGCCGGGCTTGAGATGATCGCCGTGGCAGGCTGGCAACTGCCCGGCAGCGCCGGTTTGAAGGCCCAGCCGGCGGACGCGCATTTCACGGTGCCGACAGGTCTTGTCACCCCCTTCTTCGAATCGCGCCTGCCCAAGGACGGCAAGCTTGGCTGGCTCCTC
>DYMU01000005.1 GCA_020721445.1 Gemmobacter nectariphilus
GAATGCCCGGATCAGATCAGCAATGGCAGGAGGGGGGCGGCGTCGCGCTTACGTTAAGCTCAAGAGAGATACGGTGCAACAGTTCATGGTTTGTGGTCCAGCAAGCAATTTGTGCCACATCAAAACGTGCCAGGTCCATGACGGCCATCAAAAAACACGCAGTGAATTCGAACCTCCGAAGCCATAACCAGTTGAGATTTGCGCGACCTCTACAGCGAAGGACTCTGGGCAGCCATCCTCAAGTTGCATGTGATGCAGATATGCGAATCTTGGTTCGTTTACCTCATAAAACTTAAGAATCAATCCCGACAGGCTTCTAATTGTCACCCCATAGGCTTCTGCCTCCTCCGCCAATGGAACTTCAAAGCTGCTCCAAGTATCACTGTCCACCCTGCTTCGCCGCTTCCAGCAAAACTCAATATTTCCCAACGCATCTGTCTCAGAACGCAGATGGACGACAGAAAGTGGACGCAACCCGTTGCCCTTGAACGCACGACTGTAGTGAAGATCACCGTTCACATCATCGCCGGATGAACGATTTGACACTCTGTAATGCCGCTCCAGATTTCTTGCCGTTGCAGGATGGTCAATCTGCTCAATCGATGAGTCCAACAGAACGACGCGACTTCCCGCCGGCCAGGCCGTGCTTAAACTACGATCAGTGCCCAATTGACCTCGCAAGCGCAGACGGAGATCGAACGCCATTTCATCCACGATCGACGCCTCTTGGAACTGAAAGATTTCCCAAGCGTCAGGATCGCCATTTCCGATAGCAAGCAGATTTGTTCCGTTCAGCATCAGAAACTCGCTCACCGATGATAGACCCGCACCCAGCAGCTTCACCGTAAGTGCTGGCCCCTGGTCGATCAAACCTGATCGAGCCGGAAGCAGTTCGTTCAATGTAAACCCAACCGTCGACCTTTGGTTTACAACCGTGTTCAAGGCATAATTGCTATCTTGGTTTGATGACCAAACAATTGCACTTTCCTTCCAAGGGTCGCCACTGATGGCTACATATGGCGCAGATGGACTATCTGCCTCGCGAATGATCGGTATATCCAGCCACATTGCGAGCAAATCACCAGCTACACTATGTGGTTTCCACTTTGTAGCTTCATGCACGTCCTGTTGTGATTGATAACAAGTAGGCTCGATCTGGACTGCGTAGATTGATTTGGTTTCCGACCACTCCAATCGATTGACGCGGAAGTATTTCTTGCTGATTTCAATTGTGCACCCAATCTGGATATCCACCGAAGAAAGTGGTAATTGACATTGAAGTCCTTCGCGTCCGATTTCCACTTCAGCGACCCATGTCTCAACGATGGACTTTCCACGGTCCATTGGCAAAGATATCTGGACCTCGACTTCAGACGCACCAATGCTTTTGTCGCCGCTGCGTGTTGATTCGGCGATCGCCGTCGAAAAGTCCCCATCTGCTGAATAATAAATCAGACGCTGGATGGTGCCACTCTCGGATCTTGCAGTTCTCGAGAATTCAAGGCTATCTGAATTATCTTTGGCCAGAACTACGATGTCTTCAGAGAAACTCGCGAATGAACTGATAACACGCGACTTGAAGGTTGCAATCCCCTGCTGATCGAAAAAGTCAAAAAAGCTTGTCATAGATAATGGCTGGATCTGTGATCTTGCCGTCGCCGTCTGGGAAACAATATATCCCTGTGTCAAACCGTAGAGCAGAGAATGATCGATATTCATCACATCGCTAGATTGACAAATCTCTTGAACCACCCGACCAAGTGGAACCGATGAAGATCTCCCATTCAACCAATGCCCCGCAAAGTAGTTCAATCCATCGGCCCAAAGCTCAGAACTTCTTGGAAAGTCCGGGTAGGGACGCGCATCCCACGCCCAGGCATGGCTGTGTGCAAGGTCAATCATTGAACCAGCATACAGATCTGACATCAAGTTGTTCTTGGGATCCGACCAATGCTGCGAAATGGCAGAATAGTATTGAAGCTGGATATAGTCGTCCCTCGACCCGTTTGAGCCGAGTGGCAGGGATGATTCAGAAGAAAATTGATCTACAAATTTGTTCGGCTCATTGGTCGCATTGTCAACTGCGGCGCAACCATACTCGGTAAATCGAATAGGCTTGGACCTTGGAATCCAATCTGTTGGTATTTCGTTTTTATGTCCGTCTATTCTGTTGAAATGTTGATGGGACCACCATGACGGAAAGTCCTTGAAACGAAATACCCAGCTTTCGCCATAATAAGAATCGATGATCGGCCTTCTTTGCTGCGCGATCCGTGCCTCATTGCTTTCGTAAAACCAGTCGTAACCTTCGCCGCCCATGATGTTTGAAAGCAGGTACTCTATGTTATACACTGACCCCCAGGCTGCATCGCAGTTCTGATTTCCATGCCGCCAGTCTGACAATGGCATGTAATTGTCAATACCAACAAAATCAATATTGTGATCTGCCCAAAGCGGATCGAGGTGAAAGTAGACATTACCATCACGATGGTATCCGAAATACTCTGACCAATCTGCAGCATAGCTGATCTTGGTTTCATTACCAAGTATCGAACGCACCTCTGCTGCCAGATCGATCAGCGCGGCAACCGCCGGGAATGAGTGATTGGCTCCCCTGATTTGCGTGACTCCCCGCAGTTCCGATCCAATGCAAAAGGCATCCACACCCCCCGCGAGGCGACAAAGATGCGCATAGTGCAGAATAAAGCGTCGAAATCCCCAATCCTCCGGACCGTTGTAATAGACGTCCGCGCCCACTGCCAAAAAATCAGACGCTGCCGCTGCACCAAAAAACTTGGCGACGGCAAGCTCGGCATCATTGGTGCCATCAATCGTGCCCGCGCGGCCGGGCGCGACAGGCAGCGTGATCCTCCCACGCCAGGGCATGATCGGCTGCTCGTCGGTATCGGAATACGGATTAGGCAGCGTATTTCCTGCAAGTTGATCCATCAACACAAATGGATAGAACATGACGGACTGTCCGCCGTCGTGAATGGCTTTTATCGCTTGAATGACGGATGCATCTGCCGGGGTTCCGCCATAGATTGACTGTCCGTCTCTGCGCGGAACTTCCAGCGCTTCCATGCGGCCAATTCCCCCGGCGCGCCAGGGCATCTTGTGGCTCTCCGCTGCGACAGCCTCGACCTTCGGCCTGATGTCGCACTCTGTGCATCGCAGGTCATTGCCAAACCAGGACACCACCAGCGACACAGCACCGCAATTCGGCAATTCCCGGCGCAATTGCGTCAGCGATGTCACCAGATCGGGCTCGTCCGAAGGCGAGTTCACGTTCACGGGTCTCGACAAGCCAAACTCATCGGTTTTACTGACACGCTGGGTCGCAAGGGCGTATTCACCCGTTCCCGGTATCAGCGCCACGCCCCTGATACAGTCCTGCAAATCCGGGACCGTTTCCGCCTCTGACCCCTGGCCGCGCCGCATGACCTCAAAGCTCAACTGAGGGACGCGGTTGCCAAAAGACGAAAGGTCAAGGTTTTCGATCACCACATAGGCGATCCCCCGATAGGACGGGGTATCTTCCAGGCCCAGATATGCCGCCAGCCCCGGGTCTGGCAGTTGGTCTTCTGTCCCGGTGTAGACGCTAAGATGCAGTTTCTTGGGCGCGATTTCATCGCCATCGGCCCAGATCCGACCGATACCAAGAATTTCGCCTTCGCACAGGGCAAGGGCCAGACTGACCGTATAAGAATAGCGCGTCACGGTTGGCCTCGGCGCCCCCTTTCCTCCGCCGCTGGTGGCGGTGATTTCCGTGAAGGGCGACGCCCAGATCACCTGGCCCGGCAAGCGAACCCGCCCCCAGCAGCGCGCAATCGGCGCACCATAGCCGGCGCCCATGATCTGGAACCTGTCCATCCGGCCGGTTTCCACGGGCTCTGAACCCGTCCCCATGATGCGCTGATCAATCAGCCGTCCGAACGCCGCCCCTGCAGCACGGCCAATGACGGCCCCCGAAAGCCCAAGCACGGTACCGCCAAAGCCCGCCCCAAGCGCCGCACCTGCGGCCGACAGAAGGATCGTCGCCATTTACACACTCTCCTCTGGGAAACGATAGATGGCCGCAATCTTGCGGGCCCAAGGGCCAGAAAGCGGGCTTTCCACGACGCCATGCCCGGTATAGGCGTGCACGAACGTCGGGATCGGAACGCGCGACACCACAACGCCAAGGTGTTTTGCGACCGACCCTGCCCGCATCCGGAACAACAGGATATCGCCGGGCTCTGGGCAAAGCTCCTGCTTTCTGACAAGCCAGGTATTGGCGACGGTCATCAGCACCTCGTCCTGACTTGGTTCTGACCAATCCATTGTATAGGGCGGCGGAACCACAGGCTCGGGTCCGACCACGGCGCGCCAGATACCCCTGATCAGGCCAAGGCAATCGGTGCCTGCGCCAAGCGCCGACATCTGGTGGCGGTACGGCGTTCCCAACCATAGCCGGGCCTGCGTGACGATCCGGTCGGATCGCATGTCCATCTGGACGTTCGTCTGGGACAGATCGGTTTTCACAAGATCACCTCTACCTGTTGCGGGCGGGGTTTGACCGCAACCAGTCGTCCCCCGGAACATGCGGGAAGCCACGAAAATTCAGGAAGTTGCCAAACTTCGCTTTGCACGCGGATGCACTCTTGTCGCAGCCGGCAGTCAGGCGCAGGGTGTCACCAGGCGCCGGGAACAGGCCAAACGGCTGCCAAAGCTCGATGACACGCCCACCGTCCTGTTCGTGGTCGCGGCGAATGAACCTGACCTGATCATGACCTGTGCCAGAGGTCAGCATCGCCAGTCCATGCGCGAACCAACCATCGGGCAAATGCGGATAAGGTGGCACGATCAGCACGCGACCCTGGTCGATGTGCAAAAGGGTGGCGTTCACCGTCCTGTCCATCACCAACAGGTCAATTCCACACCGGTCATCACCAAGGCTGGCATTGCAATCGGGATGATAGACCTTGCCGGTCGGGATATTCAGCCGTTCTGCCAATCCACGCAGTTCCACGCTGAAAGCGCCACCCTTGCGGGTAATCTCGCCAAATGTGCCGCGAAACAGAATGTCGCGTTGCTCGACATCGGCCCAGTTGACCATGAAAATGGTCACCTCGGCATCGTCATATCGACCGGCCTGAATATCCTCTTCGTTGATTGCGGCATCGGACAGCGCGCCAAACGCCTCGCTGTTATCAACCGCCATGCCGGTGGATTGCTCCAACGCCCGCGCGGTAAGGCCGGTGCGCGCGGCAAACATCACGCCCTCAAAGGTCAGATCCTCATCATGATCCGCAAACCCCAGCACAACCCCATCCTTGCGTCGCACCCTCCAGGCGCGGCACACCGTGGTCGAGCCGGTTTTCAAATGTGCATCCAGTGTGCTGACCATCAGACCCGAACCTCCACAACCGGCACGTCCGGCACTCCGCCGGCGTTGAACGACGCCACCGAGGTCATGATGGCATCGGTGTCGAACCGCACCGGAACGTCGAATTCGAACCCGGCATAGACCGTGACGCCAATATCTGGCGGCACCGCAAAGGTGATCTCGCCGGTCGCCAGGTTGACCTCGAACTCCTGACCCTCCACCTTCGGGTCACGCGCAACCGAGATCATCACGCTGCCTGCAACCGGCTTGGTGATGCGCCGGGTATAGGTCTCAAGGCCCGAGCGATAGGT
Organism: Gemmobacter nectariphilus; assembly: GCA_020721445.1. Taxonomy (GTDB): domain Bacteria; phylum Pseudomonadota; class Alphaproteobacteria; order Rhodobacterales; family Rhodobacteraceae; genus Pseudotabrizicola; species Pseudotabrizicola nectariphila_A. The sequence goes on from DYMU01000005.1 coordinate 5,680, forward strand.
TTTGCTCAGGGCAAAAACCACAGTAACACCGTCCCCTGTCCCGATCTCCTGATCGATGTGCGACGGTTTTTGCGACGGTGGGCACGATTTGTAGTCAGACCAGTCTTTCCAGCGAAACCCGTGCATCCGCCCCCGCCGCGCTTCAAAGAACGCAATCAGCCGGTCGACATCATCCAGCGTCCGCAGCCCGGCCCCCGCCTCATAGCGCCGGCGCGAATGGGCCCAGGGCGTGTTGCGTTCCTCGAACCCATTGGCCAGGGTCACCACTTCGGTGCGCCGCTCGGGGCCCCCGACCGAACCAAAACTCAGGTTTGCCGGAAATCTGATCTCATGGAAGGCCATCTGCCTGCTCCCTTACCGGTTTCGTTGACCACGGGCCAAAGCGCGCGAAGCCTGCGCTGCAATCTGGGTCCGGCTGCGCTGAAACCCCTCGACATCCGGGGTCTGGATGTTCATCACCACCGTCACCGGGCGCGCGCCGCCTGACGCCTGCACGCCCAGCCGACCATCGGCCCCGCGTGCCAAAGGCATGATCGCCTCCGGCCCCGCTTCGCCCATCAGCCCAGCACCACCGCGCATCGGAAACGAGGTCGGGCTCGACACAACCCCGCCCTTGGCAAAAGGCATCACCCGGCCTTGGGAAAACGCGCCCCCATTCTTGAACGGCAAAAGACCGCTCAGGACCGAGTCGATCCCTTCCGCCACCAATCCGCCGACGGCCCCTTGAACCGGCTTCATCGCCACGTTGTAGACGCCGCTGATCATAGACTGGGCGACCATGCGCAGCGCATCCGACAGCTTCATGCCGTCAAAGATCAGGCCGTCAAACGCCCGCCGCAAGCCACCGCCGATCCCGTTGGTCAGGCTGTTCACCTCGCGCCCGGTAAACAGCATGGTTTCCTGCATGCGGGCCAACTCGCCCTCAAACGCAACCACCATTGCGCTGGACGCCCCCAGCGTTGCCTCAAGCGCCGCCACCTGGTCTGCCAGCTCTTCGATCTGTGCCATCACGGCTCTCCTGTGCTGTGTCGGGAAAGGCTGCCGAAAGTTCGGCCAACCGGGCCCGCGTCAAAGGCGGGCTTGCTGCCTCTGCCCCCATCATGATCCTCAATTCCACCGGGCTCAGCCGCCAGAACACTGCAGGCTCCAGCCGCAGCCCATGCAGTCCAACCCGGATCAGCCCCGGCCAGTCGATGCCATCCGTCATCTGTTGCCCGTCATGTCTCACCGGGCAGGGCAAAGGCCCGCGCCAGCAATTCGGCGGCCAACCTGGCTGCCTCCATCGGCCCGCCCCCGATCTCGACCGACAGCAGGTCTTCGGCCCGCCCGGTCCATCCTCCCCCCCGCAACCCGGCAACCAGCAGGGCCACGACATCGCGCGTCGAAAACCGCCCGGCCTCAAACCGTTCAACCAGGTCGATCAAAGATCCGGCAGCCAGCGCCGCTTCCAGCTCGGCCAATGCGCCCAGGGTCAACTTTGCCACATGGCGTCGGCCATCCAGCACCACCGCCACCTCGCCCGCCCAAGGGTTCGCCATCACAGCGCCACAAAAGTCAGTGCCCCGGCCGAGGCCAGCGACAGCTCATACGTCGCCTCGCCATTGTGGCTTCCGGCATATTCGACGGCGGTAATCTGGAACGGCCCTTCCACCACGCCGAAATCCGGGATGATCACCTGAAAATCCGGCACCTCTCCGTCAAAGAAAATCTGCCGCGCCCGCTCATCGGTGTTGGCGTCGCGAAAAACGCCCGATCCCGAGATGGACGCCGACTTCACCCCGGAACCGCCCAACAATTCGCGCCAGCCGCCTGCACTTTCCAGACTGGTCACATCCACCGTTTCCGCATTGAAACTGATCCGCGTGGCACGCAGACCCGCCACCGTCTCAAACGTGCCATCGCCCGTCAGATCGACCTTCAACAACAGGTCCTTACCGCTTTGAACCGCCATTCCGAACACTCCGATTATTTTGGCCTATCAGGCCGTTAAAGCTCGACCCTCGCGCGAAAGGTCAGGTCTACCCGCCGCACGTCGCCATCTTTCAACCGCTTGGCCACTGCCTTGACAAAGGCGATGCCAACCACCCGGCCGCGGGTCAGCGGTGGCTGGGCCGCCACCAGGGCATCCGACACCGCAACAGCCACGACCTTGGCCGCCAGAAAACCGGTGGCATCCGAAATCACGCTGATCGAAAACCGATGCTCGGCTCCATCGCCACTTTTGTCAGACCGGTCCAGCACGTCTTCCGGGCCGATCAGCACGAAGGTGCCGCTGCCGCCACCCGGTGGCAACGCGTCGACGATGGCCACCCCGGCCAAGGCCGGGCTTGCCGCCAAAACGCCATAGATCGCGGCCTGCAAGGCCGCCGCTGCGCCATAGCTCATGCTGGCTCCTCCTCCCGCGCAAAGCAGGTCAGATAATGTCCCGCCGCGTCGCGTTCGGTAACGGCAAGGATGCGAAACAGCCGCCCGCCCTCGCGCAGCCTTTGCCCCGGAGCCGGGCGTCGATCAGCCCCCTCCGGCGCTCCGCGCACGGTGATGCGATAAGGAATGCTCGACAGCGTCACTTCCTCGCCCCCGGTATCCCGCCCCGCGCCGGGTAGAACTTCGGCCCACAGCGTTCCGATTTCCGCCCAGGATGTGGCATAGCCACCCGCCCCGTCCGGGGTCTGCACCGGCCGTTCCAGAACCAGAAGCCGGGTCAGATGAACCGCCTTCATACCCCGCCTCCGCCAAGCACCCGCACCGTGCGCCACCGCTCGATCAGCGACTGAACCGTCAGGGGCAAGGCCGCACCGCGTTGCCCGCCGTCATGCCTGCGTTCATAGAATTCAGATGCCAACAGCAGCACCGCCTGCGCCAGATCGGCTGGAACCGCGGCCCAACTGGTGCCAAAGCCGGCATCGAACACAATCTCCACCGCGCCGCCCTCGGAAATGCACGGCAACGCCCGTCCGATCCCCAGCAGGCGCGGCCGCGCCATGTCGGCCTCAAGCCGATACAGATCAGCGGCCAGGACCGAGGGCACGCCCAACGCGTCCAGCAGCGTCACCGATACCAGTGCCGAAACCGGCGCCATCGGCAAGGCCTGCGCCGCGCCACGCCACCGCAACAGCCGCAACAGAAAGCGCCGCGCCAGCAGCGCCTTGCCCGTTCGCCCTTCGATGGTGGCAATCGCGGCCCGCAAATGCGCAGTTATCAACCCGTTCTGCATCCCGTCATCGGCAAAGCCGGTGCCAAGACGCAGATGATCCTTCATCGCCTGCATCGGCAGCGCCTCATCGGGCACCGCGGTTTGCTCGGTCAACATCATCATCTCTCTCCGATTGCCCCATCAGCGTCAAAGGTCGGGCGCGCGCCCCACACCGCTCGAACGGAGGGGGGGAGCAGCTAGACGGCATGGGTTTTCATGCGCGCGCCCGAGGGGTGGCCCGGGGGGGAAGCACATCCCCCGGACATGCCGCACTGTCTTAGGACAGGGCGAACTTCAGCAGCTTGATCGCCGCAAAGTCGGACACATCGCCGCCCACGCGCTTGGACGCATAGAACAGGACGTGCGGCTTGGCGCTGAACGGGTCACGCAAAACCCGCAGGTCGGGACGTTCCGCAATCGTGTAGCCGCTGGCAAAATCGCCAAAGGCAATCGCATAGGCGTTGTTGGCGATATCGGGCATGTCTTCGGCGATCAGCACCGCATAGCCCATCAGTCGTGCAGGCTCGCCCGCCGCCAGACCATCCGACCACAGGAACCGACCATCGGCATCCTTCATCTTGCGCACGGCCCCGGCGGTTTTCGAGTTCATCACAAAGGTCGCATTGGCGCGGTAGGTGGCATCCAGCGCATAGACCAGATCCACCACCGCATCCGCCGGATTGGTGCCATTGAAATCGCCCGCAACGCCGGTCGCGATATAGCCAAGGTTGCCCCAGGTCCAGGTTGCCTCTGCAACCTTGGTGTGGGTCAGAAAGCCTTTGGGCTTGTCCACCCCGTCACCGGCCACAAACGACGCGGCTTCGGCGCGGGCAAACTTGTCGGCAATCCGCCCCGCCAGCCAGCCTTCCACGTCAAAGGCGCTGTCATCCAGCAGGCGCTGGCTGGCTTTCGGCATGGCCGACAACTCGTGCAGCGGGATCGAGATGCGCTCGATCATCGGTGTGGCGCTTTCCACCATCGCGCCCGCTTCGGTCGCCCAACCCGAGCCGACGTCGGAGTGGTCGATCAACACGTCGAACGAAGACGCCTCGACCTGCACGACATTGGCCACCCCACGGATTGACGAGGTCGATTTCAGGCTTGAGCGGATCATTTCGGCGGTCGCCGGGTCCACCAGATAGCCACCCTCTGCGGCAACGGCGGTATTCAGCGCCTTGCCTTCCAGCACCAGGCCGCGCAGGCCATCGTCATCGCCCGACCGCAGATAGGCGTCAAAGGCCTTCTGATGCGGCGCTTCCACAGTCGTGGCGGCCGACAGGGCCGGACGGCCATAGCTCATCGTCTTTTGGTTCAACATGGTCAGTCGCTCTTCCTGATGTTGCAGCGCTTGTTTCACTTCGGTCTGAAAGCTAATAATTTCTTTCAAAAATCCGGCCATGGCAGATTTCACCTCCACCCCCGGATGCAGGGCCGCAGGGAAAGCTTCCCCGGCCCGAGCCTCTCTCTCGGTCATCGTCACTCCTGATGTTTGAACGAAAGCCGGGGCGTTACCGCTCGGCCAGTTGTTGGCGCGCGTCCGTCAGGATCGCCGCCAGATCACGCCAGTGCCGGTCATCGTCATCGTCCGATTTCGCCTGCACCCGCGCTTCGGAAAGCATCGGGAATGTCACCAACGACACCTCCCAAAGCTCCAGCTCTGACAAAAGCCGCTGTCCCTTGCCATCGCGTTCCGCCTTCAGCGTGCGATAGCCGATCGACAGACCGTCAATCGCCCCCGCCGCCAACAGGGCCGCCGCCTCGCGGCCCTTTTCCACCTCGGTCAACAGCCGCCCCTTGACCCACAGGCCAATGGCGTCCTCGCGCACCTCGTCCCAGATGCCGATCGGTTGTGCTGGGTCGTGCTGCCACAGCATCTTGACCTTCGCCCCCTTCGCTGCCAACCGCTTCAGGCTGGCCGCATAGGCACCGCTCTGCACCACATCGCCGCCCTGATCCTTGACGCCAAACAGGCTGGCATAGCCTTCGACACCGCTGCCATCGGTCACCTTCAGCGCGGTCTCCGGTGCCAGGTATTTGCGCTCGGGTGCGCCATAGTCCGTGTTCATCGCTTCACCTCAATGCGGCTTGCAAAAGTGCCTCGGCCCCCTGCGCCAGCAGGAACGCCGCAACCCCGTAAACGCCCAGCCAGATGCGTTTTTCCAGCCGCTCCAACACGGCATCAATCTGGCCAAGCCGATAGTCCAGCGCCGCCCAACGCTCTTCGGACACGCGTTCATTCGCCTCGATCCGCGCGGCGGCGGCGTCGAAACTGTCATACAGGAACCGTGACCCTCCAGGCGATCTGGGCGGTGTCATTCATTCTCGGCCAGTGCCGGCAGCCCCAGCAGCCGACGCTTTTCCGCCACCGTCAGAAACGCGGCAGCCCCTACCCGCGCCCATTGCTGGTCACGCTCCATCGCCAGGGCGGGGATCTGGTCAAGGTCCACCTTCACCTCCACCGCCTCGCCGGCAAACCCTGCCAGCCAATGGCTGACATCCGCCATCACCTTGGCCGCCAGGGGCAGCACGGTCAGCCGATAGAATGCCCGGTTGGCCTCTTGGTAATTGGCATAGGTCGCATCCCCCGGTATCCCCAGCAGCATCGGCGGAATGCCAAAGGCGATGGCAATCTCGCGGGCTGACGCTTCCTTGGTCTTCTGAAACTCCATGTCGCTGGGCGAAAACCCCATCGGCTTCCAGTCCAAGCCCCCTTCCAGCAGCATCGGCCGCCCGGCATTGCGCGCGCCCTGATGGTTGGCCTCGATCTCACCCACCAGCCGGTCATACTGGTCGCTGGACAAAGATCCCTGCCCGTCCACACCCTTGTAGACAATCGCCCCCGACGGCCGCGCCGCATTGTCCAGCAAAGCTTTCGACCAGCTTGACGCTGCATTGTGCACGTCCACCGCCGCCGCCGCCGCCTGCATCGGCGACAGGCCATAGTGGTCATCCTGCGGATGGAACATCTTCAGATGACAGACCGGCTTGGCCTCGCCGCGCATGTCAAACCGATGCGCCCGCCCACCCACGGTATAGTCATAGGCCACCGGCCAGCCATCGGCACCGGGCACCAAGGACATCCGGTCCGACCGCAGCACATGCAATTCGCCCGGAACCCGTGCCATCCCCGGCACCGCCTCCAGATAGGCATTGCCGGTCAGCATCAGATAGCCATAGACCGCCTCCAGAAACTCGGCCCGGCCCTGCGCGCCATTGGGCCGGTTGATCACCGCAAGCACCGGGTGCTGCTCATAACGCCGCTCGGCATCCTGGCAGACCAGCGGCAGCGCCGCCGCCGCCTCGGCCACCAGCTTCACTGCCCGAAACCCGACCGGGTTGGCCATGAACCCGGTCCGTGTCAAAGACGCCGCATCGCGCGGGCTCCACTTCACCCTCCCCGACGCCCCCCAAGCCGCAACCCGCCCGGTGGCACTGGCTTTCTTTTCCATAACCATCTCGGGCGCGGGCGACCCATCGCCCCGCCGCAGGAAATTGAACACCATCTTTTCCGATCTCCGTTTGCGGGGTCACCCCCGATGTCTTAGCGCCCCAACGACCGCACTTGCGGCTGCGCCTGCACCGTCAAGGCAGGCTCGATCATCGTCTCGAACAGCGCCCAGACCAGTGCATCCACCCGGTCAGGGCTGCCCTTGCCCTGAAACCCGGTGCGGGTCATCTGGCACATCTGTTCCTCCAGCGCCGCCAGACCGCGCCTGTGCATCACGCGGCCCTGCTCATACAGTGCCGCCACCGGCTCGGCCCGCGCCACCTTGCCCCGCGTGGCGTTGACCGCGCGATAGGGCACCAGCACATCTTGCTGGCGGATCATCTGCTCCACCAACTCGCCGCCCTGATTGACCTCGGCCACGATGCGGTCCGCCCCGTGGCGCTGGCAGGCCGCCACCGCCGCCCGCGCCCATTCGGTCGAGGTGCCACGCATGCTGGCATCCTCCAGCACCACCGCCCGCCACCGGCTGACCGGGCCTTCGGTGGCAACCCCCACCACCACGATGCCGCATTCGTCCGACCCCGGCCTGCTGGTCACCGGGGGGTCCACCGCCACCACGATCCGGCTCAATCGCTCCGGCTCGGCTCCGCGTGCCCCCTCCAGCATGGCGGTCGTCCACAGCGCCCCGTTGAGATCGTCGATCAACTTGCCCTCCAGCTCTTGCCGCCCCAGCCGGGTGCCGCCGTAACGGGTCTCGACCTCTTCCAGAAACGACTTCGCCAGATAGGCCCGGTTTGCCTCGGTCGGCGCATGGGTCAGCACGGTAGAGGGGTTTTTCACAATCGCCTTCAACACCGGCACCGATTGCGGGGTTGTCGTCACTACCTGCTGCGGGTTTCCCCCCAGCCGCAGCGCAAACTGCAACTGGTCCCAGGTGTCTTGGCCCTTCTTCCACTTCGCCAACTCATCCACCCACGCCGCATCGAACTGCGGCCCGCGCAGACTGTCGGGGTCATGCGCCGAAAACAGTTGCGCCGTGGCCCCGTTGGGCCAGTTCAGCATCCGCCGCGTTGCGTTCCATTCTGGCCTGCGGTCTGGCGGCGAACACGCCAGCAGCCCGCTGTCGCCAAACACCATCACTTCACGCGCCTGATCCAGCGTTTCGGCCACCAGCGCCACCCGGCTCGCCCTGCCGGGGTCGAGCGGGCCAGAGCCTTCAACCATGCTCCGCACCCACTCGGCCCCGGCCCGCGTCTTGCCTGCCCCACGCCCGCCCATGATGACCCATGTCTTCCATGCGCCTTCGGGGGGCAACTGGTGCGGCAGCGCCCAGAATTCGAACATCCACGGCAGCGCGATCAGCGCCGCGTCGGACAAACCACCCAGGAACTCATCAATACCCTCCGGCGTCGCGGAGGAGAGCCAGACGGCGCCCGATTTCATCGCGCGCGGTGTCAAAGTCGAGGGCACCTGCCCCGACAGCCCCGGCAACCGATTTGCGGAGTTTGTCAACTTTGTTCCTCTCTTCCATAAGCAGCCGGACAAAACCCAGCAGCATGTCGGTGGCCTTCTTGGCCTCCGTCACCTGCTCGAACTTCCCGGCCTCGACCTCGTCAATCACCTGCGACAGCTTCAACGCCGCCCGCTCCAGGTGCCTCTCGGCCATCCCCAGCAGGTCGTTCGGCGCCTCGGTCTTGTCTGCGTTCGTTGCAGTGAAGTTGATTGTCATGCTGTGCTGCCACCCGCCTCGTAGTCCCTCCGGACGAGTTGACATGGAAAGAGCGGCGAAGGGTATGGCCCCCGCCGCTCTCGACACGTCATCTAGCATGCCACAAGGTATACGCTGGACCGCGCGGCAAGTCAAGCCGAAAATCAATCCAGATCAATTGGTTACAGGTCGCCTCGTTTACCCTTTGTTAACCGCGGTCACTCGCCCTGCACCCCGGTTGGCGCGGGCTGGCCCTGCTGGCGCTCGATCTCGCGCCAGCGCGCCACATTGGCGTTATGGTCTTCCAGCGTTTCGGCAAAGGCATGCCCGCCGCTGCCATCGGCGACGAAGAACACATATCCGGTGCTGGCCGGGTTCAAGGCGGCCTCGATGCTCAGCCGTCCGGGGTTGGCAATCGGCGTCGGGGGCATCCCGTCGATGACGTAGGTGTTATAGGGCGTCTCACGCCGCAATTCGCTTTGCCGCAGGCCACGCCCCAGAATGCCTTGCCCGTTGGTGATGCCGTAAATCACCGTCGGGTCGGTTTGCAGCCGCATCCCGCGCTCCAGCCGGTTGACGAACACGCTGGCCACCTCGGGGCGCTCTTCGGCGATCCCGGTTTCCTTTTCCACGATCGAGGCCATGATCAACGCCTCTTGCGGCGTGTCATAGGGCAGACCATCGGCGCGGCTGGCCCAAAGGGCGGCCAATATCTGGCTCTGCGCCTCGGTCATCCGCGCAATCAACGCGTCGCGCTGCGATCCGCGCTCCACCTCATAGCTGTCGGGCGCCAATGTTCCTTCGGTCGGCACAGCGGCAATCTCGCCTGCCAGAAACTCTGCCCGCTTCAACGCCTCGACCATCTGCCAACTGGTCACCCCCTCGGCAAGGGTCACGCGAAACCGCAAATCCGCCTCGTTGGCGACGTTGACATAGGCCTCGGGCGCCGGTTCGATCCCGGGCACGAACTTCACCACCTCGACATAGCGGTTGCTGGCCGCGTCCAGCTCGCGCAGCACCACATCGGCGCTGTTGATCCCGATGCGGAAGTTGACCTCGCGGCCACAGGTCGATTGCCCGCCCGCAGTCAACGCCTCCAGCACCTCGCGCATGCTCGAACCGGGCGATATCCGATACGACCCGAATTTCAGCAAGTCGGCCTTGTCCGAATAATCCGCACCGATGCGAAACACCCGCGCGTCGGACACCACGCCCTGCGCCTCCAGCGCCCGGCTGACAGCGCTCAGCGATGCCCCCCGCTCCACCCGGAAACAGACCGCATCGGTCAGCGGCCCCGGCCCCTTGAACTGCTCGCGCCCCCAGGCCAGCAGCCCTGCGGCCACCACAAGGATCAGGATGAACAGCGTCAACGCGTTCGAGGCCAGGGATCGCCACATGGCTTAGCGCACCTTTCCGATGATCAGGCTGGCGTTGGTGCCGCCAAAGCCAAAGCTGTTCGACAGCGCCACATCAATCTTGCGCCGACGCGCCACGTTCGGTGCCAGATCAATCCTGGTGCCTTCGGGCGGGGTCTCCAGGTTCAGCGTCGGCGGGGCCACCTGATCACGGATCGCCAGAATGCAGAAAATCGCCTCCACCGCGCCCGCCGCGCCCAGCAGATGCCCGATGCTGGACTTGGTCGATGACATCGTCGCTGTTTCCACCGCATCGCCCATCAACCGCTCGACCGCGCCCAATTCGATGGTATCGGCCATGGTGCTGGTGCCATGCGCATTGATATAGTCGATATCCGCCGGCACCATCCCGGCCCGCTGCAAGGCCGCCGCCATGCTGCGATAGCCGCCATTGCCGTCTTCGGCCGGGGCCGTGATGTGATAGGCATCGCCCGACATGCCATAGCCCAGCACCTCGGCATAGATCTTCGCGCCACGCGCCACGGCATGCTCATATTCCTCCAGCACCACCACGCCTGCGCCTTCGCCCATGACAAAGCCGTCACGGTCGGCGTCAAACGGGCGGCTGGCCTTGGTCGGGTCATCGGCGCGCTTGCTGGACAAGGCCTTCAGCGCGTTGAACCCGGCAATCCCGATTTCAGACACCGGGCTTTCCGCCCCGCCCGCCACCATCACATCGGCATCGCCCCACATGATCAACCGGGCCGCATCGCCAATTGCATGCGCCCCCGTCGAACAGGCTGTGACAACGGCATGGTTCGGCCCCTTGAAGCCGAAGCGGATCGACACCTGCCCCGACACAAGGTTGATCAGCGCGCCGGGAATAAAGAATGGCGACACCCGCTTGGGGCCCTTTTCCTTGATCAGCACGGCTGTCTCGGCAATGAACGACAGACCGCCGATGCCTGACCCGATCATCACCCCGGTCCGGCAGCGGTCTTCCTCGGTCGCAGGTTCCCAGCCACTGTCAAGCACCGCCTGCGTGGCCGCCGCCATGCCATACAGGATGAAGTCGTCCACCTTGCGCTGGTCTTTCGGCAGCATCCAGTCATCGGGATTGAACGTGCCATCGCTGCCATCGCCGCGCGGCACCTCGCAGGCATAGGACGTGACCACATTGCTGGCATCAAACCGGGTGATCGGCCCCGCCCCCGACTGCCCCGCCACCAGCCGGCTCCACGTTGGCTCAACCCCGCAGGCCAAAGGGGTGACCATGCCAAGACCGGTGACAACAACGCGACGCATAGGGCAAACTCCTGCTGCTAGGGCTTTTGCGCCTGATACACGCGGGGGCAGTCCGGCGCAACATCCGGGCGCGGGCGGCAAGGTCCGGCGGCGGAAACCCGAAAGCCCATGACACGCGCGCGCTGTGTGCCCGGCTATGCTTCCCGCGCAACGCCTTGCAATAAATGCAAACCGCGGCAGCGAAGATTTGACCGGCCTCTTGCATTTCGGGCGATCAACCCAAAGTCCAAACCAAAGTGCCAGATAAGGGAGCACCTCTTGACCTATCTTCTGTTCAGCATCGGGCTTGTTGCCCTGTTCTTTGGCGGTGAATATCTGGTGCGCGGCGCATCAAACATCGCCCGGCACTATAATCTGTCCCCCATGGTCATCGGCCTGACCATCGTTGGCTTTGGCACCTCGGCCCCCGAACTGCTGGTGTCTGTGCAAGCCGCGCTGGCCGGACAACCCGCCATTGCCATCGGCAACGTGCTGGGGTCAAACATCGCCAATATCCTGCTGATCCTTGGGGTTTCCGCCGCGATTGCCGCGCTGATGATCCCGCTGCGCAAGGTCTGGCGCGATCTTGGATTCATGCTGCTGGCCACGGCGACGATCTGGATCATGCTGCTGGATGGAACCGTCAGTCGCCTCGAAGGCGTGCTTCTTGCGGTGGGTCTTGTGGTCTTCATAGCAACGGCCTTCATTCTTGGCAAAGAGGAGCCCGACATCGACGCCCTCCCACCCTCGTCCATGGCTATCGCCATCGCGCAAACCATCGGCGGCCTGATCGTTCTGGTCATCGGCGCGCGTCTGTTGGTGGACAGCGCCACCGACATCGCCCGGACCTTCGGCATTTCCGAGGCCGTGATCGGCCTGACCGTCGTCGCCGTCGGCACCAGCCTGCCGGAACTGGCGACCAGCGTGATCGCCGCCATCCGCAAGCAAACCGAAATCGCCGTCGGCAACGTGATCGGGTCGAACATTTTCAACGTCTTCGGGATTTTGGGCGTCACCGCCCTGATTGCGCCCATCCCGGTGGACCCGCGCTTTGCCAGCGTCGACATGCCGTGGGTCGCAGGCTCTGCCATCCTGCTGACGCTGTTCGCCGTGCTGCTCAGGGGCGTCCCGCGGCTGGCAGGGGTCGCGCTGATCGCCATCTACGGCGGCTATGTCGCGTTGATGATGGCCTGATGCCCCTGGGCCCGAGTCGCTTTCGCGCGCCCGATCAAGGTTGGGCTTTGCGAAAGTTAGGAAAACGCCCCGCGTCAAGCAACTATTCTTAAGGTTTTACCCCATCCTGCGACACTTTCGATCTGCTTTTGCGGTTGACGACCGCCTGATGCCGCCATAGTTTGCCGCCAGACAGCCATGGGGGCGGCAATGCTGCATATTCTCGTCGTAGGGGTAATCAGGCGCATGGGCCGGTAACGGTTGACCATAACAGGTTCCCATGCGCCCCCGGTCCCCCGGGGGCTTTTTGTTGCGCGATCAAAGCGGAGAAACGGAAGATGACACAGAACATGACGGGCGCTCGGATGGTGGTGCAGGCACTGAAGGATCAGGGCGTCGAGGTTGTCTTCGGCTATCCCGGCGGGGCGGTGCTGCCGATCTATGACGAGATCTTTCAGCAAAACGATATCCGCCACATCCTTGTGCGCCATGAACAGGGCGCCATCCACATGGCCGAAGGCTATGCCCGCTCTACCGGCAAGGTGGGTGTGGCACTGGTCACCTCGGGCCCCGGGGCCACCAATGCGGTGACCGGTCTGGTCGACGCGCTGATGGACAGCATCCCGCTGGTGGTGCTGACGGGCCAGGTGCCAACCTTCATGATCGGCACCGACGGCTTTCAGGAAGCCGATACCGTCGGTATCACCCGCCCCTGCACCAAGATGAACTGGCTGGTCAAGGACACCGCGAAACTGTCGGAAACCATCCACCTTGCCTTTCATGTGGCCCGCTCGGGCCGCCCCGGCCCGGTGCTGATCGACATTCCGAAAGACGTGCAATTTGCCGATGCCGACTATGTGACCAAGGAAAAGATCAAGGTCAGCCACTATCAGCCCAAACTGAAGGGCGATATCGACCAGATCACCCGGTTGGTCGAAATGATCGAAACCGCCGAGCGCCCGATCCTGTATACCGGCGGCGGCGTCATCAACTCTGGCCCCGGCGCCAGCCAACTCTTGCGCGAACTGGCCGAGGCGACAGGGTTTCCGGTCACCTCTACCCTGATGGGTCTGGGGGCATACCCTGCATCGGGCAAGAACTGGCTGGGCATGCTGGGCATGCATGGGCTCTATGAAGCCAACCTTGCAATGCACGGCTGCGATCTGATGATCAACATCGGCGCGCGCTTTGACGACCGCATCACCGGCCGGATCAAGGATTTCTCGCCAAACTCGAAAAAGGCCCATATCGACATCGACGCCTCAAGCATCAACAAGGTGGTGCATGTCGATGTGCCGATCCTGGGCGATGTCGGCCATGTGCTGGAAGACCTGCTGCGGATCTGGAAATCGCGCGGGCGCAAGGTCAACAAGGCTGGCCTTGCGGGATGGTGGCGCCAGATCAACGACTGGCGGGCGGTGAAGTGCCTGACCTACAAACCCTCGACCACCACCATCAAGCCGCAATATGCGCTGGAACGGCTGGAGGCCCTGACCAAGGGCATGGACCGCTACATCACCACCGAAGTCGGCCAGCACCAGATGTGGGCGGCACAGTTTCTGGGCTTTGAGGCGCCAAACCGCTGGATGACCAGCGGGGGGCTTGGCACCATGGGCTATGGCCTGCCTGCCAGCATCGGCGTGCAGATTGCCCACCCCGAGGCCTTGGTGATCAACGTGGCGGGTGAGGCGTCCTGGCTGATGAACATGCAAGAAATGGGCACCGCCATGCAGTTCCGCGCGCCGGTCAAGCAGTTCATCCTGAACAACGAACGCCTTGGCATGGTGCGCCAGTGGCAGGAATTGCTGCACGGTGAGCGCTACAGCCAAAGCTGGTCGGAAAGCCTGCCCGATTTCGTCAAACTGGCCGAGGCCTTTGGCTGCAAGGGCATCCAGTGCAAGGATCCAAAGGATCTGGATGACGCCATCATGGAGATGATCCGCTATGACGGCCCGGTGATCTTTGACTGTCTGGTGGAAAAGCACGAAAACTGCTTCCCGATGATCCCATCGGGCAAGCCGCACAACGAGATGCTTTTGGGCGATGCCGACACCCAGGGGGTGATCGGTGCCAAGGGCGCCGTTCTGGTGTGATTTCCTGCTGCAAGCCCCGGGGGTTTCACCCCCGGACCCCGAGGATATTTTTGGAAAGAGAAAGGGCAGGCCCATGTCGCCGCTCAATATCAAAAAGGGCTCTACCAGCCATTCGGCCTATGATCTGCGCGACCCCTATGCCGATGTCAGCGAGGCGCATACGCTGGCGGTGATTGTCGACAACGAGGCTGGGGTTCTGGCACGGGTGATCGGGCTGTTTTCCGGCCGCGGCTACAACATCGACAGTCTGACTGTCGCGGAAGTAGACCACACCGGGCATCTGTCGCGCATCACCATCGTCACCCATGGCACGCCGCAGGTGATTACCCAGATCAAGTCCTTGCTGGCGCGCATGGTGCCGGTGCGCGCCGTGCATGACCTGACCGAGGAAGGCCCCAGCGTGCAGCGCGAACTGGCGCTGTTCAAGGTGGCAGGCAAGGGCGAGCATCGGATCGAGGCCTTGCGGCTGGCCGAGATCTTTCGCGCGCATGTGGTGGACAGCACGCTGGAATCCTTCGTGTTCGAGATGACGGGCCCCCCGGAAAAGATCGACAGCTTTGCCGAGTTGATGCGCCCGCTGGGCTTGCGCGAAATTGCCCGCACCGGGGTTGCCGCGCTGTCACGCGGGGCCTGATCCCTTGCGGCGGGGCACGGATCATGGTCCCGCCGGCGTTTGGAACTGCGCCTAGCGCCCTTCAAAGCGGGCGGGGCGCTTGTCCAGAAAGGCCATCACGCCTTCCATGAAGTCGCGGGTCTTGCCGCAGGTGCCTTGCAACTGCGCCTCACGCGACAATTGCGCCTCAAGATCATTGGCCGAACTTTGCCGCAGGGCCTGTTTGACCCCGCGATAGGCCACCGTCGGCCCCTTGGCCAGGGCCGCCGCGCGGCTGGCGACATGGGCGGCGAACTCGGCGTCCGGGATCGCCTCCCAGATCATGCCCCAGTCGGCGGCTTGGCGGGCGCTGATCGTGTCGGCAAACAGCATCGCCCCCATGGCGCGGGCAAAGCCGACCTGACGCGGCAACCAGTAGGTGCCACCGGCATCGGGCATCAAGCCGATGCGGGTGAAGGCCTGAATGAAGCTGGCGCTTTCGGTCGCGATCACCACGTCGCAGGCCAGCGCCAGATTGGCCCCCGCCCCGGCGGCCGCCCCATTCACCGCCGCAATCGTCGGCACCGGGCAGTCGATGATCGCGCGGATCAGCGGTTCGTATTCATCGCGCAAGGTGCGTTCCAGATCAATCTCGGCAATCCGGGCCCGGTCGCCCAGATCTTGCCCCGAGCAAAACGCCCGGCCCTGCCCGGTCACCACCACCACCCGCGCGGTTTGTCCGGCGTGGCGCAACGCATCCAGCAGTTCGGCCCGCATCTGGGTGGACAGCGCGTTCATCACCTGGGGCCGGTTCAGCGCGATGGTGGCAATGCCGCCTGCTTCGGTGGTGGTCAGTGTGGCATAATCCATGGCATCCCCCTGCGCTTGCGGGTTCAGACTATCCGGCCCCTGCCACAAGGAAAGGCCAAACGCAGCGTCACTTTTGCATCAGGTCGTGCAGACGGGCTTCTTCGTCGGACGACAGGCCTGCCTCGACAGCCGGGCCATGCCCACGCCGTCGCACATAGGCGACGGCAACCACAGCCCCGATCAGCAACAGCCCCGGTCCGGCCAGCCACAGGATCAGGTTTACCCCGGTGGCCTGCGGGTTGAACAGCACAAACTCGCCATAGCGGGTCACGACAAAGTCGATCACCTGGGCATCGTCATCGCCTGCCATGATCCGCTCGCGCACCACCAGCCGCAGGTCGCGGCTGATGGCGGCATTGCTGTCGTCGATCGACTCGCCCTGGCAGACCGGGCAGCGCAGGTTGCGACTGATGCTGCGGGCGCGGGTCTCCAGCGCCGGGTCGGCCAGCACCTCATCGGGCTGCACCGCAAAGGCCGGGGCGATGGGGGCAAGGCACAGCGCCAAGGCAAGTAACAGACGCCTCATCACCGTCACTCCGCCGGCATGGCATTGGGTGCGACGGTGCGGCGGCTGGCCCCGGCGGCCACGCGATAGCGCCGGTCCGACAGGCTGAGAAAGCCGCCAAAGGCCATGATCAGCACGCCGCCCCACAACCAGTTGGCAAACGGCTCGATATAGGACCGCACCGCCCAACCGCCGCCCGCCTGCGGGTCACCGATCACCAGATAGATGTCGCGCAGGAACCCATAGTCGATGGCGGCTTCGGTCGTTGGCATCGCCTGCACCGGATAGACCCGCTTTTCCGGCTGCAAGGTGGCAACCAGACGATCGCCGCGCCGCACCTCCATGGTGGCAAGGGTGGTGTAGTAGTTCGGCCCCTGGGTTTGCTCGACCTTTGTCAGCGTCACCTGATAGGCGCCAATCGGATAGCTGCCGCCTTCGGGAACCACACGAATGTCTTCCACCTTCCACGCCAGCATCGCACAGACCGCAAAGATCGTGATGCCCAGCCCGGCATGGGCGGTCGATTTGCCCCAGTCGGCGCGCGGCAAACGGGTCAGACGCGCCAGACGCCCGGCAATCGGCCCGCGGCCAGTGCGGCTCCACAGATCAACCAGCGTGCCGAACACCACCCAGACGCCCAGCACCACGCCCACCGGGCCCAAGGCCGTGCGCCCGGTCTGCATCGACCAGACCAGAACCCCCAGCGCGAAGGCCAGCACCGCCACCGGGATCAGCGGGCGCAGGCTGCGCAGCACAAGGCCCCGCTTCCACGGCATCATCGCGCCAATCGGCAGGATCAGCGCCAAACCGACAAAGAACGGCGAGAAGGCGGCGTTGAAGAACGGCTCGCCCACGCTCAGCTTGCGGTCAAAGAACAACTCGGCCAACAGCGGCCAGATCGTGCCGATGAACACCACAAACGCCGACACCGACAGCAGCAGGTTGTTGGCCACCAGCGCACTTTCGCGGCTGACCATGGCAAATATGCCCTTCGCCTCCATCGCCCCGGCGCGGAACGCAAACAGTGTCAGCGCGCCACCCATGAACACCGCAAGGATCAGCAGAATGAACACCCCGCGTTCCGGGTCACTGGCGAAGGAATGGACCGAGGTGATGACGCCCGAGCGCACGATGAAGGTGCCGATCAGCGAAAAGCCGAAAGCCATGATTGCCAGCAGAATGGTCCACGCCTTCAGGCTTTCGCGCTTTTCCACCACAATGGCGCTGTGCAGCAAGGCCGCCGCCAACAACCACGGCATCAGCGAGGCATTCTCGACCGGGTCCCAGAACCAGAACCCGCCCCAGCCAAGTTCGTAATAGGCCCACCACGACCCCAGACCGATACCGATGGTCAGGAAAATCCAGGCGGCCAACGTCCACGGCCGCACCCAGCGGCCCCAGGCGGCATCAACCCGGCCTTCGATCAGCGCGGCCACGGCAAAGGAAAACGCCATGCTAAGGCCGACATAGCCCAGATACAGGAACGGCGGATGAAACGCCAAACCGGGGTCTTGCAGCAGCGGGTTCAGGTCGCGGCCATCCAAAGGTGGCTCTGCCAGCCGCAGGAACGGGTTCGAGGTGAACAGCATGAACGCAAGGAACGCCAGACCGATCATGCCCTGCACCCCGATCACCCGCGCCTTCAGCGTCGGCGGCAGGTTGCCGCCAAACCACGCAGCGCAAGCTCCGAACAGCGCGAGTATCAGCACCCACAGCAAGAGCGACCCCTCATGGTTGCCCCAGACGCCCGACACCTTGTACAGCATCGGCTTGAGGGTGTGCGAGTTCTGCACCACCAAAGACAGCGAAAAGTCCGACACCACAAAGGCATAGGTCAGCGCGCCAAAGCTGGCCGCCACCAGAAGGAACTGGATGATCGCCGCAGGCTCTGCCAAGGCCATCAGCGCGGTGTTGCGCCGATAAGCCCCCCACATCGGCAGCGTGGATTGCACCAAGGCCACGGCCAGCGCCAGAACCAATGCAAAATGGCCAAACTCTACGATCATGCGAACCCCCCGATTTGGAACCAGTCTAAGCATATACGTCCGACGACGCCATAGGATGCGTGGCTTGGTCGCGTTCACGGATACGGCATTTTGCGCCCGGTGCAAAAGGGGTCGCATCCGCGCGTGCTTTGCGCAATGCTGACCGGGCACAGCACAGGACAAAAGCCACATGCCCAACATCATTCTGATCGGCGCGCCGATTGACGCAGGCCAGCGCCGCGCCGGCTGTCTGATGGGGCCTGCCGCCTATCGCGTTGCGGGCCTTGCGCAGGGGATTGCCGATCTGGGGCATGGGGTGGTCGACTGGGGCGATCTGGCCTGCCCGGTTGTGGCGGCCCCGCCCTGCCCCAACCCGGCGGTGCATTCGCTGGATCAGGTGCTGGGCTGGACCCATATCCTGTCGGACAAGGTTGATGACGCCCTGTGTGCCGGCGGCTTGCCGATCATTCTGGGCGGCGATCATTCGCTGGCACTTGGGTCCGTTGCCGGCGCCGCCGCCTATGCCAGCCGCACGGGCCGCCCGCTGTTCCTGCTATGGCTGGATGCCCACAGCGATTTTCACACGCCGCTGACCACAACCACCGGCAACCTGCACGGCACGCCCGTCGCCTATATCGCCGGGCGCACCGGGTTTGAGGCCTTTGCGCCCTTCCCCGCACCCATTCCGGCCGACCGTATCTGCCTGTTCGGCATCCGCTCGGTCGACCCGGCGGAACATGCCGCCCTGCTGGAGCATGACATTGCCATCAACGACATGCGGGTGCTGGATGAGTTGGGCGTCGTCGCCCCGTTGCGCAGCTTTCTGCACCGGGTTGCGGCGGCGCAGGGCATGCTGCACGTCTCGCTGGATGTCGATTTTCTTGATCCGTCCATCGCGCCCGCCGTTGGCACCACGGTTCCCGGCGGCACCACCTTCCGCGAGGCGCATCTGGTGATGGAACTGCTGCACGAAAGCGGCCTTGTCACCAGCCTTGATCTGGTGGAACTGAACCCCTTCCTTGATGACCGCGGCATGACCGCGCGGCTGATGGTCGATCTGGTCGGCAGCCTGATGGGTAAGAAGGTGTTCGACCGCCCGACACGGTCGCAATAGCGAAGCAAGCGCGCGCGAGACCGCCTCACGCGAGTTTCTCCTCAAGTTCACTTGGAATGTCGTCCTGCCACGCTCCCTTTGGCCCCGGCCATCGCCGGGGTCATGCTGCGCGCTTTCCACATCCCGGTCGGGGGCCAAAGCCCCCGGCCAGTGCCCGCCCCGCCAAAGGCGGGCACTTCGTCCCCGCCGGGGCAGGCACCGGCCTCTGTTCGGGCTTGGGTGAAACGGTTGTGCCGCACCTTGATCGCTTCGGGCGGGGAAACGCGATGCGTTTCCTTCATCCGCCCGATCCCGGCAAGCCTACAGCGGCAGCACCGTGGTTGACTTGATCTCTTCCATGCTCAGCAGCGCGGTCACGTTGTAGATCTTCACCTCGGCAATCAGCGCCTGATAGAACTGGTCATAGGCGCGGGCGTTCTTGACCCGCACTTTCAGGATATAGTCGATATCGCCCGCCAAGCGATGCGCCTCCAGCACCTCGGGCCGGTCGCGCAGGGTTTTCAGAAACTTGCGCTGCCAATCGGCCTCATGCTCGCTGGTGCGGATCAGCACGAAAAAACACGCCTCCAGCCCCAGCGCCTCGGCATCCAGCAGCGCGGTCTGGCGCAAGATCACCCCGGCCTCACGCATCCGGCGGATGCGATTCCACACCGGCGTCTTGGACGACCCCACCTTGCGCGCAATCTCATCCAGCGACTGGCTGGCATTTTGCTGCAACGCGCCAAGGATTTTCCGATCCAGTTCGTCCAGTTGGACAGCCATTCGCCTTTTCCCCTGCCATGTGGAACCATCCCAGCATTCCGCCGCAGTATCAGAACAATCATCCTTATTCGCAAGGGCAGATAGCCAAATAATGGGAAATTATTCTATACCCGGACAGCAACCAAGGGATGCCCGCCATGACCACAGCCCCCCCGAATGTCACCTTTGTCGGCGCAGGCCCCGGTGCGGCCGAGCATCTGACGCTGGGCGCCTTGCGGGCGCTGCAAGCGGCGGATGTGGTGATCCACGACCGGCTGGTCGGCCCCGAGGTGCTTGCCCTGATCCCGGCCCATGTGACCCGCGTTGATGTGGGCAAGGCCGGCTTTGGCCCGTCAACCCCGCAAGCCACGATCAACGCAACCCTGGTGGCCCATGCCCTGACCGGCGCGCGCGTGGTGCGGCTGAAAGGCGGCGACTGCGGCATTTTCGGCCGACTGGAGGAAGAAATCGCAGCACTGGAGGCCGCCGACCTGCCGTTCCGCATCCTGCCGGGCCTGACCACAGCCGCCGCCGCCGCTGCGGCCATCGGCCAAAGCCTGACCGGGCGCGGACGCAATGTCGCGCTGCGCATCGTGACCGGCCATGACATGCAGGGCTATGCCGAACAGGACTGGCGCGGGCTTGCCCGCAAGCAAGAGGTCGCCGCGATCTACATGGGAAAAAGATCTGCCCGCTTCGTGCAAGGCCGCCTGATGATGCATGGTGCCGACCCCGCCACGCCGGTCAGCATCGTGGAAAACGTCAGCCGCGCCGATCAACGCATCATCGCCACCACACTGGCACAGTTGCCCGCCGCCATAGCCCCCTGCGACGGCCCTGCCATCATCCTGTTCGGCCTTGCCCCGCGACAGGCCGCCGTCAGCCAGCAAAGGGCGCAAGCATGACCCCGCGCTTCTGCCCGATGGTTGTCACCGCCAACGATCTGCGGCTCGGCGATGTGGTCTATCTGACCGCCGATGACCACTGGACCCGCCACCACCATCAGGCCGAGTTGATCGAAGACGAGGCCCACGCCCAGATGCGCCTGCTGCACGCCATTGCACAAAAATCTGTCATCGTCGGCGCTTATCTTGCCGATGCCCGACAAGGTCCGCGCGGCCCGGAATCCGTGCATTTCCGCGAGGCGTTCCGCACCCGTGGCCCGTCGAACTATGCCCATGGCAAACAGGCCGACCATGTATAGCTATTCCGACTTTGACGAAGCCTTTGTCCGCGCCCGCGTCGCGCAATTCTTGCAACAGGTGGCGCGGCGTCTGGATGGCAGCCTGACAGAGGACGAGTTTCGCCCGCTGCGCCTGATGAACGGCCTTTATCTGCAACTGCATGCCTACATGCTGCGCGTGGCCATCCCCTATGGCACGGTGTCCCCGCGCCAGATGCGGCAGTTGGCGATGATCGCCGACACCTATGACAAGGGCTATGGCCACTTCACCACCCGCCAGAACATCCAGTTCAACTGGCCGAAACTGCCCGACGTGCCCGCCATCTTGCAGGCGCTCGCCGATGTTGAAATGCACGCCATCCAGACCTCTGGCAACTGCGTGCGCAATGTCACCGCCGACCATTTCGCCGGCGCCGCGGCGGATGAGATCGAAGATCCCCGCGCTTACGCCGAGCTTTTGCGCCAATGGTCCACCGACCACCCCGAGTTTCAATTCCTGCCGCGCAAGTTCAAGATCGCCATCAGCGGCGCGCCCAATGACCGTGCTGTGACCCGCGCGCATGACATCGGCCTGCGCATGGTGCGCAACGCGGCGGGCGCGCCGGGGTTCGAGGTGCTGGTGGGCGGTGGCCTTGGCCGCACCCCGATGATCGGGCAAGTGGTGCGCACCTTCCTGCCGGTGGCCGACCTGTTGCCCTATGTCGAGGCGGTCCTGTCGGTCTACAACAGCTTTGGCCGACGCGACAACAAATACAAGGCCCGCATCAAGATCACCCTGCATGAGACTGGAAAAGAAGAACTTTCCCGTCTGATCGAAGAGCGGTTCACCGAATTGCGCCCGCTGTTTGGCGGCCATGACCAGCGCCTTCTGGCCGACATCCGCGCGGCCTTTGCGCCCCCAGCCTTTCGCAGCGCACCGACCGACAGCTTTGATGCCATCTACAGCGCCGATCCGGTGTTCCGCGCCTGGGCCGACACCAATCTTGCCCCCCATCGCCACCCGGATTACGCCATTGTCACCATCAGCCTGAAGGCGCATGGCCAGACCCCCGGCGATGCCACGTCCGACCAGATGCGCCTGATCGCCGATCTGGCCGAACGCCATGGCCACTCTGACCTGCGCATCAGCCACGAGCAGAACATCATCCTGCCGCATGTCCACAAATCCGACCTGTCGGCCCTGCACGCGGCCCTGATGCAGGCCGGGTTGGCGACGGCGAATGTCGGGCTGATTTCCGACATCATCGCCTGCCCCGGCATGGATTACTGCGCCCTTGCCACCGCACGCTCGATCCCCATCGCCACCCAGATCGCCCAGCGGTTCAAGGCGCTGGATATCGAGCATGACATCGGCCCGCTGAAGCTCAAGATCTCGGGCTGCATCAATGCCTGCGGCCATCACCATGTGGGGCACATCGGCATTCTGGGGCTCGACCGCGCGGGGGTGGAAAATTACCAGATCACCCTTGGCGGCGATGGCACGCAAACCGCGGTGATCGGCGAAAAGACCGGCCCCGGCTTTGCCTATTCCGAGATCGTGCCCGCGATCGAACGTCTGATCCTGGCCTATCTGAACCTGCGCCTGTCCCCGGAAGAGACCTTCCTGACCACATTCCGCCGTCTTGGCATGCTGCCCTTCAAGGACGCGCTTTACATCGAAAAGGACGCGCATCATGCCGCGTGATCACCATCTGGGGCTGGGAAGCGAACGGGTCCACGCCCTTAATCTGCGCCACCAGCATGACACCGCCGCCGCGATTTTGCACCACAGCCTGCACGATGGCGCGCTTGGCGCGCTGGCCCTGGTGTCGTCTTTTGGCGCGGAATCGGTGGTGCTGCTGCACATGCTCAGCCAGATCGCGCCACAGACCCCGGTGCTGTTCATCGACACAGGGCTGCTGTTTCCCGAAACGCTGGACTATCAGCGCCGGATCAGCGACCTGTTGCATTTGCGCGATGTCCGCATCCTGCGCGCGGCCCCGCAGCGTCTGGCGGCCGAAGACCCCGACTGCAGCCTGCATCACCGCAACGGTGATGCCTGCTGCGCCCTGCGCAAGGTGGAACCGCTGGAGCAGGCCCTGTCAGGGTTTGACGGCTGGATCACCGGTCGCAAACGCTATCAGGCCAGCACCCGCGAAACGGTCGAGTTCTTCGAGGCCGAGGGCGACAGCCGCATCAAGGTCAATCCGCTGGCGCGTTGGGGACGCGATGACATAGACGCCTACATGACCGCGCACCGCCTGCCACGTCACCCGCTGGTGGCCAAAGGCTTTCCCAGCATCGGCTGCATGCCCTGCACCTCGGCGGTCAAGCCGGATGAAGACCCGCGCGCAGGCCGTTGGCGCAACTCGGAAAAAACCGAATGCGGCATTCATTTCATCAATGGCGCCGCCCACAGCACGAAGGCCCGCACGACATGAGCGTGATCGTCACCGACACGGGCTTTGCCCCGGCTGAACCCGTCAATGCCGTCACGCTGGCCGATCTGGCGCTGCATCAGGGCGCGGTCGATCTGGCCCCGACCGACCCGCCCGACGCCCTGCGCGACGCCCTGCCCGCGCTGCATCTGATCCGCATTGCCTGCCCCGGTTTCAGCGACGGCCGCGCCTTCACCATCGCGCGTCGCCTGCGGATGATGGGCTTTGCCGGCGAGTTGCGCGCGCTTGGCCCGCTGCTGGCCGATCAATACACCATGCTGCGCCGGGTGGGGTTTGACTCGGTCGAGATTCCCGACGCTCTGGCCGCCCGGCAACCCGCCGCGCAATGGCAGTTCCGCGCCGACTGGCAGGCGCATGACTATCAGGCCCGCTTGCGGGCCTGACCATTGGCCGCACCCGCATCTGATCTGGCCTCTGATCTGGATCAAAGCTAGAAAGTATATGCCGGAATAGGCCGGACCAAAGCCAATGACCGAAGTGATCCCCATGAAAGATGCATCCCCCGACCCCGCCGTTCGCAAACATCTGCCCGATGCGGCAAAGGTCACGCACGTCACCCATTGGACCGACCGGCTGTTTTCCTTCCGGGTCGAGCGGCCGCGCACCTTGCGCTTCCGGTCGGGCGAATTCGTGATGATCGGCCTGATGGATGAACGCGACAAACCGCTCTTGCGCGCCTATTCCATCGCCTCGCCGTCCTGGGACGAAGAGCTGGAGTTCTATTCGATCAAGGTGCCCGATGGCCCGCTGACCTCGAAACTCCAGCACATTCAGGTTGGCGATGAAATCATCTTGCGGCCCAAGCCGGTCGGCACACTGGTGCATGACGCGCTGTTGCCCGGCAAGCGGCTGTGGTTTCTGGCCACCGGCACCGGCATCGCACCCTTTGCCAGCCTGATGCGCGAACCCGAGACCTATGAAAAATACGATCAGGTTATCATGATGCACACCTGCCGCGAACTGGCCGAGCTGGAATATGGCCGACAGTTGGTGGACAGCCTGAAAGACGATCCGCTGATCGGCGAGTTGGTTGGCGACAAGCTGCTCTATTACCCCACCACCACGCGCGAACCCTCGGCGCACATGGGCCGGGTGACCGACAACCTGTCGTCCGGCAAGGTCTTTGCCGACCTGAACCTGCCACCGATGGACCCGGCAAGCGACCGCGC
Source organism: Gemmobacter nectariphilus (assembly GCA_020721445.1). Lineage (GTDB taxonomy): Bacteria > Pseudomonadota > Alphaproteobacteria > Rhodobacterales > Rhodobacteraceae > Pseudotabrizicola > Pseudotabrizicola nectariphila_A. The sequence goes on from DYMU01000005.1 coordinate 30,531, forward strand.
CATGGTCTGCGGCAGCCTTGCCTTCAACATTGACGTCAAGGCCATCCTCGAAGGCTTCGGCCTGCGCGAGGGCGCAAACTCGGAACCCCGGGAATATGTGGTGGAAAAGGCCTTCGTCGGCGACGGCATCTAAGGCCGCAGCGTCACCTTGCAAAAAAGGGCCGCACCCATGGCGCGGCCCTTTTCCTTTGATCTGCCCGGGGCCGGTTTACAGGCCCAGGGCGGCTTTCACCTGGGTGATGACGCCGTCCAGCAGCGACGGATTGGCCGCGGCGGCATCGACCGCCGATTTCAGCGAGGTCTTGGTGGCCTCGTCCAGCGCCGCGCCGTCGATCAGGCCTTTCACCGCATCGGCGTTGAAATTGGCCGGGTCCAGCACCGCAGCAGCGCCTTCGACAGCCGAGGCCGCAGCATCCGTCGCGGCGGCGGCGGCGTCAGAGGCCGCAGCAGCGGCGCCGTTGGCAGCATCGGTCGCCACATCGGCGGCGGCATCGGCCGCGTCGGTGGCCACGGCAGTCGCGCCCTCGACCGCCTCGGTCGCGGCGGCGGCAGCATCGCCGGCCGCTTGCGATGCGGCGGCAGCGGCGTCTTCGGCAACCGCAGCCGCCCCTTCAACCGCGCCGGTCAAGGCTTCGGTCGCGGACTCGGTCGCAGCCGTCGCCGCGGCGGCAGCCTGCTCGGCTGCGGTCTTGGCGGCGGCTTCCGCCTCGGTTGCAGCTGCGGCTGCCGCTTCTTCGGCTGCCTTTGCCGCGTCGGCCGCGGTGGCCACAGCTTCTTCAGCGGCCTTTTGTGCCGGTGCATAGCTGAACAGATAATACCCGCCCGCCGCAAGCAGGACGATGATCGCACCGATGATGACGTTCTTGTTCATTTTCAAACCTCCATATTCGGAATTTCATCCGATTGTCCGGTCGATATGGCACCGGGCGGACCGAATGAGAAGCATGCAGATCGCCGCCCCCCTCTGCGCCGCACGGCCTGCTGCCCGCATCGGCTGATTTCCGCCGTGCCCGGCCCCTGCGATCCGGCGGGCGGATGCAATGAATGGCATTGAACCCAAGGCCCGGTCCGTCTATCCTGCTACGCCTGTAGCCCAACCACAAAAGGACGACCACCATAGCCCGCAGACCCCACAACGCCCCGCCGCAGCGCGAAACGGGCCCCCGTGTGAATGACCGTATCCGTGGCGCGGAAATCCGCCTGATCGGTGCCGATGGCGAAAATGTCGGCGTCGTCTCGCCCGCACGCGCCATGCAGCTTGCCGAAGAGGCGGGTCTTGATCTGGTCGAGATCAGCCCGAACGCGGAACCGCCGGTCTGCAAGATCATGGATTTCGGCAAGTTCAAGTATGAGACGCAAAAGCGCGAGGCCGAAGCGCGCAAAAAGCAAAAGATCATCGAGATCAAGGAAATCAAGTTCCGCCCGGGCACCGACACGCATGATTATGACGTGAAGATGCGCTCGGTGCTGAAGTTTCTGGAAGAGGGCGACAAGGTAAAGGTCACCTTGCGCTTTCGTGGCCGCGAAATGGCCCACCAGAATCTGGGTCTGGAACTGTTGAACCGGGTGGCTGCCGATGTCGGCGAAAACGGCAAGGTGGAATCGATGCCCCGGCTGGAAGGCCGCCAGATGGTGATGATGATCGGGCCAAGGTAACAGCCCGGTCCACGGCATCGGTCACGGGGGCATCGGCCCCCGTTTTCGTTTCCGCGGCCTTGTCTGGGGAGCGGCTTTGTCTGGCACGGCAGCCCTGTGCCAGCCAGCCGCCGCTGCGCAATTCGCGCCGGACTTTTGCAGCTGCCCACTGGAAACCGGCCGCTCTTTGCGCTAGGCGACAGGCATGACCCAGGAACTCACCCTCATCCGTCCCGATGACTGGCACCTGCACCTGCGCGATGGCGCGGTGCTGCACGGGGTGCTGCCCGAAACCGCGCGTCATTTTGCCCGCGCCATCATTATGCCAAACCTGGTGCCACCGGTGGTGACCGGCGCTGACGCCGCGGCCTACCGCGACCGTATCCTTGCCGCCCTGCCCGAAGGTGCCGCGTTCACGCCGCTGATGACGCTTTATCTGACCGAAGCCACCGACCCCGCCGACGTGGCCGCCGCCCAGGCCTCGGGTCTGGTCAAGGCGGTCAAGCTTTACCCGGCCGGGGCCACCACCAATTCGCACGGCGGCGTGCATGATACCGACAAGGTCATGCCGGTGCTGGAGAAAATGGCCGAGATCGGCCTGCCCCTGTGCGTGCATGGCGAGGTGACGACACCCGAAGTCGACATCTTCGACCGTGAGGCGGTGTTCATCGACACCGTGCTGGATCCGCTGCGCCGCCGCCTGCCGGGCCTGCGCGTGGTGATGGAACACATCACCACCGAACAGGGTGTGGCCTATGCCCGCGCCGGTGGACCTGACCTTGGCGCCACCATCACCACCCATCACCTGATCCTCAACCGCAACCACATCTTGGTCGGCGGGATCAAGCCGCACTATTACTGCCTTCCGGTCGCCAAGCGTGAGCGTCATCGCCTGGCCCTGCGCGAGGCCGCGACTTCTGGCGAGGCCCGGTTCTTTCTGGGCACCGATTCCGCGCCGCATGTCGATGCGCTGAAAGAACAGGCCTGCGGCTGTGCGGGCTGTTTTACCGCCACCAACACCCTGCCCCTGCTGGCACATGTGTTTGAGCAAGACGGCGCCCTTGACCGGCTTGAGGCCTTCACCAGCCGCAACGGCCCGGCCTTCTACCGACTGCCGGTCAACGAGGCGCACCTGCGCCTTGTCAAGCATCAGACCCCGCAAGCCTGGCCCGAGAAGATCTTCACCGAAGCCGGCCCCGTCACCGTTTTCAACCCTGGCTTTCCCGTGTTCTGGCATGTGGAAAGCTGATTTCCTCTTGGCAAAAATACCCCCCGCGGAGCGTCCCCGGCCAGCCGCGGATGCCTCCGGCGGGGGTATTTCGACCAAGAGGATGCAGCCCGAAAGAACCCTTTCATGATCGCCGCCGCCTTTCCGCCGAAGGATGAAATTGCCCGCCTGACCGCCCGCGCCTTGTTGGAGATCAAGGCGGTGCATTTCAATGCCGAGACGCCGTTCACGCTGGCCAGCGGTCTGCCCAGCCCGACCTATATCGACTGTCGCAAGCTGATCTCTTACCCGCGCATCCGCAGCCTGCTGATGGATTTCATGACGGTGACGGTGATGCGCGAAGCCGGGTTCGAGGCGTTCGACAACATTGCCGGGGGCGAAACCGCCGGCATCCCGTTTGCCGCGCTGGTGGCCGAGCGTCTGGCCCTGCCGATGACCTATGTCCGCAAGAAGCCCAAAGGCTATGGCCGCAACGCCCGCATCGAAGGCGTGATGACCGAAGGGCAACGGGTGTTGCTGGTCGAGGATCTGACCACCGATGGCGGATCGAAACTGTCGTTTGTCGATGCGATCCGCGACACCGGGGCGCAGTGTGCCCACACTGCGGTGATCTTTTACTACGGCATCTTTGAGGGCACCGAAGAACGTCTGGCCGCGCATGGGGTGGCCTTGCACCACCTGTGCACCTGGTGGGATGTGCTGGCCGAGGCCCGCGCCCAGGCTGCGTTCGACACTGCCACACTGGCCGAGGTCGAGGCGTTCCTGAAAGCCCCGCGCGCCTGGCAAGAGGCCCGCAAGGTCTGACCCCCGGCAAGGCCTGCCCGCCGCAAGATCTGACGCCTGGCACCGGGGCCGTCGCTTCCTGACGCAAGGTGAGGCGGGACAAGTCTGTGGGCGATTTGCGCATAACCCCTGCGGCGAATCGCAGATATGTGCTACGTCGTAGGGCGCACCGCTATTGCTGGTAGGTAGGCACGGACAAAGCGCCAGCCTTGGCTTGGCTGTAAAACCGTCCAAAGGCTTATCCCCAAGGTTACCCGGTCTTGCCCGGTTCCGCCCCAACCGGCTATAGCGGGTGCCACAGAAAAAATTCGCGGGGGCAGGATATGAGCGACGTAGCCAAGAGCAGCACCAATCTTTCGCTGGTGCCAGAGACAGACACCCAGCCGCACAATATCGAGGCTGAACAGCAGCTTCTGGGCGCGATCCTGACCAACAATGACGTCTATGACCGCATCAGCAGCACGGTGAAATCCGAGCATTTCTATGACCCGGTCCACCAGCGCATCTATCAGAAATCCGCCGCCCGCATCCAGAAGAACGCGCTGGCCAGCCCGGTCACCTTGAAGCCGTTCTTTGACGACGACGAAGGCCTGCGCGAATTGGGTGGTCCGGCCTACCTTGTGCGGCTGGCGGGGGCGGCGATCAGCGCCTATGCCGCGCGCGATTATGCCCAGATGATCTATGACCTTGCGGTGCGGCGCGAGCTGATCGCCCTTGGCCGCGACATCTCGGCCCGCGCGGCCAAGGTCGACATCGCCTCTGAGCCGCGCGAGCAGATCATCGAGGCCGAGCAGCGGCTTTACAAGCTGGGCGAACAGGGCGTGGCCGAGCGTGGATTTCAAAGCTTTCTCAAGGCCGTAACCGACGCTGTGAACGTGGCAAACGCCGCCTATCAGCGCGGCGGCGGCCTCGCGGGTATTTCCACCGGGCTGGTCGATCTGGACAAGAAGCTGGGCGGTTTGCACGAAAGTGATCTGTTGATTCTGGCTGGGCGGCCGTCGATGGGCAAGACCTCGCTGGCCACCAACATCGCCTTCAATGTCGCCAAGGCCTACAAGCGCGGGCGCAAGCCCGACGGGTCGGAGGGTGCTGTCGAAGGCGGCGTGGTGGGGTTTTTCAGCCTTGAGATGAGCGCCGAGCAGCTTGCCGCGCGGATCCTGTCCGAGGCCTCGGAAGTGCCATCGGAACAGATCCGCCGTGGTGACATGACCGAGGTGGAGTTCCGGCGCTTTGTTGATGCCGCCAAGCAGCTTGAATCCTGCCCGCTTTATATTGACGACACGCCCGCCTTGCCGATCAGCCAGGTGGCGGCACGCGCGCGTCGTCTCAAGCGCACCCATGGTCTTGATCTGCTGATCATCGACTATCTTCAGCTTCTGAAAGGCTCGGCCAGAAGTTCGGAAGGCAACCGGGTACAGGAAGTCTCGGAAATCACCCAAGGGCTGAAGGCCATCGCCAAGGAACTGGATATTCCGGTGATCGCGCTGTCGCAGTTGTCGCGTCAGGTGGAAAGCCGCGAGGACAAGCGGCCGCAACTGTCTGACCTGCGCGAATCCGGGTCGATCGAACAGGACGCCGATGTGGTGATGTTTGTCTACCGCGACGAATACTACAAGGAACGCGAAAAGCCCGGCGACCACGAGCTGGAAAAGATGGCCGCCTGGCAGCAGGTGATGGAGCAGGTGCATGGCAAGGCCGAGGTGATCATCGGCAAGCAGCGCCATGGGCCGATCGGGTCGGTCGAGCTGTCGTTCGAGGGTCGTTTCACCCGGTTTGGCAATCTTGCCAGGCCCTGGCAGGGCAACGAGACCAACGGCTACTGACCGGGCCGCGCCGATCTGGCGCAAACCCTGCCCCGGCGGAATCTTGGGGTGCGTTTTGGGCTTGACCACGACGCGGTGCCTGTCAAGAAAGCGCCATGGCAACAGCATCCCTTTCCATCGACCTAGACGCCCTGGCCGCGAACTGGCGGGCGCTGGACCGCGCCTCGTCTTCGGGCGTGCAAACCGCCGCCGTGGTCAAGGCCGATGGCTATGGCCTTGGCATCGCGCGTGTGGCGCGGGCGCTGGCGCAGGCGGGTGCGCGACGCTTTTTCGTGGCGGTGACCGAGGAAGGCGCGGCCCTGCGTCAGGCGCTGGGGCCGGGGCCGCAAATCTGCATCCTGTCGGGCCACATGCCGGGCGATACCGACATGCTGCACGATCTTGACCTGACCCCGATGCTCAACAGCATTGATCAGGTCACGCGCCAGCTGGAATCGCTGCCCGGCCTGCCGTTCGGCGTGCAGCTTGACACCGGCATGAACCGTCTTGGCATGGAAGAGGCCGAATGGGAGGCCGTGGCCCCCTTCGTGCTGGAGGCCGGGCCGGAACTGATCATGTCGCATCTGGCCTGCGCCGATGAACCCGACCATGCTCTGAACGAGGTGCAGCTTGCCACCTTCCACGCGATGACCGATGGCACCGGCGTGCCGCGGTCGCTGGCGGCAACCGGCGGCATCCTTCTGGGGCCGAAATATCATTTCGACCTGACCCGCCCCGGCATCGGCCTCTATGGCGGTGCACCCTACGAAGGCGCCAGCCGCGTGGTCACCCTGTCCTTGCCGGTGATCCAGACCCGGATCGTGCAACCGGGTGAGGCCGTGGGCTATGGCTGCACCTGGACCGCTGACGCGCCGACGATGATCGCCACCCTGTCGGGCGGCTATGCCGATGGCTTGCCGCGCAGCTTGTCCAACGCCGCGGTGCTGTGGGATGGCGATACCCCTTGCCCGCTGGTGGGGCGGGTGTCGATGGACCTGATCACCGTCGATGTCGGCCATCTGGCTTACGTTCCGCGCAGCCTTGATATCCTTGGCCCGCATCAGACGGTGGATGAACTGGCCGCCATCGCCGGCACCATCGGCTATGAGATCCTGACCGCGCTTGGCCCGCGTTACAGCCGCCGCTATCTGGAAGGTGGCGCGTGACCCTGACGCGGGGCTTGCGCGCGCTGGGGCGGCCGGTGCTGGCAAGCCTTGCCGCGATTGGCCGCGTCACCCTGTTTGCCACTTTGATCATCGGCCATATCCTGCGCCCGCCGTTTTACGCGCGTGAATTTGGCGTGCAGCTTTTGCACATCGGCTGGTTCAGCCTGCCGGTGGTCGGGCTGACAGCGCTGTTCACTGGCGGCGCTTTGGCGCTGCAAATCTATTCCGGCGGCGCGCGCTTCAACGCCGAGGCGGTGGTGCCGTCGATTGTCGCCATTGGCATGGTGCGCGAACTTGGCCCCGTGCTGGGCGGGCTGATGGTGGCGGCGCGGGTGGCATCGTCCATCGCCGCCGAACTGGGCACCATGAAGGTGACCGAACAGATCGACGCGCTGACCACGCTGTCGACCAACCCGATCAAATACCTTGCCGTGCCGCGCGTGCTGGCGGCCACACTGGCGGTGCCGGTGCTGGTGGGCGTGGGCGATGCCATCGGCATCATGGGCGGCTGGCTGGTCGGCATCACCCGGCTGGATTTCAACTCGGCCACCTACCTGAAAAACACCATCGACTTTCTGGAAGGCTGGGATGTGGGGTCTGGTCTGGTCAAGGGGGCGGCTTTTGGCTTTATCGTGGCCTTGATGGGCTGCTATCACGGCATGACCTCGGGTCGCGGTGCGCAAGGTGTGGGTAAGGCGACCAAATCGGCAGTGGTCGCGGCATCGGTGCTGATCCTTGCCAGCAATTACATCCTGACCGAGGTGTTTTTCACCTCATGATCGAACTTTCCGGCGTCACCAAGGCCTTCGGGCCGAAAAAGGTTCTGGCGGGGGTCGATCTGACCATTCCGTCGGGAAAAAGCATGGTCATCATCGGCGGGTCGGGCACCGGCAAATCGGTGCTGCTCAAATGCATCCTTGGCCTGATCGTGCATGACGCAGGCTTCATCACGCTGGATGGCCAAGACGTGCGCCGGGCCGAGCGCGACGCCTTTCTGGCCCGCTTTGGCATGCTGTTCCAAGGCGGCGCCTTGTTTGACAGCCTGCGCGTCTGGGAAAATGTTGCCTTTCGTCTGATGCGCGGCGCGTCGCGTCACCCCAAGGCGCAAGCGCGCGAGATGGCAATTGAAAAGCTGCGCCGGGTTGGTCTGACCCCCGATGTCGCCGACCTGTACCCCGCCGAATTGTCGGGCGGCATGCAAAAGCGCGTGGGGCTTGCCCGCGCCATCGCCGCCGAGCCCGAGATCATCTTTTTCGACGAACCCACCACCGGGCTTGACCCGATCATGGCCGGTGTCATCAATGACCTGATCCGCGAGATCGTGGTCGAGATGGGGGCAACCGCAATGACCATCACACATGACATGAGTTCCGTGCGCGCCATCGCCGATCGGGTGGCGATGCTGCATGACGGGCGGATTCAATGGACCGGGCCAATCGAAGAATTGGACACGTGTTCAGACCCTTATGTGCAACAGTTCATCCATGGCCGCGCCCATGGCCCGATCAGCGCCATCCGATAGGCCGGCAGTATGGGCGGGATGTTTCAGGCCGATCTGAGCTTTCTGTTCGAGCAGCCGTCGATCTGGCGATCCCTGGTGCAGGTCTTGATCACCACCACCCCGCTGGCCATTGCCCTGTCGGGATTTGCCGTCTGGCGGGTTGGCGACCGCAATGGCGTGCTGCTGATGCTGTGGGTGGTGATCTACATGATCTGGATGCTGTGGCCCACCCCGCTGCAACCCGAACTGATCTTGCCGGGGCGCGTGGTCTCGGTGATCGGATGGTTCTGGCTGTTGGGGGCCTGGGCACGGCGCGTCAACTGGCATCAGCCACTGCTGTTGGCATCCAACAGCGTTGTGGTGGCCTTCCTGATCGCGCTGACCCTGACCACGGGCGTTGCCGGCTTGCGCGATGTCATGGGCTGGGATCAGCCGACGGGGCCTGACCTGTCCTTGGGCAGCGGCGGACAAACCCCATGAAATGGCTGAACCTGTGTCTTCTGGTGCTGTTTCCCGTCGCCTGGTTTGCGCCCCTGCTGCGCGCGGGGCTGCTGCCGCTGTTCGGGCTGGACGAGATTTCGGTGATCTCGGGCCTGCAATCGCTGTGGGGCAGCGACCCGGTGCTGGCGCTGGTGGTGACCAGCATGGCGATCTTTGCGCCCTGGGCCAAGACCATCGGCCTGGCCCTGTTGGACTTTGGCCTGCTGTCGCCGCGCGCCCTGCCCGCGCTGCATCTGCTGGGCAAGCTGGCGATGGCCGATATCTTCCTGATTGCGCTTTATATCGTCATCGTCAAGGGCATCGGGCTGGCCACGGTCGAGGTGGCCTGGGGCACCTGGCTGTTCACCGCTTGCGTGTTGGCCAGCCTGCTGCTGTCGCATCGCGGCAAGGCTTGAAGCGCGCCCCCAATCCGGGCTAGGGCTGTGACATGAGCAAAGCGCCCGCCTTTACCTGCACCGCCTGCGGTGTTTCCCACAAGAAATGGCAAGGCCGCTGCGATGCCTGCGGGGCGTGGAATTCCGTCGTCGAAGAAGCGCCGCTGTCGGCGGGGCCAAAATCGCTGGGCGGCCGCGGTCGCAGTATTGCGCTGACCGATCTGGCCACCGAAGAGGCGCCGCCGCTACGCGCAAGCTCGGGCATTGACGAGCTGGACCGCGTGCTGGGCGGCGGGCTGGTCGCGGCCTCGGCCATTCTGGTGGGCGGCGATCCGGGCATCGGCAAATCCACCCTGCTGTTGCAAGCTGCGGCAAGTTTTGCCCGCACCGGCCTGAAAGTCATGTATATTTCCGGCGAAGAGGCCCCGGCCCAAGTGCGGATGCGGGCCCAAAGGCTGGACCTGCAAGATGCCCCCGTTGCCTTGGGCGCGGAAACCAATCTGCGCGACATCCTGACCACGCTGGACGCCGAACGCCCGGCGTTGGCCATCATCGACAGCATCCAGACCATGTGGCTGGACACGGTTGAGGCTGCCCCCGGTTCTGTGTCACAGGTGCGCGCGGCGGCGCATGAGCTGGTGACTTTCGCAAAAAAGCGCGGCGTTGCAGTCATTCTGGTCGGCCATGTCACCAAGGACGGCCAGATCGCCGGCCCGCGCGTCGTCGAACACATGGTCGATACCGTGCTTTATTTCGAGGGCGAGCGCGGCCATCAGTTCCGCATCCTGCGCGCGGTGAAGAACCGCTTTGGCCCGGCCGATGAAATCGGGGTGTTCGAGATGACGGGCGGCGGCTTGGCGCAGGTCACCAACCCCTCGGCGCTGTTTTTGTCCGACCGTGATCGCCCCGCGCCCGGATCAGCGGTGTTTGCCGGGATCGAGGGCACAAGGCCGGTGCTGACCGAGATCCAGGCGCTGGTCGCCCCGTCCACCCTTGGCACCCCGCGCCGCACCGTGGTGGGGCTTGATTCGGGGCGGCTGTCGACGATTCTGGCGGTGCTTGAGGCGCGTTGCGGCATCCCCTTCACCGGCATGGATGTGTTCCTGAACGTGGCGGGCGGCTTGCGCGTCAACGAACCCGCCGCCGATCTGGCGGTGGCAGGTGCCCTGTTGTCGGCGCGCGAGGATGTGGCAATTCCGCCAGATATGGTGCTTTTCGGGGAAATCTCGCTGTCGGGCGCGCTGCGCCCGGTAGGACAGACCGAAAACAGGTTGAAAGAGGCTTCGAAACTTGGTTTTCAACAGGCCACCTTGCCGACGCGGTCGAAAACCGCGGGCGGGTCAGGCATGAAACTGCGCGAAATGGCCGATCTTGCGGCTTTTGTGGGCGAGATGTTCGGCGCAGGCTGATGCGCGAAGGAGTGGACGGATGGACGGCTTTACCTTGATCGACGCCCTGGTGGCGGGCGTGATCGTCCTGTCGGCGATCCTTGCCTATTCACGCGGTCTGGTGCGCGAGGCTCTGGCGATTGCGGGCTGGGTGGGCGCGGCCATTCTTGCCTTTGTCTTCGCCCCCGCCGCACAGCCGCTGATCAAGGAACTGCCGGTGGTGGGCGAGTTTCTGGGCGACAGTTGCGAATTGTCGATCATCGGCGCCTTCGCGGTGGTGTTTGCCATCGGTCTGGTCATCGCATCGCTGTTCACCCCGCTGTTTGCCAGCGTCGTGCAACGCTCGGCACTGGGGGGCATTGACCAGGCGCTTGGCTTTTTGTTCGGCGTGGCGCGGGGGGTCATTCTGGTGGCGGTGGCGTTCATCGTCTACGATCGTGCGGTTGCGGCCAACACCGTGCCGATGGTTGACGAGTCACGCTCGGCCAAGGTGTTTGCCAGCTTTCAGGAAAATATCGACAAGAACATCCCCGCCGATGCGCCGGGCTGGATCGTGTCGCGTTACAATGATCTGACGGCGGTCTGCGCGGCCCCGGCGGCGGCCCCTACAGCGGCCCCTTCGAACTGACCCGCCGCAGCGCAGCAAATTGACCGGCCGTGCCCGTTTCGGGACGTGACACTTGCGTGACGTTGGCTTACACGAAGGTCATCTGCCATAGACGGAGTCGCCCATGCGCCCCTTCCTGTCCCACCCCTTTGATGATGACAAGTTGAAGGAAGAGTGCGGGATCTTTGGCGTCATCGGCGTGTCCGATGCGGCCAATTTCACCGCCCTCGGCCTGCATGCCCTGCAACACCGCGGGCAAGAGGCCGGCGGCATCGTCAGCTACCACCCCGACCACGGCTTCAACTCGGCCCGCCGCTTTGGCTATGTGCGGGACAATTTCACCAAGGCCGATGTGATGGACACGCTGCCCGGCCAACTGGCCATCGGCCATGTGCGCTATTCCACCGCCGGGTCCAAGGGCGCCACCGCGATCCGCGATGTGCAGCCGTTCTTTGGCGAGTTCTCGATGGGCGGTTGTGCCATCGCCCACAACGGCAACCTGACCAACGCCAACGCCCTGCGGCGCGAGTTGATCGAGCGCGGCTCGATCTTCCAGTCGTCATCGGACAGCGAATGCATCATCCACCTGATGGCGCGCTCGATCCAGAAAAACCTGTCCGAGCGCATCAAGGACGCGCTGCGCGCCTGCGAAGGTGCGTTTTCGGTGGTCGCCATGACCCGCACCAAGCTGATCGGTGTGCGCGACAGCCTTGGGGTGCGGCCGCTGGTGCTGGGCCGAATCTCGGATCATGGCTGGGCACTGTCGTCGGAAACCTGCGCGCTGGATATCATCGGTGCCGATTTCGTGCGCGAAATCGAACCCGGCGAAATGGTGGTGATCGAAGGCAACAAGGTGATCTCGACCCGCCCCTTCAACCCGGCCCCATCGCGGTTTTGCATCTTCGAGCAGGTGTATTTCTCGCGCCCCGACAGCATCATCGGCGGCCGCTCGGTCTATGAAACCCGCCACCAGATCGGCGTCGAACTGGCGCGTGAGGCCCCGGTGGATGGCGATCTGGTCTGCCCGGTGCCCGACTCTGGCACCCCCGCCGCCATCGGCTACAGTCAGGAATCAGGCATCCCCTATGCGATGGGGATCATCCGCAACCAATACATGGGCCGTACCTTCATCGAGCCGACCGAGAGCATCCGCAACATGGGGGTGCGGCTGAAGCTGAACGTCAACCGCGCGCTGATCAAGGGCAAACGGGTGATCCTCGTCGACGACTCGGTGGTGCGCGGCACCACCAGCCGCAAGATCAAGGACATGATCCTTGAGGCCGGTGCCGCCGAAGTGCACTTCCGCATCGCCTCGCCGCCCACCGCCTGGCCGTGCTTTTACGGCGTCGATACGCCAGAACGCTCAAAGCTGCTGGCCGCCACCATGACCGAAGAGGAAATGCGCGTCTGGATAGGGGTGGACAGCCTGAAGTTCATCTCGCTTGACGGGCTTTACCGCGCCGCGGGGCAAGCCGCGGGCCGCAACCCGGCTGCGCCCAAGTTCTGCGACGCCTGCTTTTCCGGTGACTACCCGGTCGCGCCGTCCGACAAGATCGCCCAAGGGTTTGAGATGAAAGCCGCCGCAGAATGACCCCGGGCGTCAAGGCCTACCTTGACGCCCTACCCCCCGACCTACGCGCCGCACTGCATGACCTGCGCGCCCTGTTGCAAGCCCTGCTGCCCGATCATCCCGAGGTGATCTCCTACGCCATGCCGGGCTTTCGCGCGCCGGGGCCAAAGGGCCGCATGATCGTGGGCTATGCTGCCTTCGCAAGGCATCTGGGGCTTTACCCGCATTCCGGCAGCATCATCCCGAACATCGACTGCACCCCGTTCAAGACAACGAAAAGCGGTGTCCTGTTCATGCCATCGCATCCCCTGCCCCCGGCGCTTGTCACAACCATTATCCGGGCGCGGCAGGCCGAAGTCGCGGCCATCCGTCGCTGATGTCTGACCTTGCCCTTTCCTCTTGGCTGAAATACCCCCGCCGGAGGCTCCCGCCCTCAGCCCCAATTGCGAAAGGCCCCAGATCATGACCCAGAACATCGCCCTTGTTACCGGTGCCTCGCGCGGGCTTGGCGCGGCCATCGCCGAACAGCTTGCGCGGAGTGGCTGGCATGTGGTGGCGGTGGCGCGCACCGTTGGCGGGCTGGAAGATCTGGATGACCGGGTCAAAAAGGCCGCGGGCACGGGCACGGGCGGGCTGACGCTGGCCCCGATGGACATCACCGATGACGATGCGATGCGGCATCTGTGCCGGTCGATCCATGACCGCTGGGGTGGGCTGCAATTCTGGGCGCATACCGCGATCAGGGCCGAGTCGCTGACGCCTGCCGCCTCGGTGGACATGAAGGATCTGGACAAATCGGTCGCGGTCAACCTGCGGGCAACTGCCTTCCTGATCACCATGGTGGAACCGCTGCTGCGCGCCGGCAACGGCACCGCGATGTTCTTTGATGACCCGGTGGCTGCGAAAAAATTCGCGGGCACCTATGGTGCCACCAAGGCCGGCCAGATGGCGCTGGCCCGCAACTGGCAGGCCGAGACGCGTCGCATCGGCCCGCGGGTGCTGGTCGAAACCCCGCAGCCGATGCCAACGGCGGTGCGGGCGCGGTTCTTCCCCAGCGAAGACCGCAGCCCGTTGACCGACACCCGCGACGAAGCCGCGCGCCTGATCGGGCTTATCTAAGCGCCGCGGCCATTGCCTCCCACAGCGCCTCGGTCGGTTCCACCCCGATTGACAGCCGCACAAAGCCTTCGGGCACCGCGTCGCCCCAGCGGGCGCGGCGCTCGCCCGCCGAATGGGTGCCGCCGAAACTGGTGGATCGGACGATATAGGGGCAGCGCTCCAGAAAGCCTTCGGCCACGGTGGCGTCTTTCAGCGTCATGCCGATCAGAAAGCCAAAGCCCGCCATCTGCCGCGCCGACAGCGCGTGCGACGGGTCATCGGGCAGCCCCGGATAGCGCAGTTTCAGCACCATGGGATGCTCGGCCAACCGTGCAGCGATCACCCCGGCGCTGGCGCACATCCGCTCCAGCCGCAGCTCCAGCGTCTCCAACCCGCGATGCACCAGCCAGGCCTCCAGCGCGCCGGGGGTGGCGCCCGACATCCGCCGCCAGTCGCGCACCCGTGCCATCCGGGCGGCATCGCGGCCCGCGACATGGCCAAACAGCGCGTCACTGTGGCCAGCAGGGGCCTTGGTATCGGCGGCCACCACCAGATCGGCGCCAAGGTCCAGCGGGCGCTGCAACAAGGGCGTCATCGTGGTGTTGTCCACGATCACCACCGCCCCCGCCGCATGGGCGCGCGCCACCACATCGGCAATATCCACCACATCCAGCCCCGGATTGGACGGGGTTTCAAGGTAAACCACCGCCGCCCCGGTGAAATCCGCGGTCGCATAGGAAAGCGTCGGGATCTGCACCACATCGACCCCCAGCGGGGTCAGGAAACCTTGGCTCAGCACCCGCGTCACGTAATAGCCATCCGACGGAATGATCACCCGGTCCCCGGCCTTCAACGTGGCAAACAACGATGCCGCAATCGCCGCCATCCCGGTGGGAAAGGCCACGCATTCGGCGTCTTCCAGCAGGGCAAGCTGGGCCTCGACCGCGTCCCACGTCGGGGTGCCGTTTCGGCCATAGACGAAAGCCGCACCCTGCACGTCGGGCAAATGATAGCTCGTCGAGGTGGTCAGCGGCAACGAGACCGGGTCGCCCTTTTGCAGCCCCGCGCTGCGGTGGTGCAAAAGCCCGGCCAAACGGCGCTGCATGTCGGTATCCATCCCCTACCCCCTTGATTTTGTGCGCCTGACAATCGGTCAGCCGCACGGGATTGGCAAGGGTGGTGAACATTGGCTTGATGTCCGGCCTCGCATCGGCCGTTCGCCATTTTCGACCGGTCATCTGTCCCGTCAGAGGGCAGCGCCTGACCGCCGGGTGGGCGCCGCAACATCAGTTCTAGGCGCTTTATGGTTCAACAACTCCCACAGGAATTCTGCTGGTGACGTTGCAAAAGCGCCCGCCCGAGGGGGGTGATGAGCGAAAAGAAATCTTCCGGTGGAAGATTTCCGCGAAGAACGCCCGGCCCGTGGCCGGACCGGGAGGCGGGCGCTGCCCGGCGGCGCTAAAGCGCCTTGATTCCGGGCGAAGGAAAAGAAAACGGCAACGTCCCCAAGCCAGTCAGAACCAGTCGGACCAAGCAAAAAGCCCCCGAAGCTGCCTTCGGGGGCTTTTTCAACAGATACCCGGCCGATCACTCGGCCACGGTGACCTTTGCCATCTGGTCGGGATCATTGACCTCGCCGTTGCTGCCGTCACCTTTCTTGATCGCATCGACCACCTCCATGCCGGCCACAACGCGGCCGACCACGGTGTATTGGCCGTCAAGGAAAGGGCCGGGGGCGAACATGATGAAGAACTGGCTGTTGGCACTGTTGGGGTCCTGGCTGCGGGCCATGCCCACCACGCCCCGGTCAAAGCCGATCGACGAAAACTCGGCCGGCAGGTCAGGCAAGGACGACCCGCCCATGCCGGCCCGCCCGGTATCGCCGCCCGCCTTGCCAAACTCTACATCGCCGGTCTGCGCCATGAAGCCGTCGATCACCCGGTGGAACACCACGCCGTCATACTGGCCTTCACGGGCCAAGGCCGTGATCTGCGCCACATGGTTGGGCGCCACGTCGGGCAACAGGTCGATGACGATCTGGCCATTGGCCGTGCCAGCGACATCAATCAGCAGATTGGGGCCGGGGCCATCTTCGGCCTGCGCCATGACCGGGCCTGCCATTTGGCTGATGCCATAGCCGCCAACAAGGGCTACCCCGAGGGCAAACACGCCGCCCGCGATGAAACGATCACGCGACATCGGCAGCCACCCGCACGGTGATCATGCGATCCGGGCTTGCCGGTGGCTCGCCCCGGGTGATCTTGTCGACATGTTCCATCCCCGACAGCACGCGGCCATAGACGGTGTATTGCCCGTTCAGGAAATGGTTGTCGGCAAAGTTGATGAAGAACTGGCTGTTGGCGCTGTCGGGGCTGGACGAGCGTGCTGCCCCGATGGTGCCGCGATCATGCGGCAGCTTGGAAAACTCGGCCGGAAGATCGGGCATGTCCGACCCGCCGGTGCCGGCGCGCCGCAGGTTGAAGCCCTTTTCCATGTTGCCATTGGCCACATCGCCGGTCTGCGCCATGAAGCCGTTGATCACCCGGTGGAAACACACGTTGTCATAGGCCTTGGCGCGGGCCAGTTCCTTCATCCGCGCGGTATGTTTGGGGGCCACATCGGCCAACAGCTCAATCACCACTTCGCCGTCTTTCAGCGTCAGGATGATGGTGTTTTCGGGGTCTTTGATCTCGGCCATGAGGCAGGCTCCTTGGGGTTTTCCTGCCACAGAACCTAGTCACCAAGGCGGCGCATGAAAAGAGGCAAAGCCGCGCATCGCAGTTGACGTGCAGGCCTTTCCAGAGGAAACCAAGGCAACATAGTCACTCAGGAGGCCGAAATGGGCTGGAAAACTCTCGATGATATCGGGTTGGCGGGCAAGACGGTGCTGACGCGCGTTGACATCAACGTGCCGATGGAAGGCGGTCACGTCACCGACACGACCCGGATCGACAAGATCAAGCCCACGGTCGAAGACATCATCGCGCGCGGCGGCCGCGTGGTTCTGCTGGCGCATTTCGACCGGCCCAAGGGGCGCGTGGTGCCCGAGATGAGCCTGTCACGCATCGCCGGCGCGCTGGAGGCCAGCCTGGGCCGCACCGTGGTGTTCGGTGCCGATTGCGTGGGCGATGTGGCCGCCACCGCCATTGCCAAAGCCGCGCCGGGCGATGTCGTCTTGCTGGAAAACACCCGGTTTCACGCGGGCGAGGAAAAGAATGACCCGACCCTTGCCGCCGAAATGGCCAAGCTGGGCGATGTCTTCGTGAATGACGCGTTTTCCGCCGCGCACCGGGCGCATGCGTCCACCGCGGGTCTGGCGGATCTGTTGCCCGCCGCCGCAGGCCGGCTGATGGAGGCCGAATTGAAGGCGCTGGAAGCCGCGCTTGGCACCCCCGAACGCCCGGTGGTGGCGGTGGTGGGCGGGGCCAAGGTCTCGACCAAGCTGGACCTGTTGGGAAATCTGGTGACAAAGGTTGACCATCTGGTGATCGGCGGCGGCATGGCCAACACCTTTCTGGTCGCCCAAGGCATTGAGGTCGGCAAGTCCCTGGCCGAGCGTGACATGGCCGGCACCGCGCTGGAAATCCTGGACAAGGCCAAGGCGGCGGGCTGCACCATCCATCTGCCGGTCGATGTGGTGGTCGCCCGCGAATTCAAGGCCAATGCCGCGCATGACGTGGTGGCGGCTACGGCCTGCCCTGCCGATGCGATGATCCTGGACGCAGGACCGATGAGCGTGGCCGCCATTGTGCGGGTGTTCGAGGCCTCAAAAACGCTGATCTGGAATGGCCCTCTGGGCGCGTTCGAGCTGACACCGTTCGATGCCGCCACCAATGCGGCGGCAAAATCGGCGGCGGCGCTGACACGCGAAGGCAAGCTGATCTCGGTGGCAGGCGGCGGCGACACGGTGTCGGCGCTCAATCAGGCCGGGGCGGCCGAGGACTTTACCTTCATCTCGACCGCAGGCGGCGCTTTTCTGGAATGGATGGAAGGCAAGGACTTGCCCGGCGTCACGGCGCTGATGGGCTGATCGCCCGGCGGCAGGCTGCCCAAGAAGGCTGAATGTGAAGGGAAATCCCGGTGTTGGGGGATTCCCTTCCCCTGTTGGATGTGCAATGATTTCATCAAGGTTCGGGCAAACCGGACAGCAGAGGCACGCAGATGACAACAGCAGGCACCCGTCCCGCGATTGGCGGCATGATTTATCTGATCCTTGCGGTGATGCTGGGGGGATATTTCACCTTTGCCGCCGTGCAAGGCGATTACGGTGTGTTGCGTCAGGTGCAGATCCGCGCCGAGGCGCAGGCCTTGCGCGCCGAACGTGATCTGCTTTACGCCGAGTTGTCGCGCATGACCAACCTGACCACCCGCCTGTCCGACCGCTTTCTGGACACCGACCTGCTGGACGAACAGGTGCGCGACGTGCTGGGCTATATCCGCGCCGACGAGATTGTCATCCGCTGATCTTTGCATCCTTGCTGGCCAGCACCCCGCTTTGGCGGGGCGTTTTGGGCAACGCAGTTGACGCAAGAAATTCATGCAACTTTTGTTTTGCCCCGGATTTCCCGTTACGCTATGAATGGTTTAAGGTTAAACTATATCTGCCAGCGACGCTCACAACCGACTTCGCCACCGACTTCGCCACCGACGGGAGATTGCCACTATGGTCGCCAGGAAACCAGCCGACAGGCCGAATGCCTCGAAGGAAGACTTGCTCAAGTATTACCGTGAGATGCTGTTGATCCGCCGGTTTGAGGAAAAGGCCGGCCAACTGTACGGCATGGGCCTGATCGGCGGCTTCTGTCATCTGTATATCGGCCAAGAGGCGGTGGTTGTCGGGCTGGAGGCTGCGGCCAAGGACGGCGACAAGCGCATCACCAGCTACCGCGACCATGGTCACATGCTGGCCTGTGGCATGGATCCCAAGGGCGTGATGGCCGAATTGACCGGGCGCATCGGCGGCTACTCCAAGGGCAAGGGGGGCAGCATGCACATGTTTTCCAAAGATCGGCATTTCTACGGCGGCCATGGCATCGTGGGTGCCCAGGTGCCGCTGGGGGCAGGCCTTGCCTTTGCCGACAAGTATCTTGGCAATGACAACGTGACCTTCACCTATTTCGGCGATGGCGCCGCCAATCAGGGTCAGGTGTACGAGACCTACAACATGGCCGAGTTGTGGAACCTGCCGGTGGTTTTCGTGATTGAAAACAACCAGTATGCCATGGGCACCAGCATGAAGCGGTCGACCAAGTCGCCCTCGATGTGGGAACGCGGTGCCGCCTATGGCATCAAGGGCGAGGCGGTTGACGGCATGGATGTGCTGGCGGTCAAGGCGGCGGGCGAAAAGGCGGTGGCCACCTGCCGGGCCGGCGATGGCCCGTATATTCTGGAAATGATGACCTATCGCTATCGCGGCCATTCGATGTCGGACCCGGCCAAGTATCGCACCCGCGAAGAGGTGGACAAGATGCGCAGCGAAAAGGACGCCATCGACCATGTCCGCGACCTGCTGTTGCAGGGCGGTCTGGCGTCGGACGACGACCTGAAGGCCATCGACAAGGACATCAAGGCCCGCGTCAACGAGGCCGCCGAATTCGCCAAAGACAGCCCGGAACCGCCGCTGGCGGATCTGTGGACCGACATCTACGCCTGACGGGGGGACCGACACATGGCAACCGAAGTATTGATGCCCGCCCTGTCGCCCACGATGGAAGAGGGCACGCTGGCGAAATGGCTGGTGAAAGAGGGCGACTCGGTGAAATCCGGGCAAATCCTGGCGGAGATCGAAACCGACAAGGCCACGATGGAGTTTGAGGCGGTCGATGATGGCATCATCGGCAAGCTGTTGATCGCGGAAGGCACCGCCGGGGTAAAGGTCAACACCCCGATTGCGGTGCTGGTTGAAGATGGCGAAACGGTCGATGACACCGCCCCCGCCACCAAGCCAGCGACCGTGGCAGCCACTGTGGCGGCAGCTGCACCTGTCGCGGCACAGGCCGCCGCCCCTGCCCCCGTTGCGGCAAAAGGCTGGCCGCACGCCGACCTGCCCGAAGGCCCGACCAAGACCATGACCGTGCGCGAGGCGTTGCGCGAAGCGATGGCCGAGGAAATGCGCCGCGACCCATCGGTGTTTCTGATGGGTGAGGAAGTTGGCGAATACCAGGGTGCCTACAAGATCAGCCAAGGCCTGCTGGATGAATTCGGCGCCAAGCGGGTGGTCGATACGCCGATCACCGAACATGGCTTTGCCGGTATCGCGGTGGGGGCAAGCTGGGGCGGTCTGCGCCCGATCGTCGAGTTCATGACCTTTAACTTCGCCATGCAGGCCATTGACCACATTATCAATTCTGCGGCCAAGACGCTGTATATGTCGGGTGGCCAGATGGGCAGCCCGATGGTGTTTCGCGGCCCGAACGGTGCCGCCGCCCGCGTCGGCGCGCAGCACAGCCAGGACTATGCGGCGTGGTATTCCGCCATTCCGGGGCTGAAGGTCTGCATGCCCTATTCGGCGGCGGATGCCAAAGGTCTGCTGAAAACCGCGATCCGCGATCCGAACCCGGTGATTTTCCTTGAAAACGAGATCCTTTACGGAAGGTCGTTCGAGGTGCCCACCGACCCCGATTTCACCATTCCGCTTGGCAAGGCGTCAATCCTGCGCGATGGCGATGATGTGACCATCGTGTCGTTCAGCATCGGCCTGACCTATGCGCTGCAAGCCGCCGAAATCCTTGCAAAAGACGGTATCAGCGCCGAGGTGGTCAACCTGCGCACCCTGCGCCCGATCGACTATGACACAGTGCTGGCCTCGGTGATGAAGACCAACCGCTGCGTCACAGTGGAAGAAGGCTTCCCCGTCGGGTCCATCGGCGATCATCTGGCCAGCACCATCATGCAGCGCGCCTTTGACTATCTGGACGCGCCGGTGGTCACCTGCACCGGCAAGGATGTGCCGATGCCCTATGCCGCCAACCTTGAAAAGCTGGCCCTCACGACGACCGCCGATGTGGTCGCCGCCGTTAAATCCGTCTGCTACCGGTAAAGGGGGCACCATGGCAACCGAGATTCTGATGCCCGCGCTGTCGCCCACGATGGAAGAGGGCACGCTGGCGAAATGGCTGGTCAAACCGGGCGATGCGGTCAAATCCGGGCAGATTCTGGCCGAGATCGAAACCGACAAGGCAACGATGGAGTTTGAAGCCGTCGATGACGGCATCGTTGGCACGCTGCTGATCGCCGAGGGCACCGCGGGCGTCAAGGTCAACACCCCGATTGCCGTGCTGCTGGACGAGGGCGAAGACGCCTCTGCCGCGCCGGCACCGGTGCCAGCAGCTGCAAAAAGCGAAGGCGCGCCAAGCGCCAAGCCTGCCCCAGTCGCAGCGCCCACCCCTGCCCCTGCTGCAATAATGGCAGCACCCGGTGGCGCGCGGGTCTTTGCCTCGCCTCTGGCGCGTCGGATGGCCCGGGACAAGGGTCTGGACCTTGCCTTGGTCACAGGTTCGGGCCCGCATGGCCGCATCGTGCGCGCCGATGTCGAAGGCGCGCCGGTTGCGGCCAAAGCCGCTGCCGTGGCACCCGCCCCCCCGGCGGCCGCCGCTGCCGCCCCCACAAAAGCCGCCATGCCTACGGGCATGGCGGCCGAAACCGTGATGAAAATCTATGCCGACCGCGCCTATACCGAGGTGCCGCTTGATGGCATGCGCCGCACCATTGCCGCCCGCCTGACCGAGGCAAAGCAGACCATCCCGCATTTCTATCTGCGCCGTGATGTGCAGCTTGATGCGCTGATGGCCTTCCGCGCACAGTTGAACAAAGGGCTGGAAAGCCGGGGCGTCAAGCTGTCGGTCAATGATTTCATCATCAAGGCCAGTGCCTTGGCCCTGCAAGCGGTGCCCGATTGCAACGCGGTCTGGGCCGGCGACCGCATCCTCAAGCTGAAGCCTTCCGATGTGGCGGTGGCCGTCGCGGTGGAAGGCGGGCTGTTCACCCCGGTCTTGCGCGACGCCGAAACCAAGACCCTGTCCGCCCTGTCGGCCGAGATGAAGGATCTGGCCGCGCGCGCCAAGACCAAAAAGCTTGCCCCAGGCGAATACCAGGGCGGCAGCTTTGCCATTTCAAACCTCGGGATGATGGGGATCGACAGTTTCGATGCCGTGATCAACCCGCCGCATGGCTCTATTCTGGCGGTTGGCGCGGGCGTCAGAAAGCCCGTCGTCAAGCCCGATGGCACCCTTGGCGTCGCCACCGTGATGTCGATGACCCTGTCGGTCGATCACCGCGTCATCGACGGCGCACTTGGCGCGCAGTTCCTGCAAGCCATGGTCGAAGCGCTCGAAAACCCGCTGTCGATGCTGGTCTGATCCACGCAGGGCGTATCCCGGCATCGGTGGTGATCCAGATCATGGCCGCGACATGGGCTTTACGTCATACCCGACGCGATCCCATGGAAGGAGACAGCGATGGACTGGAAAGCAGAGCGTGACCGGCTGATGGACGGCATGGCCGCCCATGCTGGTAACAGCCCGGCGACGGCGCAGGGCTTCGGGGCCTTGCACCATGCAGCAACAGCGCCCGGCGCGCTGGACGCCAAGACCAAAGAGCTGATCGCCTTGGCCATCGGCATTTCCAAACAATGCGTCGGCTGCATCGTGTTCCATGTCACTGCCTGCAAGGCCGCCGGTGCCACGCGGGCCGAGTTTGTCGAGATGGTGAACGTCTGCATCCTGATGGGCGGCGGACCGGGCTATGTCTACGGTCTCAAGGCAATCGAGGCCTGGGACGCGCTGCCCGCCTAAGGCAGGCGGCCAAGTCACTCCGGCAACACCTGATCCATGGTCAGCGCCGGGTTGGAACACCCGGCCTCTCCGACCACCCGCGCCGGAACCCCGGCCACGGTCACACAGCGCGGCACGTCATGCAGCACCACCGATCCCGCCGCGATGCGTGAACAGCTGCCGACGTGGATATTGCCCAACACCTTGGCCCCGGCCCCGATCAGCACGCCATCGCCGATCTTCGGGTGGCGGTCGCCATCTTCCTTGCCGGTGCCGCCCAGCGTCACCGAATGCAGCATCGACACATTGTCACCGACCACCGCGGTCTCGCCGATGACGATGGAATGGGCGTGGTCGATCATCAGCCCGCGCCCGATGCGCGCGCCGGGGTGGATGTCGACGCCAAACGCCTCGCTGATGCGCATCTGCACGAAATACGCAAGGTCGCTGCGCCCCTGCTGCCACAGCCAATGCCCGACGCGGTAGGCCTGCACCGCCTGATAGCCCTTGAAGAACAGGATGGGTTGCAAATACCGGTGGCAGGCCGGGTCACGATCAACCACCGCCATCAGGTCGGCCCGCGCCGCCGCCGCCAGATCGGGGTCATCGTCATAGGCCTGATCGGCGATTTCACGCAGGATCTGCTCGCCCATCTCGGGCGAGGCCAGCTTGAACGAAAACCGGTAGGCCAAGGCCTGTTCCATCGTCGTGTGATGCAACAGCGACGAATGGATCATCCCGCCCAACAGCGGATCGTCCTTGATCGCGTCTTCCGCCTCGTCGCAGACCCGCGACCAGACCGGGTCGATCGGCATCAGTTTGGCCTTGCGCTCGCCCATGGCGGACTCCTTGTCAGGATGCTGTCAGCAGGAAATGGCGCAAAGACGGCAGGTATTCAACAGTCAACGGCAAAAACCCTAAACCAGACGCCCTTGCATAAACCGACTTTACAAAATAAAGTGTTTCTGTCAACTATTTCCTCAGCCAGTCCGACCGGGCCAGCCATGACACTGATCCATGATAAAGGATGGTTCCATGACACCCCGCCCTGCCCCTTTGGCCCTGCTTGCCGACGACACTCTTGAAATGCTGCGTCAGGCGCTTTCCGGTGCCGCGCCCAGCGATCTTCTGACGTTGCTGCTTGACCGGGTAGAGGGCCGCCGATGGCCACGCGCTCGCCCGCCCCGGCGCAAACCGGCACCATTCCGCAGCACGATGCCGAACGCCTGACCGAAGGCGGGCGCGAGGCCCGTATCGTGCTGAAGGGCACGGTCTATTGCCTGCGCATCACCCGCGTCGGCAAGCTGATCCTGACCAAATAGCGCACCAGTTCAGCGCGTTCCCAAGGCGGAAAATGGCACGGCTGTCCGCGTGACCCTGTAACACGGTCGGGATGGCAGCCCGTCTGGTTTTGCGCCGGACGCGCGAAAGCCCATCGCCCTGCGCCTTTGGATTTGCTGCTTGGACAAATACTCCGGGGGTCCGGGGGCAGCGCCCCCGGGGTATCGGCAATCGCCAAAGGCTCGTGCATGCAAGCCACATCTTTCCCCCCGGCCCGCGCCGTGGCACACTCAAGCCGAACCGGAGGATGACATGAGCCTTGATGCCCCACCCCGCAAAGCCAAGGATGCCCCCGATCTAAGCCGCTTTGACTGGGAAGACCCGTTCCGCCTGAACGATCAGTTGACCGAAGAAGAGCGCATGTTGCGCGATGCTGCCCGGACCTATGCGCAGGAAAAACTGCAACCACGGGTGATTGCCGCCTATCGCGACGAATCGACCGATCCCGCAATCTTCCGCGAAATGGGCGACATGGGTCTTCTGGGCGTGACGATTCCCGAAGCCTATGGCGGCTTGGGCGGATCCTACGTTGCCTATGGCCTGATCGCGCGTGAGGTTGAGCGCGTCGACAGCGGCTATCGCAGCATGATGAGCGTGCAATCCAGTCTGGTGATGTATCCGATCCATGCCTATGGCACCGAGGCGCAGCGGCTCAAATACCTGCCGAAACTGGCCAGCGGCGCCTGGATCGGCTGTTTTGGCCTGACCGAGCCTGACGCCGGGTCCGACCCGGCAGGCATGAAGACCACCGCCCGGAAAACCGCCAATGGCTATGTCTTGAACGGCGCCAAGATGTGGATTTCCAACGCACCGATTGCCGATGTCTTCGTGGTCTGGGCCAAGTCCGAAGCGCATGGTGGCAAGATCAAGGGTTTTGTGCTTGACCGTGGCACCAAGGGCCTGACCGCGCCCAAGATCGGCGGCAAGCTGTCGTTGCGCGCCAGCATCACCGGCGAGATCGTGATGCAGGATGTCGAGGTGGGCGAAGACGCCCTGCTGCCGCATGTCGAAGGGCTGAAAGGCCCGTTCGGCTGTCTGAACCGGGCGCGCTATGGCATTGCCTGGGGCGTCATGGGCGCGGCCGAGTTCTGCCTGCACGCCGCGCGCGACTATGGGCTGGACCGCAAGCAGTTTGGCAAGCCGCTGGCGCAGACCCAGCTTTTCCAGCTTAAATTGGCCAACATGATGACGGAAATCAGCCTTGGCTTGCAGGGATGTCTGCAAGTTGGCCGTCTGCTGGACACAGCCCAGGCCGCGCCCGAGATGATTTCCATTATCAAGCGCAACAATTGCGGCAAGGCGCTGGACGTGGCCCGAATGGCGCGTGACATGCACGGCGGCAACGGAATTCAGGAAGACTACCAGATCATGCGCCACATGGTGAATCTGGAGACGGTCAACACCTATGAGGGCACGCATGACGTGCATGCCCTGATCCTGGGCCGCGCCATCACCGGCTTGCAGGCGTTTTTCTAGGCAAGGCACGCTTTTCCCCCTGACGGTCGCTGATCGCGCGGCGCGACACGACCGCCAGGCAAGGTCAAGCCCGCCCCAAAGGACAGACCATGGACCGCGCCGATATCGTTCACGACACCTTCCTGCGCCGGGTGGCTGCGGGGGATTTGCCCGCAGGTGCCGCCCCCAAGAGGCCGCTTTCGCCCGATCAAGCCCGGCTTGCCTTTCGCGCCGGCTGCCTGTCACGCGCGCTGGACCGTCAGGCGCGGGTGATGCAGCGCGCGGGTCAGGGCTTTTATACCATCGGCTCGTCGGGCCACGAAGGCATGGCTGCCGTCGCGCTTGCGCTGCGAACCGGCGACATGGCGCTGTTGCACTACCGCGACGCCGCCTTTCAGATCGCCCGCGCCCTGACCGTGCCGGGGCAAGACCCGGTTTGGGACATGCTGTTGTCCTTTGCCGCCTCCTCGGATGACCCCATTTCCGGCGGCCGGCACAAGGTGCTGGGGTCGCGCGCGCTGATGATCCCGCCGCAAACCTCGACCATCGCCAGCCACCTGCCCAAGGCGGTGGGGGCGGCCTATGCGCTGGGGCTGATGCGCAGGCACCGGCCCGCCCATGCGATCATGGACCCGGATTCGGTGGTGATGTGCAGCTTTGGGGATGCTTCGCTGAACCATTCCACCGCGCAAGGGGCGCTGAACGCCGCCGGTTGGGCGGCGTGGCAAGGTGCACCCCTGCCCTTGCTGTTTGTCTGCGAAGACAATGGCATCGGCATTTCCACCAAATCACCGCCCGGTTGGGTGCAGGCGGTGCTGCGCGCCCGGCCCGGCCTTGCCTACCATGCCGCCGACGGGCTGGACCTGTATGACACCTATGCCACCGCCCGCGCCGTGGTCGATGACATCCGCCGCACCCGCCGCCCCGCCATTTTGCACCTGCGCACCGTGCGGCTTTATGGCCACGCCGGGGCCGATGTGCCGACCACCTACCTGCCCCGCGCCGAGGTTGAGGCGGATGAGGCCAATGATCCCTTGCTGCATGCCGTGCGGCTGCTGGACCAAGCCGGGGTGATGACACCAGCGCAGGCGCTTGCGCTGTATCACGCTGCCACAGATGAGGTTGCCCTGCGCGCCGCAGAGGCCGTCACGCGCCCCCGCCTGCAAACGGCGGCGCAGGTCATGGCCAGTATCGTGCCGCCGCCCCGCAAGGTTGCCCCCCGCAACAGCCCGTCGCCCGAGGCGCGCGCCGAAGTGTTCGGCGCCGACCTGAAGGCGATGGACGACCCGCAACCGATGAGCCGCCTGATCAACTGGGCGCTGACCGACCTGATGTTGGACCGGCCCGAGACCGTGCTGATGGGCGAAGATGTGGGACGCAAGGGCGGGGTGTATGGCGTCACGCAAAAGCTGCTGGCCCGGTTTGGCGGTGCCCGCGTGGTGGATACCCTGCTGGACGAACAATCCATCCTTGGCCTTGCAATCGGTTTGGGGCAAAACGGCTTTCTGCCGATCCCCGAGATCCAGTTCCTCGCCTATCTGCACAATGCCGAGGATCAGATAAGGGGCGAGGCCGCGACCTTGCCGTTCTTTTCGCAAGGTCAGTTCAGCAACCCGATGGTGCTGCGCATCGCGGGGCTTGGCTATCAAAAGGGCTTTGGCGGGCATTTCCACAACGACAACTCGCTGGCGGTGCTGCGCGATATTCCGGGCGTGATCCTGGCGGTGCCGTCGCGCGGCGACGAGGCCGCACTGATGCTGCGCGAATGTGCAAGGCTGGCCGCCGAAGACCAGCGCGTGGTGGTTTTTGTCGAACCCATCGCGCTTTACCCCGCACGCGATCTGCACAGCCCCGGCGACGGGTTGTGGATGGCCCGCTACCCCGCCCCTGACCGGCGCATCGGGTTTGGTCAGGTGGGTGTGGCGGGCGACGGCGGCGATCTGGCGATCGTCACCTATGGCAATGGCGTTATGCTGTCACATCAGGCGCTGCCGGTGCTGGCGGCTGCGGGGATTGGTGCGCGCATCATTGACCTGCGTTGGCTGGCGCCGCTGCCCGAAGCCAGCCTGCTGGCCGCGCTGGACGGCGTCCGCCATGTGCTGATCGTGGATGAATGCCGGCGGTCGGGCAATGTGTCCGAGGCGCTGATGACCCTGCTGTCGGGCCGCGCTTGTGTGGCGCGCGTCACCGCCGAGGACAGTTTCATCGCCACCGGCCCCGCCTATGCAGCCACCCTGCCCTCGGCCAGCAGCATTGCCGCCGCCGCCCTTGCCCTTTGCGCCGCGACCAGCAACTAGACCTGTTGAATGTCAGCCCCGCTGACCCACCGGCATCCGCCATTCCGGGGCTAGCCTGCCGCAAGGCGACGGATCTTTGCGACAAGGGCCGCCTCGTCAAACGGCTTGGCGATGATGCCGTTGGTGCCTGCCGAGCGGGCCCGGTCCCACGCGCCGGGGGTGCAGTCGGCTGTCAGGACCACGATCGGCACGCCGGACGCCACGCTGCCGTTGCGAATTGCGGCGATCAACCCAAAGCCATCAAGGCGCGGCAAGATCAACTCTGTCAGCACAAGATCAGGGGGCGCGTCGGTCAGGCGGTTCAGCGCGTCAAGCCCGTCTTCGGCCAGCGTCACCGCAAAGCCTGCCTCGGTCAGGGTCTGGCGCAGCATTTCACGCGTGGTCAGCGACGCGTCGACCGCAAGGATGCGCAGGCTCATGCCGATGCCCCGCCTTGCGACGACGTCGCCGCCTTGCAACCGACCGGCGCCGGGGCTGCGGCAACCGACCTGGCATTTCGCATGGCCCGCCGGCCTGCGGCACGCGTCAGGTGCAGTCCGGCCATGCTTTGGGTTGGCCGACCATCGGCATCGGCCGGGGCTGACCAGCCGCCGCCGGCAACGCCGGATGCCCCCTTCGCAGCAGCCGCCTGAACCGGGTCAATCCTGTCCATCTTGCACCATTCCCTTCGCCCTGCCTGTCAGGGCGGCCCGTGCGCCCCGTCGCACTGGCCTAGCGGTCAAAGGTTGAAGCAAGAGTTCAGAGCCGCCATGAAATGCATGGCATTTGAAACAAGCGCAGCCCAAAGCGGGGGCGGCAATACCCCCGGCAATCAAGTGAAGTCAATGACTTGCAGGCTTATCCTGCCGCAGCAGCCGCATCTGTCAGTCGGGCTGATACCAGCCCAGCAACTGTTGCAACCCGATCACCGCGCCCAGTCCGATGGCGACCAGCGTCACCGGACCCGACCAGGCCAGCGTGGCAAAGGCGGTGATGCCTTGGCCCACCGAACAGCCCATGGCCACCACGCCGCCGACGCCCATCATGACGGCACCACCGACCTGACGGCCCAGTTCGCGCGGGTCTTCGCAGGCCTCCCAGCGGAACAGGCCGCGCCAGATCGACCCGATCAGCGCGCCGATCATCACCCCGGCGACCGATCCGACCGAAAAGGTGATCCCCCCGGCGGTCGAGGTCATCAGGAAAATCAACGTGCGACCGACCGGAGCGGTAAAGGACGGCCCCTCAACCGGCACCGCGCCAAAGGTGTTGTCGGCAAGCCAACTGGTGCCGACAAAGCACCATCCCACGGCCAGACCCGCAGCAATGCCCCAGGCAACCATGTCGCCGCGCTTGCGCAGCGGGGCATAGGACAGACCCCAGGCAAGCGCCGCAAAAGCAATGGCAAGGATGATGACAATCGCCGGCAGCCCGGTCAGCGCGTTGACATCATGGACAATGCCCTGTGGCCCGGTGGCGTCGGGCTGCGGAAACAATGCCGTGCGCAGCGGCCCAAGCGGCCCCGACAGCGCGACAAAACCAAAGATGCCCATCACCACGACCACCACCAGCGACCGCAGATCGCCGCCGCCAAAGCGCACCAAGGCGCCAAAACCGCAGTTTCCCGCCATCGCCATGCCATAGCCGAACACCAGCCCCCCTACGATCGACGCCAGCGGATTCCACTGGATTTCGTGGTAAAAGCTGGCCGACAGGTCCACCACGCCAGCCAAAGCCCCCAGTTGCACCACCAGGATCGACACGCCCAGCACCACACCCCACAGCCGCAGACGCTTTTGGTCCTTGCCATAGGTTGCCGATTCCAAGGCCCCCAGCGTGCAAAAATCGCCCAGACGTGCGGCCAGCCCCAGCACGATGCCGCCCAGCAGACCGATCACCGCGGCCAAAGCGCCGTACGGGATGTTTTCCATCGCTTCTTTC
Organism: Gemmobacter nectariphilus; assembly: GCA_020721445.1. Classification (GTDB taxonomy): domain Bacteria; phylum Pseudomonadota; class Alphaproteobacteria; order Rhodobacterales; family Rhodobacteraceae; genus Pseudotabrizicola; species Pseudotabrizicola nectariphila_A. The sequence goes on from DYMU01000005.1 coordinate 59,968, forward strand.
CCCTTCCCTTCGCCGCGGCGCAACCTGCGGCGGTATCGCCTGCCCGGCTCTCAGGCCGGTTTGCAGAACAATCGTGTCAAAACGCCCAGCGTTTCCTGAACCTTCGGGTCCAGGATCGAATAGAAAATCGCCTGCCCTTCGCGCCGGGCACTGACCATGCCTTCAAAGCGCAGACGGGCAAGCTGTTGGCTGACCACAGCCTGACGGGATGACAGCAGGTTTTCCAGCTCTGTCACGCTTTTCGGCCCCGAGGTCAGGTGACACAGGATCATCAGCCGCCCGTCATGGCCCAAAGCCTTCAGGAAGTTGGCAGCATCCAGAGCATGCGGGATCAGGGCGCAACTTTGCAGCACCTCGTCCGTCAGCGTAAACTTTCCGAATGTATCGCCCAATAGACTGATCGCCCTTACCGGCTGTCACTTCATGCTGACACGAAGCCCTGCTTGCCGCAATGCCTTCACTGCGAAGGGGCAGCATCCTTGATCATCGCGGACAGCAGGCCCCAGAAGAAATCCTCGCCCGGATAGCCCTCGATCCGGCTGACCTCAAGCCCGTTTTCCAACAGGATGAAGGTCGGGGTAAAGACCGGCGGCGAGACGATGGTGATGCCTTCGGGCAGTGGCGCGCGCATCTGGACCTGCAACAGCGGTGCGGCCTTGCCCTCGCTGGTCAGCGCATATTCCGGCCCGACATCGGCGTGCCATTGTTCGCAATAGATGCAACCGGCCTGTTCGAACATCAGCAACTGCAACTCGGCCAGTGCGGTGCTGGCAAGGCTGGCCGCCATCACGGCGGCAAGGGCAAAGGATTTGATGATTTGCATGATTGACGCGGCCCTTGTGATATTGAAATATCCTAATATCTTTTGCCGATCATGGCAATCGGGCGCTGTCAGGGAGGGCAGATGCTTGATATCAGCTTCGGGGGCGCGGCCCTCGCTGGACTTTTGTCCTTTCTATCCCCCTGCATCTTACCGATGGTGCCGTTCTACCTGTGCTACATGGCCGGGTTGTCGATGCAGGAATTGCGCGCCGATGGCGGCATTCCGGCGGGCATTCAGCGGCGGTTGGTGGTTCAGGCCATGGCGTTTGCGCTGGGGGTCACCACGATTTTCGTGATGCTGGGTTTGGGCGCCACCGCCCTTGGCCAGGTGTTCTTGCAATGGCGCGAGACCTTGTCCTGGGTCGCAGGCGGTGTGCTGATCGTCTTTGGCCTGCATTTCCTTGGCATCCTGCGCATCGGGTTTCTGTATCGTGAGGCCCGGATTGAAACCGAGGCCAAGCCCACCACGCTGGTCGGGGCCTATGTCATGGGCCTTGCCTTCGGCTTTGGCTGGACGCCCTGCGTCGGCCCGGCGCTTGCCGCCATCCTGATGGTGGCCAGCGGCATGGGCGATCTGTGGCGCGGCGGGCTTTTGTTGCTGGTCTATGGCCTGTCGATGACCCTGCCCTTTGTCGTGGCCGCCCTGTTTGCCCGGCCGTTCCTGTCCTGGGTCAGCCGGCACCGCAGCGCGCTCGGGCTTGTCGAAAAGGTCATGGGGGCGATGCTGATCATCTTTGGTTTGCTGATCGCCACCAATTCGGTCAACCTGATCGGGGATTGGTTGATCCGCAATTTCGACTGGAGTGCCACTTTGAAATGACGCCCAAGGGAGGGGCTGACGCCATGATGCGAACTGTCTTTGCCATAGCCACTGCCAGCCTGCTGGCGCTGCCCGCACTGGGGGCCGAGTTGGGCGACGATGGCCTGCACAAGCCCGATTGGCTGCGCGACACCTTCAAGGACCTGCGCGAGGATCTGGCCGAGGCCAATGCGGAAGGCAAACGCCTGCTGATCACCGTCGAACAGCGCGGCTGCATCTACTGCACCGAGATGCACGAAAAGGTGTTTCCCGACCCCGCCGTCGAGGCCCTGATCCGCGAGAATTATTTCGTCGTCCAGATGAACCTGTTCGGCGATGTCGAGGTGACGGACTTTGACGGCACGGTGCTGCCGGAAAAGGACATGGCGGTGCGCTGGGGCGTGATGTTCACGCCGACCATGATCTTTCTGCCCGAGGTGATTCCCGACGGCCAGACGGCGGCAGAATCAGCCGTGGCGATGATGCCCGGCGCATTCGGCATCGGCACCACAACCGCGCTGCTGACATGGGTCCGCGACCATGGCTATGAAAACGGCGAGCACTTTCAGAAGTATCTGGCCGAGCAAGGTCAGCTTAAGAACTGATGGCAAATACTTGAAAAAATTGGACGTATACGAATATTCACGGATCGCTATATTTCTATTGCCTACGACCGTATACCGGGGTTATCGTCTTAACAGTGAGTGATCAGGGAGGATCGCAATGACACGTCAGCTTATGCTGGTGACCTTGGCGGCAATGGCCGCCGCAACGCCTGCAATCAGTGAAATCGCACCAACCGCAGTGGCCTACACCGAGGGCAAGATTTCCGAATCGTTGACCGGAACACCGGGTGATCCTGTCGCCGGCGTGAAGGTGATGACGACCAACGCCTTGGGTAACTGCGTGGCATGCCATGTCATTGGCGCTTTGCCCGATGTGCCGTTCCAAGGCAACATCGGCCCCGCGCTGGATGGCGTGGCCAGCCGCTATGACGAAGCCCAGCTTCGCGGTATCGTCGCCAATTCCAAACTGACGTTCGAGGGCACCTTCATGCCCGCGTTCTACAAGACCGACGGGTTTGTCCGCCCGGGCAACGCCTACACCGGCAAGGCTCCGGAGAGCGAACTGACGCCCATCCTGACCGCACAACAGATTGAAGACGTCGTGGCCTATCTTGTTACTCTGAAAGAGTGACGGCCCCCAGATCAGAGGAGAAGACAATGAACCTTTCCAGACGAGACGCCCTTTGGGTCGGCCTTGGCGGTCTTGCCGCAGCCGCCCTGCCCGGTTCGGTGATGGCCGCAACCAATGACGAGCTGATTGCCGCTTTTGCCGCTGGTGGCGCCGAAGGTACCGGCACCTTTACCCTGACCGCCCCGGAAATCGCTGAAAACGGCAACACCGTTCCAGTGTCGTTCGACGCACCCGGCGCTGTTGCCGTGATGCTGCTGGCCACCGGCAACCCGGAACCGGCTGTTGCAACCTTCACTTTCGGCCCCGCGGCCGGCCGCCAGATGGCTGCCACCCGTATCCGCCTTGCCAAGACCCAGGACGTTGTTGCCGTAGCCAAGATGGCAGACGGGTCGATCCTCAAGGCACAGACGACCGTCAAGGTCACCATCGGCGGCTGCGGCGGCTGAGTCAGAGATCAGGAGAGAAAAAATGGCAGATGATGCAAAACCCCGCGTGAAAGTTCCCAAGTCGGCAGCGGCTGGCGAAATTGTCACGATCAAGAGCCTGATTTCGCACAAGATGGAATCGGGTCAGCGCAAGGACGCCAAGGGCGAACTGATCCCTCGGTCGATCATCAACCGCTTCACCTGTGATTTCAACGGCGTCAACGCCATTGACATCGCGATTGATCCGGCCGTGTCGACCAACCCTTACTTTGAATTTGACGTGAAAGTGGACGCAGCGGGCGAGTTCAAGTTCACGTGGTATGATGACGATGGTTCTGTCTACGAAGACAGCAAGCCCATCACCATCGCCTGATCGCTTCGCAGAAAACTCGAGGGAGGAGAGACCTATGCAGAAGCAGATGATCAAGACATTGGCAGCCTCGGCTGCTTTCGGCCTTGCCCTTACGGGCATGGCCATGTCCACGCCGGTGGATGACAAGCTGGTGATCGAAGGCGAAGAGGGCACCATTGAACTGGTGACCTCGACGAAAGCCCCAGAGCACCTGCAAGAGGTGATGGACACCATCTATTCCGGTTGGCATTACCGCGAAGACGACACCCGGTCGATGCAGATGGACGACTTCGACAATCCGGCCATGGTGTTTGTTGACCGTGGGCGCGATCTTTGGAACGCCGCCATCGGCAAGAACGGCGAATCCTGCGCCGGTTGCCACAATGGACCGGAAAGCATGAAAGGCCTGCGCGCCGTGACCCCTCGGGTCGACGCCAAGACCGGCAAGCTGATGACCATCGAAAACTACGTCGACGCCTGCGTGACCGAACGCATGGGTCTGGAAGCCTGGGGTTGGACCGGCGACAAGATGAAGGACACGCTTGCCCTCATCTCGATGCAGTCGCGTGGTGAAATCGTCAACGTCGCAATCGACGGCCCGGCAGCCCCGTTCTGGGAAAAGGGCAAGGAAGTCTACTATACCCGTTACGGGCAATTGGAGATGTCCTGCGCGTCCTGCCACGAGGAAAACCAGGGTCTGTTCATCCGCTCGGACCACCTGAGCCAGGGCCAGATCAACGGCTTTCCGACCTATCGTCTGAAAGATGCAGGCATCCTGTCGGCACAACAGCGGTTCGTCGGTTGCGTCCGCGATACCCGCGCCGAAACCTTCAAGCCCAACTCGGATGAGTTCAAGGCGCTTGAGCTGTATGTCGCCTCGCGCGGCAACGGCCTGTCGGTCGAAGGCGTGTCGGTTCGTCACTGACCAAAACACCGGCCCCCGCTGTACAAGCGGGGGCCCCCCTTGCCGCCATCTGTTTGGCACCAACACACTCTGACACTGGACAATCGGCCAGCCGCGTTTTGCGCGTCCGAGAAAAGTCCGCCTGATCGACCAAGGAGAGACCAATGATTTCCCGGCGTGAGTTTCTGCAAGCCAGCGTGGCGGCTTCGGCCATTGTCGGCCTGTCAGGCTTTGGCAATTGGTCCAAATTGGCCGCACAACAGGCGTTGACGCAGGACCAACTGCTTCAATTCGAGGACTTCGGCAATGTCACGCTGATCCACATCACCGACATCCACGCGCACCTTAAGCCGATCTGGTTCCGCGAGCCGGAATGGAATGTCGGCATCGGCCCGGCCAAGGGTGTGCCGCCGCATGTGGTTGGCAAAGACTTCATCAAGATGTTCAACCTGACGCCGCAATCGCCCGAGGCCTATGCGCTAACCTTTGAGGACTTTGTCGCCCTTGGCAAGACCTATGGCCGGATGGGCGGCATGGACCGGGTGGCCACGGTCGTCAAGGCGATCCGCGCCGCCCGCCCCGATGCGCTGCTGCTGGATGGCGGCGACACCTGGCACGGGTCGATGACCAGCTATCTGACCAAGGGCCAGGACATGGTCAACGTGATGAACGCGCTTGGCACCGATGCGATGACCAGCCATTGGGAATGGACCTTCGGCACCGAACGCGTGAAGGAACTGGTTGAAACGCAACTGAAATTCCCCTTCCTCGGCGCCAACATCTTTGACGCCGAATGGGATGAGCCCGCCTTCGAGCCCTACAAGATCTTCGAGAAGAACGGTACCCGCATTGCCGTGATCGGGCAGGCCTTCCCCTATATGCCGATCGCCAATCCGAAGTGGATGTTCCCGGAATACAGCTTTGGTATCCGTGAAGAGCGGATGCAGGCGATGGTGGACGAGGTTCGCGCGACGGGCGTCGATCTGGTGGTTTGCCTGTCGCACAACGGCTTTGACGTTGACCGCAAGATGGCCGGCCGGGTCAAGGGTATTGATGTGATCCTGACCGGCCACACCCATGACGCGATCCCCGAGCCGGTTCTGGTGGGCGAAACCATCCTGATCGCCTCGGGCAGCCATGGCAAGTTCGTGTCCCGCGTCGATCTGGATGTGCGCGACGGCAAGATGATGGGCTTCCGGCACAAGCTGATCCCGATCTTCTCGGACGTGATCACCCCCGACGCCGATATGGCCGCGCTGATTGATGCCGAGCGCGCTCCCTACAAGGCCGATCTGGAAACCGTGGTCGGCACCACTGACAGCCTGCTGTATCGCCGCGGCAACTTCCAGGGCACCTGGGATGACCTGATCTGCCAGGCCGTGATCAGCGAGCGCGACACCGACATCGCGATGTCACCGGGTGTGCGTTGGGGTGCCAGCCTGATGCCGGGCGACAATATCACCCGCGAAGACATCCACTCGGTCTGCTCGATGACCTATGGTCAGGTCTATCGCACGGAAATGACAGGCGAAACCATCCACACCATCCTTGAAGACGTCGCCGACAACATCTTCAACGCCGACCCCTATTACCAACAGGGCGGCGATATGGTGCGGATCGGCGGCATGGCCTTTGCCTGCGATGTGTCCAAACCCATCGGCCAGCGGATCACCAACATGGTGCATCTGAAATCGGGCGAAACCCTGGACGCGGCCAAGACCTATATGGTCGGCGGCTGGGGCAGCGTGAATGAAGGCACCGAAGGTCCGATGATCTGGGATGTCATTGAAAGCCATCTGAAAAAGATCGGTACCGTCAAACTTGAACCCAACACCTCGGTCACCGTGACCGGCCTCTGATGTTGAAAGGAGCGTTCGCCATGTCAGACGAACACAACACAATGAAGCCCGCAAAGGGCACGACCCGCCGGGGCTTTTTGCGCCAGACGGCGGTTGCCGGGGCCGGCCTTGTGGCCGGGGCCACGGCGGCACAGGCCAATGCGCCAGATCCGCTGATCGTTGAACAGCAGGAATGGGCGCGTGCGTTTGGCGAGGGCGTTGATGCCACGCCCTACGGCCTGCCGATCAAGTTCGAATCGGATGTGGTGCGCCGCAATGTGGAATGGCTGACCGCCGACACCACCTCGTCGATCAACTTTACCCCGATCCACGCGCTGGATGGCACCATCACCCCGCAGGGCTGCGCCTTCGAGCGCCACCATTCGGGCGCGATCGAGCTGTCAAAGGCCGATTACCGCCTGATGATCAATGGCTTGGTCGATACGCCGCTGGTGTTCACCTATGCCGATCTGGAGCGTTTTCCGCGCGTCACCCGCACCTGTTTTCTGGAATGCGCGGCCAACACCGGGATGGAATGGGCCGGCGCGCAGCTGAACGGCGCGCAGTTCACCCACGGCATGATCCACAACATGGAATATACCGGCGTGATGCTGTCCACCCTGCTGGCCGAGGCAGGCGTCAAGCCCGAGGGCAAATGGGTTCTGGTCGAAGGCGCTGATGCGTCGTCGAACGGTCGCTCTATCCCGCTGGAAAAAATCATGGACGACTGCATGATCGCCTTCAAGGCCAACGGCGAAGCCCTGCGCATGGAACATGGCTACCCCGCCCGTCTTGTTGTTCCCGGTTGGGAAGGCAACATGTGGGTCAAATGGGTCCGCCGGATCGAAGTGGGCGACCAGCCGTGGGAAACCCGCGAGGAAACCTCGAAATACACCGACACGCTGGCCAATGGCACCAGCCGCAAGTGGACCTGGGTCATGGATGCCAAATCCGTGGTCACCTCGCCCAGCCCGCAAGCACCGATCACCCATGGCCCCGGGCCTTTGGTCATCACCGGGCTGGCATGGTCGGGCAATGGCGCGATCACCCGCGTCGACGTGACCACCGATGGCGGCAAGACCTGGCAAGAGGCCCGTCTGGCCGCACCGGGCCAAAAGATGGCGCTGACCCGCTTCTATCTGGACATCAACTGGGACGGTCAGGAAATGCTGCTGCAAAGCCGCTGCCATGACGAGACCGGCTATGTCCAGCCGACCAAAGACCAGTTGCGCGAAGTGCGCGGGTTGAACTCGATCTATCACAACAACTGCATTCAGACCTGGTGGGTCAAAGCCGACGGGAGCGCGGAAAATGTCGAAGTCTCTTAATCTTACCCTTGGCACCGCACTGGTTTCGGTTCTGCTGTCGGCCCCGGCATTCGCAGAAAAGCTTGGCTTGGGCCGGGTTGCCATGCCCGAAGAGGTTGCCGCATGGGATATGGACGTGCGCCCCGATGGCCAAGGCCTGCCTGTAGGCTCGGGCGATGTGCTGACCGGCGAAGAAACCTTCTCGGCCAATTGCGCGGTCTGCCATGGCGAATTTGCCGAAGGCGTGGACAATTGGCCGAAACTGGCAGGCGGGGCCGGGACGCTGGATCAGGCTGATCCGCTGAAGACCGTCGGGTCGTTCTGGCCGCATCTGTCGACCACATTCGACTATGTCAACCGGTCGATGCCTTACGGCAATGCGGGCACCCTGACGCCGGACGATGTCTATGCGATCACCGCCTATATCCTTTATTCCAACGATCTGGTGGACGAAGACTTCGTACTGTCGAACGAAAACTTCGCTGAAGTGGTGTTGCCGAACGCGGGCAATTTCATCGTCGATGACCGCAAGGATACCGAATACACCAAGTTCAGCGCAGCACCTTGCATGGAAAACTGCAAGGACACGGTTGAAGTCACCATGCGCGCTGCGGTGCTGGACGTGACCCCGAATGTCGAGGAAACGCTGGCCCCGGTGGTTGAGGTGAAGCAGATCGCCGAAGCCCCTGCCGCTGCCCCGGAAGTCGTCGTGCCGGCAACCGCCGAGGCGGCCCCCGCAGCCGAAGCCCCCGCTGTCGAAGCCGCTGCTGTCGAGGCCCCGTCTGCGATGGCAGCCGCCGACCCCACGCTGATTTCTGCCGGTGAAAAGGTGTTCAAGCAATGCGCCGCCTGCCACAAGATCGGTGACAATGCCAAGAACAGCACCGGACCCATCCTGAACGGGATCATCGGGCGCGCAGCAGCAACCGTCGAAGGCTTCAAGTATTCCAAGCCGATGAAGACGGCGGGCGAGGATGGCCTTGTGTGGGACGCGGTGTCGTTGGACCAATACCTGACCGACCCCAAAGCCATGATCCCCCGGGGCAAGATGTCGTTTGGCGGATTGAAGAAAGCCGAAGACCGTACGGCGGTGATTGCCTATCTGTCCACCATCGGCGGTTGAACCGAATGGGTTTGCGCGGCCTCCTCCCAGCGCTTGCCCTGACTGCCGCCGCCGGAGTGTCTCCGGCGGCGGCCAACGACCTGGGTGACAAAGACCGCGGTTCCGAGTTGTTCAAGCGCCAATGTTCGGCCTGCCACCAGATCGGCCCCGAGGCCAAAAACCGCGTAGGTCCGGTTCTGACCGGCCTCTTTGGCCGCCGGGCCGCCAGCGTCAAGGATTTCACCTATTCCAAGTCGATGGCGCGGATGGGCAGCGACGGTTTGACGTGGACGCTGGAAACCCTTGATGCCTATGTGGAAAATCCAAAGGCGCTGGTCTCTGGCACGCGGATGAACTATCGCGGCATGGCCGATCCGCAGGCGCGCGGCGCGCTGATTGCCTTTTTGCGCGATTGGTCGGACAAGCCGCAGAACATTCCGGAATCCGAACCCACGGCCCGCAAGACCGACCCCGATCTTGATCCGGCGATCCTGGGCATCGTGGGCGATCCGGAATACGGCGCCTACCTGTCGTCGGAGTGTTCCACCTGCCATCAGCGCGACGGGTCGGATCAGGGCATTCCGTCCATCACCCAATGGCCCGAGGAAGATTTTGTCGTGGCCATGCACGCCTACAAGAAAAAGTTGCGCCCGCACCCGGTGATGCAGATGATGGCAGGACGTCTGTCGAATGACGAGATTGCGGCCCTGGCCGCCTATTTCGCCACGCTTGAATAACAAAAAGACGCCAGAGCACGGGAAAAACCCGCGCCGGAGCAATTCGCAATGGGAGGAACCGCGAATGATCCTGAACAGAAGACGATTCATCGGAACCGGCATCGCAACCGGGGCCTTGCTGTCGGCCGCAACCGTCTGGGGCCAGACCAAGGCCCGCGTTGTGGTCATCGGGGGTGGCGCGGGCGGTGCCACGGTGGCACGCTATCTGGCCAAGGACAGCGACGGCGCGCTGGATGTGACGCTGATCGAGGCCAACCCGATCTACACCACCTGCTTCTTTTCAAACCTTTATCTTGGCGGCTTTCGCGAGTTTGAAAGCCTGCAACACGGCTATGACAATGTCTCGGCCGGCGGCGTGACCGTGATCAACGACATGGCGACAGGCGTGGACCGTGCGGCGAAAACCGTCACGCTGGCAGGCGGGCAGGTGCTGGCCTATGATCGTCTGGTGCTGTCACCCGGCATCGACTTCAAGGATGGCTCGGTTCCCGGCTGGTCGGTCGAGGCGGCGGAAATCATGCCGCATGCCTACAAGGCCGGGCCGCAAACCCAACTGTTGAAAGCCCAGATTGAATCGATGCCGCAGGGTGGCACATTCGCGATGGTCGCACCGCCAAACCCCTATCGCTGCCCGCCCGGCCCTTACGAGCGGATCAGCATGGTCGCCCATATGCTGAAACAGAAGAACCCCACCGCCAAGATTCTGGTGCTGGACCCAAAGGACAAATACTCGAAACAGGCGCTGTTTGAGGAAGGCTGGGCCAAGCACTATGACGGCATGGTGTCGTGGGTTGGCCCCGAGTTCGGCGGCGGCGCGGTCGAAGTGCGCCCCGACACGATGGAGGTCATCGTCGATGGCGAGGCGCAAAAGGTTGATGTCTGCAACGTGATCCCCGGCCAGATGGCAGGCAAGATCGCGGCGATCGCGGGTGTCACCGACGAGAGCGGCTGGGCCCCGGTTCACCCCGACAGCATGAAGGCCAAGGCCGATGAAAACGTCTATGTTCTGGGCGACAGCTCGGCGCAGGGCGACATGCCGAAATCGGCGTTCTCGGCCAACTCTCAGGCCAAGGTCGCCGCCATGTCGATCCGCGGCGAGCTGACAGGATCGCGGGTGTTCCCGGCCAAATACTCCAACACCTGCTGGTCGCTGATCGCGCCCGAGGACGGGGTCAAGGTCGGCGCATCCTATGAACCGACACCGGAAAAGATAGCAAGCGTGGAAAGCTTCATCAGCGCCACCGGCGAAGATGCAGCCCTGCGCAAGGCCACCTATGAAGAAAGCCTTGGCTGGTACGCCGGCATCACCGCCGACATCTTTGGCTGACACGTGTCGGCTGACATTCGGGGGGCCAGATCGGCCCCCCTTCCCCCCTTTTCCTTTTCCGACCAAGGTGCAACATGCTGACCCGCCGACATTTTCTGACCGCTGCCTCTGCCAGCCTCGCCCTGCCCCTGATGCCTGCCCGCCTGTGGGCCTCGTCCACGCTGGCCTTGGGCAGCCTGCAGATCGACACGCTGTCGGATGGCAATCTGATGCTGCCCGGCGATTTCATCCTTGGCGGCATGCCGCAGGACGAAATGAAGGCCATTGTCGCGAAATACGGCCTGCCGACCGACCAGTTGACCCCGCCGTGCAATGTCACGCTGCTGCGCGACGGCACCAATACCGTGCTGTTTGATGTGGGGTCGGGCCCCGATTTCCAACCCTCGGCCGGCAAGCTGATGGAAGCGTTCGATGCGCTTGGCCTGACCGCCGATGACATCACCCATGTCTGCTTTACCCACGCCCACCCCGACCACATCTGGGGCCTGCTGGATGAATTCGACGAGCCGATCTTCCCCAATGCCAGCTTCATGATCGGTCAGGCCGAGTTCGACTACTGGATGGACCCCAACACCGTGTCCACCATCGGCGAGGCACGCACCACTTTTGCCGTGGGGGCCATGCGCCGGTTGCAGGCGATTGCCGAAACCGTGCGCTTCGTCAACGATGGCGAAGAGGTGCTGCCCGGCATCAGCGCCCGCCTGACCCCCGGCCATACCCCCGGCCACATGGCCTATGAGGCGCGCGGCGGCAGCGAAAGCGTGATGGTGGTGGGCGATGCGCTTGGCAACCACCACGTCGCTTTTGAACGCCCCGACTGGGCCTCGGGGTCGGATCAGGACGCTGCCATGGCGGCCACCACCCGCGTCGCGCTGCTGGATCAGATCAGCGCCGCCCAGATGCGGCTGATCGGCTATCACCTGCCCGGCGGCGGCATTGGCCATGCCGAAAAACAAGGTTCCACCTATCGTTTTGTAGAGGAAGCGTGATGATCACCCGCCTGACCCTTGCCGCCTGCCTGATGTCCAGCGCCGCCGTTGCGTCCGAGGACATTCCCGACCAATACCCGCAGTCGGTATTGTATTCCAAACCGGTCGAGATCATCCCGCAGGTCTGGTCGTCGATCGGGGCCACCGCGCCGCCAACTTACGAAAACGCGGGCCATAACAACAACCTGTCGTTCATCGTGACCGGCGATGGGGTGGTGGTGGTGAACTCTGGCGCCAGCTACAAACTGGCCGAGGCGCTGCATGCCGAAATCAAGCGCGTGACCGATCAGCCGGTGAAGTTGGTGATCAACGAAAACGGCCAGGGCCATGCCATGCTGGGCAACAACTACTGGATCGCCCAAGGTGTGCCGGTGCTGGCGCATGTCGAAGCGGCAGAAGAGTTCGAAGACAGCATGGGTCAGGGCCTGCAAGCCTTGCAAAACTACGCAAAGGAAAACGCCGAAGGCACCGATCCGATGGGCCCGACCGAAACCTTCACCGATGCCCGCACCATCACCATGGGCGACGTGACGATCGAGGTCTTGCACCTTGGCCCGGCGCACAGCCCCGGCGATACGCAAGTGTGGATTCCGCAATGGTCGATGATGATCGCAGGCGACATCGCTTTTTCCGAACGGATGCCGCCGATCTTTGAAGGCACCTGCACCAGTTGCTGGATCGAGACCTGGGAAACCAAGTTCATGCCGCTGAACCCGACCTATATCGTGCCGGGCCATGGCCACCCCACCAATCTGGCGCAAGTCACCCGCTATACCCGTGACTATCTGGTGGACCTGCGCTCAAAGATCGCCGCCCATATCGAGGCGGGCGGCGATCTGGCCGGGGCCTATTACGTCGATCAATCGTCTTGGAAGAACCTTGATACCTTTGAGGAACTTGCCACCAAAAATGCCGGCGTGGTGTTTTCCGAGATGGAGTTCGAGTAAGCCTTTTCCCTCCCTGACGGACACCTCAAGCGGCCCCGCGGGGCCGCTTTTTTTGTCTGGTCAGGTCAGGGCTTAAGCGGCAACCGGGCGGCTGCCGACCTGATCCACCAGAAAATCGGTGATGATCGCGCCGATCCACATGCACAGCAGCGCAAGCCAGGCGGTTGCCACAAAGATCGACCCGCCGGTAACACCTGCGCCGATGGCGCAGCCCCCGGCCAGCATCGCGCCAAAGCCCATCAGCACCGCACCGAACATCGACCGCTGCATCTGACGCGCGCCCTCAAAGGCCTCAAACTTGAACTCGCGCGTCACAAGCGACGCAATCAGCGCCCCCAGCACCACCCCCGGCACCAGACCCACATCGAAATCCAGCACCGGATCGGGGATCAGAAAGAACATCAACGTATTCGCCGAAGGGCCTGAAAACGTGGCAGACGTCACCGACACCGGCTCGAACGCCTGCTGTGCCAGCGTAAAGGTCAGCACCCAACCGACCGCCACCGCAAAGCCCACGCCGGGCGCAAAGATCAGCGTCTTCAGGCCAATGGCATTGCGCCGCGCCAGCACCAAAGCGACACCCGCCAACACCACGCCCAAAAGCAGCCCCGAGATATCAGGCAAGCCCAGCAAGGCGATCAGATCGACGTTCATCCCGTTGGAGGTGACCCACAACCCGGCCAGCTTTTCGCGCAACGGTGCCAGCAAGCCATGCAGGCTCATCTGGGCCACCACGGCAAAGATCAGGCCGGCCACCACCGAGCGCAGGTTGCCGGTCGAGGCCAGCACCAAAAGCCGCCCCGAACAGCCACGCGCCAGCACCATGCCGACGCCGAAGATCAGCCCGCCGATGATCGCCCCCGACCATGACCCGGTGATCGCCATCATCCGCGCCTCTTGCGGCTCGAACAACCCCAGCAGGCGCGCCGCCTGCACCCAGACCACCGCGGTGGAAAACGCCAAAAGCCAGACCGCCATTCGCGGCCCCAGCTGACCGCGCGCAAACTCCACCGTCGAGGCCCGCAGGCAGAACGATGACCGTTGTGCCGCGACACCAAAGATCAGGCCGGTGATCAAGCCGAAAAGGGCCGAAATATAGCCTTCGTCCATCAGGTCAAGCAACGCGGAAACGTCCATGGCGGTCCTCCCTTGGAATTCCTATGCCAGTGATTCGGCGATTGTGCCTTGATCTTGCTCAGATCGCCAGAAGTTCCGCCACCCTCGTCACGAAGCTGACACAGTGTTGCAGCCCGGCGCAAGCGGGGCCGCAGGGTCGGGGCCGTGTGCTGCGGTCTGGCAATGCCTGCCAATCGCCTGTGCCAGACCGTCGATCGACATCGGCTTGGTCACCACGCTGGCAAAACCTGCGGCGCGATAATCGGCCTGATGATGCATCATCGCATTGGCAGTGACGGCAATCACCGGCGGAAGACCCACCGCCCCGGCCTTGGCCAGTACGTCGGCCTTGGCCTGCAATTCGGCCAAGGCGGTCACGCCATCCTTGCGCGGCATGGCGATGTCCATGATCACCAGATCATAGGCCCCCGGTTCCCACCGCGCCACGGCCTCGTCGCCATCTTGCACCATGGTTGCCAAGATCCCCAACCGGGTCAGCATAGCGCGCAGGATCAGGCGGTTGGTGGCATTATCCTCGGCCAGCAGCACCCGCAGACCGGCAAAATGCGGCAAAGCCCCGGCCGGCACCGCCGCATCCGGTGCCGCACACACCGGCATCGGCAGACGCAGATGCACCGTGGTGCCCTGCCCCGGCACGCTGTCCAGGCTGATCTGGCCCCCCATCATCCCGACCAGCCGGCGCACGATCGGCAGCCCAAGGCCGGTGCCGCCAAAGCGGCGCGAGATCGAGCCATCGGCCTGGGTGAATTCGTCAAACACCAGGGCGGCCTGATCCGCCGACATGCCGATGCCGCTGTCAGACACCGTCAGCACGATCGCGTCGGCCTCGGGTTCGATCCGCACGGCCACAAATCCGGCTTCGGTGAACTTGACCGCATTGCCGACAAGGTTGTGCATGACCTGCAACAGGCGCTGCGCGTCCCCCAGGCGATAGGTGTTCACCCCGACCGCCAGATCGACCCGGAACGCCACCGCCTTGGCCTGTGCGGCAGGCCGGTGCATTGCTTCCACCCGCGCGGCCAGTTCGTTCAGCCGCAGCGGCGCCGCGTGCAGCACCAGCTTGCCACTTTCGATCTTGGCCAAGTCAAGGATGTCATCCAGGATCGACAGCAAATGCCTGCCCGACTCACGGATCGTCGTCAGCATCCGGCCTTGTGCAAGGTCCAGGGGCGCGTCCACCAGCAGATCGGCCATCCCCAGAATACCGTTCAGGGGCGTGCGCAATTCGTGGCTCATATTGGCAAGAAACTGCGATTTGGCGCGATTGGCGGCCTCGGCCCGGTCGATCGCGGCACGCAGGTCTTCTTCGGCCGTGGCCGCCGTGGTGATATCGGTGATGGTGGCAACCACCCGCGCAAGGCCCGCATCGGGCAGCATCGCCGCATTGACCGCCACCACCTTGCGGCGACCGTCGGGCAGGTGCAGCGCCAGGCGCATGTCGCGGACGGTCTGCCCGCTGGCCTGCACCAACTGGCAGGGCAAGTCGCAAAACGCCAGCGGACGACCGTCTTCGTGGTGCAGGCGCAACATCTGCGGGTCGCAGATCCGGTTCACCAAGGCCTCGCCCGGCACTTCCAGTATCCGCTGCACCTCGCGGCTTAGAAAGATAATCCGGCCATCGGCATCCGTGGCCATGATCCCCGACACCGAGGTTTCCATCAGCGTCGCCAGAAAATCGCGCTCGGCCTCCAGATCGCTTTCCAGCCGCTTGCGTGCGCTGATGTCCAGATGAACGCCCGACAGGGCAACCGGCCTGCCATCGGCGTCCCATTCGGTCGCCCGCCCCCGTGACATCACCCAGACCCAATGCCCGGCCTTGTGCCGCAGCCGCAGTTCGTATTGGAAATGGAACACCCCGCCCGCAAATTGCCGTTCCTGATCGCGGTCCAGCATCTCCAGATCCTCAGGGTGGATCAACGCGCGCCAGGTGTCATTCGTCACCGGCGACAGCGCGCCTGCGGCATGGCCCAGCATCCGTTCCCATTGGTCGTTGACCTGGGTCACACCGCTGCGCAGATCACGGTGCCAGGTTCCCACCTCGGCCCCTTCGATGATCTGTTCCAGCCGCTGTTCGGCGGCTTTCAGCGCCGAGACATCGACATGCACCCCGGCCATCCGCACTGGCGTGCCATCTGCCCTGCGTTCGGTCACCTGACCGCGCGACTGGACCCAGACCCAATGGCCGTCGCGGTGGCGCAGGCGGAACGCCAGATCAAACACCTCATGCTTCTGACGGATCACCCGGTTGATGATCTCCAGCACGGTCTGGATATCGTCCGGGTGCAGCAGGCTGCGCCAGGTCGACAGGGTGATCGGTTCCAGCGCCGCCCGGTGATAGCCCAGCATGGTGACCCAGCGGTCATTGACAAGGTTTTCGTCGGTCTCGAAATCACATTCCCAGGTTCCGGCCTGCGAGCCTTCGATGACCTGCGACAACCGGCGCTTGGCGGCGCGTTCTTCGGTCACGTCGATGCGCAGGCCGACGCTGCCGCCGCTAGGGATCTTGCGTTCCAACGCCCGCATGACGCGGCCCTTGGGCAATTCGGTCAGCCGCTCGAAGAGCGGCGCGGCCCGCGCGGTCATGATATCGTCAATGAACGCCGCCTCGCGCCCGGTGGCCTCGGGGAACACCCCCATGGCCACCCCTTCGGCCAGCACATCGACATAGCGCCGCCCCGGCACCATGCCACTGGCCAGTTCCGGGTACACCACGGCCATCTGATCATTGACCATCACCACCCGGTCCTCGGCGTCCAGCAAGACAAAGCCATGTGGCAAGGCCTGCACCGCCGTGTGCAATTGCGCGCGGGCCCGCAACGCCTCATCGCGCGCGGCCTGCACTTCGGCCAGATGGGCGCGCTCGGCGCTGATGTCTTGCACCAGCAGCCAGACAATCTTGCGCCCCCCGGCCTGCGTCAGACTGATGCCTTGCACCACGCCAGGAAACCCGGTTCCATCGGGGCGGCGAAACCAGCTTTCCACCGGGCCGAACCTGCCCTGGCTTGCCAGATCGCGCACCGCCACATCCCGCATCTCGCTGTGTTCCGGGCCAAGCAGAACAAAGATGTCGAGCCCCAGCAAATCGTCGCGTTGCCAGCTGCCAAAGCCTTGAAAGGCGGCATTGGCCTCGATGATGTGGCGGCTTTCGCCATCCACCAGCACCACGCCGACCGGCGACAGGTCGAACATGTGGCGCAAAAGCTGATCGCGCCGCGCGACCTTGCCCTGAAGCCGCTCCACCATGCCATCTTGCGCCTGAAGACTGGTCAGCCGCCCGCCAACCGCCCGCAGGAACGCCGCCAAGGCCATCTCGGTGGCGTGCGACAGCGTCTCTGGCCCACCTTGCAGCCGCACCCCGTCGGCATTGCGCAGCGCGGTGCCGGGGGTGCCAATCCCCGCCCGCCACGACGTGCCACAGCAGTGCAGCGCCAAGGGCCTGTCCAGCGCAATCGCCAGCCGGTCAAGCGCGTCTTGCGGGTCGTCCTGGGTCGCGACATCGGCCATCGCCAGCGCCATGGCGACCAGAACCGGGATGTCGTCGGCCATTGGCCGGTCAATGGCGTTCAGCTTGGCCTCCCGTGTGGACTTCCCCTTGTGATTGCACGATGCCCCAAGCCCACGATCCTGACAAGCATCACAAGGGGCTGAACACGGGCGGCGGGCGGAAAGACCGTGCCAACCCCGCCCAGCCCCCCCGTGCCCCGCATCACAGCAGCGACCGCGCCAACCCGGCCAGCGACAAGGCCATCAGCAGCCAAATCGCAAAGCGCCGGAAATCCTGCGGGCTGGTCGCGGCAAAGTGCCTGCCGCCGGCCCAAAGCCCTGCCAGCATGAACGGCAGGCCAAGCCCCGTGGCAACAAAGCTGTCACGGCTGATCTGCCCGGCCTGCCACAACACTGGCAAAGACCACAGGTCCAGCAAGGTGAAATAGGCAATCACCGTGGCGCGAAACACCACCGGGGGCACGCCTTGCGCGGCAAAGAACACCGCCACGGGCAAGCCCCCCACCGCCATGCCATTGGCCAGCCCCGACACCACGCCAACGCCGACATGCGCAGCATTCCCCTGCCGCGCGATGTGCCAGCCCGCCAGCAGCAAGGCGCACATCGCCAGCACAAAGCCCGACAGCACCGCCCGCCCGGCATCGACACCGATCCAGCCGATTGCCGCCACGCCCAGCGGCACGCCGACAAGGCAGCCTGCGAACAGCCCCGCCACCCTGCGCCAGTCGATCTGCGCCCAGATGCCCCGCGCCTGGCCCGCAGTCATGGCGATATCGGCCAGAATGACCACCGGCACAAACGGGAACGGGTCGGTCACCAGCGCCGCAAACAGCATCACCAGCGCGGCAAAGCCAAAGCCGGAATAGCCGCGCACATAGCCTGCCACCACCATGCCAAAGGCCACCAAAGCGGCCTCTGCCCCCGTCAGGCCAAACGGGATCATACCGATTGATGGCGCATGTCGGCCTTGGAAATCCCTGCCACCTCGACCGGCTTTTTCATCGCATCGCGGCGGAACGGCTCGCCGAGTTCCTGATTGATCAACGCCTCGATCAGCGTGGTCTTTCCCGCCTTCTGGTCGGCCAGCGCCTGCGTCAGGGCTGCGCGCAACTCCTCCATCGTGCGCGCCTGCACGCCCAGCAATCCGCAAGCCCGGGCAATGCCCGCGTAACTGACGCCCTGATCCAGTTCGGTGCCGACAAAGTTGTCGTCATACCACAGGGTGGAGTTGCGCTTTTCCGCGCCCCATTGGTAATTGCGAAACACCACCATGGTGATTGCGGGCCATTCCGGGCGGCCAATCGCGGTCAGTTCCGTCACCGCTATGCCAAAGGCGCCGTCCCCGGCAAAGCCCACCACCGGGGTATCGGGGCAGGCAATCTTGGCCCCCACAATCGACGGCAGGCCATAGCCGCAAGGGCCAAACAACCCCGGCGCCAGATATTTTCGCCCGGCCTCGAACGTGGGGTAAGCGTTGCCGATGGCGCAGTTGTTGCCGATATCGCTTGAGATGATCGCCTCTTTCGGCAGCGCCGCTTGGATCGCGCGCCAGGCCATCCGCGGGCTCATCCACTCGGGCTTGGCATCGCGGGCCCGCTGGTTCCAGCTGGTGCCCGGATCATCGTCTTCATGGTCCATCGACGAAAGCTGCTGTGCCCAGGCCGATTTCGTCTGCGCAATCCGCGCCTTGCGCGCCGATCTTCCATCGTCCCCCGCAGTTGGCGCAAGCCGCGCCAACAGCGCCTCGGCCACCGCCTTCGCATCGCCCACAATCCCGACCGTCACCGCCTTGGTCAGGCCAATCCGCGCCGGGTTGATATCGACCTGAATGATCTTTGCCGCCTTCGGCCAATAGTCCAGCCCATAGCCCGGCAGGGTGGAAAACGGGTTCAACCGCGTGCCAAGGCACAGCACCACATCGGCCGTCGCGATCAATTCCATCGCCGCCTTGCTGCCGTTGTAACCCAAGGGTCCGGCAAACAGCGGGTGGCTGCCGGGAAACGCATCATTGTGCTGATACCCGACACAGACCGGCGCATCCAGCCGCTCGGCCAGCGCCATGCTGGCCGGTATCGCCCCGCCCAGCACCACGCCCGCGCCATTCAGAATGACCGGAAACGCCGCCCCCGACAAAAGCTCTGCCGCCTGCGCAATCGCCGCCTCGCCGCCCTGCGGCCGCTCGAATTCAACCGGCACAGGCAGGTCGATATCAATCACTTGCGTCCAGTAATCGCGCGGCATGTTGATCTGCGCCGGGGCCGAATGGCGCCGCGCGTTCAGGATCACCCGGTTCAGCACCTCGGCCACGCGCGATGGGTCGCGCACCTCTTCCTGATAGCAGACCATGTCCTTGAACAGCGCCATCTGTTCGACTTCCTGAAAGCCGCCCATGCCGATGGTCTTGTTGGCGGCCTGCGGCGTCACCAAAAGCAGCGGCGTGTGGTTCCAGTAGGCGGTCTTGACCGGCGTCACGAAGTTGGTGATGCCGGGGCCGTTCTGCGCGATCATCATGCTCATCCGACCAGACGCGCGGGTATAGCCATCGGCCATCATCCCGCCGCTGCCTTCATGCGCGCAATCCCAGAACGTGATCCCCGCCTTGGGAAACAGGTCGGAAATCGGCATGAAGGCCGATCCGATGATGCCGAAGGCATGCTCGATGCCGTGCCGTTGCAACACCTTCACAAAGGCTTCTTCGGTGGTCATGCGCATGGGCGGGCTCCGGCAGGTGGGGGTTGGCGGCCAGTGTAGCGACGCGCCGGACCCCGCCTTAGGGCCAGAGGGTTCGCGCGGATAAGTCCAGCCGTCAGCCGCGCAACACCGCCCCAATCCGCGCCACGCCATCGGGAATGCGCGACGCGGCAATCGACGAATAGGCCAGCCGATAATACCCCCGGCTGGACCGATCCGGGTGAAAGAACGCCCGCCCCGGCTCGATCAAGACACCCTCAGCCCGCAACCGCTGGGCCAGAACCTCGGTATCCACCCCATCGGGCGCCCGCATCCAGATCGACGATCCGCCAAAGCCGCCCTGCCCGGCCACGCTTAGCCCCTGGTCGGCAATCGCCTCGTCCAGCACCTGACGGCGGCGGCGAAACGCGGTGCGCATCCGGTTGTTCAGCGCGTCGTAATGGCCATCGGCCAGAAAATAGGCCACTGTGCGCTGAATATGCCCCGGCGGATGGCGCAAGACCAGCGCACGCAGCGCCCGCGCCTCGGCAATGAATGTAGGCGATGCGACCAGATAGCCAAGCCGCAAGCCCGGAAAGATCGACTTGGAAAACGACCCGGCATAGACCACCCGCCCGTCGCGATCGAGCGACTTCAGCGCGGGCGACACCGGTTTCAGAAACGACATCTCGAACTCGTAATCATCCTCGACGATGACAAAGCCCTGCTGCGACGCGGCCTCCAGCAGGGCCACCCGCCGGGCGACGGGCATGGTGGCGTTGGTCGGGCATTGGTGCGACGCGGTGGTGAACACTACATCGGCACCCGGCGGCAGACGGTCCGGCGGCAAGCCGTCCGCGTCAACATCCACCGGAAGCACCTCGGTGCCCGAAGGCTCCAGAATGGCGCGCAGGCCGGGATAACCGGGGTTTTCCACCACCGCGCGGCGGCCCGGCCCCAGCAGCACCTGCGCCGCCATCCACAGCGCGTTTTGCGCCCCCAGCGTCAGCAACACCTCGTCGGGCCGCGCGGCGATGCCCCGGCGCGGCAGGATGGTGCGCAAGACATGCTCGATCAGCAGCGGATCATCGCGTTCATAGTAATCAGACGTCAGCGCCGCAAAATCCCGCCGCCCCAAGGCCCGCAAGGCGCAGGCCCGCCAGTTCTGATGGTCAAACAGCGCCGGGTCGGCTTGGCCGTAGATGAAGGGAAAGGGATAGCGCTCCCAGTCTTCGGGCTTGGCCAGCCGCGCCAGCCGTGAATAGCGCGCGCCGGTCAGGGCGCCGAAATCCAGCCCCTCGCCCCGCTCGGGCGCTGCCGGAAATTCGGGCGCACGCGGCGCGGTGTCCGACACGAAATACCCCGACCGCCCCCGCGCCGACAGATAGTCGGACGACACCAGATCGGCATAGGCCAGCGTCACCGTGATCCGGCTGACCCCCAGATGCTGCGCAAGGCCCCGCGACGATGGCATCCGGTCGCCGGGCCGCAAGCGCCCGGCCAGAATGCCCTGCACCACCATGGCGCGGATGCGGCTTTGCAAGGTGCCGACCGTGCCGGGCGGCAGGAAAAAGGCTTCGGCGGGAACCGGCATGATCTGGTCCTATCAATGATAAGTCCAGATCATCCGTCCTGCCGCCAAAGGTCAAGCCCACGCCTTGGGATTGCTGCTTGCCAAATACTCCCGCCGGAGGCTTACCCCATCACCCGCAGCAGCGCCCCGTCAATGGCATCGGTGATCTGGTCGATGTCATCGGGCGTGGCAATCAGCGCAGGCGACAGGCACAGCGTGTTG
The DNA here is from genome assembly GCA_020721445.1 of Gemmobacter nectariphilus. Taxonomy (GTDB): domain Bacteria; phylum Pseudomonadota; class Alphaproteobacteria; order Rhodobacterales; family Rhodobacteraceae; genus Pseudotabrizicola; species Pseudotabrizicola nectariphila_A. The sequence continues at coordinate 81,820 of DYMU01000005.1, forward strand.
TTGAACCCCGGCACAGAACGGTTGGTGGCGCCGATGATCACGCCTTGCGCCATGCAGTCGGCCACCACCGCCTGCACCCGCTTTTCATCCAGTGGTTCCTTGGTGCCCCGGTCGGCCACCAGTTCCGCGCCGCAAAACAGGCCCTTGCCGCGCACATTGCCGATCACGGCATGCTTGTCCATCAGCGCATGCAGGTTGCCCATCAGCCGCGCGCCCATGGCGGTGGTGTTGGCCAAAAGACCCTCATCCTCGATGATCCGCATGTTTTCCAGCGCCGCCGCCGGGCCGGCGGTGCAGCCGCCAAAGGTGCTGATGTCACGGAAATAGCTCATCGGATCGCTGGGGTCGTCCTTGAACATCGCAAACACGGCTTCCGTGGTCACCGTGCAGGAAATCGCGGCATAGCCCGAGGCCACACCCTTGGCCATGGTCACGAAATCGGGCTGGATGCCATAGTGCTGATAGCCGAACCATTCGCCGGTCCGTCCGACGCCGCAAACCACCTCATCTATATGCAGCAAGATGTTGTATTTGCGGCAAATCTCTTGCACGCGGGGCCAATAGCCATCGGGGGGGGCAATCACCCCGCCGCCCGCCGTCACCGGTTCCAGCACCAGCGCCCCGATGGTATCGGGGCCTTCGCGCAGGATCACCTCTTCGATGGCATCGGCGGCGCGTTCGCCATAGTTCTGAACGTCCCATTGCTTGCGGTATTCAAGGCAATGCGGCACCATCACGAAACCATCGGGATAGGGCCCGTATTGCGCCGCGCGCTGCGCCTGCCCCGATGTCGCCAGTGTGCCGATGGTGGTGCCGTGGTAGTCGCGCTCGCGATACAGGACCTTCCATTTGCGGCCACCATGATGCTTGTGCGCGATCTGGCGCACCATCTTGTAGACCTTCTCGTTCGCCTCGGAGCCTGAGTTGGAATAATAGACCCGGGTCAGACCCGGCATCTTTTCGATCAATCGCTGGGCAAAGCGCGCGCCCGGCACCGACCCTGCGGCGCCGGCGAAATAGTTCATCTTGATCAACTGGTCGCGCACGGCATTGGCAATGCTCTCGCGGCCATAGCCGACATTCACCGTCCAGACCCCGCCCGACACCGCATCCAGATGCTCTTTGCCCTTCGCATCCCAGACCCGCATGCCCCGGCCCTCGATGATCACGCGGGGGTCCACTGTCTCATAGGGTTTGTGCTGGCTCAGATGATGCCAGACATGGGCGCGATCCGCCTCGACCACCTGTGAGATATCGTTGCTGCTGTAGCCGTCCATCGAAGCGCCCTTCTGCCAGATCAAGCCCCCAGCATCCGCCTTTGCGGCGGGCATTCGTAGGACCAGAGGCCGCGCGACCATAAGGCCAGTTACAGAATCGTTTTGCGCCCGACAAAAGCGGGGCAAAGATCATGGGCTTGGGCATGCCGACGGCGCACGGGGGCGATCCGCTTTCGTGCGAACCCCGCATGGCCTTACGACAGACGCAAAAATCGCCCCGACCAAAGAGGGCAAGACCCAACACGTCACCCCAACACGGAGAAGCACGCATGACATTTCGCAAGACCCTGACAAGCGCGGTCGCCACGGCGGCCCTGTTGGCCGGCACCACCAGCGCCATGGCGCTGGACGAGCTGACCGTTGCCTATTTCATGGAATGGCCGATGCCGTTCCAATACGCCAAGGCCAATGGCACCTTTGACGAGGCGCTTGGGATGAAGGTCAATTGGGTGGCCTTCGACACCGGAACCGCGATGTCCGCCGCCATGGCTGCGGGCGATGTGCAGATTGCCGTCAGCCAGGGCGTGCCGCCGTTTGTGGTTGCGGCCAGTGCGGGCCAGGACTTGCAGGTGATTGATGTCGCGGTCAGCTATTCCGACAACGACAACTGCGTGGTGCGGTCTGATCTGGAAATCACCAAGGACAATGCCACCGATCTTGTCGGCAAGAAGGTGGCCGTGCCGCTGGGCACCGCCGCGCATTACGGCTTTTTGCGGCAGATGGAGCATTTCGGCATTGATCTGGCCAGCCTTGACATCGTCGACATGGCCCCGCCGGATGGGGCCGCAGCCATCGCGCAAGGCGCGGTTGACATGGCCTGCGGCTATGGCGGCGGTCTGAACCGGATGAAGGAACATGGCAACGTGCTGCTGACCGGCGCCGAAAAAGAGGCGTTGGGTATTCTGGTGTTCGACGTGACATCGGCCCCTGCGCCCTTCGTCGCCGAAAACCCCGAGGTGGTGACCAAGTTCCTGAAAGTCGTGGCCGACAGCAACGCGATGTGGAACGAAGGTTTGAGACAGGCCGAAATGCTGCCGGTCATCGCCAAGGATGCCGGAATGGATGAAGCCACCGCCGCCAAGGACATCAGCACTTTCGTCTTCCCCTCGGTCGAGGACCAGTTGTCCGACAAATGGCTGGGCGGTGCGGCACAGGCCTTCATGCAGGGCGTGGCCGGCGTCTTTGTGGCGGCAGGCTCGATCCCCGCGGCCCTGCCCAGCTATGACGCCGCCGTGAACACCGGCCCGCTGGCCGCCGTCAAGGGCATGTAACGCGCCCTCGGGCGGCCCGGTTTTACCAAAGGGCCGCCCGGCCCATGACTGGAGCCGACATGTCCGGACTGATCATCGACAACATCTCGATGCGCTTTGACTTGCCCAACGGCAAGTCGGTGCAGGCGTTGCAAAACGTGTCGCTTGACCTGAAACAGGGCGAGCTTTTGGCCGTGCTGGGCCCGTCGGGCTGTGGCAAGACCACGCTTTTGAACATCCTTGCGGGCTTTCTGGCCCCGACCGAAGGCCAGATCCGGCTGGGCGGCAAGCGGGTGATGGGCCCAAGCCCGGAACGCGGCATGGTGTTTCAGCAAGGCGCGCTGTTCGAATGGATGAACGTGCGCCACAACATCGACTTCGGCCCGCGGATGAAGGGGATGCCAAGGGCCGAGCGTGACCGCATCACCGATCACCTGCTGGAAACCGTCGGCCTGCACGACTTTGGCGAAAAGGCGGTGTATGAACTTTCGGGTGGCATGCAGCAGCGGGTGGCCTTGGCGCGCTGTCTGGCCAATGACCCGGACGTGATCTTGATGGACGAACCCCTTGGCGCGCTGGACGCGCTGACGCGCGAAAAGATGCAAGGGCTGGTGCTGAAGCTGTGGAAGGAAACCGCCAAGACCGTGGTGCTGATCACCCATTCGGTCGAAGAGGCGCTGATGCTGGGCGAACGGCTGGTGGTGATGGCCCCGCGACCGGGACGGATTTTTCGCGAATACCGCCTGCCCTTTGCCGAACGCGGGGTCAACATGGACCTGCGCGAGGTCAAGCGGTCCAAAGGCTTTGCCCAGACGCGCGACGAGATTCTGGAAATGATCTGGGGGATGGAAGAGGAAATCATGGGCAAGAGGGACAGCGCCTGATGATGGTTCTTCTGGTCTATGTGGCGATCTTTGTCGTCTCGATGCTGGTCTGGGGCCGGATCAAGCGCCACCGCGACCGGCATGATTTCACCTCGCTGAAAACCGTGACCTTTGGCGACGAATCCGCGATCACCCCCGACCGGGTGGCCAGCGTGATTTCGGTGCTGTCAGTGTTCCTGATCTGGGGCGCCTTCACCGGATCAAGCGTCGTGCCGCTGCATGTGCCGGGGCCGTTCATCGGCGAGGCCGGGTTCAGCTATACCGCCCGCGACGCCAGCGGGGCCGAGGCGCAGGCGCAGGTTCGCATTCTGGTGCATGCCATTGGGGCCAAGCCCGCGGCCCCAGCCGTGCCCGAAGGCCCAGCCGTGCCCGAAGGCACAGGCTTTGCCAAGGGGGATGCGGCCATCGTGGCGGCCTGGCGGTCGGTGCTGATCCGCCCTGCCGACAACGACGGGCCGGGCGCGCAGGTCGTGGCGATCAACGGCCAGCCGATTGCGGTGGATCAGGAGATCGACGTCGACGGCGGGTCGGTCACGCTGACCGGCAAAGGCAGCCTAAATTTTCAGGCGGCGCGCGGCATGCAGATGGAACCGATCTGGCTGCCCTCGCCCGAGGCGGTGGGGACGCGGCTGGTCGAGATCGCAGGCAACGGCTTTCAGAATACCTCGCTCTGGGGGCATCTGGGGGCGTCGCTGGCGCGGGTGCTGGCGGGGTTCGTGCTGGGGTCGGCGGTGGGCATCCCGCTTGGCTATGCCATGGGTCTTTCGGGCTGGTTCAGGGGCTGGTTCGACCCGATCGTCGAATTCATGCGCCCGGTGCCGCCCCTGGCGCTGATCCCCCTGGTGATCATCTGGTTCGGCATCTGGGAAACCGGCAAGGTGGTGCTGCTGTTTCTGGCGGCGCTGTGGATCATGGTCATCGCGGCGCGGTCGGGGGTTTCGGGGGTAAAGCTGTCGAAGATCCATGCCGCCTATTCGCTGGGCGCAAGCAAGGCCCAGATCTTGCGCCATGTGATCATCCCCAACAGCCTGCCTGACCTGTTCACCGGGGCAAGGGTGGCGATGGGGGTGTGCTGGGGCACGGTGGTGGCGGCCGAGCTGGTGGCGGCACAAAAGGGCGCGGGCATGATGATCATTGCCGCATCCAAATTCCAGCTGACCGATATCGTGGTGATGGGGATCATCCTGATCGGAATAATCGGCTATGGCATCGACACCCTGATGCGGATGGCCGAGCGGCGCATGGTGCCGTGGAAAGGCCGCGGTTGACTGTCCGCCGTGCGACAGGCGGCGATGTGCCGCTTTTCAACAGGTTAGGGACCGCCTTTAACCAATGGTCAAGGATTTGGGGGCGCTGCCCCCGTCGCTGCGCGACTCCCCCGGGGTATTTTTGCCAAGGGGATGCGCAAGGCGGTGTTGCCCGGCGGGCACGGGGGCTGCACTGCGGATTGCGCGGGCACCTAGGCTGGGCTAGGCAGCGGGGCGAAGAAAGAGGGGGACGAGCATGGGGGGCGCAATGACAGAGCCGACAGAGCGGTTGCGGGCGCTGTTTGACCGCGCGGTGGAAGTGGCCGACCCGATGCGCAGCCTTGCCCGGCATCTGCCCGCGCGGCCCGAGGGCCGGGTGGTGGTGGTGGGCGCGGGCAAGGCCAGCGCGCGGATGGCCGAGGCGGTGGAGGCCGCATGGGGGCCGTGCGAGGGGCTGGTGATAACCCGCTATGGCTATGGCCGGCCGTGCCGGGGGATCGAGATTGTCGAGGCGGCGCATCCGGTGCCGGATGCCGCAGGACAAGCCGCCACCGCGCGGATGCTGGCGCTGCTGGAGGGCTGTGGCGAGGCCGATTTCGTGCTGGCGCTGATTTCGGGCGGGGCCTCGGCCTTGCTGGTGGCCCCGGCGCGCGGCGTGACGCTGGAGGAAAAGCGGGCGGTGAATGCGGCGCTTTTGGCCAGTGGCGCGCCGATTGACCGGATGAACACGGTCCGCAAGCACATCAGCCGGGTGAAGGGCGGGCAGTTGGCGGCGGCGGCTTACCCTGCACGGATGCTGTGCCTGATGATCTCGGACGTGCCGGGCGACGATCCGGCCTTCATCGGGTCGGGGCCGACGGTGGGCGACGGGTCGTCCGCGGCAGAGGCCCGCGCGGTGCTGGCGCGCTGGCAGGTGGCGGTGCCTGCATCGGTGACGGCGGCGCTGGCGCGACCGACCGGGGTGATTGCGCCCGGCGATCTGCGGCTGAGCCGGGTGGAAAACCGGATCTACGCGGCGCCTGCGCAATCGCTGGCTGCGGCGGCCGAGAGGGCGCGCGGCTTTGGCTGGCAGGTCGAGAGCTTGGGGGACGCGCTGGAGGGCGAGGCGCGCGCGGTGGCGGCAGAGCATGCGGCACAGGCGCGGGTGGCGCAGGCGCGGATGGGCGCGGCGGATGCGCCACTGGTGTGGCTGTCGGGTGGCGAGTTGACCGTCACCCGGCGGGGGGCGGGGATCGGCGGCCCCAATGCGGAATATTGTCTGGCCCTGGCTTTGGCGCTGCAAGGGGCGGCCGGGATTTACGCGCTGGCCTGCGATACCGATGGTGTGGATGGCGCGGCCGAGGTGGCGGGGGCAATCGTCACCCCCGACACCCTGACCCGCGCGGCGGCGCTGGGTCTGGATGCGGCGGAGGCGCTGGCGGCCAATGACGCGCACAGCTTTTTCGCGGCAGTGGGTGGTCAGGTGATCACCGGGCCGACCCTGACCAATGTCAACGACTTTCGGGCGCTGCTGATCTTGCCGCCTGCGGTAGGCTGACGGGCGGCAGGGCTGCATCGGTGCCGCCGGCGCGTGCGCGGGGAGCTGTCTGGCCCCGGTCAAGACCCGCCGCTGTCAGCCCTTGGCCCGGTCCTGCACGCCATAGCTGGCAAAGCTGCGGCCAGCGTCGGCCAGATCGGCCTGGGTCAGGATATGGCCGCCGCCGATTTGCAAGACGTGGTAATACTGATGCGCCAGCGCCTCCAGCTCGTGCGCGAGCCAAGCGGCGCGGGCAAGGTTCGGGCCGCCGACCAGCATGCCATGATTGGCCATCAGGCAGCCATTGCGCCCGTCCATCGCCGCCAGCACCTGCGATGACAATTCGGGCGTGCCATAGGTGGCATAGCCCGAACAGCGGATGTCGGGGCCGCCAAAGGCCGCCATCATGTAATGCACCGCCGGAATCGGTTTGCGGGCGATGGCAAGGATGGTGCTGAACGGCGCATGCGTATGGACGATGGCGTTGAAATCGGGCCGCGCGCGCATCAGATCCAGATGAAAGCGCCATTCGGTTGACGGCTTGAGGGGGCCGTCATAGGCGCCATCGGTCCGGTCCAGCGGCATGCGCGCCAGCATGTCGGGGGCCAGCCGCGCGGCCGGAACGCCCGATGGGGTGATCAGGATCGCGTCGCCCAGTCGCGCCGACAGGTTGCCCGAAGACCCACGGTTCAGCCCGCTGGCATCCAGCTCTTGTGCGCAGGCGACCAATTCGCTGCGCAGGTGATGTTCGGTCATGATCCGACCCTTTCGGGGAACAGCGCGGCAAGGCCTGCGGCGGTGGCCGGGGTCAGCCCACGCTCGGTGATCAGCCCGGTCACCAGACGCGCGGGGGTTACGTCAAAGGCGGGGTTGGCGGCAGGCGTCGCGTCGGGGCTGATGCGCAGGCGGGTGACGGTGCCATCGGCCAGCTTGCCTTGGACAAAGCTGACCTCGTCCCCGGCGCGTTCCTCGATCGGGATCTCGGCCACGCCGTCTTGCGCGCGCCAGTCGATGGTGGGCGATGGCAAGGCCACATAGAACGGCACCTTGTTGTCCTGCGCCGCCAGGGCCTTGAGGTAGGTTCCGATCTTGTTGCACACATCGCCGCGCGCGGTGGTGCGGTCGGTGCCGACGATCACCATGTCAACCTGCCCGTGCTGCATCAGATGCCCGCCGGCGTTGTCGGTGATCAGGTGATGGGCAATGCCGTGGCTGGCCATCTCCCACGCGGTCAGATGGGCGCCCTGATTGCGGGGCCGGGTCTCGTCAACCCAGACATGCACCGCGATGCCGGCCTGATGCGCCTTGTAGATCGGGGCCGTGGCGGTGCCCCAATCGACAGTGGCCAGCCAGCCCGCGTTGCAATGGGTCAGGATGTTGACCGGGCCGGATTTGCGCGCGGCAATGGCGCGGATCACGGCCAGCCCGTGGTCGCCGATGGCGGCGTTGATCGCCACGTCTTCGTCGGCAACCGCCGCGGCCCGTGCCATGGCGGCATCTGCCCGGTCGGCGGGCGACAGCGGGGCCAGATGCGCCAGCATATCTTCCAGCGCCCAGCGCAGGTTGACGGCGGTGGGGCGGGTTTGCATCAGCACGTCATGGGCGCGCTTCAGCCCGGCATCAGAGGCATCTTCACGCATCGCGATTGCCATGCCATAGGCGGCGGTGGCCCCGATCAGCGGCGCACCGCGCACCCACATGTCGCGGATCGCCGTGGCGGCCTGCGCTGTTGTGTCCAGCGTGACCACGCAAAATTCATGCGGCAGGCGGGTCTGGTCGATGATGCGCACGGCGCCGTCTTCGACCCAGATCGAACGATACTGCGTGCTGCCCACTTTCATGCTGCGGCCCCCTTGTCGGCTGATGGTCCAAGTGCTGGCAGATTGCCGCTTGAAAGGAAAGCGCATCGCAGGGCGACACGGCGTCCCACCTGTGCGGCCGCAGCACCAAGGGGCAAGCGACACATGGCGCGGATCGTCGCAGGTGTCGGGATGGCGGTTGCGAAAGGGCCATGGCCCCCTAAGTTATATCTCGAACATATGTTTTGAGGCACAGACATGGACTTTGGTCAAACAGCGGTAGATCTGGCGCGGTTTCAGTTCGCCTTCACCATCTCGGCTCATATCATCTTTCCGGCGTTTTCCATCGGACTGGCAAGCTTTCTGGCGGTGCTGAACGCGCTGTGGCTGTGGCGGCGCGATCCGGTCTATCTGCGGCTGTTCGACTATTGGAAGACCATCTTTGCTGTGGTCTTTGGCATGGGCGTGGTGTCGGGCATCGTGATGTCTTACCAGTTCGGCACCAATTGGAGCGTGTTTTCCGACAAGGTCGGCCCGGTGATCGGCCCCTTGATGGGCTATGAGGTGCTGTCGGCGTTTTTCCTTGAGGCGGGCTTTCTGGGCATCATGCTGTTTGGCCGCGACCGGGTGGGCAATGGCTTGCACATGGCGGCCACCGCGATTGTCGCCATCGGCACGCTGTTTTCAGCGTTCTGGATCCTGAGCGTCAATTCCTGGATGCAGACCCCGGCGGGATATTCGATCAACGAGGTCGGCCAGTTCGTGCCCGAGGATTGGTGGGCCATCGTGTTCAATCCGTCCTTCCCTTACCGTCTGGTGCACATGGTGCTGGCAGCCTACCTGACCACCGCCTTTGTGGTGGGCGCAGTGGGCGCGTGGCATCTGTTGCGCAGCCCCGGCAGTCGCGGCGCGGCGGTGATGTTTTCCATGGCAATGTGGATGGCGGTGATCGTGACGCCGATGCAGATCTTTGCCGGTGACGAGCATGGCATCAACACGCTGGAGCATCAGCCTGCCAAGATTGCCGCGATGGAGGGGCATTACGAGGGCCATCCCGACGGCGGCGCGCCGCTGATCCTGTTCGGCATTCCCGATGACGCGACGGGCGAGGTGCGCTGGAAGGTGGAGATCCCCTATCTGTCGAACCTGATCCTGACCCACAGCCTGACCAAGCCACTGCCTGGCCTGAATGATTTTCCGCCCGAGGATCGGCCCAAGGCAGGGCTGATCTTCTGGACCTTCCGCATCATGGTGGCGATCGGCTTTGCCATGCTGGGGATCGGGCTTTGGGCGGCTTGGGCACGCTGGAAGGGGCGGCTTTACACCGACCGCTGGTTGCACCGTGCGGCCTTGGCGATGGGGCCTTCGGGGTTTCTGGCGGTGTTGTGCGGCTGGATCACCACCGAGGTCGGGCGGCAACCCTTTACCGTCTATGGCGCGCTGCGCACCACCGACAGCGTGGCACCGCTGGCCGCCGAAGCGGTGGGTGCGTCGCTGCTGGCCTTTATCGTGGTCTATTTCTTCGTCTTCGGCTCGGGCACGTTTTACGTGCTGCGGCTGATGTCCAAACGTCCCAACGACCGGGTCGAGGTGGGCGAGATCGGCCCGACCCGTGCCGCCGGGATCACCCCGATTGCCGGGCACCCACAGTTGGGTGAACAGATGATGCCGGGGGAATAAGACATGCTGTTTGACCTTGCCCATATCTGGGCGGCGCTGATCGCATTCGCCGTGCTGGCCTATGTCATTCTGGACGGGTTCGATCTGGGGATCGGCATCCTGTTTCCGCTGCTGAAAAACCGGCAGGACCGGCATCTGGCGATGAACACCATCGCCCCGGTCTGGGATGGCAACGAGACCTGGCTGGTGCTGGGCGGCGGCGGCTTGTTTGCGGTGTTTCCGCTGGCCTATGCGGTGGTGATGCCGGCACTTTACCCGCTGATCATTGTCATGCTGCTGGGGCTGATCTTTCGGGGCGTGGCGTTTGAATTCGTGCACCGCACCCAGCGGATGCAGGCGTTCTGGGAATGGGGCTTTGCCATCGGGTCCACCGTGGCGGCGGTTGCGCAGGGCCTTGCGCTTGGCGCATTGGTGCAGGGCATCGCGGTGGAAGGCCGGGCCTTTGCGGGCGGCACCTGGGATTGGCTGACGCCGTTTTCGGCGCTGACGGCGCTGGCGCTGGTGGTGGGCTATGCGCTGCTGGGGGCGACATGGCTGAACATGAAGACCGAGGGCGCGCCGCAACGGCGGGCACTGGGGCTGGCGGTGCCACTGGCGGTGGGGTTTGTCGGGCTGATCGGTGCGGTCAGTCTGGCCACCATCCTGGTGCGGCCCGAATACATGCAGCGCTGGTTCGACGGACCGATGCTTGGTGTATCCCTGCTGATGCCGGTCTTGGTGCTGGGGTTGGCATGGGCGCTGTGGAGCGGTCTGCGCGACGCGCTGTCTGCCCGCCCGTTTCTGGCCACGCTGGGGCTGTTCGTGCTGTCCTACATCGGGCTGGGGATCAGCTTTTTCCCGCATATCGTGCCGCCGGCGATGACCATTGCCGAGGCCGCGGCCCCTGACAGTTCGTTGCGTTTCCTGCTGGTGGGCGCGGTGGTGCTGATCCCGATGATCCTGGCCTATACCGCCTATTCCTACTGGGTGTTTCGCGGCAAGGTCCGGCCCGAAGACGGGTATCATTGATGCGCCGCGTCTTGTGGTTTGTCGTGCTGTATCTGGTCGGTATCGCGGTGGTCGGCACGGTTGCGCTGGCGATTCGCACGGTGTTGCTGTAACCTGGCGGCGATCAGGTCGCCAGCGGGACGGCCGCAAATCGTGGCTGCATCGGCGCCGGTATGGGAACCAGCCCCCCGGCCTTTGCGTTACGCCTTGCAGCACGGGGTCATTCCGGGTCTAGTGTGCGTGCCCGCGCCCGGGTGATCTGCCTTGGAGCCCGCCCATGCAAATCTTTGCCTGCCCTGTCTGTGCGCGGCCGCTGTATTTCCACAATCAGGGCTGCGTCTGCGGGGCCGGGGTCGCGTTTGACCCGCTGGCGCAGGGGTTCGGGCCTTTGGGGCATGCCTGCCGCAACAGGCAAACGCTGGGGTGCAACTGGCAGGCGCCGGTCGATGGTGCGCCCTGCCTGTCCTGCGCGATGACCCGCACCATTCCCGATCTGCGGATGCCGCGCAATATCGGCTATTGGGTGGCCACCGAACTGGCGAAACGCTGGGTTCTGGCCGGGTTGATCCGGCTGGGCTGGTTTGGCCCCGATGATCCCGGCCCGGCCCCGGTTTTCGACATGATCGCCGAAGAAACCGGCATTGAGCTTGTCATGGTGTCGATGGGCCATGACGCGGGCGTCATCATCATCAACGTCTCCGAGGCCGACCCGGCGCGTCTGGCCGACCGGCAGTCGCGCTTTGGCGAGTTGCATCGCAGCATGATCGGCCACATGCGCCACGAGATCGCGCATTTCCTGCATTGGCGGCTGATGCAGGACCCGGGCTTTGCCGATGGCTTTCGCGCGCTGTTCGGCGATGAACGCGTTGATTACGCCGCAGCCATGCAGGCGCATTATGCCAACCCGATGACCTCGGATGCCAGCCATATCACCAGCTATGCCACCGCCCACCCGCATGAGGACTGGGCCGAGACCGCAGCGCACCTGCTGCACCATGTCGATATCGTCGACAGCTTTGATGCGGCGGGGTTGCGCGCCACAGCCGATGGTCTGATCGGCGGCGATGCCTATGCCACGCATGACACCGCCGCGCTGTTGCGCCGGTCGGGCACCATCACGCTGGCGCTTAATCACATCAACCGGTCGATGGGTCTGCAAGACCTGTATCCCTTTGCACTCCCCCCACGGGTGAAGGAAAAGTTGGCATTCGCCCACAGGCACGTGCGGCGCGCCACAAACCCGGCAATTCCTGCGACAGAACCCTTTCAGCCGACAAAGCTGTGAAGAAATTGTCACAAGCCCGCGATAGAGGTGCTTGGCTGATCCGCCATTTGGCCGCTATCGTCTGAGGACGACCCCGCGAATCCGCCCCGATCAAGGGCAGGCACGCAGAATGGCTGGCGGGACAGACAATGTTCAACCGGGAGATACCCTCATGACGAAAAAGACTCTGCTTGCCCTGACCACCAGCCTGTGTGTCGTGGCGACCGCGCAGTCAGCCTTTGCGCAATCGCTGGCCGATCTGGAAGCCGCGGCCAAGGCCGAAGGCATGCTGACCACCATCGCGCTGCCACATGACTGGTGCGGCTATGGTGCCGTGATCGAAGGCTTCAAGGCGAAATACGGTATCGAAGTCAACGAACTGAACCCGAACGCCGGTTCGGGCGACGAGATCGAGGCGATCAAGGCCAACAAGGACAACACCGGCCCGCAGGCCCCCGACGTGATCGACGTTGGCCTGTCGTTCGGCCCGGCTGCCAAGGCCGAAGGCCTGATCCAGCCCTACAAGGTCTCGACCTGGGACTCGATCCCTGACGATGCCAAGGATGCCGAAGGCTATTGGTATGGCGACTACTACGGCGTTCTGGCGATGGCCGTGAACAAGGACGTGGTCACCGACGCCTCGCCCACCAGCTTTGCCGATCTGAAAGACCCGAAATACGCCGCCATGGTTGCCATTCCGGGTGATCCGCGCACCGGCAACTCGTCGATGATGACGGTCTATGCCATGGGTCTGGCCAACGGCGCCGCCGGTGGGGCCGATGCCGCCACCGCCGGGATCAGCTACATGAAAGACCTCAAGGCCAGCGGCAATCTGGTCGAAACCAACGGTTCGGCCCAGAACTTTGCCCAAGGCACCACCCCGGTCATGTTCGACTGGGATTACAACATCCTGGCGATGCGCGACAGCCTGGGTGGCAACCCGCCGATGGACGTGGTGATCCCGTCTGACGGCGTGATCGCGGGTGTTTATGTGCAGGCCATCTCGGCCTATGCGCCGCATCCGAATGCCGCGAAACTGTGGATGGAATACCTGTATTCGGACGAAGGTCAGCTGGGCTGGCTGGCAGGTTACTGCCACCCGATCCGCTTCAACGACATGGTGGCCCGTGGCGTGATCCCGGCCGAGATGATGGACAAGCTGCCGCCCGCCGACAACTATGCCAAGGCGGTGTTCCCGTCGCTGGACGAACAGGGTGCGGCCAAGACCGTTGTGGCCGATACCTGGGCCAAGGAAATGGGCGCGAACTAAGCTTTCCTGCCAAGATCAAGGTGGGTGCCGGCATCTTGCCGGCATCCGCATTTTTCGTTGCGGACCTGCCGCTGCGAACCTGACCAAGGGCTGACCCATGACACTTGACGCATCTGCCAGCAGCGCAGACACCGGCGCGCCCCGCCCCCGGCTGGCCTTTGGCCGCCATCTGGACTGGAATTGGCTGGGGGTTGTACCGTTTTTCCTGTTTGCCTTTCTGTTCCTGATCGGTCCGGTGCTGTATCTGGTGGTCGGAGCGTTCCAGAACGCCCAAGGGCAGTTTACCTTTGCCAATATTCTGGAGCTTGGCAGCCCCAACATGGTGGCCAGTTTCTCGCTGACCATCCGCCTGAGCCTGCTCTCGGCCGCGATGGGGGCGATTGCCGGGCTGCTTCTGGGCCAAGCGGTGATCCTTGGCGGATTGCCGCCTTGGGTGCGCAACGCCTTTACCACGTTTTCCGGGGTCGCATCGAACTTTGCCGGGGTGCCACTGGCATTCGCCTTCATCGCCACACTGGGGCGGCTGGGCCTTGTCACCGTGCTGTTGCGCGATCTGTTCGGGATCAACCTTTACGCCAGCGGCTTCAACCTGTTTTCGTTTTTCGGCGTGTCGCTGGTCTATCTGTATTTCCAGCTGCCGCTGATGTTTCTGATCATCGCGCCGGCGCTGGACGGGCTGAAGCAGGAATGGCGCGAGGCGGCCGAGATTCTGGGCGCCAGCCGCAGCCAATACTGGCAGATGATCGGCCTGCCGGTGCTGCTGCCCACCATTCTGGGCTGTTTCCTTTTGCTGTTTGCCAACGCCTTTGGCACGCTGGCCACGGTCTATGCGCTGATGGGATCGGGCTTTGACGTGGTGCCGATCGTGCTGTTCCAGCAGATCCGGGGCAATGTGCTTTACAACCCCAACCTTGGCTACGCGCTGGCCTTGGGGATGGTGGTGATCATGGGGGTGTCGAACACCTTGTATCTGATCCTGCGCAAGCGGGCGGAACGGTGGCAGAAATGAAAAAGCGCTTTCCCCTTGTGGCCATCCTGACCGCGCTGTTTGCCGCGTCGTTCTTTATCGTGCCCTTGATCGCGACCTTCTATTTCTCGCTGAAGATGGTGCGCGGCGAGTTGGGCTTTGCCGCCTATGCTTCGGTGTTTGGCAGCGCAGCCTTTTTGCAAACCATCAGCTATTCCACCGTCGCCTCGCTGATCGCCATTGTGATCGGCGCGGTGATCATCGTGCCCACCGCCTATTGGGTGCGGCTGAAGGTGCCGCATCTGCGGCCTGTCGTCGAGTTCATCAGCCTGCTGCCGCTGATCGTGCCGCCGGTGGTGCTGGTGTTTGGCTATATCCGGCTGTTTGGATCAAGTTCCTGGCTGCCCTTGACCACAACCGCCACCGGCACCGACATTCTGCTGGTGATCGGCTATGTGGTGCTGTCGATGCCCTATATGTTTCGCGCGGTCGACAATGGCATGGCGGCGATCGACATTGCCACCCTGACCGAGGCCGCCGAAAGCCTTGGTGCGTCACGCCTGCGCACCATTGCGCTGGTGATCTTTCCCAATGTGCGGGCGGCGATCATCTCGGGCGCGTTCCTGACATTTTCGATCTCGCTGGGCGAATTCGTGCTGGCAAGCCTGCTGAACCGCCCGGCCTTTGGCCCCTATCTGGTGCAACTGGGTCAGGACCGCGCCTATGAACCCGCCGCCCTGGCCATCATGGCCTTCGGCTTTACCTGGGCCTGCATGGCCCTGATGCAACTTTTCGCCACCCGCAAGCCCGGCCAGCGCTGGCTGCCGCGCCTGACCAAGCCCGCCGCCCAAAGGACCACACCATGACCTTCCTGTCGATCTCGAACGCCGTAAAGACCTTTGGCAGCAACACGGTGGTCAAGGGCTTTGATCTGGCGGTGGACAAGGGCGAGTTCGTGTCCTTCCTTGGCCCGTCGGGCTGTGGCAAGACCACGGTGCTGCGGATGATCGCCGGGTTTGAGCGCCCCACCTCGGGCCGGATCATGATTGACGGCCGCGATGTCACCGACATTGCCCCGAACAAGCGCCGGATCGGCATGGTGTTTCAGGCCTATGCGCTGTTTCCCAACATGAACGTGGCGGGCAACATCGGTTTCGGGCTGAAGATCGCCGGAATGGGACGCGCCGAAATCGACGCCCGGGTTCAGGAAATGCTGGACCTGATCGGCCTGTCGCATCTGGCCGAACGCTTTCCCTATGAAATGTCGGGCGGCCAGCAGCAACGGGTGGCGCTTGCGCGCGCGCTTGCCCCCAAGCCGCAGGTTCTGTTGCTGGACGAACCACTTTCGGCGCTGGACGCCAAGATCCGGGTGTCGTTGCGATCAGAAATCCGCGAGATTCAGCGCCGTCTGGGCATCACCACGGTTTTCGTGACCCATGACCAGGAAGAGGCGATGAGCATTTCCGACCGGATCGTGGTAATGAACGGCGGGCGCGCCGACCAGATCGGCACCCCGTCCGAGATCTACAATCGCCCGACCACCCGCTTTGTCGCCAATTTCGTCGGCACGCTGAACACCTTCGACGTCACGGTGGTGGACCCGGGCCGCGGCCATGTCAGTCTTGAAGATCAGGCCCTGATGCTGCATGCCAGCCCGCTGTCCGCCAAGGCGGGTGAGACCCTGTCCATCGCGCTGCGCCCCGAGGCGTTGCGGCTGGGCCGGTGCGACACCCATGAAGCCACGCTGCCCGCAAGGATCGAGGATGTGCATTTCATGGGGTCGATCATCCGGTTGCGCGTGATGATGGCGGGGGTCAGCGTGTCGCTGGACACCTTCAACCGCCCCGACATGCCAACGCCGCTGCCCGGCAGCATGATCGAGGTCAGCCTGTCAGGCAAGCAAGCCATCGTGCTGAGGGGCTGAACCGGCGCAAAGCCCCCACCCCCATCCCCTCCCCACGAAGGGGGAGGGGAGGCGATACGTCGGCCAGCGTTGCGAAACCGGTCAAGGTCTGCGCCACCCCCTGCCCCAAGCGGCCCCCCTTCCCCCCGCGGGGAGGGGATGGGGCTGGGGGGCTTTGGGCAGCACCGTCACATGCAGGCGTCGAACAGCGCGCGGGTGTTTTCGCGCGTCATCGGGGTCGGGTTACCGCCACAGGACGGGTCTTCCAGCGCCATGTCGGTCAGCATCTCCAGATCGGCAAATTGCACGCCCATGGCCGACAGGTTTTCGGGAATGGCCAGAGCCGCGCGCAATTCCATGACCTGATCGTGGAACCCGTCAAAGCCGCCCTCGATGCCGAGATAGGCCGCCGCTGCATTGATCCGGTCTTCGATGGCCGGGCGGTTGAACTCCAGCACCATGGGCATCACCACGGCGTTGGTGGTGCCGTGATGGGTGCCATAAACCGCGCCCACCGGGTGCGACAGGCTGTGGATCGCGCCCAGACCCTTCTGGAACGCCACCGCACCCATGGCGGCCGCACTCATCATATGGCCGCGTGCCATCAGGTTGGTGGGGTTGGTGTAAACCTCGACCAGATTTTCAAACACCAGCCGCATGCCTTCCAGCGCGATGCCCTGGCTCATCGGGTGGTAGAACGGGCTGCAATAGGCCTCAAGACAATGGGCCAGCGCATCCATTCCGGTGCCTGCGGTGATGAACTTCGGCATTCCCACGGTCAGGGCGGGGTCGCAGATGGTGACGGCGGGCATCAGCTTGGGGTGGAAGATGATCTTTTTCTTGTGGGTGACCGAATTGGTCAGCACCCCTGCCCGGCCCACTTCGGACCCGGTTCCTGCGGTGGTGGGCACCGCCAGAATGGGGGCAATCACGCTGGCGTCGGCGCGGGTGAACCAGTCATCCACGTCTTCCAGATCCCAGACCGACAGATCCTTGCGCTGATGCGACATCAGGGCAATCATCTTGCCCAGATCCAGTGCCGAGCCGCCACCAAAGCAGATCACGCCATCATGGCCCCCGGCCAGATAGACGGCGATGCCATCTGTCATGTTCGCCTCATTCGGGTTTGGGTCCACTTCGGAAAACACCGCGCGGCCCAGACCGGCGGCGTCAAGCACGTCCAGCGCAGCGGCGGTGATCGGCAGGCTGGCCAGCGCCTTGTCGGTGACCAGCAATGGCTTTTTCAGGCCGATGCTTTTGGCATGATCGGCCAGTTCAGAGATCCGGCCAACGCCGAACTTGATGGCGGTCGGATAGGACCAGTTGCGGTTGGGCACACCGTGCGTCATGGGTCAGACTTTCTTCAGATGATAAGATTTCGGGCGGGTCACCGAATGGAAACCCAAGTAGGACAACGAACTGCCGCGCCCGGTGTTCTTGCAACCGGTCCAGCACAGCGCCGGGTCAAGGTAGTCGGCGCGGTTCATGAAGATGGTGCCGGTTTCGATCTGCGCGCCGATCTGGGCGGCGGTGTCATAGTCTTGGGTCCAGATTGACGCGGTCAGGCCATAGGGGCTGTCGTTCATCAGGGCAATCGCCTCGGCATCATCGCGCACCTTCATGATGCCGACCACCGGGCCAAAGGATTCTTCGGTCATCACCCGCATCGTGTGGTCGACGTTCACCAGCACCTGCGGCGCAAGGTAAGCGCCGCCATCATCGGCGGGGAAATGGGCGGGGTCGATCAGCGGCTTGGCCCCGGCGGTAATCGCCTCGGCAATCTGGTCGCGCACCACACGCGCAAAGCGGACATTGGCCATTGGGCCAAGGGTGCTGTCCGCATCAAACGGGTTGCCCAGCGTCAGTGCATTGGTCCAGGCCACCGCCTTTTCGACAAAGGCATCATAAAGGCTCTCGTGCACATAAATCCGCTCGATCCCGCAGCAGCATTGGCCTGCGTTGAACAAGGCCCCATCCATCAGCGTATCGACGGCGGCATCAAGATTGGCATCGGCGCGGACATAGCCGGGGTCTTTGCCGCCCAGCTCCAGCCCCAAGGGCGTAAAGGTGCCAGCGGCAGCGCGTTCCATCGCCTGTCCGCCCGCGACCGAGCCGGTGAAGTTGACGAAATCAAAGGCGCGGGCCTTGATCAGCGCCTCGGTGGTGGCGTGGTCCAGCACCACGTTCTGGAACACGTCCTGAGGCACGCCTGCGGCATGAAACGCCTCGGCCAGACGTTCCCCCACCAGCAGGGTTTGGCTGGCGTGTTTCAACACCACCGTGTTGCCCGCGATCAGCGCGGGCACCAGCGTGTTGATCGTGGTCAGATACGGATAGTTCCAAGGCGCCACGATGAACACCACGCCCAAGGCTTCGCGCGCGATGTAGCGGCGGAAGGCATTCGAGTCTTCGATCATCTTCGAAGCAAGGATTTCGGCGGCGATTTCCGACATATAGTCGGTGCGGGCATTGACGCCGCCATATTCGCCGCCAAAGCGGGTGGGCCGGCCCATTTGCCACGCCAGTTCCTCAACCACCGTGTCTTTCATCTCGTTCAGATTGGCCACGCCCGCCTTGACCAGCGCGATACGGTCTTCCAAAGGCCGGGCGCGCCAGTCTTTTTGGGCGGCACGGGCGCGGGCCACGGCTGCGGTCGCGGCATCCAGCGTCAGCGGAACGCGCTCGGCGTAAACCCGGCCATCGACCGGGGAAATCAGTTGGATCGGTTTCATCGTCTCACCTTTGTTGGCGGGCTTTGGTGCCGCCGGGATATCTCAGGCCCGCTCAAGCAGGCGTTGCAGTTCAAAATCGGTGACCACACGGTCGGTTTCGGAAATCTCCCATTGGGCGGCGTGGTGGTAGTGATCGACCACATCATCGCCAAAGGCCGCGCGCAGCATGGCCGAGCCGTGCAGCAGTGCCGCCGCGTCGCGCAGGGTGTGCGGGATCTCGCGGATGCCTTTGGCCGAATACATGTCGCCCTTCATTTCCGGCTCCAACTCCAGCTTGCCTTCAATCCCGGCAAGGCCAGCGGCCAGCAGGGCGGCGCAGGCGAGGTAAGGGTTCACGTCGCTGCCGGGGATGCGACATTCCACCCGCACGGCCTTTGTATGCTCACCACAAACGCGAAAACCTGCGGTGCGGTTGTCGGCGCTCCACACCGCCTTGGTGGGGGCGAACATGCCGACGGTGAAGCGCTTGTAGCTGTTGACGTAAGGCGCCAGAAACGCGGTGATTTCCTGCGCATGCGCCAGTTGGCCGGCAAGGAAGTGCTTCATGGTCTGGCTCATGCCGTGGACATCGTCATGGTCAAAGAAACAGGGCTTGCCGTCCGCCGTCCACAGGCTTTGGTGGACATGGGACGATGACCCGGCGCGGCGGTGGTCATACTTGGCCATGAAAGTCACAGACTTGCCGCGGGCATGGGCGATTTCCTTGACCGCCTGCTTGACGATCACATGGTTGTCGGCGGTATCCAGCGCGTCGGAATAGCGGTAGTTCACCTCATGCTGGCCCGCGTCTGCCTCGCCCTTGGTATTTTCCACTGGGATTCCAGCGGCATATAGGCCGTTCCTGACATCGCGCATCAGGACTTCTTCCTTGCTGGTCTGGAAGATGTGGTAATCCTCGTTATAGCCCGAGATCGGTTTCAGCCGCGAAAGGCCGCCATCGCGCAGGTCGTCGTAGGCGTTCTCGAAGATGTAGAACTCCAGTTCCGTCGCCATCATCGGCTCATACCCCAGCGCGCGGGCGCGGGCGACCTGACGTTTCAGAATGGCGCGCGGACTGATGGTGATATCGGCCTTGCCCGCATGGTCCATCAGGTCGGCCAGCACCAGCGCCGTGCCCGGCAGCCACGGCACAAGCCGCATCGTGGCAAGGTCGGGCTTCATCATGTAGTCGCCGTAACCCTGTTCCCACCCAGCGGATTTATAGCCCGGCACGGTGGTCATCTCCATGTCCACCGCCAGCAGATAGTTGCAGCAATGGGTTTCGCGATAGCCACCAGCCAGGAAAAATGCGGCGTGGAAGCGTTTGCCCATCAGGCGGCCCTGCATGTCGATGGCCGCCACCAGCACCGTGTCAATCGTGCCTGCGTCCACCATTTCGCGCAATGCGTCCAGCGTCAGATTGCCCGGCATCGGTTGTCCCCGTTCGTTTCTTGATCATGTTCTGGCGTGTTGGGGGCGCAAGGACCGCGCCCCCGGACATTGTGCAAGGCGGTCAGACCCGCCGCCCCCGGATCAGCCGTAGCGATACGGAGGGCCAGCCTTCTGCATCACCTCGTTATACTGTTTGAAGATCGCCACAACCTTGGCTTTCACCTCGGATTCGGCGGCGATTTCGTCCCAGAACTTGATGGCGGCATCTTCGACCGTCTTCCATTCCGCATCCGGGATGGTGGTCAGTTGCAGCTTGCCGCCGTTCAGGCGCAGGTCGGCCTCACCGGCCCAATACCAGTGCTGGCGATAGTAATGCGACTGCTCAAAGCAGACCGACAGCAGCTCTTGCAGATGCGGCGGCAGGGCGTTCCATTTCTCCATGTTGGCGAAGAAATGGCCGATCCACGCGCCCGAGATGTTGTTGGTCAGGAAGTAGTTGGTCACGTTCGACCAGCCCACGGTATAGACCTCGGTGATGCCCGACCATGCGATGCCGTCCAATTCACCCGTCTGCATGGCGACTTCGATGTCTTCCCATGGCAGGGTGACCGGAACCACGCCGAACTGGGTCAGGAAACGGCCTGCGGTCGGGAAGGTGAACACCCGCTTGCCTTGCAGATCGGCAAGGCTGTTGATCGGGTCTTTGGTTGAGAAGTGGCACGGATCCCACGAGCCTGCCGAGATGTGCTTGACGCCGACCTTGGCATATTCGTCTTCCCAGATCTGCTTCAGCCCGTATTTGGTGAACAGGGTGGGCACATCAAGGCTGTAGCGCAGGCCCAAGGGGAAGTAGCCGCCGAACACCGTCACTTCGGTGGGGGATGCCATGGAGTCATCGTCGGATTGCACGCAGTCAATGGTGCCCGACTGCATGGCCTGAAACAGCTCGCCTGTCGGCACAAGCTGATCGGCATAGAACAGCTCAATCTCCATCTGCCCGGCCGCGATGCGGTTGAAGGCGTCGATGGCGGGTTTCACCACCTGTTCGCCCAGTGCCGCGCCGGCATAGGTCTGCATGCGCCACTTGATCACCTCTTGCGCGCGCAACACTGTTGGCGCGGCAAGGGTGGCGGCCCCCGCAAGGGCACCTTTGGTCAGGAAGGACCGTCTTGAAGTCGTCATCCGTGTAACCTCCGTTTTCAGGTTTCTGTTGGGCAGTCTTGGGGGTGGTTTGGTCCGCCCCTCAGTTTGGATAGATCAGGTTCGGCAGCCAAAGTGCGATCTGCGGAAAGGCCATGATCAGCGCGAGGGTGGCAATCATGACCGCCACAAACGGCGTCACCGAGCGGTAGATGTCGCCCATGGTGATTTCCTTCGGCGCAAAGGCCCGCATCAGGAACAGGTTATAGCCAAAGGGCGGCGTCAGATAGGCGATCTGGCAGGTGATGGTATACAGCACGCCATACCAGATCAGCACATCTTCGCGCGGAATGCCAAGGTCCAGCGTGGCGACCAAAGGCACATACAAAGGTGCCACGATCACCAGCATGGCGGTGTCATCCAGAAACATGCCCATCAGCAGGAACGACACCTGCATCAGGATCAGAATGGTCCAGGGCCCCATCTGCAACCGGTCGACAAACAGCGACTCCACCGCCTTGACCGCGCCCAAGCCATCAAACACCGCGCCAAAGGACAGCGCGGCCAGAATCACCCACATGAACATCGCCGTAATGCCAAGGGTGCTGCGGGTGGCCACCTCGAACACTTGGCCGGTGAAGCTGCCTTTCAGCACGGCCCCGATCACCGTGGCGATGACCCCGATCACCGAACTTTCGACAAGGCTGGTCCAGCCATAGATAAAGGGCACCATCATCGCACCAAAGATCACGAATGGCAGCACCCCGGCGCGCAGGCTGCGCAGCTTGTCGGCCCGTGTGATCTGGGCACGCTCCTCGGCGCTGAGTGCAGGCCCCAGATCGGGCGAAATCCCGCAACGCAGCACGATAAAGGCGATGAACAGCGCCGCCATCATCAGGCCCGGCATCAAGCCCGCCAGCCACAACTCTGACACCGGCGCGCGGGCGATCATCGCATACAGCACCAGCACCACCGAGGGCGGGATCAGGATGCCAAGCGACGACCCGGCCTGAATGACCCCCGTCACCATCTTCTTGTCATAGCCGCGCCGCAAGAGTTCCGGCAGCGCGATGGTGGAGCCGATCGCCATGCCCGCCACCGACAGCCCGTTCATCGCGGAAATCAGCACCATCAGCAGGATGGTGCCCACCGCAAGCCCGCCGCGCACCCGGCCGAACCAGACGTGGAACATGTGATACAGATCATCGGCCAGCCGGCTTTCGCTCATCACATAGCCCATGAAGACGAACATCGGGAGCGACAGCAGCGGATACCATTTCATCAGCTTCATCGCGGCGGAAAACCCCATCCGCTCGCCCCCGGTGCCCCACAGCGCAAGGGCGGCCACCACGGCGACAAAGCCGATGATGCCGAACACCCGCTGCCCGGTCATCATCATCAACAGCATGGTCGAAAACATCAGGGCGGCGATCATCTCATACGGCATCAGATGGTCTTTCCCCGTATGGTCGCGACATCGCGGATCAGCGCGGCCAAGGCTTGCAGCAGCATCAGGCTGAATCCGATGCACAGGATGACCTTGATCGGCCACAGATAGGGCCGCCATGCGGTTGGGCTGCGTTCGTTGTATTGCAGGGCATAGGCGGTGCTGTCGATCGCCCCCCACAGCATGACGCCCAGATAGAAGATCAGCGCCAGCACGGTGATCGCATCCCACCACGCCTGCCGCACCGGGTTTTGTTGGGCGTAAAACAGGTCCATCCGCACATGGGCGCCCATCTGCATGGCATAGGGCCCGCCCAGCACGAAATAGGCGACCATCACGAATTGCGCCATTTCCAGCGTCCACAGCGATGGCGCACCGGTGGCCTTGCTGATGGTGGACCACATCAGGATGGCCATCAACACGAACAAGATATACATCGCCACCCGGCCCACGCCATAGTTCAACTTGTCCACCAGACGGACAAAGGCGCTGGCCGCGCGGATCATGCGTGCACCTGCGCCACGGCCTGCGTTACCGCCTGCGCCAGCACCGGGGCCAGCAGATCGGCCATCGCCGCCACCTGTTCGGGGGTTGCGATCAAGTCGTTGCGCACCTCAAGCATCGCGTTGGCCAGCCGGTAGGGCGTGGCTTGCAGGCGCAAGGTATGGGTCACGTCATCGGCGGCGCTGTAGGGTTCGTTCAGCGCGACATGCAGATCGGTCAGGTCTTGGGCCGCCGCCACGATGGCGCGGGCCAGACGGTCATCGGCATCATGGATCACCCCGAACTGCACCGCGCGCGGGTGGCCAAAATAGATCGGGGTGAAGGAATGGATGGTGATCAGCACCGGCGGGGTGCTCAGTGCCAGACGGCGGCACACCTCGGCGTGCAGGGCGGCATGGAACGGCAGATACACGGCTTGGGTTCGGGCCAGCCGTGCCTGCGGTGTCAGATCCCGGTTGCCGGGAATGTCGAACACCTCGGACCGCGCCGCCATGGCGCCGGCGTGGTCGGGCGCGCGGTTCAGATCATGGATCAGCCGGCTGACCGGCGCATGCACCAGCCCTGCCCCCAGCCGCTGCGCCAAGGCCCGCGCCAGCGCCAAAGCGCCCGGATCCCAGGCGATATGCGCGCGGCGCTGGTCATCCGTCAGCCCCTGATCGCCCCAGGTCGCCGGAAAGGCGTTGCTTGCATGCTCACATACCAGCAAGATCGGCCCCATGCCTTCGGCGGGTTCGATGGACGCGGCAAAGCTGGCTTCGGCGGCAAGCACGGGCATCTGAGAGTCGGCTCCTGTTTGCGATATCCCAAGGCTTCCTGATCCGGGCCCTTCCTGTCAAGAATATTTCTTTCACATCATCCCTGTTACAATCGTTTCTGTCTTGACGCAGGGCCACGGCCAAACCCAAATTGCACACAGAAAAGGCACGAAAGGCACAGCGATGGACTCGGCACTGGGCGTTGAGGACAAGATGCGCGCCGCCCTGCCCGATCTGACCCGGGCAGAACGTCAGGTGGCGACCCATATCCTGCGGCACTATCCGGTGGCGGCGCTGGGGTCGATCACGGCGCTGGCCCGTGCGGCCGACGTGTCCACCCCCACGGTGGTGCGCTTGTGCCAGAAACTGGGCTATCGCGGCTATCCCGACTATCAGCGCGCCCTGCGTGGCGAGGTGGGGGCGATGCTGGAATCGCCCCTGGTCAAGCATGACCGCTGGGCCGGGGGCGCGCCCGACACCCATATCCTGAACCGTTTTGCCGATGCGGTGGTGGCAAACCTGCATGCCACGCTTGGCCAGATCGACCACGCCGATTTTGATGCCGTGGCCCGGCTGCTGGCCGACCCGGCGCGGCGGATCTTTGCGATCGGCGGGCGGATCACCCATGCCCATGCCGATTATCTGGTGTCGCTGATGAAGGTGGTCCGCCCCGATGTGACGCTGCTGTCGGACATGTCGAACACCTGGCCGCCGGCGCTGTTGGACATGAAGCCGGGCGATGTGCTGGTGGCCTTTGACATCCGGCGCTATGAAAACTCGGTGCTGCATCTGGTCGAGTTGGCAGGCGAACAGGGGGCCGAGGTGGTGGTGATCACCGACCGCTGGGTCAGCCCCGCCGCGGCCCACGCCCGCCACGTGCTGACCGCACATATCGAGGCGCCCTCGGCCTGGGATTCGACGGTGTCGGTTCTGGTGCTGGTGGAAACCCTGCTGGCCAGCGTGCAAAGCCAGACCTGGGGCCAGACCGAACAGCGGATGAAACGGCTGGAAACCCTGTATGACCGATCCCGGTTTTTCCGCAGGCATCGGTAGGGGGCTTTGTGTCGGCCATACGGATCATTGCAACACAGGGCAGCGCCTGACCGCCGGGTGGGCGCTGCAACAAATGTCTGATGCGCTTTATGGATCAATCAACTTCCACCGAAGTTCTGTTGGCGACGCCGCAAAAGCGCCTGCCCCAGGGGGCGGTCGGGCGCTGCCCGGCGGCGCTGAAGCGCCTTGATACCGGGCGAAGGGGAGACGCGGTGCGTTTCCTGCACCGCCCGATGCCGCCTGCGACTTTCGGCCTAAACCGCCGCCTCGACCGCGCCCACGATCTCGTCCACCACCTGCAACAGCATGGCGGGGTCTTCACATTCCGCCATCACCCGGATCAGCGGTTCGGTGCCAGATTTGCGGATCAGGATGCGGCCCTTGCCCATGATGCGGGCGGTATTGGCCGCAATCACCGCCTGAACCGAGGCCTGCTCCAGCGGTGTCTTGCCATCGGCAAAGCGCACGTTTTTCAGCATTTGCGGCACAGAGTCGAATTGCTGGGCAAGCTGGCTGGCCTTCTTGCCGGTGCGCGCCATTTCTGCCAGGAATTGCAACCCCGCGATCAGCCCGTCGCCAGTGGTGGCATAATCGGTCATCACGATATGGCCCGATTGTTCGCCCCCCAGATTGAAGCCCCCCGCCCGCATCCGTTCGACCACATAGCGGTCGCCCACAGCGGTGCGTTCCAGCCGCAAACCACGCTGCACCAAAAAGCGTTCCAGCCCCAGGTTCGACATCACGGTGGCCACCAGCGCGCCGCCCCGCAGCTTGCCATCCTCGGCCCAGCGCGCCGCCATCAGCGCCATGATCTGATCGCCATCCGCCACCCGCCCGGCCTCATCCAGGATCATCACCCGGTCGGCGTCGCCATCCAGACAGATGCCGACATCGGCGCCATGCGCCACCACCGCCTCGGCGGCGGTCTGGGTGTAGGTGGACCCGCAATGATCGTTGATGTTGGTGCCATTGGGCGACACCCCGACCGGCACCACCGTGGCCCCCAGTTCCCACAACACCTCGGGTGCGGCCTTGTAGGCGGCCCCATTGGCGCAGTCGATCACCACCTTCAACCCGTCCAGCCGCAGGCCCGCCGGAAAGGTGGTCTTGACGAACTCTTGATAGCGGCCGCGGCCATCCTCGATCCGGCGGGCGCGGCCGATGTTGCCAGCCTGCGCCAGCTCAATTTCGCCAGCGACAATGGCCTCGATCTCGGCCTCGGCGTCATCGGACAGCTTGAAACCATCCGGCCCGAACAGCTTGATGCCGTTGTCATGGTGCGGGTTGTGGCTGGCCGAGATCATCACCCCCAGATCGGCACGCATGCTGCGGGTCAAAAACCCCACCGCAGGGGTTGGCACCGGGCCCAGCAGCAGCACGTTCATGCCGGTGCTGGTCAGCCCCGCCGTCAGCGCGTTCTCCAGCATGTAGCCCGACAGCCGGGTATCCTTGCCGATCACCACCCGGTGCCCCGATGCGCCGTCGCGGCGAAAGAACCGCCCCGCGGCTGCACCCAGGCGCAGGGCCAGTTCGGCGGTCATCGGATAGGTGTTGGCGCGACCACGCACGCCATCGGTGCCAAACAGCTTGCGCGTCATTGGGGGGTTCCTTTTGTTGCGGCCTGCCACAGCGTGCATGCGGCCCGTGTATCGGCCACGTCATGCACGCGGATCATCTGTATCCCCTGCGCCACGCCCGCCAGCGCCACGGCCAGACTGCCGGGCAGCCGCTTGGCGGCATCCTCCTCGCCCGACAGCGTGCCGATAAAGCGTTTGCGGCTGGCCCCCAGCAGCACCGGCAGACCCAGGCTGTGAAACAGGCTCAGCCGCGCCAGCAGCGCAAGGTTATGCGCCAGCGTCTTGCCAAAGCCGATGCCGGGGTCAATGGCGATGCGGTCGCGGTCAATGCCTGCCACCTCGGCCTGTGCCACCCGCGCGGCCAGCGCGTCATAGACATCCAGCAGCACATCGTCATAGCGCGGGTCGTCCTGCATGGTTTGCGGCGTGGCGATCGAGTGCATCAGGATCACCGGCGCGCCGGCATCGGCCACCACCTGCGCCATCGCAGGGTCAAACTGCAACGCGGTCACATCGTTGACGATGCCCGCCCCCGCCGCCAGCGCCGCCTGTGCCACCGCCGCCTTGCGGGTGTCAATCGACACCGGGCGCGCGATGCCTGCCGCGCGCATTGCCGCAATCACCGGCGCGGTGCGGGCGATTTCCTCGGCCTCGCTGACCTCGGCCGCACCGGGCCGGGTGCTTTCGCCGCCCACATCCAGAATATCGGCCTGCGCCGCCATGGCGCGGGCCTGCATCATCGCCGCCTCGGGGCGCAAAAACAGCCCGCCGTCGGAAAAACTGTCGGGCGTCACGTTCAGGATGCCCATGATCCGGGGCCGGTCCAGCGCCAGCCCGGCAAAATCGGCGCGTGGGGCTATCAGCGGTGACAGCAGGCTGGGCGACACCTCGGTGACCGGCAGCACCACCGGCGCGCGGCCCCGCTCCAGCACCTCGACATGGGAAAAATGGCACCAGCCACCCGCCAAAGTCAGGGCATCGGTCGGACGGGCGGCGTCAGCCACGGGGATGGGGCGAAGATAGGTCATGCCTTGGGATTAGGCCCCAAACTTGGGTCTTGGCAAGCGTCAGCCGATGCCATGTTCGACCAGAACGCGGCTTCCCGCCGGAAGTGCAACAGTGCCGTGAACGACCAGCCCGCGCGCCGCCATGGTTTCGGCCAGCCACAGCGCCAGCCCCACCGGATCGGCGGCTTTCGGGCCATCGACCGCGTCCAGCACCATCTTGGACGGCGCCCAGACCACCGATTGCCCGCGCTTGATCGCCCAGTCGATCTCGGTCCGGGTCGCCACCACCACGCAACGGGCGTCGCGCGCCGCCAGCGTCCAGGCGTTCTGCTCGATGGCCAGCAGGTCAATCCGGCGTTGCGTGGGTTTGTGCCCCGTGGCCGGGCGCGGGCCGTCCGGCAGCCCGACGGTCAGGATCAAGGGCGCCCCGCGCGCCTGCAAGGCATCCAGCCGCGCGGCCAGATCGGGGGCGGCGATGGATGCGTTGTCCAGATAGACCACCAGCGGATGCACCGCCGCCTCAACCCCGTCCTGGCCCACCATGCGCAGCGGCACCTCGGCCCGGCTGCGCACGATTTCCACCCCCAGCTTATAGGGGCCGACATCCAGCTTTTCGATCCGCACGAAGACCCGCATCGCCTGCGGTTCGGCCAGAATACGTTCGGCCACGCGTTCGGCCAGCGTTTCCAACAGGTTCAACCGTTCCGCCGCCAGTTCCTGCGCAATCGCCCAGGTGATCCGGTCATACGACAGGATGCGGTCGACATCGTCGTTCAGGGGTGCCGCCACCGGCGCCACCTCGACCACCACGTTGAACATCACCCGCTGCTTGTGGCCGCGTTCTTGCTGAAACGCGCCGATATCGACCTCGACCACATGATCGCGCAAGGAAATGCGGTCACGCGGATCGGCGCTGGCAGACGCCTGGCTGCGCTCTTCGGGGTGGGCAAAGGCAAGGCGGATATCGCTGGTCATCTGGCCCCCCATGGCCCGCGCACGGGCAAAGAACCGCCCGCCCCCGATTGCCCCAGCTGGGTCAAGGGCGCAAGGCCCCCGTCGGCTTAGGGCTGGCGATAAAACAGATGCGCCCCGATTGATGCGGTGCGCGGAAAGCGGCGCGCCCAACCCGGCTGCACGGCGCGGGTGTGGAAATGCGTGGCCCCGACGGTCAGCCCGCGCGGTGCGCCATCCAGCATCAGCCGGGCAATCCGGCCCGCCCGTTCGGCGGCAACGCGGTCGCGCATCACATCCTTGTTGCCATCGCAGACATAGCTGAACTGACAGCCATTGCGGTTGCCCTGTTGCACCACACCGCACACGGTTTGCGGATATTCGGGGCTGTCGACCCGGTTCAAGATCACCTCGGCCACGGCAAACTGGCCTTTCAGCGTTTCGCCACGGGCCTCGAAATACAGCGCGCTTTGCAGGCATTGCCATTGTGCATCGCCCTTTGCGGCGGGTTGCGCGGCCAGGAAGCTGTCGTCATAGCGGATCAGAACCGGGGTGGCCGCATCGCCTTTGGCTTTTGCCTTGGGGCCGGTCGCAAGGGCGGCGAGGGTCGCCTTGGGAACGGCGCGCACCGTGGCCCGCTCGGCCCCCATCAGCGAGGCAAAATGGTTGACCATGCCTTCGACCGGGCTGTTGGATTTGCTGATCGTCACATCGGCGATGGCCGCTTCACCCAAGCAAAGGGCCGCCACCGCAGCCATGGCCAAGATTTGTCGCAAACGCATGCTAAGGTCCGTTCTGTTGCCGTGCCGCGAACTCGCTTGATTGCCCAAGGATTGCGCACAGGGGACGTAAGGCACGGCCCCGGCCCGAGTCTATTGTGGTTGCAATTTTGCAACGCATCTGGGGCAAGGATCGGCGGAAACTTGCGCAAATCTTAATAATTCACAGAAAGATCGCAGCGCATCCACATGATATTGTGGCTGTTTTCGCCTTATCCACTACGGTCGTTCAGGGCCAGATGTGCTGCGGCCAGCCGTGCAAGCGGCACACGATAGGGTGAACAGGACACATAATCGAACCCGGCCTTGCGGCAAAAGGCGATTGATTCGGGGTTGCCGCCATGTTCGCCGCAGATCGAAACGGTCAGGTCGGGCCGGGTCAGCCGCCCACGCTCGGCCCCGATCAGCAACAGCTCACCCACCCCGTCAACGTCCAGAATGTGGAACGGGTCTTCGGGAAACACGCCCTGCTGGACGTAAGTGTTCATGAAGCGCCCGGCGTCATCGCGCGACAGACCATAGGTCATCTGCGTCAGATCGTTGGTGCCAAAGGACAAGAACGCCGCGTGCTGCGCGATTTCCCCGGCGCGCAGGGCAGCCCTTGGTGTCTCGACCATCACCCCCAGCTTGTAGGCAAAGTCCTGCCCCGACTTGATCCGCACCGCCGCCGCGACGGCATCGATCTTGGTCTTGACCAGTTCCACCTCGCGCCGGGCGCTGACCAGCGGAATCATGATCTCGGGCACCACCGCAGCCCCGCGCCGCGCAACCTCGACCGTGGCTTCAAAAATGGCGCGCGCCTGCATGTCGTAAATCTCGGGCAAGACCACGCCCAGACGCACGCCGCGCATGCCCAGCATCGGGTTGAACTCGGTCAGCGCCTCGGCGCGGCGGGTGACTTCAGACAGGGGCTTGTCCAGCGCCTCGGCCAATTCGCGCAAGCCCTCGCGGCTGTGGGGCAAAAACTCGTGCAAGGGCGGGTCAAACAGGCGGATGCAGACCGGCAGGCCCGCCATGATTTCAAACAGTTGCACGAAATCGGCCCGCTGCATCGGCAACAGCCGCGCCAGCGCCGCCGCCCGGTCATGCGAGGTGTCGGCAAAGATCATCTCGCGCATCACCACCAGACGGTCCTGATCAAAGAACATGTGTTCCGTCCGGCACAGCCCGATGCCTTCGGCGGCGAACTGCCGGGCGGTGGCGGCGTCAGCAGGCGTGTCGGCATTGGCGCGCACGCCGATATCGCGGAACTGGTCGGCCCAGCCCAGCAGCTTTTGGAAATGCGCATCCAGCGCCGGGGCCAGCATGTCGACAGCACCGGCCAGCACCTGGCCCGTGGTGCCATCGACGGTGATCAGATCGCCTTCGCCAAACACCCGGTCGCCGGCGTGGATCTTTTTCTCGCGCAGGTCCAGCCGCATCTCGGCGCCCACCACGCAGGGCAGGCCAAGCCCGCGCGCGATCACCGCGGCATGGCTGGTCATGCCGCCGCGTTCGGTCAGCACGCCGGCCGCCGAATGCATGCCGCGAATGTCTTCGGGCGCAGTTTCGCGGCGCACGAGGATACACGGCTCACCGCGCGAGGCCGATGCCTGCGCCGCATGGGATGAGAACACGATATGCCCGACCGCAGCCCCGGGGCTGGCGGCAATGCCGCGCGCGACCACGTCGCGCGCCCCGCGCGGGTCAACCTGCGGGTGCAGCAGTTCTGACAGCGCATGCGGTTCGACCCGCAGCACCGCCTCTTCGCGCCCGATCACCCCATCTTCTGCCAGCGCCACTGCGATGCGCAACCCGGCCCGGGCCGAACGTTGCACCCGCACCGCATCCAGCACCGCCAGATGGCCGTCTTCGATGGTGAACTCGATCTGCATTTCCTCGCGCAGCTTGGCGCGGCAGGCCACGCCATGGCGCAGCAGATCGGCATAGATTTCGGGCGCGATATCTTGCAACGACGGCCCGCGCGGGTCGCGCGACAGATACAGTGATTGCGCGGCCTTCAGCGCATCGCGGCCCTGGCCTTGCGCCAGATAGCGGCCGGTGATCTGCGCCTCGCCGGTCACCGGATCGACGAATTGCATGACACCCGAGCCGGAAATGCCCTGCCCGATGCCCTGCGCCATGGCCTGCACCACCAGCCCCAGCGGTGCCTCGGCCGGCGCGCCCTTGGCCTGGCGGAGCAGCCGTGCCGTGGTGCCTTCCCAGGCGCGGGCCATCGAGCGCAGCACTTCGGACAATTGCCGGGCCGGGTCTTGCGGAAAGGCCTCATCCATCTCTTGCTCGTAGACCAGCAGTGCTGCGCGGATCGCGTCGGTCGATGGGGCAGAGGTGGCGAACATGTCGGGGTCCAGCCGGGCAACATGGGTGGCATAGCTTTGGATGAAGCGCAGCCAGATCGCATCCGCCGCCTGCTGGCCGTGGCGCGCGGCCAAGGCGCGGTGCCGGTCGGCGTTCAACCCGATATTGAGCACCGAGGCCGGCCCGCCCCATTCGGGGTTTTCCGGGCTGGGCCGGACCGAGACCAGCGGGCTGGGCCCGAAATGCGCCAGAAGTGCCGCACAATCGACGATCTGCCCCGCCGCGATGGCGCGCACCGTGTCACAGGGCAAGGCCACGGTCTGCGGCACCGGCAGGTCCAGCCGGATCAGCCGTTGCAGGCATTTTGCCCGCCAGCCATGCGCCGTCCGGTCGATCCGGGCGGCGGTGGTGACTTCGGTGAACGCGGTCAAAGGGGGGATGTGCTGCACTGCGGCATTCCTTGTTTGCTTTGAACCTACACCGATTTTGCGGGCAGGCAAGCGTGGCGGATCAGCCGTGGCGCGGGATGGCCGCGGTGGAAAAGGGGGGCTGTCTGCCCCCCTTCACCCCCCGAGGGTATTTCGGCCAAGAGGAAATCAGCCGTCGAGTTTGGTCAGATCAGCCACCGACAGGCAGATGGCGCGGATGCGGTGCAACAGGTTCAGGCGGTTGCGGCGCAGGATCGGGTTTTCGGCGTTGATCTGGGTCGCGGTGAAGAAGGCGTCGATGGGTGCGCGCAGGGTGGCCATGGCCTGCATGGCGCGCGCGAAATCCTCGGCTTGCATCGCGGGGGCGATGGCGGCTTCGGCCTGATCGAGGGCTTTGAACAGCGCGCGTTCTTCGGGGTTTTCGGCGAATTTGGGGTCGGCGCCGTAGGAATATTCGACGCCGTCCTTTTCTTCGGCCTGGGTCAGGATGTTGTTGGCGCGCTTGAAACCCGCGACCAGGTTGGCGCCGTCTTCGGTTATGAGTGTGGCTTGCAGGGCGGTGGCGCGTTTGACGAGGAGGGTGAGGTCGTCGTTGTTTGGCCCTGCGGCGCTTGTCGCCGCATGCGGCAACGGGGCAAGGCAGGCGTCGATCACGTCGTGGCGGATGCCTTGGTCCTTGAGGTAGACTTTGAGGCGGTCGTGGAGGAAGGCGAGGAGGTCATTGACAAGCGATTTTGCTGCTCGCTTCCAAATGATCGACAAATCTTCGCTCTGCTCATAGTCGACTATTAGACTTTTCTCTTCCTGCCCCATGAACATTGACACCGAAACGAAATGGTCCAGAGCGTCAACCCTTGCTCGAAACTCCTCGAATTGTTTGTAAGCATCTTTGACTTTGCGGGCATCGTCAGCATCGTGTTCTCGCTCTGCGCCGATGCAGTCAAAAATTGCCCACTCTATTTCATCACTATTTCTGTCTAAGAAGCCATCCCAGTTAAGCATTCTCCGAACAGGTTCTTGCTTCCAAACCAAGAGTGTTTCGCTCTCATACTGAGGGTCACGGCTGGAGTGCATCGAATTGACCGGCTCAATCATCTGAAGATGGTTCAACATGTGAAGTAAATATGATTGCTCGATCAACATTTGCATGTTTCCATGCACGCCATTCCCAAGCACCAACCGAATAACCCCCAGTGCCGCCCGTCGCAGCGCGAACGGGTCTTTACTTCCCGTCGGTTTTTCATCAATCGCCCAGAACCCGGTCAGCGTGTCGATCTTGTCGGCCAGCGCCACGGCGACCGACACCGGCTCGGTTGGCACGTCATCTGACGGACCCAGTGGCGAGTAGTGGTCGCGGGCGGCGTTGGCGACGGCTTCAGGCTCGCCCGCCGCGAGGGCGTAGTAGCGGCCCATGGTGCCTTGCAGCTCGGGGAACTCGCCCACCATGGCCGAGCGCAGGTCAAGCTTGGCGAGGGATGCCGCGCGCTTGGCCTGATCGGGGTCGGCGCCGACCAAGGGGGCGATCTCAGCCGCCAAGGCGGCGATGCGGGTGATGCGGTCGGACTGGCTGCCCAGTTTGTTGTGGAAGGTGACGGATTTCAGGCCCTCGGCCCAGTCCGCCATGCCGGCCTTTGCCACGCGCAGATCGTTTTCCCAGAAGAACTTGGCGTCCGACAGCCGCGCGGTCAGCACCTTCTGGTTGCCTTTCAGGATGGTCTCGCCATGGTCGGCGGTGATGGTGTTGGCCACCGTCACAAAGCCTTCGATCCGGCCGGTTTTCGGGTTCTTCGCGGAAAAGAACTTCTGGTGTTCGCGCATGCTGGTTTGCAGCACCTCGGGCGGCAGGTTCAGGAACGCATCGGCAATGCGCCCCATCAGCGGCACGGGCCATTCTACCAGACCGGCCACCTCGGCCAACAGCGCACGGTCTTCGACCACCTCTAGGCCCGCGGCAAAGGCCAGTGTCTGCGCCTCGGCCCAGATCGCGGCTTCGCGTTCCGCGGCATCAAGGATCACATGGGCGCGCTTGAGCTTTGCCGCGTAATCCTCGAAGGAGGTTACAGAAAACACGCCCGGCGACAGGAAGCGGTGGCCGCGCGTTACGTTGCCGGCGGTGATGCCATCCACCGTCAGCGGCACCACCTCATGCCCCGCGTCGTCCGACAAAAGGCACAGGATCGCATGCAGCGGGCGGACCCAGCGCAACGACCCGTTGCCCCAGCGCATCGACTTGGGCCAAGGGAAGGTGCGGATCACGCCCTCCAGCACCTCGGCAATGATGTCGGGCGCGCGGCGACCGGGGCGTTCGATCACGGCGAACCAGACCTCGCCCTTCTTGTCGGCGCGACGTTCCAACTGATCCAGCGTCAGGCCGGTGGAGCGCAAAAACCCCTCCAATGCGGCGGCGGGCGCGCTGGTGCTGGGGCCCTTGCGTTCTTCGCGCACGGCGCGCGACTCGGCCGTCAGCCCTTCGATGGCCAGCGTCAGCCGGCGCGGCGTGGAAAAGGCCCCGGCATGGGCATAGGTCAACCCGGCCTGCACCAGACCATCGGTCACCAGCTTTTTCAGATCCTCGCGGGCGCGGGCCTGCATCCGCGCCGGGATTTCCTCGGAAAACAGTTCGATCAGCAGATCGGGCATGGGGTCAATCCTTGGCGGCGGAGTTCAACTGGTGCCAGGCATAGGCCCGGCCATCGGGAAAGACGGCAACAACGCGGTCGACATCGGCGGCGATGTTGGAGTGTGACAGGAAGGCAAGGGCCTCGCCACGGGCCAGCGCGGCAGCGATGGTATGGGCATCAAAGCAGGCAAACCAGCCGTGGGCGACCTTGGGTTCGGCGCCGGGATAGGCGACATAGGTTTCCGACAGCATGGCCTGCGTCATCGGCGTGCTAAAGCAGGCGCGAAAGCCCAAGGCGCCGTTGCCTGCGTCGATGCCTTTGACCGCTTCGGTCAGGATCGGCTCGGGCTGGCCGGACTCAATCGTGGTCAGGGTGATATCCGGCCCCGGCGGGGCGCTGACCGGCGCGTCAAGCGCAAAGGCCTGCCCGCCCCAGATCGCCACGGCTGCACCCCATGCGATGATCACGATACCCCTGCTGCGATCTTGCCGGTCATGCATCGGCAACCGTGGCCCCGGCGTCGGGCGCGGCATCGGCCCCGGCCTCGGTCAGGCGGAAGGCGTCGGCGCATTTCCGGGCCAAAGCCCGCACCCGGCCGATATAGGCCTGGCGCTCGGTGACAGAAATCACGCCACGCGCATCCAGCAGGTTGAACAGGTGGCTGGCCTTGATGGTCTGGTCATAGGCGGGATGCGCCATGATGATGCGCTTGCCCGACTTTGGGTCATCCGCCGGAAAGGCCAGAAGCCGGTCACATTCGGCCTCGGCATCCTCAAAATGGCGCAGCAGTTGCGCGGTATCGGCGGCATCAAAGTTGTGGCGGCTGTATTCTTCCTCGGTCTGGCGGAAGATGTCGGCATAGGTCAGCGCAATCGGGCTGGCGGGGTCGTTGAACGGCATGGTCATCACATGGTCGATGCCCAGCACATACATCGCCAGCCGTTCCAGCCCATAGGTCAACTCGCCCGACACCGGGCGGCAGTCATGGCCGCAGACCTGCTGGAAATAGGTGAACTGGCTGACCTCCATCCCGTCGCACCACACCTCCCAGCCCAGACCCCAAGCACCAAGGGTCGGGCTTTCCCAGTCATCCTCGACAAAGCGGATGTCGTGCAGGGCGGGGTCAAGGCCGATGGCGCGTAAGGAGCCAAGATACAGGCCTTGCAGATCGGGGGGCGAGGGTTTGATGATCACCTGATACTGATAGTAGTGCTGCAAGCGGTTCGGGTTCTCGCCATAGCGCCCGTCGGTCGGGCGGCGCGAGGGCTGCACATAGGCCGCGGCCCAAGGCTTGCTGCCAAGGCTGCGCAGCGTGGTGGCCGGGTGAAAGGTGCCTGCCCCCACCTCCATGTCATAGGGTTGCAAGATCGCGCAGCCCTTGGACGCCCAATAGGCTTGCAGCCGCAGGATCACCTCTTGAAACGACCGGGGGGACGGGTTTGCGCCGGTGTCGGCACCAGTCTTTGCGCCGGATGGTTGCATCTGTGACATAGCGATAACCCCCTTGGGCATGGAAGCCCTTGAAATGCTCGGCTGTCATAGGCAAGAGGCGGGCAAGGGTCAATGCGAAGCCGTGGCGAACCGGCGGCAAAGCCGTGGCGACCTTGGTGCCGCGGGCGCGCCTCGCGGTGGTGTGATGGGGCGGGGGGGTGAAAACCCCTCGCTTTTGGAGCGGCGGCACCCTTAGGGTGGGCCGGGTTTTGTGTGGTAAGGACGATACAGGCATGGTGCGTTTGAAGTTTGGGCTTTGGATGATGGCGGCCCTGCTTTGGGCGGGGGTGGCCGCGGCCCAGCAACAGGCCTGGATCCAGGTCGAGGCGCAGCCCTCGCTGGCCGAAGCCGAAAACCGCGCCCGTGCCTATGCCGCGGCGTTTCCCGACGTGGTGGGCTACCGTCTGGGATCGCGCTGGTATGGCATCGCGCTTGGCCCCTATGCGCCGGACGATGCGGCCCGGCGGCTGGCCGATCTGCGGCGCGAAAACCTGATCCCGGCCGACAGCTATCTGTCGGATGGCACCAATTTCCGCGAGCGGTTCTTTCCGGTCGGCACCCCGGCCCCCGCCCCGCAGCCTGTGACGCGCGCCCCTGTGGCGCCCGCGCCCGCCCCCGTGGCCGAGGCCCCGACAGAACCGTCGGCACCGGTGGTGGCCCCGGATGAAACCCCGGCGCAGGCCCGCCAGTCCGAGGCCGCGCTGACCCGCGCCGAACGCGAAGACCTGCAACGCGCCCTGCAATGGCAGGGCTTTTATGCCTCGGCCATCGACGGCGCCTTTGGGCCGGGCACCCGCAAATCCATGGCCGACTGGCAAGCCGCTATGGGGGCAGAGCCGACGGGCATCCTGACCGTGCGCCAGCGTGCCATGCTGGTGGCAAACTGGCAGGCCGATCTGGCCGCGTTCGGCTTTGAAACGGTGACCGAGGCCGCCTCGGGCATCGAGATCGACCTGCCGCTGGGTCTGGTGCAGTTCGACCATTACGAGCCGCCCTTCGTGCATTACACCCCCAAGGTGGCGGGCGGGATGCGGCTGATCCTGATCTCGCAGCCCGGCGACCGCGCAGCACTGTATGGGCTGTATGATATCTTGCAAACCCTGACCATCATCCCGACCACGGGCGAGCGCAGCCGGGGCGAGCGGTCGTTTGAAATCAATGGTGTGTCCGCCACCACGCAAAGCCATGCCTTTGCCGAAACCAAGGCTGGGCTGATCAAGGGCTATCTCCTGGTCTGGTCGCCGGGTCAGGCCGATCAGGCCGCCCGGGTGCTGGACCGGATGAAGGCCAGCTTTCGCCCCATCGGCAACCGCGCGCTGGACCCCGGCATGGTGCCGATGACCGATGCCGCGCGGCGTGGCCTGCTGGCCGGGCTGGAACTGCGCCGCCCGCTGCGGTCCCGCTCGGGGTTCTATGTCGATCCGGTGGGCCATGTCGTCACCGCGGCCGAGGCGGTGGCCGGCTGCGGCCGCATCACGCTGGACACGGTGACCGAGGCCACGGTGGCCTTCAGCGATGCCGCCAGCGGTCTGGCCCTCTTGACCCCCAACACCCCGCTGGCGCCGCCGGCGGTTGCCGGGTTCCAGATCGCGCCCGACCGGATCGGGGCCGAAGTGGCGGTGGCGGGCTATCCCTATGAAGACACCCTGCCCGCCCCGGTGATCACCTTTGGCGTGCTGGAAGATATCCAAGGCCTGAACGGCGAGGCCGGCCTCAAGCGCCTGGCCATCGGCACCCTGCCGGGCGATGCCGGCGGGCCGGTGCTGGATGGCACCGGCGCGGTGCTGGGCATGCTGCTGCCGCGCGCCGTGGGTGGCGCGCGGCTGTTGCCCGACGGGGTCGAATTTGCCACCGATGCCGCGACCATCGCGCAAACCCTTGCCGCCCAGGGCATCACCGTCACCCTGGCCCCCGCCAGCGGCGGCCTTGCGCCGCAAGACCTGACGCGCAAGGCGATGGGAATGACGGTGCTGGTGTCGTGCTGGAACTAGGCCTGCGTGGCACGGCCGCGGGGCATGATCTGGCGGCCCGAACCCGCGCGCCTGTGCCCTGACCTTTGCCACGCGCTTGGCCGGGGCGGGCGATGCGCCCGGGGCTGACCGGCATCAGCCCCGCCAGAACCGCCCCATGAACAGCACATAGACCGACAACAACTCCAGCCGGCCCACCAGCATGCCGGCCATCATCAGCCATTTGGCGGGTTCGGGAAAGCCGTGCACCGCGCCGGTCGGCCCCACCTCGGGGCCGAACACCGGGCCGATGTTGGCGATTGATGTCCACGCGGCGGTGACGGCGGTCTTGGCCTCCAACCCGGTCAGTGACAGCGCCACGGCCAACAGGCCGAAGCTGAGGATGAACATGGTGAAGAACACGATCACCGAGTCCAGCACATCCTGCCCGACGCTGCGCCCGTCATAGCGCAGCGGGTTGACCGAGCCCGGATTGTGCAGCCGCCGGATCTGCACCTTGATCGCCTCGAACAGGATCAGATAGCGAAACACCTTGACCGAACAGCCGGTCGAAGACGTGCAGCCGCCGATCAGCCCGACGATGATCAGGATTACAAAGGGAAACGGGCCCCATGTGGTCAGATCCACGCTAGCAAAGCCGGTGCCGGAAAAGGTGGACACGATATTGAACGTCGCTTCGCGGATCAGGCCGGGCAGCGGAATGTCGTGCGTGATCGCCTCATAGGCCACCACCCCGGCGATGGCATACAGGTTCCAGCGCAGATAAGCCCGCACCTGCGGGTCGTGCCACAGTGGCCGCAGCGAGCCTTGCGCCAGTTGCACAAAGCGGATGAAGGGAAGGCTGCCCAGCAGCATGAACACCGCCGCCGCATATTCCAACGGCCCGATGAACACGCCAAAGGATTTGTCGTAACTGGAAAAGCCCCCCGTCGAAACCGTGGTCAGCGCATGCACCACCGCGTCAAAGCCGGTCATCCCCAAGGCGAAAAACGTCACCGCGCAGGCGACCGTCATCCAGACATAGACCTGAATCAGCGCCGATGAGATATCCATCGCCCGCGGCAAGACCTTGCCCAGCGTGTCAAACCCCTCGGACCGGAAGAACTGCATCCCGCCGACCTTCATCACCGGCAAGAACAGCATGGCGACGATCACGATCCCCAAGCCACCCAGCCATTGCAGGATGCCGCGCCACAGGTTCGCCCCCATCGGCAAGGCGTCGATGCCTTCTATGGTCGTGGTGCCGGTCGTGGTCATGCCCGACACGCTTTCCAGCAGCGCATCGGTCAGCGACAGGCCGGGTGCACCCAGAATCAGCGGCAATGACCCGAAGGCCGGCAGTGCAATCCAGACCCCGGTGGTCAGCAAGAACACCTGCCGCAGGGTCATGGAACGGCCGGCGCCGTTTGCCGTTGCCAGCGCCACGGCACTGCCAGACACCAGACAGATCACCGAGGCGCCGAAGAACGCCCGCCAGTTGGCATCGCCGGCCGCCAGGTCCAGCACCAGCGGAAACAGCATGAACAGCCCCATGGCAACCACCAGAAGGCCGATCACATACAACACGGGGCGCGGATCAATCATGCGGCACAATTGAGGCGTTGGCGGCGCATGTCAACGCGATGTGGCTGGGTTTGGGTGCGACTGTCGCGCAGTCCTAATGCCGCCAGAACGACGGCAGCACCAGCACCAGAACCGCAAGCAGCCCCAGCCGCCCCATCAGCATCGCAAGGATCATGATCCATTTCGCCGCATCCGGAAAGTCGCGGAAGGTGCCGGTTTCCGCCACCATCGGGCCATAGCCATAGCCGATATTGCCGATCGAGGTCCAGATGCCGAACAGCGCCGAGATCATGTCGACGCCCACCAGTGTCATCGCCACCGACAGCATGCCAAGCGTCAGGATGTAGCCCGTCACATACAGCATCAGGGCATTGATCGTCTCGTCCTCGACCCGGCGCCCGGCATAGCGCAGGGTCACCATGCGGTCGGGGTGCTGGATGCGGGCGACCTGCGCCGCCACCGCGCGCGCCGCGACCTGCACCCGAAACACCGACAGCGCGCCCGATGATGACCCCGAACAGCCACCGATCAGCCCGACGATGAACGCAATGGCCATCGAGAACCCGCCCCAACCGCCGAAACTGCCGGAAAAGAACCCGGTTCCGGTGATCACGGACGACAGGTTGAACAGTGCCTCGCGAAACGCAGGCTCCAAGGCCATGTCCGACGTGGCGACCCGCCATGCCGTGACCGCAAGCACCGCAATTGCCGTCCACAGAAACAACGCCCTGACCTGCAGATCGCCCGCAACGGCCATCGGCTTTCCCGCGGCCATCTGAGCGTAAAGGATATAGGGCAGACTGCCCAGCAGCATGAACAGCGCCCCGAAGTATTCGGCTGGCCCGGCGTATTTGCCAAAGGACGTGTCAGCCGGCGAAAAGCCCCCGGTCGCGATGGTGGCAGCGCCGTTCACGACAGCGTCGATCCCGGTCATCCCCACGGCCTGATAGACAAGGATGCAGGCCACCGTCAGCCCAAGATAGACCCCCAGCAGCGCCTTGGCGATGTCGGTGGCGCGCGGCAGCGCCTTGCCCAGGGTATCAAACCCTTCGGTGCGGAAAAACTGCATGCCACCCACCCGCATCACCGGCAGAAAGATCATCGCCACAAAGGCGATGCCCAGGCCACCGATCCAGTTCAGCGCACCGCGCCACAGGTTCATTCCCGGCGGCAAGGCATCCAGCCCGACGATCACCGTCGAGCCGGTGGTGGTGATGCCCGACACCGCCTCGAAATATGCATCGGTAAACGACAGGCCGGGTGCGCCCAGCAGGAATGGCAGACAGCCGAACAGCGGCAGCCCCGCCCAGACCATCACGGTCAGAACATAGGCCTGACGGGTGTTCAATTGGCGCAAATCTGCGTTTCCCGTAGCAATCCTGACGGCAAGACCCACTCCGCCCGTACTCAGGGCGGATTGCAGAAAGTCGATCCCGTTCGTCAGCCCCACCGAAAGGTCCAAGGTTGCCGGAACCAGCATTACTGCCGCCAGAAAGACCAGCAAGTTGCCGATCACATAGGCAATGGGCCGGAAATCGACCATTATGGCGTTTGTTCTAGCCCTGCCCCCCGGTCACGTCAACACGGGGGGCAAAACGCAGATCAACCGGCGTGGATCAGTGATGCAAACAGCCGCGGGTCAAGGCTGGTTTGCGCAAATGTCGGGCCTTCGGTCAGCAGGCTGACCGCGTCATGGCTGTGCAGGCTTTCCTGATGGCTGGCCAGCACCCTGAAATCGCCGATTCGCGGGTCGCGCTGCAACACCGCACAGAACGACCGCGCGGCATCTTCAACAAAGATCGGGTTGGCGGCGTTCAATTCGGCAAAGGCCTGTTCATCCTCGCGTTTCACCATCACCTGCGTCTCGGTGACCACGCCTGCGCGGGCCATCTCGATCAGGTCTTCCAACGCCAGATCGCCGGTCAGCACCACCGACAGCCGCGCGACGGACCGTTGCGAATGTGGTGTGGCCAATTGCCCACGGGTCTGGCGGGCATGCTCCGACAGTTCCAGCGAACACGGGCAGGTGCTGGAATAGACATAGTCCAGATGCACGATGCGCTGCCGCACGCCCGCCTGTTCCACCAGCTCCAGCGCCACGTCGTAATACTGCCAGCCCGACAGGCCGGATCGCAACGACGCCACCTTCATCGGGTAAGACAGCCGCATCTGAATGCGCGCATCAAAACTGCCAAGGTCGGTCTTGTAATCGTCCAGCGCCGCTTCGACTACGTCAAAGCTGAACACACGCTCGGCATGGGCATAGAACGACCGCATGATCCGGCTCATGTTGATGCCCTTCTGGTCGGCCTCAAGGCTGACGGTGCCGGTCACGCTGGTTTCCAGCACCATCGCGGCACCATCGCGGGTAAGGTAACGGATCGGCAGGCGGAAATTGGAAATCCCCACATGCTGAATGCGCTGCCGCGCGCCGACGATCAGGCTGGCAGGGCCGTTTTGCAGATCGGGCAGACCGGCGCGATAGGCGTCATCGACCGTCAGCGCCTCGGGGTAAGTCCGGCTCAGCGCCGGATAGCCCTGCCCCGGCAGCAAATGCCCCACCGCACTGTCCAGCGTGGCAATCTCGTCATCCGAGCATTTCCCGGCCCATTGCCGCAGCAGGGCAAGGGCGGACTCGGCCTCGGCACGGCTGGGTTTGCGGTCAAACTCGGGGGTGTGAATATTCATGGGGCGTCCTTCCGGTTCGAGTGGGGCGCGCGGCCGTCCACCTTCAATGTCAGCAGGTTATACGGGGCGTGTCCCCGCATGGATCATATTTAGGCCCCGATTTTTCCCCAGCAAGGGCCACGCCCAGAAATCAGCCGGCCAGCGCGCCCAGCAGGTCGGCGATCAGGTCACCCGGATCTTCCAGCCCCACCGACAGCCGGATCAGCCCCGGCGTGATGCCCAGCGCATCCTTCTGATCTTGCGGCAGGCGCTGGTGGGTGGTGGTGGCGGGATGGGTGGCAATGGTCCTGGCATCGCCCAGATTGTTGGAGATCTTGGCGATTTGCAGCGCGTTCAGGAACCGGAAGGCGGCCTCTTTGCCATCAGCGATGTCAAACGCCACCAAGGTGCCGCCCGACCCCATCTGCGCCATCGCCAGGCCGTGTTGCGGATGGCTTTCCAACCCCGGATAGATCACCCGGCCCAGCGCGGGGTGCCCCTCCAGCGCCCGGGCGATTTGCAGCGCACCGTCAGCCATCGCCCGGCAGCGCAGGTCCAGCGTCGCCATGCCGTTCAGCATGATCCAGGCGGTGAATGGCGACATGCTGCCGCCGGTATGCTTCATGTAGGGTTCCAGCACCTTGCGGACAAAGCTTTGCGTGCCGCAAACCACGCCGCCCAAGGCCCGGCCCTGACCGTCGATATGCTTGGTGGTGGAATAGACGATGACATCGGCGCCCTGATCCACCGCGCGCGAAAAGATCGGCGTGGCAAAGACGTTGTCGACGATGACCAGTGCACCCGCCGCATGGGCAATGTCCGATACCGCGCGGATATCGACCATCTCCAGCGTCGGGTTCGACATCGACTCGAAAAACACCGCCTTGGTGCTTGGTGTGATGGCGGCGCGCCACTGGTCCAGATCGGCGCCATCGACAAAGGTCACACGCACGCCATAGCGCGTCAGCACCTCTTCAAGGACATAAAGGCAAGACCCGAACAACGCCCGCGCCGACACCACATGATCGCCCGCGCGCAAAAGACTGGTCAGCGCGCCATTGACCGCCGCCATGCCGCTGGCGGTGGCGAAGGCGTCTTCGGTGCCCTCAAGCCCGGCGATCCGCTCTTCGAACATCCGGGTGGTGGGGTTGCCATAGCGGGCATAGATGAACTCATCTTCGCCGGGCTGGACAAAGCGCGCCTCGGCGGCCTCGGCCGTGGGGTAGACAAAGCCTTGCGTCAGAAAGATCGCCTCGGCCATCTCGCCATACTGGCTGCGGCGGCTGCCTTCATGCACCAGTCTGGTGCGGGTTTTCCAGTCTTTGGTCATGGCAACACCCTTCCCGGGCAAAATGAAACCCCAAACGCC
This sequence comes from Gemmobacter nectariphilus, assembly GCA_020721445.1. Lineage (GTDB taxonomy): Bacteria > Pseudomonadota > Alphaproteobacteria > Rhodobacterales > Rhodobacteraceae > Pseudotabrizicola > Pseudotabrizicola nectariphila_A. Next base: position 125,587 of record DYMU01000005.1, read on the forward strand.
GATGCAGGCTTTTGGGGTTTTCGCCCAAGACCCTTTTAGCGGCATGTTTAACGTGGCCCGCAATCCGGCAACAAAGCACCACGAAATCCGCTTACGCCTTTGCACGCAGGTGGTCAACCGGACGGGGCTGCGCCAAGGGGGGAGCCTTTGCGCCATGCCCCCCACCCCATCCCTCCCCACAAGGGGGAGGGTGCGCCCGGCTGCCACGGGGTGCGCCAAAGACCCGGCCGACCATCGCCCCCGGATTTGCTGCTTGGCAAATACTCCCGCGCGGAGCGCACTTCACCCCGATGCCACGGGTCATGCCTGCGGCGTGTCGTCCTCGGCTTCGATCAAAAAGCGTTGCAGCGCGAAGATCTGCCACCACAGGAACGCCACCAGCGCCACGGGCATGGCGAATGTCTCCAGCTTGACCCAGGTCTCGGTCGACAGCGTGCGCCAGATCACCTCGTTGGCCACCGCCAGCGCCACGAACATCGCGGTCAACCGGCGGGTCAGGATCATCCAGCCCTCGGGCTGCATTGGCAAAAGCTCGCCCATCACCAGCCGCAACCAGCTTTGCCCGCGCAAGAGGCCGATGCCCAGCAAGGCTGCCAGAAAGCCGTAGACGATGGTGGTCTTCATCTTGAAGAACCGCTCGTCGTTGAACCAGGCGGTCAGGCCGCCAAAGAAGATCACCATGAAGGCGGTGAAGATCTGCATCCGGCTGATGGTGCCCGACAGCGCCCACAAGGCCGCCATCGCCGCCAGAAGAATGGGAATGAACACCAGCGCCGCCACGATAAAGCCCGAATACTCGGTGCCAAGGATCGTGAAGGTCTGCTCCTTGATCTTCAGATAGATCACGAAGAACGCGATCGTCGGCCCCAGTTCCAGCGCCTGCTTCACCACGCCGTTGATCTTTCTTTCCGCCATCGCCCTACCCTGCCATTTCCATCATCACCGCGCCCAGCGCGATCAGCGCCATCAACCCTACCTGCACTCGGCCCACCTTTTCGCCCAGCACCAGCCAGCCGATCAGGGCGGCAAACACGGTCGAGGTTTCGCGCAACACCGCCGCCTCGCCGACCTTGTCCAACCGGGTGGCCATCATGATCGACCCGAAACTGAAATAGGCGACAAACGCCCCCAGCACACCCCGTTTGACCAGCGGCACCACATCAGAGGCCACCAGACGCGACCAGCGACGCCATGTCACGAGCGGAATGAAAATGCCATCCAGCATGAAAAACCACGCAAGGAACGTGAACGGGTCGGCGGTGGCGCGGATGCCCCAGGCATCATAGGTGGTATAGGCGGCGACAAAGGCCCCCGTCGCGGTGGCAAAGGCCAGTGCGGGCACCATCCGGTCGCGGTTCAGGGTGATATGGGTCAGGTTCCACGCCGCCAACCCCAAAATGCCCGCGACCAGAACCGCCAGACCCAGCCACTGGCCGGGGGCATAGACCTCGCCAAACACCACGCCCGCCGCGAGCACGGTGAATAGGGGCCCGGTGCCGCGCACCACCGGATAGACCACGGTATAGGCCCCGCGGGTATAGGTCATCGCCTGCAACACCTTGTAGGCGGAATGGATCACGAAGGCCCCGGCAAAGATCGCCCACATCCACGCCTCAGGCCAGGGCACCACGAACAGCGCAAACGGGGCCGCGATGAGGCCATAGCTTGCGTCGATGGCCGCGCGCGACAGCCACGGATCATGCCGCCCCTTTTGCAGCGCGCCAAACAGCGCGTGCAAAAACGCCGCCATCAGCGCCAGCGCCAGCGCAAGATCGGCGCCTTGCGCCGTACCTTCAAGCGAGACCAGCCACGCACTCATCGGCCGTGCGTCCGATGGCACGCGCCGGGGGCCTTGCCCCCGGACCCCCAGGGTATTTCAGCCAAGAAGATGCGACTAATCGTCAAGGCCGACAAGCGCACGGGCAAAATCATCAGGGTCAAAGGCGGCAAGGTCGTCAATCTGCTCGCCGACGCCGATGGCGTGGATCGGCAGGCCGAACTTGTCGGCCAGCGCCACCAGCACGCCGCCCTTGGCGGTGCCGTCAAGCTTGGTCATCACCAGGCCCGAGACATCGGCGATCTTGCGGAAAATCTCGACCTGGGTGATGGCGTTCTGGCCGGTGGTGGCGTCAAGCACCAAGAGCGTGTTGTGCGGCGCGGTGGGGTCGACCTTGCGCAGGACGCGCACGATCTTGGCCAGTTCCTCCATCAGGTCGGCGCGGTTTTGCAGGCGACCGGCGGTGTCGATCATCAAGAGGTCGGCCTTGTCGGCCCGGGCCTTTGTCAGCGCGTCAAATGCAAGGCTGGCGGGGTCTGATCCTTCGGGCGCGGTCAGCACCGGCACCCCGGCGCGGCTTCCCCAGATCTGCAACTGTTCCACCGCTGCTGCACGGAAGGTATCACCCGCCGCGATCACCACCGATTTTCCGGCGGCCTTGAACTGGCTGGCCAGTTTGCCGATGGTCGTGGTCTTGCCCGAGCCATTGACCCCCACCACCAGCACCACCTGCGGCCGGGTCGGATAGATCGGCATCGGCCGTGCCACCGGGGTCATGATGCGCGCGACCTCTTCGGCCAGGGCGTGGCGCAATTCGGTGGTTGAGATCTTCTTGCCAAAGCGGCCTTCGGCGATGTTGGCGCTGACCCGCAGGGCGGTGTCCACGCCCATGTCGGCCTGGATCAGCACTTCTTCCAGGCTTTCCAGCATGGCGTCATCCAGCGTCCGGCGCGGCTCGTCCGCCGGACGGCGGGCGGGGGCGGCGGTCGGGGGTGCCGGTTCGGGCGAGGTGGCTTTGGCCGGAGCGCCGAACAGGCGCCCCAGCAGGCCGGGGCGGGCCGGTTCGGAAGGGGCGGGTTCGGAAGGGGCCGCGCCCGGTTGGTCGGCGGCATCAGCCACCGGCAGTGCCGGTTCGGGGCTTTCGGCCTTGGGTTGGGTCTGGGCGGGCGCGGGGGGAACCACCTCGACGACCGGGGCGTCGAGGATCAGCGGGGCTGGCGCGGCTGGCGGGAGGGACTCGGCAGGGGCGGGCGCGGGCGCATCGGCCACCAGGGCCTCAAGCCCCTCACCGATCTTGTCGGAAGAGCGGAACATCTTTTCGCGCATTTTCTTGAAGAACGACATCGGGGCCTCGTGACTGAAACAGCGCAGTTGCGCTTATTTAAGGACTTTGCCGTCCAGAGGGAAGCACTAGCGACGCTTGGCCCTGTTTACCGGCAATCACCGCGCGCCTTTGCCGCCATGAAAAGCGCCAGATCCCGTGCTAGGCTGGCCATCATGATCGACAAACCCCTTCCCATGGCGGCCTTCGCCGCGGCGTCCCTGTCGCCCCTTGCGCTGATCGCGCTTGGCGTCTGGCTGGGTGGCGGCTGGCTGTGGGCGGCATTCCTGTACATGGCCGTGCTGGTGATCATGCTGGACCAGCTTATTCCCTACGTGGCCGGCAATGCGCCCGAGGGGGCCGAGTTTCCCGCCGCCGATACCGTGCTGGTGGCGGTTGGCCTTGGCGCGGTGGCCTTGCTGCCGCTGACGGTCTGGGCCATCACCTCGGGCCATCTGGGCCTGGGCGAGAAGGTGTTGCTGTTCCTTGGCACGGGCTATTTCCTTGGCCATGTCGCCCACCCCGCCGCGCATGAGCTGATCCACCGCCCGTCGCGCGGGCTGTTCCGGCTGGGCGCGCTGATCTATGGAATGGTGCTTTACGGCCACCATGCCTCGGCGCACCGGCTGGTGCATCACCGGGCGGTCGCCACCCCCGATGACCCCAATTCCGCCCTGCCCGGCGAAAGCTTCTGGCGATTCGCGCCGCGCGCGTGGATCGGTGGCTTTCGGCAGGGCATGGCCGCCGAGGATGCACTGCGCGCCCGGCGCGGCACGGCGTCCGGGCTGCACCCTTACGTCTGGTATCTGGGGCTGGCGCTGGCCTCGCTGGGGCTGGCGGCGGCGATCGGCGGGCTTGCTGGCGTGCTGGTCTGGGCGGCGCTGGCGGCCCACACCCAGTTGCAGCAGCTGCTGGCCGATTATGTCCAGCACTATGGCCTTGCCCGCGCCCGCCTGCCCGATGGCCGGTATGAACCCGTCAGCGACCGCCATTCCTGGAACACGCCGCATTGGTTTTCCTCGGCGCTGATGCTGAACGCGCCGCGCCATTCCGACCATCACGCCCACCCCAGCCGCCCCTACCCGGCCCTGCGGCTGAACGCCGATGCCCCGCTGTTGCCCTGGCCGCTGCCGCTGGCCTGTGCCCTGGCAATGGCCCCGCGACTGTGGCGGCGGCTGATGCGCCCGCATCTGGCGCGCTGGCGGGCGCTGCACGCGCAGGATCATGCCCACTGACAGCGTTTGCTGCTGGTGCCACGCCCGCGGTCGTGGCATATTCAGGATATCAACGTCAAAGGTGGTGCGATGCGTGCGCTTGGCCTGTGCCTGACCCTTCTGCCCTGTGCGCTGGCGGCGGCAGAACCGTCGTCCCCGATGACCGGGGCCGAGTTTGAGGCCTATACCACCGGCAAGACCCTGACGTTCAGCCAGCTTGGCACGGTCTATGGGGCCGAGCAGTATTTGCCGGGGCGCAAGGTGCGCTGGGCCTTCAAGGGCGATGTCTGCCGCTATGGCGACTGGTATGAAGACGCCGGGCTGATCTGCTTTACCTATGATTACGACCCCAATCCGCAGTGCTGGACCTTCTGGCGTCAGGACGGGCGGCTGACCGGGCTTTTCACCGGCGACGCCCCCGGCGCCGAGCTTTCGGAAGTGACGCAATCGCCCGATCCGCTGGTCTGCGCCGGGCCGGATGTCGGGGCCTGAAGGCCGGACTTGAGGACCGGGGCTTGAAGACCGGGGCTTGAAGACCGGACCCAAAGGGCTTCGGGCCTGCTTGGCCCCGGCGTGCATCGCGCGCCGTGCCGTACGGATCGCAGGGTCAGAACAGGCTTCCCTGCTCGGGTGGCTTTGTGCCCGCGGGCTTTCTGCCCGCCGCCTTGCCCCCCACCATGAACCTGCCATCGGCAAACTCAATCTCCAGCAGCGTGGCCTTTTCGGCCACCGCCCTTGCCGTGACCACCGCGCCATCGCCCCGCACAATGGCAAAGCCGCGTTTCAGCGTCTGCGCATGACCCAAGGTCTGACGCGTTCGGTCCAGCGCCTCCAGCCGCCGCGCCAGATCGGCCAGCCGCACCGTTGGGGCCAGATCCAGCCGCTGCGACAGGGCCGCGACCTTTCCGCGCCGGTCGGCAATCGCGCGCGCGGCATCGGAAATCAGCCGTGACAGCGCCGGGGCCAGCCGCGCCGCCCGGGCCTGCGCCAGATCGCGCGCGCGTTCACACCGCCGCGCCATTGCCGCGTCCAGCCGGCTGCCCAGATGCGCGCCCCGGTCGCGCCGCAACCGCAGCATGCCGATCAGTGCCGCGGGCGACACCCGGCCTGCCTGCCGCTCATACAGCCCGCGCTTGCGGCTGACCGCCAGCGACAGTGCCGCCAACAGCCGCCCCGTCGCCGCATCCAGCCGCTGCACCGGGGTGGCAAGCAACCCCTCGGGCCGGGGCAAGGCGCGGGCCAGATCGCGCATCCGTTGCCCGCGCAGGCCCACGCCCTGCGCCAAGGCCCGGCTCAGCCGCGCGCCAAGGGCATCGACGCTGGCCAAAAGCACCAGCCGCACCGGCACCGCCATTTCCGCCGCCGCCGTCGGGGTCGGCGCGCGCCGGTCTGCGGCATGGTCGATCAGCGTGGTGTCGGTTTCATGCCCGACCGCCGAGATCAGCGGTATCGCACTTTCCGCCGCCGCCCGGACCACGATTTCCTCGTTGAACCCCCACAAATCCTCAAGACTGCCACCACCGCGCGCCACGATCAGCAGATCGGGCCGCGGGATCGCCCCGCCCACCGGCAAGGCGTTGAAGCCCCGGATCGCCGCCGCCACCTGCGCCGCACAGTCCTGGCCCTGCACCGCCACCGGCCAGATCAGCACATGGCGCGCAAACCTGTCGCGCAACCGGTGCAGGATATCGCGGATCACCGCGCCCGAAGGCGAGGTCACCACCCCGATCACCTGCGGCAGATAGGGCAGCGGCTTCTTGCGGCTGGCATCAAACAGCCCTTCCGCCTGCAAGGCCGCCCGGCGCTTTTCCAGCATCGCCATCAAGGCCCCGGCACCCGCGGGGGCCACATCCTCGACGATCAGCTGGTATTTTGACTGCCCGGGAAAGGTGGTCAAGCGCCCGGTCGCGACGACCTCCATCCCCTCTTCCGGGCGGACCTGCATCTTGGCGACCTGCCCTTTCCACGAGATCGCGGCAATCACGCTGCGGTCGTCCTTCAGGTCGAAATACAGATGCCCCGAGGCCGGGCGCGACACCCGCCCCACCTCGCCGCGCACCCGCACAAGGCCGAACTCGCCCTCGATCACCCGTTTGACCGCGCCCGAAAGCTCGGACACGGTGTATTCGGGCTGGTTGCCGGGGGGGGCTATGTCGTCGTCAAAAAGCTCCATAGGCCCTTTGTGCCAGCGCCCATCGACGCACGCAACCGGCCTCAGCCTTCATAACCATCGTCGTAAAGCTGATTCATGTATTCGCCATTGGCCATGCGTTTCAAATAGGCCCGCGCCCCCGCAAGCGTGCTGACATCGGGCTTGCCCCGCCGTCCATCTGCCGCAATCATCTTTGCCGCCGCGATCAGCCCCGCGCGCGTGCCCTTGCCGTAAGCGCCATCCACCGCACCGCCATACAGTCCGGCCAATTGCATCTCGACCTGGCAGGCTCTGCGCGCCTGTGTCGGCAGCTCGGCAAAGGCCGCGCCAAGCGGGTCCGTTTGCGCCAGAACGCCTCCGGCATGGGCCACAAGACCAGCCGTCAAGGCAATAAGCAGTTCACGACGATTCATGCTCAACACTCCGAAAAACATACAACTGCTGCTGTTGTAATCAGAAGTATGGCACAACCATGACGGGATGCGCCCGCTTTGGCGGCGATTTGACCGCCTCACCTCTTGTCGCGCACCGGGCCGCGGGCTAAGGCGCGGTGGCGTCAGAACGGCAATGGGGGCACCTGAACCATGAACATCCTTATCCTGGGGTCTGGCGGGCGCGAACATGCGCTGGCCTGGGCGGTGAAGCAAAACCCCAAGACCGGCCGTCTGATCGTGGCGCCGGGCAATGCGGGCACAGCGACGCTGGCCGATTGCGCCGACATCGACATTCTGGACGGCGCGGCCGTGGTCAGCTTTTGCGAGGAAAACAGCGTCGATTTCGTGATCATCGGACCCGAGGCCCCGCTGGCCGCCGGCGTGGCCGATGCCACCCGCGCGGCCGGCATCCTGACCTTCGGCCCCTCGGCCGCCGCCGCAAGGCTCGAGGCGTCAAAGGCCTTTACCAAAGAGATCTGCGACGCCTGCGCCGCCCCCACCGCCGCCTATGCCCGCTTTGCCCAGGCCGCCCCCGCCCGCGCCTATGTTCAGGCCAAGGGCGCGCCGATCGTGATCAAGGCCGATGGTCTGGCCGCGGGCAAGGGGGTGATCGTCGCCGAGACGCTTGATCAGGCCCTTGCCGCCATCGACGACATGTTCGATGGCGCCTATGGTGCCGCCGGGGCCGAGGTGGTGGTCGAAGAGTTCATGTCGGGCGAAGAGGCCAGCTTCTTTGTGCTGACCGATGGCACCCACGCCCTGCCGATCGGCACCGCGCAAGACCACAAGCGCCGCGATGACGGCGACACCGGCCCCAACACCGGCGGCATGGGTGCCTATTCCCCGGCCCCGGTGCTGACGCCCGCGCTGCAAGCCCAGGCGATGGCGCAGATCATACTGCCCACCATCCGCGAAATGGCCCGCCGCGGCACCCCCTATCAGGGCGTGCTTTACGCCGGGCTGATGATCAAGGACGGCCAATGCCGTCTGGTGGAATACAACGCCCGCTTCGGTGACCCCGAAACCCAGGTCCTGATGATGCGGCTTGGCGCGCAGGCGCTGGACCTGCTGCTGGCCTGCGCCACAGGCCGGCTGGATCAGGCCCACATCGCCTGGGCCCAGGATCATGCGCTGACGGTGGTGATGGCCTCCCGCGGCTATCCCGGAGCTTATGCCAAGGGCAGCGTGATCCGGGGGTTGGCCGCCTTGCCCGAAACCTCGTCCCAGATGGTGTTTCATGCCGGCACCACCGCGGTCGACGGCACCCTGACTGCCACCGGCGGCCGGGTGCTGAACGTCACCGCCCGGGGTGCCACTCTGGCCGAGGCGCAAAGCCGCGCCTATGCCCTGGTCGATGCCATCGACTGGCCCGAAGGCTTTTGCCGCCGCGACATCGGCTGGCGGGCGCTTTGACCGGATGCCGCGGCACCCGGCTTCGGCGTCGGATGCCTCCGGCGGGGGTATTTCTGCCAAGAGGAAATCGCAAGGAAACCTGCGTTTCCTCTTGGTGAAAATACCCTCGGGGGGTCCGGGGGGCAGACAGCCCCCCGGCGGGTTCGTCACGGCCGCCGGTTCCGACGGGGACTGGGCAGGACAGACGGGGGCTTGCACCTGCCTGCGGCGGCGCATAAAGAAGCGCGCGGTCTGCGCGTGACCCTTGACCGGGGGGAGGATTGATTGATGCCGCTTCTGGTGATGAAATTCGGCGGCACATCGGTGGCCGACCTGTCGCGGATCGAAAACGCCGCCAAGAAGGTGCAGCGCGAGGTGGCGCGCGGCTATGACGTGATCGTCATCGTCAGCGCGATGTCGGGCGAGACCAACAAGCTGGTCAGCTTTGTCGAAGGCACGTCCAAGCTCTATGATGCGCGCGAATATGATGCGGTCGTGACCGCCGGCGAGAATGTGACCGCCGGGCTGATGGCGCTGCGCCTGCAGGAAATGGGCATACCCGCCCGGTCATGGCAGGGCTGGCAGGTGCCGATCAACACCACCAGCGCGCATGGCAGTGCGCGTTTTGTCAGCATCCCGCGTGATCATATCGACCAGAAGTTCGCCGAAGGCTTCAAGGTGGCGGTGGTCGCGGGCTTTCAGGGCGTGTCGGCCGAGGGCCGGCTGACGACGCTGGGCCGGGGCGGATCGGACACCACCGCCGTCGCCTTTGCCGCCGCCTTCGGGGCCGAGCGTTGCGATATCTACACCGATGTCGATGGCATCTACACCACCGATCCGCGCATCGCCTCCAAGGCGCGCAAGCTGGAAAAGATCGCGTTTGAGGAAATGCTGGAACTGGCCTCGCTGGGGGCCAAGGTCTTGCAGACCCGGTCGGTCGAACTGGCGATGCGCTACAAGGTGCGCCTGCGCGTCTTGTCCTCGTTCGAGGATACCGACGAGAACTCTGGAACCCTGGTCTGCGACGAGGAGGAAATCATGGAATCGAAAGTCGTCTCTGGTGTGGCCTACAGCCGCGATGAAGCGAAAATGACCCTTGTCACCGTCGAGGACCGCCCCGGCGTCGCCAGCGCCATCTTCGGCCCCTTGGCCGAGGCCGGGGTCAACGTCGACATGATCGTTCAGAACATCTCGGAAAAGAACTACGGCAGCCACCCCGGCGCCGTGACCGACATGACCTTTTCGGTTCCGGTCAATCAGGTCGCCCGCGCGCAAAAGGCGATGGAAGACGCCCGCAGCGCGGGCCTGATCAATTATGACGAACTGGTCGCCGATACCGAAGTGGCCAAGGTTTCGGTCGTCGGCATTGGCATGCGCAGCCAGGTCGGGGTTGCCGCCAAGATGTTTCAGGCCCTGTCGTCGGAAAACATCAACATCAAGGTCATCGCCACGTCCGAGATCAAGATCTCGGTGCTGATCGACCGCAAGTATATGGAACTGGCGGTGCAGGCGCTGCACGATGCGTTCGAGTTGGACAAGGCCTGACCCACCCCGCGCCGCCTGGACCACCTGCGCCCTTGCATTTACGGCCTGCGCAAAGCATAGGCACCCTGCCCGCCGCCCGGGCAGCAGCCACCGCCCGTGCGCCTTCGGGCCGGTTTCGGCCGGCTGCGCACTGCCCTTTCCCCGCCGCCGGGCCTCGCCTATAGAGAGAGGAGCACAAAGGACAGCACGCCATGCCAGAACGGTCAGAAAGTGACAGCCGCAAGCTTTTGCGTCGCCTGCGTGATGTTCTGGGCGCGCAGTCCAAGGGCCAGGAACGGCTGGACCGCATCACCCATCTGATCGCCGACTCGATGCAGACCGAGGTCTGCTCGATATACCTGTTCCGCGACCCCGAAACGCTGGAACTGTGCGCCACCGAAGGGCTGAAGCCCGAAGCCGTGCACCAGACCCGGATGAAGCTGGGCGAAGGTCTGGTCGGCCGCGTCGCGCGCACCAACACGCCCGTCAACACCGCCGATGCGCCCGGCGAAAAAGGGTTTCGCTACATGCCCGAAACCGGGGAAGAGCTGTTCTCCAGCTTCCTTGGCGTTCCCATCCAGCGGGTTGGCGAAAAGCTGGGCGTGCTGGTGGTGCAGTCAAAGACCGCGCGGCAATATTCCGATGACGAGATTTACGCGCTGGAAGTCGTGGCCATGGTGCTGGCCGAGATGACCGAACTGGGCGCCTTCACCAGCGATGAAGACGGCATGCGCGCCCTGCACCGCCAGCCGGTGATGTTTCGGGGCAGCACCGGCCAGGAAGGCGCTGCCGAAGGCAATGTCTGGCTGCACGAACCCCGCGTGGTGGTCACCAACCCGGTGGCCGACGATCCGCTGACCGAGATTGACCGCATCCGCGAGGCGGTGGGCAAGCTGCGCGTGTCGGTCGATGACCTGCTGTCGGCGGCCAGCCTCGACAAGGAGCAGAAACAGGTGCTCGAGGCCTACCGGATGTTTGCCAACTCGCGCGGCTGGCTGCGCCGGATGGAGGAAGACATCCACAGCGGCCTGTCCGCCGAAGCCGCGGTGGAAAAGGAACAATCCGCCGCCCGCGCCCGGCTGGAACAGGTGCCCGACGCCTATCTGCGCGACCGCCTGCATGATCTGGACGACCTGTCGAACCGGCTGTTGCGCATCCTGACCGGGCAAGGCGCCGATACCGGGGCGGAAATGCCGGAAAACCCGGTGCTGGTCGCGCGCAACATCGGCCCGGCCGAACTCTTGGACTACGGCCGCAAACTGCGCGGCGTGGTGCTCGAAGAAGGCTCGGTCGGCAGCCATGCCGCCATCGTCGCCCGCGCGCTGGCGATCCCGCTGGTGATCCATGCCAGAAAGATCACCACCGAGGCGCTGAACGGCGACCATATCCTTGTCGATGGCGATCAGGGCATTGCGCATCTGCGCCCCGAAGAAACCGTGGCCCGCGCCTTTCGCGACAAGATCGCCATGCAGGCCGAGGCGCAAAAGCGCTATGCCTCGCTGCGCGCCCTGCCCGCCACCACCTTGTGCGGCACCACGGTGTCGCTGCAGATGAACGCAGGCCTGATGGCCGACCTGCCCAGTCTGGAAAACTCGGGCGCCGACGGGGTGGGGCTGTTTCGCACCGAATTGCAGTTTCTGGTGCGCAACAAGATGCCGCAACGCGCCGAACTGGCCGCGCTTTATGCCCGGGTGATCGACGCAGCCCGTGGCCGCCGCGTGGCCTTCCGCACCCTTGATATCGGCTCCGACAAGGTGCTGCCCTACATGAAGCCGAATGACGAGCCGAACCCCGCCATGGGCTGGCGCGCCATTCGCGTCGGGCTGGACAAGCCGGGGGTGTTGCGCATGCAGATGCAGGCGCTGATCCGGGCCTCGGGCGAACGGCCCTTGACCGTGATGTTCCCGTTCGTCTCGGAATTTTCCGAGTTTCAGCAGGCCCGCAGCCATGTCTTGCGTGAGATGCACCGCGAACGCTTGCTGGGCCACCCGGTGCCGGCGCGGCTTGACATCGGGGCCATGCTGGAAACCCCCAGCCTCGCCTATGCCCCCAAGGCGTTTTTCGATCTGGCAGATTTCGTCTCGATCGGCGGCAATGACCTCAAGCAGTTCTTCTTTGCCGCCGATCGCGAAAACGAACGGGTCCGCCGCCGCTATGACATGCTGAACCTGACGTTTCTTGATTTCCTGCAAGGCATCATCGCGCGCTGCGCGGCCTCGGGCACGCCCTTGTCGTTTTGCGGCGAAGATGCCGGGCGCCCGATCGAGGCTTTGGCGCTGGTCGCCCTTGGCCTGCGCAGCCTGTCGATGCGCCCGGCCTCGATCGGCCCGGTCAAGGCGCTCTTGCGCCGGGTGAACATCGCACAGGCCCGGGCGGTCATTGACGATGCCCGCCGCCGCGGCGATGAAAGCGCCCGCCCCGCGCTGATGGATTGGCTGGCCACCCAAGGCACCTGACGCCCCCCAACACCGTCGCAAGATGCCGCCTTGGGTTTCCTCTTGGCCCAAATACCCCCGCCGGAGGCTCCTGCCCGTCAGGCGCGGCGCAACCGTGGCGCTTCGACCGCCTGACCAAAGGCCGCCAGCACCTCGTCCTCGCCATAGATCCGCGACAGGCGCAGCAGGGCAAAGCGGATGCGGGCCACCTCGACATAATACTGCAAGAACGCGGCATTCAGCCCGGCCCCGGTCACCGCCCCCAAGACCGGCACCGCTTGCGCCGCCAGCTTCTGCCCCAGGGCCAGCGCCAGTTTCGGCGCGACAGTGGCAATGATCTTGTGCACCGCAGGCCCGGTCAGGGTGATGCGCGCCGACAGAAAGCTGGTGTTGATGCCGTCATCGCTGGCCAGCGGGCTGCCCGCACCAAACACGCGAATGCACTCGGCCCGGATCGCGGGCTCATCGGGGTCAAAGCCCTCGGCGCGGGCCGCCTGGCGGATGGCATGCAAGATCAGCGTGATCGTCACCGGCAGTTCGGCCAGCGCTGTGGGCAGCCCCCCGGCCCCGCCGGCCGCACCCGATGCCATCACCGCCACCAGTGACCCGCGCGCGCCGGGGTCGGGCAGACGCTCGCCCTGCCCCGCCATCGCATAGGCGGCGGCAAGGCCCTGTTCGGCCAGCCGGTCCAACTGCCCGCGGGTGGTCGCAGGCAACAGCTTCATCTGCTTTTCCAGGCTGCCGCCCAGCCGGTTGACCAGCGCCATGACCGGCCCATTGGCCCGCCGATAGCGCAGCCCCAAGGCAGCGATTTCGGGGCCAAAGGCATCAACCGGGTCATAGACCACAACGGGATTCGGGTTTTGCTCCATACCCGATGATATGGGTTTGCCCGCGCGCGGTGCAATGGGCGCCTAGACGGCTTTTGTCACCGCACCCGCCACACCGGCCCAGGCCCCGGCCTTCAGCTCCAGCCCCAGCACCCGGTCGGGGTTCGTGGGCGGCGGCATCACCACACCGTCCAGCCTGCGAAAGCCAAAGCGGCTGTAATAGGGCGCGTCCCCCACCAGCAACACCCGCTCCCACCCCAGACGCCGCGCCTCGGCCAGACTTTCGCGAATCAGCAGCCCGCCCAGCCCTTCCCCCTGCCGGGTCGGGTGAACGGCGACCGGCCCCAACAGCAGCACATCCTTGCCCGCCACCCGGGCCGGCCAATAGCGGATCACCGCCGCCAGGGCATTTTCGTCATCGCGCAAGGTCAGGCACAGCGCCGCCACCGTGGGCACCCCGTCGCGCAACCGGTAAGAAGACAGCGCCGTGCGACCGGGGGAAAAGCACAGGTCATACAGCGCCTCGACCTCCCACCAGTCGTCTTCGGTCTCTTCCTCCAGCTTGAACACGGCGACAGATCCCCTTGGCCCCAAGAAACACCGAAACAGCAGGCGATTCCGCCGCAATGCCCGTGGCATGCGCCCGTAACATGCGTTTATGTCAGGTTCAAATCCAGAAAGGCCCGCCCATGTTCTACCGCCCCGAAGACGGCCACGGTCTGCCGCACAACCCGTTTGGCGCCATCGTCACCCCGCGCCCGATCGGCTGGATTTCGACGACCGGCGCACAGGGCGACAACCTCGCCCCCTATTCGTTCTTCAATGCGGTGGCCTACGCCCCGCCGCAGGTGATGTTCGCCTCGACCGGGGTCAAGGACAGCCTGACCAACATCCGCGATACCGGGGCGTTTGCCGTCAACATCGTCGCCGCAAACCAGTTGCGGCAGATGAGCGACACCTCCGCCGCCCTGCCGCATGGCGAGGATGAGTTCACCCGCGCCGGTGTCGCCAAGGCCGCCTGCACCACCATTCCCTGCCCGCGCGTGAAGGGCAGCCCCGCCACGCTGGAATGCCGGATGACGCAGATCATCGCCTTGCAGGGCCGCGACAATTTCCTGATCCTTGGCACGGTGACCGGCATCCACCTGCGCGATGATTGCCTTGTGGATGGCCGGTTTGACGTGACCCGGTTTCAGCCGGTCGGGCGGTTGGGCTACCGCGACTATGTGGTGGTGCGCGATGTGGTGGAACTTGCGCGACCGGGGGAAAGCTGAGCACACTGTCGCCAGACCGTCCCTTGGCAGGTGACCCATGCTGGTGTTGCGCGTCCTTCGATCCCTCCGCCTGGCCGTGGCGTTGTGCGCGCTGGGGTCTGAAGCATCGGCGCAGACATGGCAGGTTTCGACCTTTGACAACGGCGCGTGGTTCGAGGCCTGGGTCACGGCGGCCGAGAACTGGCCCGAGTTTCATTGTGGCGGTGTGTCGCCCCGCGGCCTGCCGCTGCCCGAGTCGGATGAAGCCATGCTGACCCAGCCCGGCACGCTGGGGCTGATCATGCCAGACCGCCCCGGGCTTGGATATTACGATCCCCCGCCGCGCAGCGACCTGCGGCTGGTGACAGATCGCAACGCCTTTGGCCTGCCCCATGCCACCTATGATCTGCTCAATGCCGACGGCTGGACTCATCCGATCGGCACAAAAGACGCGGCCATTGCTGCCCTGTCCTCCAGCCAATCCTGGGCCATCGACGGCGCGCATGGCCGCTGGGGTCCGTTCCCCTCAACGGGCCTTGGCCCGGCCCTGACGGCGATGATCGCCTATTGCGAGGCCAGATGGGCCACCCCGCCACAGGCACAGACCCCGGCCCCTGCGGCAGCGCCCGATGTGACCGCGCTGATGCAGGCCGCCCTGGCCCGCGACCTTGCCCGGACCTGCGAAGGGCGCGGATACCTTGTCGACCCCGGCAATCCGCTTTCTGCCGACCTTGACGCCGATGGCCAGCCCGACCTTGTGATGGATTTCCGCGCCGTCACCTGCCCGGGCGAGACCCATCAAAGCCATTGCGGCGCAGCGCTGTGCAGCCTCTCGGTCTATCTGTCCAGCCGCTATCCGCTGACCGGCACCTCTGACGATATTCTGGGGATCGGCACCACGCTGGTGCAGGGCACCGATGGCAAGGTCTGGATCGGCACCGGCAACACGGCGGCTTCTTGCCCCGATGCCTATGATCCGGCCACCTGCACCTTCTATTGGCGTGTGGGGGCCGACGGGCTGGAGGTTGTGCCCCGCCCCGCCCCCTGATGCGCCGCGACATCCGCCTGTCACACCACCAGCTTAAGTGATTGATTAACCAACAACAGCGAGGTGCCCCAATGCTTTCCCTGTCCCGCCGTCAGTTCCTCTTGACCACCACCGCCAGCACCCTTGTGGCGCTGCACCCCTTTGCCGCCCGCGCGCAGGCGGGGCAAGCACATCTGCGCATCCTTGCCACCACCGACCTGCATTGCCACGTCCAGTCCTATGATTACTACGCCGACAAACCCAACGACACGATGGGCCTTGCCCGCACCGCCAGCCTGATCGCCGCCATCCGGGCCGAGGCCGGCAACAGCATCACCGTCGACAACGGCGACTACATGCAGGGCAACCCGATGGCCGACTTCATCGCCTATTCCAAGGGCATGAAAGACGGCGACCTGCACCCGGTGATCGCCGGCATGAACGCGCTTGGCTTTGACGCAGGCACCCTTGGCAACCATGAATTCAACTATGGCGTGCCCTTCCTTGATCTGGTCAATGCACGGGCCGAATTTCCCATCGTCTGCGCCAACTTTGCCAAATCGCTGGGCGCCAGCCCGCGCGAAGACCTGCTTTACACCCAACCCTACGTCATCCTTGACCGCGAGCTGACCGACGGTGCTGGGGCCAAACTGCCGATCCGCATCGGCCTGATCGGCTTTGTGCCGCCGCAGATCCTGCAATGGGACCGCAGCCATCTAGAGGGCAAGTTCGCCGTGCGCGACATCGTGACGGCGGCACAGGCCTGGGTGCCGCAGATGCGCGAAGACGGCGCCGACATCGTGGTGGCGCTGTGCCATTCCGGCATCGACGCCGGGCCTTACGCCGAGGGCATGGAAAACGCCGCCCTGCATCTGGCCGCCGTGACGGGCATCGACGCGGTGGTCACCGGCCACCATCACCGCCAATTCCCCGGCAAGGATTTTGAGGGCGAAGGCATCGACAACGCCAACGGCACCCTGATGGGCAAGCCCGCCGTGATGGCCGGCTTCTGGGGCAGCCACATGGGGATGATCGACCTCTTGCTGGCGCAAGACGGCGGCACATGGACCATCGCTGCCCACGAATCAACCCTCCGCCCGATCTATGAACGGCTCGAAGACCGCTCGATCAAGCCGCTGGCGACCGACTTCGCCCCGGCGATTGCCGCCACCGCAACCACGCATGACGAAACCCTGGCTTACGTCCGCGCCGAAGTGGGCAAGACCGAGGCCCCCTTGCACAGCTACTTTGCCCTCGTGGCCGATGACCCTTCGGTGCAGATCGTCAGCCTCGCACAGGTCTGGTATGTCACCCAACTGCTGAAAGGCACCGCGCATGAAGGCCTGCCGATCCTGTCGGCCGCGGCCCCCTTCAAGGCGGGCGGGCGTGGCGGGCCGGACTATTACACCGATGTCGCCACAGGCCCGGTCGCCATCAAGAACGTCGCCGACCTCTACCTTTACCCCAACACGCTGCAAGCGGTGCGGGTCACCGGCGCGCAGCTGAAAGACTGGCTGGAACGCAGCGCGGGCCTGTTCAACCAGATCACGCCCGGCGCGGCCGATCAGCCCCTGATCAACCCCGATTTCCCCAGCTACAATTTCGACGTGATCGACGGGCTGACCTATCAGATCGATGTGACGCAACCGTCGAAATACGCCCCCGATGGCGCGCTGGCCAACAAGGACGCGAACCGCATCGTGAACCTGATGTTCAACGGCGCGCCGGTTGATCCGGCGGCCGAATTCATCGTGGCGTCGAACAACTACCGCGCCGGCGGCGGCGGCACCTTCCCCGGGGCCGATGGCAGCACCACCATCCTGCGCGCGCCCGACACCAACCGCGACGTGATCGTGCGTTACATCGTTGATCAGGGCACCATCCGCCCCGCCGCCGATGCGAACTGGAGCTTCGCCCCCGCAGGTGGTGCCACCGTCACCTTCGACACCGGCCCCAAAGCCGCCGCCTACCTGCCCGAGGTGCAAGCCCGTGGGTTGAAGATCGAAGCCGCCGGTGAAGGCGAAGGCGGCTTCGCCCGCTTCCGCATCACGCTGTAAACGCCACGCCCTTCGGCGCCCCCTCCCCCAAAGCGCACCTCCCCTCCCCTCGTGGGGGGGGTCGGGGGTGGGGGGCGGCGTTGCCGATCTTGTCACCCAGCCCCCCCTCCCCAGCCCTCCCCCACAAGGGGGGAGGGAGGCGCAGCACGAACCGTTACCCACGTCTCGCCCTCAAAAAGCGCACCCTCACCGCACCGCACCTCCCCTCCCCCCCGTGGGGAGGGGATGGGGGTGGGGGGCCGCGTTGCCGCGCGACGGGTGGGTTAGCCTCCGCCTCGCGTCACAAATCCAGCGCGCCCTGTGCCGTGCCGTCCACCTCGCGCGCCGCGCGCTTGAAGCTGTCTTGCCGCAGCGCGGGCAGGTTCACCGCGCAGGTGCGCAGTTCCAATGCCGTTACGATTTGAACGGTCTGGATGCGCGACACCGCCCCAAAGCCCCGGCAAGCCTTTATGCCGCAGGGGGTGGGGGCCTCAATGCGTTGCCAAAAGCTTAATCTCTTGCAGTCAAGCCCTTGATTTCCTTGGATCCGACAGCCTGTCTCACAGCGGGCAGCGCCCCCCTTTTCCCCGCCCGCAACCCGGCCTAAGATCGGCGCAACCAGCACGGGGGCAGCGCATGGAAACGATGATCGGCATCATTGGTGGGTCGGGGATCTATCAGGTGGAAGGGCTGGAAGGCGCCTCCTGGGTCAAGGTGGCAACCCCCTGGGGCAAGCCGTCGGACGAGATCCTGGTCGGGCGGCTGGACGGGGTGGCGATGGCCTTTTTGCCGCGACACGGCCGCGGCCATGTGCAATCGCCCAGCACGGTGAACTACCGCGCCAACATTGACGCACTCAAGCGGCTTGGCTGCACCGATGTGGTGGCGCTGTCGGCGGTGGGGTCGCTGCGCGAAGACTATGCGCCGGGCGATTTCGTCATCGTCGACCAGTATATCGACCGCACCTTCGCGCGCGAAAAGTCGTTCTTCGGCGCGGGCTGCGTGGCCCATGTCGGCCTGTCGCACCCGACCTGCCCGCGGCTGTCGGCCCATGCCGCCAAGGCCGCGCGCGAAACCGGGGCGCGGGTGCATCTGCACGCCACCTATGTCGCGATGGAGGGGCCGCAGTTTTCCACCCTTGCCGAAAGCCGGCTTTACCGCGCATGGGGGGCCGATCTGATCGGCATGACCGGGATGCCCGAGGCCAAACTCGCCCGCGAGGCCGAGCTTTGCTATGCCTGCGTCGCCATGGTCACCGATTACGACTGCTGGCACGACAGCCATGGCGCGGTGGATGTGGCGCAGGTGATGGCGACGATGGCGGCCAATGCCGGCCATGCCCGCGCGCTGGTGTCGCGCCTGCCCACGCTCTTGGGCCGCGACCGCGCCCCCTGCCCGCATGGCTGCGACCGCGCGCTGGAGCATGCGATCATGACCGAGCCCGCGATGCGCGACCGTGAGCTGCTGGAAAAACTTGACGCGGTGGCTGGCCGCGTTCTGAAAGGTGAATGATGAGCAAGACCGTCAAGGACTATATCCGAACCATCGTAGACTTCCCGCATGTAGGCATCATGTTTCGCGATGTGACAACCTTGTTTGCCGATCCACGGGGCTTGCGGATGTGTGTTGACCAGTTGCTTGCCCCCTATGCCGGGATGCGCATCGACAAGGTGGTGGGGCTGGAGGCGCGCGGCTTTATCCTGGGCGGGGCGGTCGCGCACCAGTTGTCCACCGGCTTTGTGCCGATCCGCAAGAAGGGCAAGCTGCCGGGCCAGACGATTTCACAGGCCTATACGCTGGAATATGGCGAAGCGGTGGTCGAGGTGCATGACGATGCGATGCAGCCCGGCGAAAAAATCCTTGTGGTCGATGACCTGCTGGCCACCGGCGGCACCGCCGAGGCCGGGATCAAGCTGATCGAACGCTTGGGCGGGCAGGTCGTTGGCTGCGCCTTTGTGGTCGATCTGCCCGAGCTTGGGGGGCGTAAAAAGCTGGAAGCCATGGGGATGGAGGTGCACGCGCTGTGCGCTTTTGACGGGCTTTGACGGCTGACAGCGGCTTTTGCGACGGGGCGGGGGCGGCGGTTAACCGTCGGTTAAAGAATCAGCCTTAAGCAAGGAATTGCGCGGCCTATGGTTTCGCTGTTGCTTGCACGGGGTGCAAAAGCCCCCGATTGACGTGCTGCTTGCAAACACACGTCATACTGACCCCCCTCCCCGCCGGGCAAAATACCCGGCGGGGAAACCGTCTTGCGGGCGTCACAGGGCTTGCATAGCCTGCCCCGATGCAACCCAGCCTGTCTGATCTGACCCGCACCTTCGCCCGTATCGGGGTTTTGTCCTTCGGCGGCCCGGCGGCACAGATCGCGCTAATGCACCGGGTGCTGGTAGAGGACCGCAAGTGGCTGACCGAGAAAGACTATCTCTCGGCCCTGTCGTTCTGCATGCTGCTTCCGGGGCCCGAGGCGATGCAGCTTGCCACCTGGGCGGGCTGGCGGCTGCATGGCACCCTTGGCGGGCTGATCGCGGGCGGGCTGTTCGTGCTACCGGGCGCGGTGGTGGTGCTGGCGCTGTCGATGGCCTATGCGGCCTGGGGCGAGGTGCCGTTGATGCAGGCGCTGTTTCTGGGGGTGCAGGCGGCGGTGATCGCCATCGTGGTTCAGGCGCTGATCCGCGTCGCACGCAAGGCGCTGCGCGACCGTGCGGCCTATGTGATTGCCGGGCTGGCGCTTCTGGGCCTTCTTGCACTGAACCTGCCGTTTCCGGTGATCATCCTTGCCGCCGGGGTCTGGGGCTTGCTGACCGCCGCCCCCGGCACCGCGCCGTTGCCGCAGATCGCCGCCCCGCGCACGGCACAGACGCTGGCCGTCTGGCTGGGCGTCTGGCTGGTGCCGCTGGCCGCCTTGTGGGCCATGGGCGGCATCCTGTTCGACATCGCGTGGTTCTTCTCAAAGCTTGCCGTGGTCACCTTTGGCGGGGCCTACGCAGTGCTGGCCTGGATGACGCAAGAGGTGGTGGCGGTGCAGGGCTGGCTGACCACCGAACAGATGATGGCGGGGCTAGGTCTTGCCGAAACCACCCCCGGCCCGCTTATACTGGTGACCGAGTTCGTCGGATTCATGGCGGGCTATGGCGCGGGCGGCTGGGGCCTTGGCCTTGCAGGCGCCATTGTCACCCTTTGGATGACCTTTGTGCCCTGCTTTTTGTGGATCTTCGTGGCCGCCCCCTATCTGGCCCGCATCACCGCCGACCCGCGCC
The DNA here is from genome assembly GCA_020721445.1 of Gemmobacter nectariphilus. GTDB lineage: Bacteria > Pseudomonadota > Alphaproteobacteria > Rhodobacterales > Rhodobacteraceae > Pseudotabrizicola > Pseudotabrizicola nectariphila_A. The sequence continues at coordinate 146,239 of DYMU01000005.1, forward strand.
TTGCCGGGGCCTTGCAGGCGATCATGGCCGCGGTGGTCGGCGTCATTGCCAATCTGTCGCTGTGGTTTGCCATGACATTGCTGTTTCGGGACACCAGCATCACCCGCAGCGGCCCGCTGCACCTGATGACGCCAGATCTGTCCAGCCTCAACCTGTGGGCCTTGGGCCTGTCGGCGCTGTCGGCGTTGCTGCTGATCGGCCTGCATCGCCCGATCTGGTTGGTGCTGGCGGTATCTTGCGCAGTCTCTGTCGCGGTCTCTGTCGCGCTCGGTGCTCTGTGAGCCCCGCCTTGCCCCTTCCCTTCGGGGTCAAAACCCCTATGCTGCGTGCACGAAAGTTTGAGGTTTGTTATGGCGCGCTCCATTGACTACGGCAATTTGATGCATCGCGCGATGCGCAGCCTGATCCAATCGGTGCTGCAGGACGTGTCTGAAAACGGTCTTCCCGGCGCGCATCATTTCTTCATCACCTTTGACACCACCCACCCCGAGGTGGAAATGGCCGACTGGCTGAAGGCCCGCTATCCGGCGGAAATGACCATCGTCATCCAGCATTGGTTCGAAAACCTGAATGTCGATGACGACGGTTTCACCATCACGCTGAACTTCGGCAACCAACCCGAACCGATGGTCATTCCGTTTGATGCGGTGCGCACCTTCGTTGATCCTTCGGTAGAATTCGGCCTGCGCTTTGAAAGCCACGTCGAAGACGACGACGCGGAAGACGATGACGATGATGGCGACGACGATCCGCCGCCGCATCACGACGCCGAAGTGGTCAGCCTGGACAAGTTCCGCAAGCAATAGTCGCGGTATGCGCCGGTATGCCAATTGATTTCGCCGGTTGCCTCCCGTATGGGAAACCGAGCAAAAAAACGAGGCTTGCAGATGACCAGCACCCGCACCGAAACCGACAGCTTTGGCCCGCTTGAGGTTCCCGCCGACAAATACTGGGGCGCGCAGACCCAGCGGTCAATCCTGAACTTCCCGATTGGCTGGGAACGTCAGCCGGTCGCGATCATCCGCGCGCTTGGCGTGATCAAGAAGGCCTGTGCGTTGGTCAACATCGACCAAGGCGATATTTCGGCCGAGCTGGGCCGGGCCATCGCCGCCGCCGCGCAAGAGGTGGTCGACGGGCGGTTTGACGACAACTTTCCGCTGGTGGTCTGGCAGACCGGATCGGGCACCCAAAGCAACATGAACGCCAACGAGGTGATCAGCAACCGCGCGATTGAAGTGCTGGGTGGCGTGATGGGCAGCAAGACGCCGGCCCACCCGAATGATCACGTCAACATGGGCCAGTCGTCAAACGACACCTTCCCCACCGCGATGCACGTCGCCATCGGCATGATGGCGCGCGATGTGCTGCTGCCGGGCCTGCACAAGCTGCATGCGGCACTGGTCAATAAATCCATCGAGTTCAAGGATATCATCAAGATCGGCCGCACCCACACCCAGGATGCCACCCCCCTGACGCTGGGGCAGGAGTTTTCGGGTTACGCGCATCAGGTCAGCCAAGGCATCTTGCGCATCCACAAGGTGCTGCCCGAGATCTATGAGCTGGCACAGGGCGGCACCGCCGTTGGTACCGGGCTGAACACCCGGGTCGGCTGGGACGTTCGGGTGGCGGCGCAAATCGCCCAGATCACCGGCCTGCCCTTCGTCACCGCCCCCAACAAGTTCGAAGCCCTGGCCGCGCATGACGCGATGGTGATGTTTTCAGGGGCGCTGAAAACCGTTGCGGTCAGCCTGTTCAAGATCGCCAATGACATGCGGCTCTTGGGGTCCGGCCCGCGCTCGGGCCTTGGCGAATTGATCCTGCCGGAAAACGAACCGGGCAGTTCCATCATGCCGGGCAAGGTCAACCCGACCCAGGCCGAGGCCCTGACCATGGTCTGCGCGCAGGTCATGGGCAATGATGCGGCGGTGGGGTTTGCCGGAAGCCAAGGGCATTTCGAGCTGAACGTCTACAACCCGATGATGTCGTATAACGTGCTGCAATCCATGCAGCTTCTGGGCGATGCCGCCGGGTCGTTCACCGACAACATGGTGGTCGGCACCCAGGCCAATATTCCGCGCATCGACAAGCTGATGAAGGAATCGCTGATGCTGGTCACCGCGCTTGCCCCCACCATCGGTTACGACGCCGCCACCAAGGTGGCCAAGACCGCCCACAAGAACGGCACCACCCTGCGGCAAGAGGCGATTGCCCTGGGCTATGTCGATGGCGAGACCTTTGACCGCGTGGTGCGCCCCGAAGACATGATCGGGCCGAAGGGCTGATCGGGGGGCGGATGGCCGAAATCGTCAACCTTCGCACCGCGAAAAAGCAGGCCGCCCGCAAGGCGGCCCGCGCCAAGGCTGATGAAAACGCCGCCAAGTTTGGCCAGACCAAGGCGACGCGCGACCAGCAGAAGGCGCAGGCGGAGAAAGCCGCCCGCGACCATGCCGCCCACAAGCGCGACCCGTAGCACGGGGTTCATCCCGCCGTTCCGGGCGCAACTGCCGGCGCAATGCGCCCCACCCCACCCCTTGCGACACGGTCCCCCGCCTGCTAGGCCACCGGGATGCTGTCGTATCAACACCTCTATCACGCCGGGAACCTGGCTGATGTCCACAAGCACGCGCTTCTGGCGTGGACGCTGGATTACCTGACGCAAAAGGACAAGCCGGTCACCTATTTCGAAACCCACGCCGGCCGGGGCCTTTATGATCTGACCGCGCCCGAAGCGGTGAAAACCGGCGAGGCCGCCAAGGGCATTGCGCTGACCGAGCACTGGTTTCCGGCCGGCCACCCCTACCGGCGCGCCCTGCATCTGACGCGGGGCCAGCGTGGCCCCAACGCCTACCCCGGCAGCCCGCTGATCGCAGGCCACCTGCTGCGCGATATCGACACGATCCATCTATGCGAACTGCACCCGCAGGAACATGCCGCGCTCGAATATGCCGCGGCCCCGTTTGGTGCCAAGATCTACCGCGAAGACGGCCTTGCCAAGGCGCTGTCGATCTGCCCGCCAACCCCCCGGCGTGGGCTGCTGCTGATCGACCCGTCCTATGAGGTCAAGACCGACTATGAGACCATTCCGCGCGTCATCGGCCAGTTGCACCGCAAGTGGAATGTCGGTCTGATCTATCTGTGGTATCCGATCCTGCGCGACGGGTTGCACAAACCGATGCTGGCCGAATTGCGCGTCGCCATCCCCGACGCGCTGGTGCACGAGGTGCGCTTTGCGCCGGTGCGCGACGGCCACCGGATGGAAGGCTCGGGCATGGTGATGATCAATCCGCCGTTTGGCATCGAGGCCGAGGCCAAGCGCCTGACCGCATTGTTCCGCAAACTGGGCTGATCGACTTTCCCCGGCCACAGACGAATTTTCGCCGAAAATTCGTGCCCAGTCGCGGGGCCTAGTCCCCCAGCATCCGCCCCGCCATCTCGGTCAGATCGCGGCTTAGGCCTTCGGTCGCCAGCATCCGCCGCAGCACGTCGCGCACCATGCCCTGACGGTCGCCGTCATAGCGCGGCCAGGTTTCAAACGCGGTCGACATCCGCGCTGCCGTTTGCGGGTTCAGCGGGTCCAGCTGCAAAAGCCAATCGGCCACAAGGGCATAGCCTGCGCCACTGATGTGGTGGAACCCGGCATGATGGCCCGACAAGGCACCGATGACGCTGCGAAAGCGGTTCGGGTTCTTCCAGTCGAAATCCGGGTGCGCCGTCAAGGCCTGTGTGACCGCCGCCGCCTGATCGGGCCGGGCATAAGCGATTTGCAGGGCAAACCACTTGTCCATCACGTTGCGGTCGGCCTTCCAACTCGCCTCGAACCGCACCAGTTCTTCGCCGCCCTGACCGATGTCCAAAAGGCATGACAGCGCGCCCACCTCTTCGGTCATGTTGTCTGCCGCACGACAGGCCGCCCGGGCCGACGCCCCGCCATCGCAGCGCGACACCAGCGACAGTGCCGCCAACCGCAGCGCCCGCCGCCCCGCCGCGCGGGCATCCGGGGTGAATGGACCCGGTTCGGCCAGCGACGCCATCAGCCCCGGCAAAACGCCGGACAGCCGTTGCGCCAAAGCATCGGCCATCCGCCTCCGCGCGACATAAATCGCCGCCGGGTCAGGCACATGGCCCGATGCATGCAGCGTCTGCGCCATGTCATCATCCGATGGCAGCCGCAGACACAGCGCCCGGAACGCCGGGTCAAGCTGGTCGTCCACCGCCACCCGCGCCAGTGCATCCAGCCAGTCCGGCCCCGGCGCGGCATTTTCCGTGACCATCCGCGTCAGCAGATCCTTGGCCAAGGCCCGCCCTGCCTCCCATTTGTTGAATGGGTCGGTGTCATGCGCCAGAAGGAAGGCGCGTTCTTCGGGGCTTGCGTCCCGCTCCAGCACCACGGGGGCGGAAAACCCGCGCAGGATCGACGGGATCGGTCGCGCGCCCAGCCCGCCGAAGGCAAAGCTTTGGCGGGCCTCGGTCATTTCCAGCACCGTGGTTGGCACCACCTCGCAGCCATTGGGGTTCAGTAACCCCACCGCAATCGGCAGCACTTTGGCGCCCTTGATCGGCTGGCCCGGAGTTTTCGGGTTTTTCTGTTCGAAATGAAGGGTATATACGCCATTGTTAAAGTCGTCTGTCACCGTTAATCGCGGCGTGCCCGCCTCGGTATACCAGCGTTTGAACTGGGTCAGATCGCGGCCGGTGGCGTCTTCAAACACCTTGAGCCAGTCTTCAATCGTTGCCGCCTGCCCGTCGTAGCGGTCAAAATACAGATCCAGCGCGCCGGCGTAGCCCTCATCCCCCACGAGGCGCTTGAGCATGCCGATCACCTCGGCGCCCTTTTCATAGACCGTTGCAGTGTAGAAGTTGTTGATCTCAATATAGGACTCCGGTCGCACCGGGTGGGCCAGCGGCCCCTGATCCTCGCGGAACTGCCGGGCGCGCAACATCAGCACGTCCTCGATGCGCTTCACCGCGTGGGACCGCATATCGCCGGAAAACTGCTGGTCGCGGAAGACCGTCAGCCCCTCTTTCAGGCACAGCTGAAACCAGTCGCGGCAGGTGATGCGGTTGCCGGTCCAGTTGTGAAAATACTCATGCGCGATGATCGCCTCGATCCGGGCAAAGTCATCGTCGGTCGCGGTCTCGGGGCTGGCCAGAACGTATTTGGAGTTGAAAATGTTCAAGCCCTTGTTCTCCATCGCGCCCATATTGAAGTCATCAACGGCAACAATGTTGAAAATGTCCAAGTCGTATTCGCGACCGTAAACCCGTTCATCCCAGGCCATCGACCGGATCAGGCTGTCCATCGCATAGGCGCAGCGCGCCTCATCGCCCGGGCGCACCCAGATGTTCAGCGCCACGTCGCGGCCCGACAGGGTACGAAACAGGCCGGAGTGGGCGCGCAGGTCGCCCGCCACCAGCGCGAACAGATAGGCAGGCTTGGGCCAGGGGTCATCCCAGTCGGCCCAGCCCGGCCCTTGCCAGATCAGGTTGCCGTTGGACAAAAGCACCGGCATGTCGCCTTCCAGCCGGACCCGAAAGCGCGCCATCACGTCGGGACGGTCCGGGTAGAAGGTGATCTTGCGAAAGCCCTCGGCCTCGCATTGCGTGCAATACATGCCGCCCGACATGTAAAGCCCCTCCAGCGCGGTATTGCCTTCAGGGGCGATCTCGACCTCGGTTTCCAGCACGAAAGGCGCATCGAGCAGGGCCAGCGCGGGCACCGTCAGCCCCATGGCATCGGGCTGCACCGTCAGCGGTTGGCCATCCAGCGTCAGCGACAAAAGCCGCAAGCCTTCGCCATCCAGACGCAGATCCTGCCCCGCAAGTGCGGCCGGATTGGGCCGCATCTCAAGCCGCGCCAGAACCCGCGTCGCCCGTGGCGACAGCCGGAACGTCAGGGTAACCTGATCCAGCAGATGCGAAAACGGCTGATAATCGGCAAGATGAATGGCGCGGGCTTCGGTCATGCGTCTGGTCCTCCTGAGAGCTTCAAGCTAGACGCCCTGACGCCCGGCGCAAGCCCCCAAAAGGCCGTGTCCGCCGCAGAACACCATCCCGGCAAAGCACCTTACGCGCGCCGCCCGACCTTTGGCACAATGCGCAGTGCCCGCAGCGCGTTCAGGATCACCGCCACGTCGATCACCTCTTGCAGCAGTGCGCCCTGCACCGGCGACAGATAGCCAAAGGCCGCCGCGATCATCCCCAGAATGGAAAGGCCGATCCCCGCCACCACGCTTTCCAGCGCAATCTTGCGGGCGCGTTGCGCCACCTCCAGCCCGGTCAGCAGCGGGTTCAGCCTGTCCACCAGCAGCACCACATCGGCGGCTTCGGCAGAGGCCGCGGCCCCGCGCGCGCCCATGGCCACGCCCACATCGGCGGCGGCCAAAGCGGGCGCGTCGTTGACGCCGTCACCCACCATCATCACCGGGCCGTTCTTGCGTTCCGACAGCACCAAAAGCACCTTCTGGTCGGGGGTCAGATCGGCGCGCACGCCGTCCAGCCCCAGCCCATGGGTCACCGCCATGGCCACCGCCTGACGGTCGCCGGTGGCCATCACGATGCGCCCCACCCCCAGGCGGCGCAGGCCCGCCAGCAGCTCGGCGGTGCCATCGCGCAGCGCATCGGCCATCACCAGATGGCCCACCAGCGCGCCATCCACCGCCACCGCCACAACGACCGACCCGGCCTGATGCACCGCAGGTTCGGCCTGTGCCGCGCCAAGCTGGCCCGCCACAAAGCCAAGCCCACCTACCACCACGGCCCGACCGTCCACCTGCCCCACCACACCGCCACCAGCGGTTTCGACCACCGCTTGGGGGATCGGCAAGATCAGGCCGCGCGCGCGGGCGGCCTGAACAATCGCCTGTGCGATCGGGTGTTTCGACGCCTGATCCAGGGCTGCCGCGTGGCGCAGCACCTCGGCTTCGGACAGATGCGCCGCGGTGGTGATCGACACGATCTGCGGGCGGCCGTCGGTCAGGGTGCCGGTCTTGTCAAGGATCAGCGTCTTGATGCGGGCCAGTGACTCCAGCGGTTTGGCGCCCTTGATCAGCACCCCGAAATGCGCCGCGCGCGACAGTCCCGCCACCAAAGCCACCGGCACGGCCAGGATCAGCGGGCAAGGCGTGGCCACCACCAGCACCGCCACCGCGCGGATCGGATCGCCGGTAAACCACCACGCGGCGCCGGCAATGACCACCGTCAACGCCAGAAACAGCAGCGAATAGCGGTCGGCCAACCGGGCCATCGGTGCCTTGGAGGCCTGCGCCGCCGCCACCAGCCGCAAGATCCCGGCATAGGTGCTGTCGGCGGCGCGGCGTGCGGCGCGCAGATCGAACGGCTCGCCCGCGTTGGTGGACCCGCTCATCACCTCGGCCCCGCGCGCCAGCCGCGCCGGCATCGCTTCGCCGGTCAGCGCCGATTGGTCCAGCAGGGCCTGATCGCTTTCCACCGCACCATCGACCGGCGCCATTTCACCTTGACGGATCAGCAACAGGTCACCGGGGGCGATGGCATCCAGCGGCACCTCTTCCAGCGCATCGCCGTTGCGCCGGGTGGCGCTGCGCGGCACACGCGACAGAAGGTCGGTCATTTCACGTCGGGCACGGCCTTCGGCAAAGCTTTCCAGAAAGCTGCCGCCGGAATACATCAGCGCCACCACCGAGGCCGCCAGTGCCTCGCCCACCAGCAGGGCGGCGGTCATCGACAGGGCGGCAACGATGTCCAGCCCGACCTCGCCCTGCCAAAGGCTGCGCACGATCTCGACGCACAGCGCAAGCAGCACCGGCACCACGCCCGCGGCCCAGGCAAGCGCCGCCAGATCCGGTTGCCCGGACAGCGTCAGCCCAAGACCGCACAACAGGCCCAGTAGGGCCACGGCAACCAGCGCGATGTTCAGGCGATCAGCAACGATGGCAGGCCTCCATTTCCCGGCAAGGGCCGATGCGACATTCGTATGGCCTGCCTTGTCAACGCCGAAAGACCTGAGAACAGGCCGGACTAAAGACGATAAATCGCCGCGAACTTCGCCTCCAGATAGTCCAGCAACGGGCCTTCGTCGGGATCAAAGCCGCAGGCGCGGGCGACCACGCCGCGCGGTTCATACAAGCCGCCATGGCGTTGCAGGTTTTCGCGCAGCCAGTCGGTGGCAGGCGTCGCATCGCCACGCGCCAGATGGTCATCCAGATCGGGCACCGCCCTGCGCAAGGCCAGGTTCAGGCAACCGGCATAGACATTGCCCAGCGTATAGGTCGGGAAATAGCCAAACAGCCCGCAAGACCAATGCACGTCTTGCAGCATGCCATGGCTGGGGCGGTCTACCGCCACGCCAAAGTCGGCCTTAAAGCGGTCATTCCACGCCGCCTCAAGATCGTGGGGGCCCAGATCGCCGCGGATCAGAGCGCGTTCCAGATCAAAGCGCAGCATCACATGCAGGTTATAGTGCACCTCATCGGCCTCGGTGCGGATAAAGCCCGACTGCACCCGGTTGACCGCGCCATAAAAGGCATCGGCGTCGGTGATCCCGAAGGCATCGAACCGGTCCTGCATCTGGCCCAGCATCCAGCCGGTAAAGGCGCGGCTGCGGCCAAGCTGGTTTTCATAGATCCGGCTTTGGCTTTCATGCACCCCCATGCTGACGCCTTGGCCCAGCGGGGTCAGCCGGTAATCGGGGTCGATGCCCAATTCATAACAGGCATGGCCGACTTCGTGGATGGTGGAATAAAAACAGTTGAACGGATCGCTTTCCACCACCCGCGTGGTGATGCGCGCATCATCGCCCGAACCGGAACTGAACGGATGCACCGCCAGATCCAGCCGCCCGCGCGACCAGTCATAGCCAAAGGCGGTGGCCAGATCGCGCGCCATGCGCAACTGTGCATCCTGCCCGAAATGCCCGGTCAGCTTTGGCGGCTGATATGCGGCCCCCAGAACGGCAGACCGCAAGGCCACCAGCCTTGGCCGCATCGCATCAAACATCGCACTCAAGGACGCGGCCGTGGCACCCGGTTCGTAATCGTCGATCAGCGCGTCGTAAAGATCGCCGCCCTGCGCCAGACAGGCCGCCTCTTCGCGCCGCAGCCGGATCACCTCGGTCAGCATCGGCAGGAAGGCCTGCACATCGTCCTGCGCGCGGGCCTCGGCCCAGATGCCTTGCGCCCGGCTGGTGACGCGGGCCAGGTCCTGCGCCAGGGCTGCGGGCACCTTGGTCTGCCGGTCAAAGGATCGCCGGATGTGGCGCAGGTTGGCTGTCGCCACCGCGTCGGTGGCATCTGCCGCCTCAAGCCAATCGGCGATGCGCGGATCGGTGCGGCGGGCGTGCAACACGCCTTCGATCGCCGACATTTCCTCGGATCGTTGCTCAGCCGCCCCGCGCGGCATCTGGGTTTCCTGATCCCAGCCAAGGCGACCGGCAACCTGCGCCAACGCCTCGGTCTCGCGCTGGAACGCCATCAGATCGGCATAGGCCGTGTTGTTCAAGGTCATGCAGTGCCCTTACGGATAGACCCGGCCAGCGGGTATTGCGACAAATGGCGGGCGCGCAGGATCAGCACCCACAGGAAAATTGCGCCCACCTGATGCGTGATGGCAAGTGACAGATGCGCGGCCGTCAGCACGGTGACAACGCCAAGCCCGACCTGCACCAGCAGCATCGCCATCATGGCGTGAAAGGCAAAGCGGGTGTTGCCATGCACCGACCGCAGGCCAAAGGCCCAGACGATCAGGCCAAAGCCGGCCAGCCCATAGCCCGCCATCCGGTGTATGAACTGCACCAGACCGGGGTTTTCAAAGAACGCGCGCCAGATCGGCAAAGTGCCGCCCTGCCCGTCCGGCACGCGCAGCGCATCCGCCGGGAAAAATGGCCCGTTCATGTCGGGCCATGTCGCAAACGCCTGTCCGGCATTCAGACCCGCGACCATTCCCCCCGACACGATCTGCACAAAGGCCACCGCCATCAGCGCGGTGGACAGGCCAAACAGCCGCGCCTCGCGCGCGCGTCGGGCCTGCAACAGCGCCGAGTCGCTGCGACCCAGCAGAAAGACCGCCCCCGCGACACCGCCCAAGATGACGAAGGCCAGACCCAGATCCAGCATCAGCGGATACGGGTCCATCAGCAGCCGCCAAGGTGCCACATAAGCCGACATCAGGGCCGATACCTCGGGTATCGCTGACCAGACGCCGCTTGTGGCGTGCAGGGCCCCCAGCACGGCAAGGCCAAACAGCCGCCCCGTCCAACCCCGGGGGATCTTTCGCAAGGCAAGAAAGACCAGAAAGCCCAGCAGCCAGACCGCGGCAATCGCCGGGCCCAACAGCCTGAGCCCCCAGTCCCACCAATAGACCTGCTTGAAGGCGGCCATCTCGACGGTCTTGCCCGCTGCCAGATACTGCGGGCTGGCCTGATAGTCTTGCAACGCGGCCAGCCATTCGCCATCGCTCAGCGGCGGCAGCGACCACAGCGTCGGCCAGTCCTGGCTGGCCAATGGCAGCGCGAGATCGGCAAGCCGGATCAGCCCGCCCAGCATGACAGATGCCATGACCAGCAGGAACAGCACGATCAGCCACCCCCTGACCGGCCCGCGCCAGCCTTGCGAGCGGGCCGCGATCATGCCGCCTTGCGGGGCCACGGGCACGCCTGTTGTGCCGACCTCTTCAAAGATGCTGCGCTTCTTGGCCGCCAAACTGTTCTTTTTCGCCATGCCAGCCTCGTGCTCCGCCCGTGCCTTGACATGCCGGACACTATGCCCCTGCCCTGACAGCTTCAAGGGCCTGCGGCAAAGCGGGCATTCCGGGGTCGGGGTGCTTGCGGTTCCCCCACCCCAGCGCCCGGCGGTTCACCAACAGACAAGCGCGGGCGCTGCCTTCTGGTGCCACAGGGCGGCCCATCAGCTTTGGTCAGCCTTCGCCGCAAAACCCTTTGGGCCCGCGCCGAGTATGGCCGGGGGGCAGCCCCGCGTCGTCCAGCATGTCGCGCAGCATCGCATCGGCGTTGACCCCGGCCCCCAACAGCGCGGCCCAGATATCGCGCACGGGCGGCATCAGCCTTGGTTCGGTGATGGCGCGGGCGGTGTGCAGCCAGATGGCAAGGCCATCGCTACTGGCGTAATCGCGGGCCTTGCGCAGCGCCGCGATTCTGGTCTGGGTGTCGCGGACAAAACGCGCCACCATTGCGGGCTTCCAATCGACGATGGCCCACAGATCCTGATCGCGGATCAGATGCTCGACGCCCCAGAACTGCGCCGCCGCCGCGTGGGTTTCCACGAAATGCGGCTTGGCGCTGACCAGTTTGTCGGCCAGATCCTGCGCCGCATCAATCAGCGCGACGGTGGCTTTTTCTGTCTTCCAGTCGTTGAACATGTCACCCTTTTTTACACAGCGGCCTGCCGCAACCGGCCCGAACTGGCCCCTAGCTGCGGCGGATGTCGCCGCCCAGCCCGTTCATCAATGCCTCGAACATCGGAAACGAGGTCACGATGGGGGCGGCGTCATCGACCGAAATCGCCGCCTTTGCCGCCATCCCGGCCACCAGAAAGGCCATCGCGATCCGGTGGTCCAGATGGGTGGCGCAGGTGGCCCAGCCCGGCACCCCGCCCGGGCCCATGCCGTGCACGGTCAGGGTATCGGCGTCCTCTTCCACCGTCACGCCGCAAGCCTCCAGCCCGCGCGCCATGGCGTCGATCCGGTCGCTTTCCTTGACCCGCAATTCCTTGACCCCGCGCATCACGGTCCGACCGGTGGCAAAGGCCGCAACCACCGCAAGGATCGGATATTCGTCGATCATGCTGGGCGCGCGTTCGGGCGGCACCTCGATGCCCTGCATCGCGCCCGAAAACCGCACCCGCAGGTCGGCCACCGACTCGCCGCCCTCTTCGCGCGGGTTCAGGAACTCGATCTCGGCCCCCATCTCGGCCAGCGTGATATACAACCCGTTGCGCGTCAGGTTCTGGCTGACGCCGGGCACCGTGATGTCTGACCCTTCGACGATCAGCGCGGCACAGGTCGGAAACGCGGCCGAGGACGGATCGCGCGGCACGGCCACGCTTTGCGGCCGCAATTCGGGGCGGCCTTGCAGGGTGATGATCTGGCCTTCGTTGCCGTTGCGCTCGACCGAAAGCTGCGCGCCAAAGCCCAGCAGCATCCGTTCGGAATGGTCGCGCGTCGGTTCACGTTCGATCACCACCGTCTCGCCGGGCGCGTTCAGCCCGGCCAGCAGCACCGCCGATTTCACCTGCGCCGATGCCACCGGCAGCGCATAGCGCACCGGCACCGGTTTGGCCGCCCCCACCACCGTCATCGGCAACCGCCCGCCGCGGCGACCATAGGCTTGCGCGCCAAACAGCGACAAAGGGTCGGTCACCCGGCCCATCGGGCGCTTGCGCAAGGACGCATCGCCGGTGAAGGTGGCGGTCATCGCCGTGGTGGCCATGGTGCCCATGATCAGCCGCACCCCGGTGCCGGAATTGCCGCAGTCGATCACATCCGAGGGTTCCGAAAACCCGCCCACGCCCACACCATGCACCGACCATGCGCCGGGGCCGTGCTGGATGACGGTGGCGCCAAAGGCCCGCATCGCGCGGGCGGTGTCCAGCACGTCTTGCCCTTCCAGCAGGCCGGTGATCCGGGTTTCCCCCACCGCCATCGCGCCAAAGATCAGCGCGCGGTGCGAAATCGACTTGTCGCCCGGCACCAGCGCCGTGCCGCGCAAGGCCCCGCATTTGCCAGAGGTCATCGGGTGTGCATCGCCGTGGCCGGACATTGTCTTCTCCGCTGTGTAAACGAACGCCTGATAGCCTATGCCGGTCGGGCGGTCCATGGGGCTGCGGCTTAGGCCGCGCGCACAAAGGACAGGTAGTTCGGACTGCGACCCTCGCGCAGCGCCTTTTGTTCATAGCGGGTGGACAGCCAATCCGGCCATGCCTCGCCTTGCCCGCCCTGATGCGTCAGCACAAAGCCCGCCTTCGGCACCTCTTCCAACGTCTGGCGCACATAATCGGCAATATCGGTGGCGACCCGAAACTCGGCCCCCGGCTTCATCACCCGCGCCAGAAGCGCCAGATAGCCCGGCGTCACAAAGCGGCGGCGGTGGTGGCGGGCCTTGGGCCAGGGGTCGGGATAGTTCAGGAAAACCTTGTCGACCGAGGCCGCCGGCAGCACGTCAAACAGATCGCGTGCGTCACCGGGGTGGATCCACAGGTTGCGCACCCGTGCCTGCCGGATCTTGCCCAACAGCATGGCAACGCCGTTCACGAACGGCTCGCAGCCGATGATGCCGACCTCGGGGTAAAGTGCTGCCATGTGGACCAGATGTTCACCGCCACCAAAACCGACCTCGACCCAGATCGGTCGCGGGGTGGCAAACAGCATCGCCGGATCAAGCGGAGCGCGGCGCGGGTTTTCCCATGCCACCACACCGCGCAGGCGCAGGCTTTCCAGATCGCGGGCAAGATAATCCTTCTGGCTGGCGCGCAGGGTCTTGCCATGCACCCGTCCATAGAAATTGCGGCGTTCCGGCGGTTCTGTCATGGCTGCGGCCCCGTCTTGTCGGTTTCGCGCCTGAGTGTCAGGCGCGGGCGGCGCGGTCAAGCGCGCGGCAGAGCCTAACCGCGACGGAGCATCGGGACAAGACGCCCCCGGAATGCGGGGGCGTCTGGCCTTGGCTCAGACCGCTGCCTTCAACGCGGCGGTCAGATCGATCTTTTCCCAACTGAAGCCTCCATCGGATTCCGGTTCCCGGCCAAAATGGCCATAAGCACTGGTGCGGGCATAGATCGGCCGGTTCAGCCCCAGATGGGTGCGGATGCCGCGCGGCGTCAGGTCCATGCATTCGGCCACGGCGCGTTCAATCTGCGCCGCATCCACCTGCCCGGTGCCATGGGTATCGACATAGATCGACAACGGCCGTGCCACACCGATGGCATAGGACACCTGCAAGGTGCAGCGGTCGGCCAGACCCGAGGCCACCACGTTCTTGGCCAGATAGCGCGCGGCATAGGCGGCCGAGCGGTCAACCTTGGTCGGATCCTTGCCGGAAAACGCGCCGCCGCCATGCGGGGCAGCCCCACCATAGGTATCGACAATGATCTTGCGCCCGGTCAGGCCCGCATCCCCGTCAGGCCCGCCGATCACGAAGGTGCCGGTCGGGTTGACCCACCATTCGGTGGCCTCGGTTATCCAGCCCGAGGGCAGAACCTCGCGGATATAGGGCTCGACAATGGCACGGATATCGTCCGAGCTTTGGCTTTCATACTTGTGCTGCGTTGACAGCACGATCGAGGTGACCTCGACCGGCTTGCCATCTTCATAGCGCAACGACAGCTGCGATTTGGCGTCCGGCCCCAGGGTCGGCTCGGCCCCCGATTTGCGCACCTCGGCAAGACGGCGCAGGATCGCGTGGGCATACTGGATCGGGGCCGGCATCAGCTCTGGCGTGTCGCGGCAGGCATAGCCGAACATGATGCCCTGATCGCCGGCACCGTCGCGGTCAACCCCTTGGGCAATATGCGCCGACTGTTCGTGCAGGTAATTCTGAACGCTGAGCGTGTTCCAGTGGAACGCATCCTGTTCATAGCCGATGTCCTTGACGCAGTGACGCACGATGGCGTCCACCCGCTCCAGCATAGCATGGGTCGCGTCCTTGGTCGACAGCCCAACCTCGCCGCCGACGACCACGCGGTTTGTGGTGGCAAAGGTCTCGCAGGCGACGCGGGCGTTGGGCTCCTCGGCCAGAAAGGCATCAAGGATCGCATCGGACACACGGTCACAGACCTTGTCTGGATGCCCCTCGGACACGGATTCCGAGGTAAAGGTATAATTCTTGCGGGTCATTGGGTAGCGCTCCGTTGGGGTTATCCCTGTCACGCCAGGAAGCCGTTGTGACAGTTCGGTATCGGTCGCTACTCTTGCGGTGCAGGAACGTCAAGCTGTGGCCGGGCGATGCGACGCCATGACCACAACAGCACGCCACCAAGCCACAGCAGCACCGGCAGATCGCCAAGCCGGGCAAAGGGTGTGGCAGGCAAGGCACCGGGCAGCGCCGCGACATCCAGAAAGCCCGCCGTGCCAAAGCCAAGCCGTTGCAACACCCGCCCGCGGGCGTCGATCACCGCGGTGACACCGGTATTGCCCACCCGCACCAAGGGCAGACCCATCTCGATGGCACGCAGGCGCGACAGCTCAAAATGCTGGAATGGCCCGGTCAGGGTGCCGAACCAGGCGTCATTGGTGACTTGCAGCATCCAGTCGGACCGGGTTGCCGCCATGCGCGGGATCTGCGGGAAAACCGCCTCGTAGCAGATCAGCGGCAATGCGCGGCCCAACACCGGCCCAAGGTCAAGCACCACCGGCCCCGGCCCCGCCGAATAGCCATTGCCCACTTGCGCGGCAAAGGCCCCGATGCCGAACCAGTCCTGCATCAGATCGCCCAGCGGCATGTATTCGCCAAACGGCACCAGATGGAACTTGTCGTAGGTCGCAGTCACCGCGCCCGCGCCTTCGATCACCCGCAGGCTGTTCCAGCCCCGGTCACCTTCCACCCGCTGGATGCCGACCGCCACCTTGTTGCCATCCGCCGCAGCGGCGATGATCGGGGCCACCTCGGGCGCATATTCCAGCAGATAGGGCACTGCGGTTTCGGGCCAGATCGTCAGATCGGCGGGGCTGCCCGCACGGGTGAAATCCAGTTGGCGCTGAAACAGCACACGCGCCTGATCGGGGTCCCATTTCAGATGCTGCTCGGCATTGGGCTGCACCAGCCGCAACCGCGCCACCCGGTCCGGCGGGTCGGGCTGCGCCATGCGCTGCCAGCCCCACAGGCTGCCCGCCACCAGCAGCGCAAGCGCCGCCACGCTGCCCCAGCCGCGGCTGACCAAAGGCAAGGCTGCCGCAAACAGCGTCAACGCGGTCAAGCCCGTGGCACCAAACAGCGCCACCGTCTGCACCAGCGGCCAGTCGTGCCAGAAATGCCCGACCATCGCCCAGGGAAAGCCGGTCAGCACCACCCCGCGCGCCAGCTCGGCCAACCCCAGCAGCGCCGCAAGGGCCAGGGCGCGCTGGCCAAACCGTGACGCCAGACCTGCGGCAAGCGCCCAGAACAGCCCAAGGCCAAACCCCATCAGCAGCACGGCAAACGGGGCCATCCAGCCATGCCGGACCGGATCGACGAAAAACGGTGACACGATCCATGTCAGCGAGGCGGCAAAATACCCTGCCCCTACAAACCACCCCGCCCAGGCCGCCCCGCGCATGTCCGCAGGCCGAAGCATGCGCGACAGCGCCCAGATCAGCGCCGGAAACGCGACATACCACGCCGACAGCGGTGCCTGCCCCAAGGCCACGCAGGCCCCGGCCACGGCATCAAGGCCCGCCCCGCGCCAACCGGCAAACCCGGACCGCCGCCCGGCACGCGGCGTCACGATGGCTTGCGCTCTGGCTCGGGCAGGCTGACGGCACCCGGCAGGCGGACCCGCAGCCGCTTGATCCGGCGCGGGTCGGCATCGACAATCTCGAACTCGGCCCCGGTTTCATGCGGCACGATCTCGCCGCGCGCCGGCACCCGGCCAATGCGCAGGAATACCAGCCCCCCCAGCGTGTCGATTTCCTCATCCTCGTCGCCGCTGTGCAGGCTCAGACCGATCGCGGCCTCAAACTCGTCCAGCGGCGCTGTGGATTGCGCCAGAAACACGCCGGGCTTTTCTTCCTTCCACAAGGCACCTTCGTCCTCGTCATGCTCATCCTCGATCTCGCCGATCACGGTCTCGATCAGGTCCTCGATGGTGACAAGGCCATCCACCCCGCCATATTCGTCGATCACCAGCGCCATGTGCACCCGCTCGCGCTGCATCTTTTGCAGCAAGACACCCACCGGCATCGACGGCGGCGCAAACAGCAAGGGCCGCAGCAGTTTGCGCAAGGAAAACCGCCCCGACGCCCCAAAGCCATGCTGCAACGCCAGATCTTTCAGCAGCACCAAGCCCTGCGGATGGTCCAGAGTACCCTTGTAGACCGGCAAACGCGAAAAGCCCTGCTCGCGAAACACCTCAACCAGCTCATCGCGGCCGATATCCAGCGGCACGGCCGCGATCTCCACCTTGGGAATGGCCACGTCGTCCACCCGCAACCGGCGCAGGTTGCCAAGGCCAGGCACCGACCCGACCCCCGACAAAGGCGGTGCCGCCGGGGCTGCACCTTGTCCATCCTTGTGATTGGCGGTTCCCGAAACCCTGCCAAACAGCCGTCCGACCAAGTCGCGCAATCCGGGCTGATCGGGGTCGGTCTGGCTGCCCCCTTGCGCGCCTTGCGCCGCACCAGACCCGTCGTTGCTACTGTCCATCTGTCCTTTTCCGGCCATGCCCCGGCCACCCGGGAGCCACGTCAATATGGGTCATCCAACCCCAGGGTTACAAGTATCGCCACCTCATGCCGTTCCATCAGGGCGGCATCGGCGTCGTGGATGTGATCATAACCCAACAAATGCAAAATGCCATGAACCACAAGGTGCGTCACATGATCCGCCAGCGGCTTGCCCGCCTCCTGGGCTTCGCGCGCGCAGGTGTCATAGGCCAAGGCGATATCCCCCAGCGACCAAGGTTCTTGCGCCGTGCCCGGCAAGGGCGTCGCAGGGGCCAGACCCGGGGTGTCTTCGGCCAGCGTTTCCGACGGCCAACTCAGCACATTCGTGGGCACCGGCTTGCCGCGAAACTCGGCATTCAACAGCGCAATGCGCGCATCATCGCAGCCCATCACGCAAACGCCAAAGCCCACATCAGGCAACCCCAGATGCGCCAAGCTTGCCTGAACTGCGCGCGCAGCCAAAGGCTCCAGCCCGAAGGCCTCCCAGCGGGGGTCCTCAATCACACAGTCCACAATCGGTTCCATGCCCGCGCCCTAGCCGAAATCCGCCCGCCAAACAAGCGCGAACCTCTGGGTTTCCTCTTGGCCGAAATACCCTGGGGGTCCGGGGGCAACGCCCCCGGGTGCCAGCCTCCGCACCAAACCTCGGGCACAGGTCTCAGACCTGCGGGGCCTCATCGGACTCGTAGGCTTCGATGATCTTGGCCACCAGCGGGTGACGCACCACATCCTTGGCGGTGAAGTAATTGAAGCTGACCCCCTTCACGCCCTTCAGGATACGCTCGGCATCCTGCAAGCCTGACGGCACCCCGCGCGGCAGGTCGATCTGGGTGCGGTCGCCGGTGATCACCATGCGCGAGCCCTGCCCCAGACGGGTCAGGAACATTTTCATCTGCATTGTGGTGGCGTTTTGCGCCTCGTCCAGCACCACAAAGGCGTTCGACAGCGTGCGCCCGCGCATGAAGGCCAAGGGCGCAATCTCTATCCGCTTGTCCTGCATCAGCTTTTCCAACTGCTTGGCGGGCAGGAAGTCGTTCAGCGCGTCATACAGCGGCTGCATGTAGGGATCGACTTTTTCCTTCATGTCGCCGGGCAGAAAGCCCAGACGCTCACCGGCCTCGACCGCCGGGCGAGACAGGATGATCTTTTCGACCGCGCCGGAAATCAGCATGGTGACACCGACCGCCACCGCCAGATAGGTCTTGCCGGTGCCCGCAGGGCCGATGCCAAAGCCCAGTTCATGCGCGAACAGGTTGGCGACATAGGCCTTTTGCGCCTCGGTCCGCGGCTCGACCGGCTTCTTGCGGGTGCGCAGTTCCACGCCGGGGTTGAACAGCTCGATCTGCTCGCCCTCGGGGTTGACGCTGCCCATCCTCATCCGCAGCGCGCCGTCAACATCGCCGGCAGCAACCGCACGGCCAGACTCAAGCCGGGCATAGAGACTGCGCAGCACTGCTGCCGCCTGCTCTCGCGCCGCCTTGTCCCCGATCACCGCAAGGCGGTTGCCCCGCCGCAGAACATGCACACCCATCTGATGTTCGATCTGCGCCAGATTGCGGTCAAACTCGCCGCACAGGTCGATCAGCAAACGGTTGTCTGGAAATTCAAGGATGCTTTCAACAAGATCCTCGGCTTTGGTCGGGGGGGTCAGCGCGCTGATGCCCAATGAGGTCTCCTTTGATCTAGGGCCTGTAGGTATGGTGCCCGCGGTCACATGATCTGGCAAGCACCGATTTCCCATGGGCATAAGATTGCGCCAGCGCTTTCGTCAGAATTATGACATCTGCCCAAATAATCAACCGCGCGCAGACATCAACTCGCCGTGCAAAATGCCAAAGGGCCACGGTGTCCCGCGGCCCTTGACGACGTGTGTGCTGTGCCGTCTCAGTAGGCCGGGGCCTTGCGCACCACGGTGCGGATGCCGGGACCGGACACGCGGTCGCCGATGCCTTCGGTGCCGGTCTGATAGTTTTTCAGAACCGTTCCCGGGGGATAGCGGTTGTTGCAGACCGGCAGGCCGGACACCGGGTCATAGCGCGGCGTGGAATAGCCTTCCAGACCGTCATCCATGATCCAGTTCTGGCAGCCGTCCGGGTCATAGGCGATGGCCGCGTGGCCATTGCGCAGAACGCCGGGATCGCTGCCCTGATCCTGCCCGGTCGCGATCACCGAGTCGGCACCGCGATAGCGTTCCGTGCCCTCGAAGGTCTCGGTCACACAACCGCTCAGCGCCATGGCGGACAAGGCCGCCCCGATTTTGACTATGCTGTTCATGTTGCTCACCACCGATAGCAGACGACTTCGACCCGACGATTCTTCTGCATTCCGGCAGCCGAATTGTTCGAGGCGACGGGCTGACGCTCACCATAGCCGATTTCGCGTTCAACATGCGCGCCGACCGAGCGCGCCACATTGGCCACGGCAGAGGCACGGCGCTTGGACAGACCCATGTTGTATTCATCCGACGCGCGGCTGTCGGTGTGGCCATAGATGGCATAGCCAAAGGCCCCGGCGTTCTGGAAGAACGATTGCAGCCGCTGGCGCCCGTGCGCGGTCAGACGGGCGCTGTCGGTGGCAAACAACTGATCGGTATTTTCCACCAGACAGGTGTTGCGCTTCAGGCAGACCGGCTTGCCGGTCTTGGGGTTGCGACGCGGGACCATATAGCCCTCGATCCCGCCATCCGCCCACCAGTGCATGCAACCGTCATCGTCGATCCACACACCCCATTCGATCTTGCCGGTGACCTGCGGGGCCTCTTGCGCCATGGCGGTTGTCGCACCCGACACACCGACCGCGAGCGCCGCCCCCCCCAGGATCATCCGCAATGCCTTGGACATACGTTCCACAGCAGCAGCCCCCTTTTCTTGACCAATAAACAGCAAACCTATGCCACCAGAGTTGCCGTCGAGAAAAAGTGAAGTAAAGCGAAATCTGAACAATTCAGGGCGTTTATGTGGTGTTCTCTTGCCTGCAAGGATCAATATGCAGCGTGTCACTTGCAGATCGCGGCCATGGCCGACCCCGGTGGCAGCCGGCGGGGCGGCGCATTGAGATCACGAAATCCTGACTGCCGACAGAGAGTTGGACGACGAAGCTAACACGCGCACCCGCACCAGTTGGCCAACCTTGCCCGCCGGATCGTCGACATGAACAGCATGCAGATGGTCGGATTTGCCAACCATCTGGCCAGTCTGGCGACCGATCTTTTCGTAAAGCACACCGATCTCGCGGCCCACCATCGCCTCTTGGATCGCCCTTTGCTGCGCGGTCAGCAAGGCTTGCAGCTGTTGCAACCGCGAATCTGCGATGCTGGCCTCGACCGCCGGTTTTTCGGCGGCGGGGGTGCCGGGGCGGGCCGAGTAGCGGAACGAATAGGCCTGGCCAAAACCCACCGCGCGGATCAGGTCCAGCGTGGCGGCAAAGTCTGCATCGGTTTCGCCGGGAAAGCCCACGATGAAATCGGACGACAGCAGAATATCGGGCCGCGCCGCGCGGATACGGTCAATCACCCGCAGATAGTCATCGCGGGTGTGCTTGCGGTTCATCGCCTTCAGGATGCGGTCGCTGCCCGATTGTACCGGCAGATGCAGATAGGGCATCAGCTGCGGCAGATCGCCGTGTGCTGCGATCAGATCATCGTCCATGTCATTGGGATGGCTGGTGGTATAGCGGATGCGGTCCAGCCCGTCGATTTGCGCCAACCCACGGATCAGCCGCGCCAGTGTCCACGTCCCGCCCTCGCCCGCGCCATGATAGGCGTTGACGTTCTGGCCCAGCAGCGTGACCTCGCGCACCCCGCGCGCCACCAGATCGCGCGCCTCGGCCAGAATGCGGTCCACCGGGCGGCTGACCTCGGCCCCGCGGGTGTAGGGCACCACGCAAAACGCGCAGAACTTGTCACAGCCTTCCTGCACGGTCAGGAACGCGCAGGGCCCGCGCAGGGCAAGGCGCTTGGGCAGATGGTCGAACTTGTCTTCGGCCGGGAACTCGGTGACGACTTGCGCGCCGCCCGCCCGCACCAGCTGCGGCAGACGGTGATAGGCTTGTGGGCCGACGACGATATCGACCAGCGGCATCCGGCGCTGAATCTCGGCCCCTTCGGCCTGCGCCACGCAGCCCGCGACGGTGACAATCAGGCCGGGCTTGTCATTCTTCAGCGGGCGCAGGCGTCCAAGGTCGGAAAACAGCTTCTCGCTGGCCTTTTCGCGGATATGGCAGGTGTTGAGCAGCACCATGTCGGCGTCTTCCACCACATCGGTCAGCACATAGCCATCAGCGCCCATGGCCTCGACCATGCGTTCGCTGTCATAGACGTTCATCTGACAGCCATAGGTCTTGATGAACAGTTTCTTGGCTTCGGTCATCGCCTGCCCCGCCCCCGCCCCGCCATGGATCAGCGCGCCTTCTAACGCGAACCGCCGCCCGGCGCAACGCAGGCTGGCGCGCAACGGTGCGTTGCCCATCCCCCGCGCCACGACACGGCATCCGCCCGAAACTGCGCCATCACCGGGGCTTGCATTGCGCGCGGCCTTGGCCGACCCTGCGCCTGACCGGCCGCACGGGGACATGATGCGTTACGCCAGCCTTTCCGACTTTCTGAGCACCTCCAGAACCGCCTTTGCCAAAGGCCCCGTCGCCATCATCATGGCCGAGGATGAGGTCGAGGTGGACACCACCCTGCGCCACCACCAAAGCGCGGAATTTCCGGTCGTGTTGCTGCTGGCGCCGCCCGAAATCAGCCTGCCCGACGCGCTGGAACAGACCATCCACCGCATTGACCACGACGTTCACGCCGAAGGCGCGCTGGCGGATGCGGTGACACGGGTGATCGACGCCGCCGCGGGTCTGTGGCTGTTTTACTGCTTCAACGCCGAATACCTGTTTCACCCGTTCTGCGAGACCCGCAATGTGCGCGAACTGCTGGCGTTTCACAGCGAAGAGCGGCGTCAGGCGCTGCTGACCTATGTGATCGACCTTTATGCGGGCGATCTGACCCAGCACCCCAACGCGGTGTCACTGCACGATGCGCATCTGGACAAGTCGGGCTATTATGCGCTTGGCCGCCCGGACCCGGCCAACCACAACCACCCCAAGGAGCGCCAGCTTGATTTCTTTGGCGGGTTGCGCTGGCGGTTTGAAGAACACATCTCGCCACAGCGGCGCAAGATCGACCGGATCAGCCTGTTCAGGGCCAAACCCGGCCTGCGGTTGAACCGTGATTTCACCCTGTCGGATGAAGAGATGAACACCTATGCCTGCCCGTGGCACAACAACATCACCACGGCGCTTGCCTCGTTCCGCACCGCCAAGGCCCTGCGCACCAACCCCGGATCACGCTTTGACATCCACGATTTCCGCTGGCGCAACTCGACCCCGTTCGAATGGCACAGCCAGCAGTTGATGGACCTTGGCCTGATGGAACCGGGCCAGTGGTTTTGAGGCATGCATCCCCTGCGCCAAATCGGCCATCCGCATACGTGGCCAGCCTTGGTGCGCGGCCCCCCGTGCAAGGGCGTCCGGTCCGAAACGCGGGGCTTTACAAAACCAGAATTCCGGTTATGTTGGGCGCATGACGGTGACCAGCCCCCCTGCCCGCGCCCTTGCAGCCCTTGGCCATGATGCGCGCCTGTCGATCTTTCGGCTTCTGGTCAGGGCCGGGGATGTGGGCCTGCGCGTCGGCGACATCGGTGCGCATCTGGGCCTTGCGCCTTCGACCCTGGCGCATCACCTGTCGACGCTGGTCGATGCCGGGCTGGTGCTGCAAGACAAACAGGGGCGTGAGGTGTTCAACCGGGTCGATTTCCCGGCGATGCATCGGGTGCTTGGCTTTCTGACCTCGGAATGCTGTTCAGGCGTCACAGCACAGCCTGCCGAGGATGCGGCATGAAGCCGACACGATTTTTTTTGGACCTGAAACAACCGAAAAACCAGAGGTTTAGGGATGACTGATACCAACGTTTCCGCGCCCGGGCTGTTGTCCACCCTTCGGCATCTTTGGCGCGATCAGCGGATCTGGCTGATCTCGGCCGCGATCCTTGCCGCGCTTGCGGTGTTTGACCCCGGTCAGGCGCGTGACAGCGCCGTGTTCGCGGGCAGCGCCCTGCTGCACACCGGGCCCTACCTGATCGCGTCGATTGCCATCGCCGCATGGGCAGGGGCCACAGGGGCCGACAACCTGATCGCCAAAGCGTTCACCGGCGCACCGCTGTTGATGATCGCGTTTGGCGCACTGGCGGGCGGCATCTCGCCGTTTTGTTCCTGTGGCGTGATCCCGCTGATCGCGGCGCTGTTGGCGATGGGGGTGCCGCTGTCGGCGGTCATGGCGTTCTGGTTGGCCTCGCCGATCATGGACCCGTCGATGTTCGTGCTGACAACCGGCGTGCTGGGGCTGGAGTTTGCGGTGGCCAAGACGATCGCCGCCATCGGCTTGGGCCTGTTCGGCGGGCTTGTGGTGCATCTGCTGTCGCGCAGTGGCGCGCTGGCGGACCCGCTGCGCGACGGGGTGGGCAACGGCGGTTGCGGCGGGGTAAAGGTGCGCGCGCCAAAGCCCGTGGTCTGGCGCTTTTGGCAAGATCCCGCCCGAAGCACCAGATTTGGCAAGACGGCGCTGACCACGACGCTGTTTCTGGCCAAGTGGCTGACGCTGGCATTCTTGCTTGAAAGCCTGATGCTGGCCTGGATTCCGACCGAAACCGTGACGGCTGCCCTGGGGGGCACAGGCCTGCTGCCCATCATCACGGCGACACTGGTGGGGATCCCGGCCTATCTGAACGGTTATGCCGCGCTGCCGCTGGTCGGTGGCCTGCTTGAACAGGGCATGGCGCCGGGCGCGGGCATGGCCTTTCTGGTGGCCGGGGGTGTCACCTCGATCCCGGCGGCGATGGCAGTCTGGGCTTTGGCCAAACCGCAGGTGTTTGCGCTTTATATCGCCCTGTCGGTGACCGGGGCCTTTGCTGCGGGCCTGTTGTTCCAGGCCTGGAGCATGGCCTAGCGCTTGGGCAGGGCTCTGGCAACGTAACACCCGCAGGCAACGCTGCGCGTCGGGCGGATATGCCGCCCGCAGGCGGAGCAGCCTTGCCTGCCGGCTTTCGGGTTGCCAAGGATGCCTGTTTGCGCGTAAAAAAATCGCAAACCACTTGGACCCGGTGCAAGCCCGGGTGGCTCTTTCGGCCGCTGATCCGCCGGACAACCCGAACCCAGACCCAGATCACAATCTGGCGCGCGGACGTTTCTCCGGCTCGATCAGGATAGACACATGATTTCCCTAAACGCATACCGCGCCCAATGGCTGGGCAACATCCGCGGTGACCTGATGGCAGGCCTTGTCGTGGCGCTTGCCCTGATCCCCGAAGCCATCGCCTTTTCGATCATCGCCGGGGTTGACCCCAAGGTCGGGCTTTACGCCAGCTTTTCCATCGCGGTCATCCTTGCGATCACCGGCGGTCGGCCGGGCATGATCTCGGCGGCCACCGCAGCCACGGCCGTTCTGATGGTCACGCTGGTCAGGGATCACGGGCTGCAATATCTGCTGGCAGCCACCGTTCTGGCGGGTCTGATCCAGATCGCCGCAGGTTTGGTCAAGCTGGGCTTTGTGATGCGCTATGTGTCGAGGTCGGTGATGACCGGCTTTGTCAACGCCTTGGCGATCCTGATCTTCGTGGCACAATTGCCGGAACTGGACCCAAGCAAGGTGACTTGGCTGACCTATGTTCTGGTCGCGGCGGGCCTTGCCATCATCTACCTGTTCCCGCTGTTGACCAAGGCGATCCCGTCGCCGCTGATCACCATTCTGGTGCTGACCGGGTTGACGCTGGTCTTCGGTTGGGACGTGCGCACCGTAGGCGACATGGGCGCCCTGCCCGACACGCTGCCGGTCTTTCTGATCCCGCAGATTCCGCTGACGGTCGAGACGCTGACGATCATCCTGCCCTATTCCATCGCGGTGGCGGTGGTGGGCCTGCTGGAAAGCCTGATGACGCAGAACATCGTCGATGACCTGACCGACACCAAGTCGGACCGCAATCAGGAATGCATCGGCCAAGGCATCGCCAATACCGCCACCGGCTTTATCGGCGGCATGGCGGGCTGCGCGATGATCGGGCAGTCGATCATCAACGTCAAATCCGGCGGGCGCGGGCGGCTGTCGACGTTTACAGCCGGCTTCGTGCTGCTGATCCTGGTGGTGTTTCTGGGCGACTGGGTTGCCCTTATTCCGATGCCTGCGCTGGTGGCGATCATGATCATGGTGTCGGTCGGCACCTTCTCGTGGTCGTCGCTCAAGAACCTCTCGACGCACCCACGTTCGTCGTCGATCGTGATGATCGCAACCGTGGCCACCGTGGTCTATACTCACAACCTTGCCATCGGCGTGCTGGTGGGCGTGCTGTTGTCAGGGATCTTCTTTGCCGGCAAGATTGCGCAACTGTTCAACGTTTCCAGCACCATCTCGAAGGACGGCCGCGTGCGGACCTATGTTGTCGAGGGCCAGTTGTTCTATGGCTCGGTCGAAGACTTCATGAACGCCTTCGACTTCAAGGAAGCCTTGGACAAGGTCGTGATAGATGTCAGCGCAGCCCATATCTGGGACATCAGTTCGGTGCAGGCACTGGACATGGCGGTGCTGAAGTTCCGCCGCGACGGGGCCGAGGTCGAGATCGTCGGCATGAACGCCGCATCCGAGACCATCGTCGACAAGCTTGCCATCCATGACAAGCCGGGCGCGATGGACCAGTTGATGTCGCACTGAAAGAGGGCAAGGACATGACGCACCCCCCACACACCGCCGCTGGCGAAAAGATCGTGGCCCTTGTCGATGGCTCGGCCTATGCGGCCTCGGTCTGCGACCATGCCGCCTGGATGGCGCAGCGCACCGGCGCGCCGGTCGAGTTGATCCATGTTCTGGGTCGCCGCGAAGCCGCCGATACGCATGACCATTCGGGCGCAATCAGGCTGGGCGCGCGCACCGCCCTGCTGAACGAGTTGGCCGAACTGGATGCACAACGCGCCAAGCTGATCAGCCACCGCGGCCGGGCCATCCTGGACGACGCCCGCGCCCTTGTTGACCGTGACGGCGTCACCGACATCACCACCCGCCTGCGCCATGGCGATGTTGTCGAAGCGGTGGCCGAGGTGGAAGCCGAAGCCCGGGTCATCATGATCGGCAAGCGCGGCGAAGATGCCGACCTTGCCAAGGGCCATCTGGGGTCAAACCTGGAACGCATCGTGCGCGCCAGCCACAAGCCGGTGTTCGTGGCCTCGCGTGCCTTCAGGCCGATCTCGAAGGTGCTGGTGGCCTATGATGGCGGCACATCGGCGATGAAGGCGGTGGATCACATCGCCCGCAGCCCGCTGTTTCAGGGGCTGGAGCTGCGTGTCGTGACCGTCGGCACGGCCACCACCGAGGTGACCAAGGGTCTGGAGACCGCGCAAGCGATGCTGAAAGCGGCGGGGATCGTGGCCGAAACCGCCATCCTGCCCGGTCAGCCCGACACCGCCTTGGCCCGGCTGGTGGACGAGGCACAGTTTCACCTGCTGGTGATGGGCGCCTATGGCCACAGCCGCATCCGCAGCCTGATCATCGGCTCTACCACCACCGCGATGATCAGGTCCTGCAAGGTGCCCGTCATGCTGATGCGCTGACGCGAGGGGCGCCGGGTCGGTCTTGTGAACTGATGCGGATTTGCCGGAGGCTTTACCGCCTGTGCAGCATGAAGCAGCACGGACAAGACAGCAATCAAACCGTACCGATTCCCTGCCCTGCCAGAAATCTTGGTCTGCACTACTAGGTTAGCCTGTCACGATGACTTTCGATC
>DYMU01000016.1 GCA_020721445.1 Gemmobacter nectariphilus
ATGCCCGGATCAGATCAGCAATGGCAGGAGGGGGGCGGCGTCGCGCTTACGTTGGGCTTGCAGCGAAACCACCACGATGGGGCGATCAGCCGTGCAGAAGCTGGCGCCGCAACCATCTCTGGGCTGGCACCTCAACAAACCGCAGCGCGACGCTGGCTGCGGCAAGGCTGATCGCCATGAGGCAAACGCCAACCACCAGAAATCCTTCCAACTGGCTTGCGCCCTCTGCGCCCCGGAACTTCCACCAAACAAGGTTCGGCAGCACGAACAGCGGTGCATGGCTGAGATAGACGGAAAATGACAACGCGCCCGCCCGGTGGAACGGCTTCAACCTTGCCAGATGATAAAGCAGGCCGCGGTTTGTCTGAGTCAGCCAGATCAGGGGGGCGAAGCTGGCAATGGCGGCCGCTTCCTGACCCAGATGCACAAGGCTGACAGTCGCTATTAGGCTGGCTGACTGAAGGGCTGACAGCAGGAAGGTACCGACCCCGTCGGGCGAGGGCAGGCGGCTGACGATCAGGACACCAATGCCAAAACTGGCGATCCCGCGCAGAATCGACAGCGGTCCTTCGATGACATCGATCGTGTCGTTTGCGGCGATCAGTGCCACCACCGACAGGGCCATCACCGCTGAAAGACCCGCCAGAACGGCGGGCACACGCGACAGCCATACACCCATCAGCGGGAAAAGTGCATAAAGCACAAATTCGATGCTGATGGACCACAAGGGAATGTTCCAATGAACCGGCGTCGGGAATATCCACTGCAGGCCGATGACATGCATCGCAAAGGACCACAGCGTTGCGGCTTCCGGCCCAACCGCCTGCCCGACCACCTGACCATGCCGCAGGGCCTGCGCCGCTGAAACAGCCACCGCGAACAGGAACCAAAACAGATAATTCGGGTAAAGCCGTGCAAAGCGCAGCGCCATGAACCGGCCAAAGACCGGCAGGGTAACGCCCGGCGCGAACCAGTCCGAATATTTCAGGCTGATGATGTACCCGCTAAGCATGAAAAACATGTCCACGAACAGATAGCCGTGGGAAGCAAAACCACTGTGCAGCGGAACATCGACATCCGCGAACCCCAGACTTGCGTGATAGAGAACGACGCACAAGGCCGCGATGCCGCGCAATGCCGTATGTGTCACGATTTCATCTGCCGGATGCGCAACGGTCCATCCTGAGCGGCGTCGGGCCGGGACGGGCCGGGAGGTTTGCATCTGCGATCCTTACCGGAAACGGGCGGCAGCGCAATTTCTAACACCCAGCCCTGCAACGGCAAAGGCTTTTGTCGAGCCTACTCCCGCCCGACCTCATCGCGCAGCCAGGAAATCAGGCGGGCTTGCAGGTGGGCGGTGATGCCGGGGCCTGACAGGGTGATGCGGCCGAGGGCGGTTTCCATGCGGATGTCGGGCGAGATGGTGGCGTTGCCGGGGCCGGAGGGACCAGCACCGGACGGGCCAGCGTCGGACGGGCCAGCACCCGACAGGCCGGCATCGGGCATCGCAACCTCAGCCGGGGCAGGGGCCTTCGGGCCTTGGGGTTTCGCGGCGGCTGCGGGCCGGGTGGCACGCTCCAGCACGGCAAGCTCGGCCTCGGGCGATGCGGGCGGGGTCTTGCGCAGACGGTCGCGCAGGCGCGGGGCAAGGGTGGTGTCGGCGTCAAGCGCGCGCGACAGCGCAAGGCCCAGCCGTTCGGGGATGGCGGCGGGAAAGCGCAACTGGTCATCAAGGGCTGCATAGATCCGCAGGAACGAGCCGATCTTGGACCGCCGGGTCCGGCTGGCAGAGGCAAACAGCCGTTGCAGAGCCACAACCGCATCGGGAAACACCCCCACCTCGGCCGCGCGGGCGACGATCCGGGCGCGCTCGTAATAGCTCAGCCCGACGCGGATCTCGTTTTCCTCGACCATCGCCAGATAGGCATCCGAGGCGGTTTCGGGGCGGCGCAGGATGGCCTGCACGGTGGCGAAACGGGCATCTTCCGGCGCCTCGGCCTGCAACCGGCGCAGCGCGGTCAGCCGGCGCCAGCCAGAGATCAGGCCAAAGCTGCCCCCCGCCAGCGCCACCACCTCGATCGGCACCTGCTGGCCACGGGCGCGGATCGAGGCGATCAGCGTGTCCAGCTCGCCCTCATCGGCCAGCAGCCTGTCGCGCACCAGATAGCCCGCATCGACCGCAGCCAGCGGCAGCCGCTGGATCAGCCGGCCCCCGTCGCGGGCGGCGGTGATCTCATCGGTCAGGCTGCCAAGGGCTGCGGCGACGGCCGCATCGCCCGCCACATGCGCGATGGGCGGCACGATGGTGTGGGCTGGGGCGTGGCGGGCCACCCCCAGCGGGAACATCGCCTTGGTTTCCGGTGCGGCACCGGCAAAGCCGTCGGGCAGGGCGCCCAGAGCGTCGCCAACCGGGCCAGAGGGAAGGGTCAGGCGTTTGCGTTTGGCCAAGGGGGCATACTCCGTTTGCGACAGGACCGGCGGAAAGGGTGGCGCAACATCCTGAAGCCCGGGTCAATCCAGCGGACGCCACCCGCCCGATCCGCGATGCAGAGTGTTTCGCACGCGAAACGGTATAGATTTAAGCTATTGAAAAATAACACTTTTTTCATGGTTTTGGCGGAAATCACGCAGCCACCCCGGCGGCTGCCACCTCATCCCGCCGCCAGGCCCCCACCAAAAGCTCTTTCAGCCCGGCATAGGTTTCGTCAAATGTGGCGCGGCCGCGGGCATAGGTTTCGCGGTTGAAGTCGCGATAATCGGCCTCATAGATTCCATTGACCGATTCCCCGGCCTGACCGATCAGTGCGGTGAAATCCTGCCGGAAGGGTTGCAGGGTGCGGCCCAGATAGGCCTGGATCAGACCCGCCATCTCGGCCTGCTGGCCGGCATCATAGCGGGTGATGACGGCGCGCACGGCATCCCATTCAAAGTTCAGTTCCGGCCGGCCAAGCGCGCGGGCGGCGACATTCTCACCTTCCTCGATCGACTGAAAGGTGGAATGCAGCATGTCGAAAAACCGCCCCGTGGAATCGAACTCCAGAAACGAGGCCCCCAGCGGCACCAGCAGGATATCGGCCGCGGCAAGGCCATTGATGCTGAGATAGCCAAGCGCCGGCGGCGTGTCGAGAAACACGATGTCATAGGCATCCAGCACGCCATCCTCGGCCAGAATATCGGTCAGCGCATCCCAAAGCCGCCAGCCGCGCGATTGCATCCGCCAGACCGGGATCTGGAACTCGGCCCAATACAGGTTCAGCTGCGCCCCGATCAGGTCGATCGTCGGCCAATGGGTCGGGCGGATGATGTCCTGGGTGCGGATCTTCAGCGCCTCGGCCAGCGTGTCATCCAGCGCCACGGGGGCGTCCCCACGCTCGACCCGGCGGTGGTTGTCGGCGCGCAAGGCGCTTGCGTAATGGCGCGCCAGCAGCGGGAACACCGTGCCCCATTCATCGGCAACCTTGCCCCCGAAGATCGAGGTCATCGAGCCCTGGCTGTCCAGATCAATGACCAGCACCTTGTAGCCATCCAAAGCCGCCGACATCGCCAGATGCGCGCAGGTGCTGGTCTTGCCGACCCCGCCCTTGAAGTTTGCCACCGCCACGATCTTGGCGGGCAGGCCCTTGGGGCGGTAGGGCAGATAGTCCTTGGCGCGCGAGCCTTCGGCGGCGAAATGCGCGCGCAGGCGCAACACCTCATCCAGGCTGAACCAGCGCGCGCCGCCCGTGGTTTCGGCCCGGCCTTGCGGCAGGTCGGGGTTCTGGCGCAGCACGCGGCGGAAATGCTGGACCGCGACGGGGATCAGGTATTTGGTGATCTCCCAGGTGGAAAACAGCCGCAGCCGCCGGGCGCCGGTTTCATCCAGACCGCGGCCGGCAAGATCGGCCCGGCCCTGTCGGCAGGCCTCGGCAATGGCGGCAAAGGCGCGGGTGTCGGTGCCGCCCCCCAGGGCCTGGGCGGCCCGGTCCGGCGAGATGTTGAAATACGGCGGAAGGTCGTCACTGCCCATGTCTTTGGCCTATGTCACCTGTTTTCACCAATGTATCGTGAAATGCGGCACATGGAAAGTATGCGCGAACATTGCCGTCTGTTTTTGTGGTTTCTCAGCCCTTTTGGCGGGGTGTGGCAGCCGCCCGGCCCGGGTTTTATCCCGGCATGCAAAAAAAATTCGTAGTTATCATCTGTTATTTAGACGGTTACGCAGATTTGGCGCTTGGGCAACTCTTTAGGATTGCACGATGATCTGCGCCTTCGGGGCTGGCATGCGACTCCGATCCCACGATAGGGCGACTCCGGTCCCCCGATCAGATGACTCCGATCCCCCGATCGGCGCGGCCCGGGGGGCTGGCGGGGGCTGGACGGAATCGGCCCCGGCGCTTAGCGTGGGTGTCACTGAAACGACGAAACCCGAAGGCCGGACCAGACCGGCATCGCGACCGCAGCCCAAGGGCAGCGGTCGGATCACAACAGGGGCGTCTGATGAGGGCAGGCAGAGTGGACGATCAGGACGGTTCGAGAAGCGGTTCGGGGTGCGCTTCGGGGGGCGGCAGCGCCATGGCCCAGGCAATCGCCGTGGCCCCCCCGGGGGCCTGGCACGCGACAGCCCCGGCTCTGTGCAGGGGCCTGTTGTGACGCGGCCTGCTGGTCCGGGGCGTGCTGTGGCGGGACGCGCGACGGCGCAGGTGTCACCCGGTCTGGAGCCGCCTGTTCCCGAACCGCGGGCCCCGGATTTCTTTGTCTGTGACATCCTGTCGGCGATGCCCAAGCATGATCTGGCCAGCATGGAGCATCCGATCTTCTCGCTGGCGACCCAGCCCGACCGGCGCATCCTGACCTATCGCCATAACGCGGCCGAGATCACCGTCACCCCCAGCGTGCGCGGCCGGGCCACGATCTTTGACGCCGATATCCTGATCTTTTGCATCAGCCAGCTGATGGCGGCCCTGAACGCCGGGCGCCCCACCGCGCGGGTGCTGACGCTGACCGCGCATGACCTTTTGCTGGCGACCAACCGCGAAACCTCTGGCGACAGCTACCGCCGCCTGCGCGAGGCCTTCGAGCGGCTGGCGGGCACCCGCATCACCACCAATATCGTCACCGGCGACACCGAGGTGACGCGCGGTTTCGGCCTGATCGAGGCCTGGGAGATCGTGCGCCGCACCCGGGCGGGGCGGATGGTTTCGGTGTCGGTCACGCTGTCGGACTGGCTCTATCAGGCGGTGCTGTCAAAATCGGTGCTGACCTTGAGCCGCGCCTATTTCACCCTGCGCCGTCCGCTGGAGCGGCGGCTTTACGAACTGGCGCGCAAGCATTGCGGCCGGCAGCGCGAATGGTCGATCTCGCTGGAGACCTTGCAAAAGAAGACCGGCTCCGCCAGCCCCCGGCGCGTGTTCCGCGCCATGCTGCGCGAGATCATCGCCGCCGACACCCTGCCCGATTACGCCTTGCGCGAAGAGCCGGGCGATCTTTTGTGCGTCACCCCGCGTGCGGCGGTGCCGCAGGCTTCCGGCTGGGGGCCGCCGCTGGACCCCGACACGCTGGACGCCGCGCGCAGTCTGGCCCCGGGCCAGGATGTCTATGCGCTGGAGGCCGAATGGCGGGCCTGGTGGGTGGCCACCGGCCGCCCGCGCCTGCGCTCGGCCGACAAGGCGTTTCTGGGCTGGGTGGTGGCGCGGCAACCGGCAGGGTAGGCGGCACCGTCAGGCCAAGGCCAGGTCAAGGGGCGTGGCCCCGAGGGAGTTCCAGAGTCGATTCCCGAGTCGCCTCCGGGGTGGCAGGTCGGCTGATCCGGTTTGCCGCCGATCTGGTGCGCCATTGTGGAAACAATCCGTGCGGCGCGGCCCTTTTGGTCTTGCAGACCGCGAAATCACGCAGCCGTGCGGCCGATATCTGTCAGGATCGTTGAGATCGGGGCCCGGCTGCTGTAAGAATTTGTCCGAGAATCCCGGGGGCTGCGCCCCTTTGCCCTCTTGTCAAAGGTATGTGCCCCCCGTGTCCGTGACCTCCTCACCGCCGTCCAGCCTGTCGCGATTTGCTGCCTTCCAGACCTGGGGCATCTTCTGGCTTGCGCTGGCCACGCTGGCCGCGGGCGTCTATTTCCAGACCGGCGTCGATGCGCTGCTGGCGGCCTGGGCCACGCCGGAATACAGCCACGGGCCGCTGATCCCGGTGCTGTCGGCCTTTTTGTTCCTGCGCCAGTTGAAGGGCGTGCCGGTCAGCACCGCCCCGGTCACCGACCGCGGCATCGGCATTGCGGTGCTTTTGTTCGCGCTGGCGCTTGGCGCGGTGGGGCGGCTGATCCAGATCTCGGATTTCGTGGCCTATGCGATGATCCTTTGGGTCGGCGGCATCCTCTTGGTCTGCTTTGGCTGGCGCGAGGGGCGGCAGTTCTGGCCGCCGGTGCTGCATCTGGTCTACATGCTGCCGCTGCCGGGGGTGCTGTATTATGGCCTCTCGACCTGGTTGCAGGGGGTATCGTCGGAACTGGGGGTATATTTCCTGCATCTGTTGCAGGTGCCGGTGTTCCTTGATGGCAACATCATCGATCTGGGCGTCTACAAGCTGCATGTGGCCGAGGCCTGTTCGGGGCTGCGCTACCTGTTCCCGATCCTGTCGTTTTCCTACATCTTCGCGGTGCTGTACCGCGGGCCGATCTGGCACAAGGCGATCTTGCTGTTGTCGGCCGCCCCGATCACCGTGCTGATGAACTCGGTTCGCATCGCCATTGCCGGGGTGGTGGTGGACAATTACGGCATCGAACATGTCGAGGGGTTGACGCATTTCCTGGAAGGCTGGGTGATCTTTCTGACTTGCGTCATCCTGCTGTTCCTTCTGGCCTGGCTGCTGCTGTTCTTCCAGCCGCGCAAGATGGGTCTGGTCGAGGCGCTGGATCTGGATACCGACGGTCTGGGCACCCAGGCTGCACGGCTGCGGCTGGTGCAGCCCTCGGCGGCGCTGATCGGCATCGCGCTGGTGACGGCGGTCGGGGCCACGCTGTGGCAGGCGATCCCGCCGCGCCCGCTGTCGATGGTCGAGCGTGAGCCGTTCTATACCTTCCCCAGCCGGCTGGGCGACTGGACCGCAGGTCCGGCGCAGCGGCTGGACCCTGCGACCGAAAAGGTGCTGGCGGCCGACGACTATCATTCCGTCTCGCTGGCGCGGGCCGGGGCGGCGGCGCCCACCGATCTTTTCATCGCCTGGTACCGCGACCAGATGACCGGCGGCACCCATTCGCCCACCGTCTGCCTGCCCGGTGCGGGATGGGAAATCGCCAGCCTTGAGGCGATCGACGCCCCTGCGGACATGGCCGGGGCCACCCCCTTCACGCTGAACCGCGCGGTGATCCAGAAGGGTCTGGACCGGATGATGGTGTATTACTGGTACGACCAGCAGGGCGTGCGCACCGCCTCGTCCTATTACGCGAAACTGCTGATCACCGTGGCCAAGGTCCGCACCGGGCGCAGCGACGGCGCCTTGGTGCGCCTGATCACCCCGATCCAGCCCGGCGAAAGCGATGCCGCCGCCGAGGCCCGGTTGAAAGACGCGATGCAAGGGGTGCTGGCACCGCTGGATAGGTTTGTTCCGGGGGCCTGAGGGGGGGCCTTTCCCGGTGGTACCCTGCCTGCGGGGCGCATGGGGGCCATCCGACCCGCAAGTGCCCGGACCGGCGTTTTGCATGCGTCGCTTCGGGTTTTTGCTGTTGATCTCCGAGAAGACCAGCCGTCTCTGTCGCCTTTCTGACGCCGAAATATGGCAAGAATCTGCTCAATTGGCCTGCGGTTTGCCGTAAATCGCCGACTGCGGGGGCCTGATGACCCCGTGCAATAAGCAAGCAATTGTTAACGCATCCCGGTTTTGCCATGAAGCGGTCATTCCGGGAACAAACATCTCGAGCAATTGAGGACGGTGCGTGGGAAGCGTCTCGTCAGGGAACACGTTTCTTCGTGACGCAAAGGGATCGTGTCGAGAAAGGGCATAGCGATGGGTGAGAGCTTGTCTGTTGGGGTTGGGGTATCGGATCCGACGTTGTCGTTTGGGGTGAGCGGAGTGTCGGATTCGTCGACGCTGATGCCGTTTGTGGATCTTGTGCGGATGATGCGGCCTCTGGTTGGGGATGCGGCGGTGGGGGGGTCTCGGATGACCAACCAGCAGCTTGCCGAGGGCGGCTGGCTGGATGCGGATGGCTGGCCGGTCGGGCTTCCTGACGGGGTGAAGTCGATCACCACGACATGGGACTGGTCAAGCAGCAACGCGGACCCTGCTGCGGCATCGCGGGCCGGGGTCTATGTGCTGACCTACGAGGGCTCGGGGACCTTGCAGGTGGGGGGCAACAGGGCGATCCAGGTGATCAGCTCGGAACCCGGGCGGATTGTGTTCGAGAACCCGACGGGCGGGACGATGTGGGTCAACATCACCGGGATCGATCCGGCAGGGACGGGTGACTATGTGCGCAACATGTCGCTGGTGGCCGAAAAGCATCTGGCGCTGCACGAGGCGGGGGTGCTGTTCAACCCGGACTGGCTGGCGGTCATCGAGGACGCGCGCGAGTTGCGCTTCATGGACTGGATGAAGGTGATCAACTCGCCGGTGTCGGACTGGGCGGACCGGACGCAGGTCACGGATGCGACCTGGTCGAATGTTGCGGGCATGCCGGTCGAGGTGATGGTGGAACTGGCCAACCAGACCGGAACCGACCCCTGGTTCAACATGCCTTGGCAGGCAACGGATGAGTATATCCGCAACTTTGCGACCTACGTGCGCGACCATCTGGACCCTGGGCTGGTGGCGAAGGTGGAATATTCGAACGAGAACTGGAACTGGGCCTTCAAGCATACGCACGAGATGCATGCGCAGGCCAAGGCGCTTTGGGGGGATGCGGCTACCAACCTTGACTATGTGGCGATGCGGGCGACGCAGACGGCGGTGATCTGGGACGAGGTCTTCGGGGCTGAGGCTGAGGCGCGGGTCGAGAATGTGCTGGGTGGCCAGACCGCCAATCATTCGGTGGCCTCGCGCATTCTGAACGCCAAGATCTGGGCGGCGAACGACCCGGAGGGGTTCGTCGATCCGGCTTCGGTCTTTGATTCTGTGGCGGTGACGACCTATTTTGGCAACAGCGTGATGGGCCATGCCAACCTGCGGGCCGAACTGCTTGATGTGCTGAAGACGCCCGGGATTGATGCGATGGCCTGGCTGGCGGCCCAGCTGATGGACCCCGACTACCCCAGTTCGATCCCGCAGATTGCGCTGCAATGGGAAAACAACAAGGCGGTGGCCGACCGCTTTGGCCTCGACATGATCGCCTATGAGGGCGGCCAGCACGTGCACCACAGCTTTGCCGTCAAGGGGCTGACCGAGGCCGATCTGACCGCTCTGACCAGCTTCATGACCGACTTCGTGCGCAGCCCCGAGATGGGCGCGCTTTACGCCGAGCTGTGGGATGCCTGGTCACAGGTGTCGGACGGCGCCTTCATGCAGTTTGGCGATGTCGGCATTGCCAGCAAATGGGGCTCCTGGACTCTTCTGTCGGCGCTTGGCGACAGCATCACGCCGCGCGCCGAGGTGCTGTTTGCCAACAACGCCGAGGAGGTGTCCTGGTTCGGTGACGGCGGCGGCGAGCGCTATCTGCAAGGCGTGACGCGCATCGCGGGCGACGGCGGCGAGACGCTGACCGGCACGCAAAAGGCCGACATCCTGATCGGGGGCGCGGGCGATGACATGCTGATCGCAGGCGCCGGCAACGACAGCCTGAACGGCGGCGGCGGCACTGACACCGTCATTCTCACCGGCCGCCCCACCGACTACCGCGTCACCCCCCACGAGGGCGGCCACCACCTCAGCAGCGCCGATGGCACCGACTTCGTCGTCAACGTCGAAACCTTCACCTTCGAAGACGGAAAAACATTCACACTGGAAGAGTTCATCGTCCAGAGTGCCATGCCGGCGCCTGAGCCGGAGCCAGCACCGCCACCCGTCACGGTGCCCACGCCCGCGCCAGAGCCTGTGCCAACACCGGTGCCAGAGCCCGTAACGCCACCCGCTCCGGAGCCTGAACCCGTGGAACCGCCTGCCGCCAAGCCGCAAGCCATTGCAACGCTGGGGCTGCAAGGGGCGTTGCTGGATGCCACGGGTGCAGAGGCGGTCGAATTTGGCGCAACTAATAAGGGTGTTTTCATCGAGGCGATCAACCTGTGGTCGAGCCTTGGCAAGGACCTGGGACTTGCAGCCAAGGATGATCGCCCCGCTTATCTGGTTGCCGAACGTGGGGTAACGGTCGACTTCGACGGCATCACTGCGAAGGCAGGCTATTGGAGCATGCAAGAGAACAAGGCCGGGCAGAACGGCCCCGCGCTTTCGGCCTCGGCGGTTGACACTTCGCTGAAGCTGGGCAGCCTTGCAACCAATGTCGCAGCCATCATCGCAACCGAGGGCGGTGACACGTTCTTGGGCAGCATGTTTGGTGACGTGGTCTATGCCGGTGCGGGCAACGACTTTCTTGCAGGTCGCGGCGGCAACGACACGCTCTATGGCGATGATGGCAATGATGTGTTGATCGGTGATCGCGGCGACGATGTGCTTTATGGCGGCGCGGGGCGTGATCGGTTTGTTGTCAAAGAGGGCGACGGGCATACCCGGATCATGGACTTCACCTCGGAAGATACGCTCGATCTGCGTGGCTTTGGCGTGACGTCGCTGGCGGGCCACAGCAGCCTGGATGCCAACGGCGATCTGCGGATCACGCAGGATCAGGATGTGATCACCCTTGTCGGGCTGGACCAGAGCGATCTGAGCTGGATCACGCTGATGGCCTAAGGGTCCGGGGCTGTCCCGGTATGGGGCAGCCTTGTGGCGCAGAGAAAAAGCGGGCCGGATCCGGCCCGCTTGTTTGCTTTGTGGCTGACGCTGTTGCCCAACGGCGGCCTTGGGGGCAGGTCTCAGGCCGCCTTGCGGCGCCGACGCAAAGCCACTAGCCCACCGACTGCGGCCAGCAGAAGGCCACCGGCGGCCGGCACCGGGATGGGGGCAACCGTCACAAGGTTCTGGCGCTGGCTGCGGCCGGTGCCGGTGCTTTCGAGGAAGGTCATGTCAAAGCGCTTGCCACCGGTCCAATCGGCCGCAGCGGTCATGTAAGCGTTGGCAAAGCCCGTGATTGCCGTGCTGGCGGTGGCCTTGAAGGCGCCGTCGCTCAGCTTTCCGTCACCATCGTACAGCGCATCCCACAGCGCCAGCTGGAAGCCAGCCACCTGATTGCCGTCGGTCAGGGTCAGCGTGGCGTAGTTGGCGTCAAACACGCTTTGTACGCGGGCCTCTTGCGTGGTGTCCAGGCCATAGCTGTTGGAAAAGGGCGTGGTCGTGATCTTGTAATCCTGCGCCCCCGCACTGGTGGGCGCAAGGAAATGGGCCAGATCCAGACACCAGGCCACGAAAGAGCCCAAGGTGGACGGATCAGACGTATCCGTCATGTTGAAGCCGAATGCGCCCACGGTTTTCGGCCAGTCGCCGGTTCCGGGATATTCGACCGGGGCATTGGTGATCCTCACCGTCTTTGGGCTGGTCGCGGTCGCCCCGTTGTAGACAAGGCTGATGGTCGTGGCTGATGCGGTGGCGGCGGTCAGCGCCAAGGCACCAACAAGCGCAAGCGAAAATGTGAGGCGGGAAAACATGGGGCAAGCCCTTTCAATAGGCCGTTAATGCCATGTTTATGCCTTAATTTTTTTGGGGACGCCGAAACATAAAGCGGCGGGTGGCGTGGATTGCAACCTTCGGTTGAAGCGGCCGGCCGTATTGGACAAGCGGCTCTGCCAAAAGGCGAAGCCGTTTTCAGAGCGAAAACAAACCCGAAACGAATTGCGAACAATCGGCGGCAAAGCCCCGCTACACAGGCCGAATCACCGGCGCGTCACCGCGTGGAACGGCCCCACCTGAGCAGTCTGGTCAGGCGCTTTTGGCAAACACGAACACGTCGGCCTGCAAGGCGGCGCGCACAGGGTCGGGGGTGGGTGTTTGCGTTGCGGGCCGCAGCACCGCGATCTCGGCGGGCACTGTCACAGGTGCGGTCACAGGTGCGGGCACGGGCCGCTGGCCCGAGGCGCGCAAGAGGTGGAACAGCGCCGCGCGTGTTCCGAAAAGATGCGCGGGCACGGCCATCATGGAGGACGGGGCTGAAGGGGTCATCTGCGCCTGCTTTGGTTAACTTTTCCCAAAGCAGTATTGGAAGGCTTTGGGGCGGGATCATGCAGGAAAGATGGTGGAAACAGGGCAGGGGCGCGCAAGCCCGTCTTGCCAGCCGGTTTCGGGGGGGCCTCTCTCTCAGGGCCTGGGGTCGCCGCGCTGCTGCCAGGCCGCCAGCGTCAGCCCGGGCAGCACCAGCGCGCAATCGCGGTAGCGCCCCGCCAGCCGCCGCCAGTCGGTGACCATCCGCCACAGCCATTCCAGCGCCAGCCGCCGCACCCAGACCGGGGCGCGCGTCTCGGCCCCGGCGATGAAATCAAGACCCGCGCCGATCGAGACGAACCCGCAGCCCGGCAGCCGGTCGCGCCCGCGGGCCGCCAGCATTTCCTGCTTGGGCGCGCCGAAGGCCAGCAGGCACAGCCGCGCCCCGCTGGCGCCCATCTGGTCAAGGCAGGCATCGGCCGCGGCACTGTTGGGGTCAAACCCATAGGGTGGGGCGATTTTCGCGACGATCCGCAGGCCCGGATGTGCCGCCGTCAGCCGCGCTGCCGCCC
The DNA here is from genome assembly GCA_020721445.1 of Gemmobacter nectariphilus. Taxonomy (GTDB): domain Bacteria; phylum Pseudomonadota; class Alphaproteobacteria; order Rhodobacterales; family Rhodobacteraceae; genus Pseudotabrizicola; species Pseudotabrizicola nectariphila_A. Next base: position 12,723 of record DYMU01000016.1, read on the forward strand.
CCTCCAGCACCGCGTCGCGCGAGCCGACAAAGGCCACCGGAACCTGCAGCCTTGCCGCCAGGGCCATCAGCGGCGCAATCAGGTCGGACCCGGTGACAAGATCCACCGGCCGCCCCGCCAGCCGTTGCAGCCAGACGATCGGATTGCCATCGGCCACCACATGGGTCTGGCGCGCATAGGCCGCCCGGAATGCCGCATCGCGGCGCAGCTTCACCACATGGTCAAGATTGGGGGTGGCCACGGCAAAGCCTGCCCCCGCCGTCAGCCGTGCCGCAAGATCGGCCAGCAAGGCGTCTTGCGTGGCGGTAAAGCCCTGCGACACCAGCGGGATCGCCGAGGGTACGGTGGTGGTGGCGGCGGCGGGGCTGGCCTGCGATCCTGTCACGTCCGTCATCTTGTGCATTTTCCCGTCTCGCCCCAGAGGGCCTTGTAGCCTATAGCTGTAGCGCGTCAAAGCCGAACCGGAGAGATACTGTGTCACCCCCCGATCAGCCATCTTCGCCGGGTGCGGCCAAGCCACGCGACGACCAGCCGCTTACCGTCATCATCCCCGCCAACAACGAGGCGGCCTGGATCGGGCGTTGTCTTGCGGCGCTTTTGGCGCAGGATGCGGCGGCGGGGCAGGTCGAGGTCATCGTGGCCGCCAATGCCTGCACCGATGGCACCGAGGCGATCGTGGACACGTTTGTGCCGCAGGCGGCCGCGCGCGGCTGGACGCTGATCTGCCAAAGCGACCCGCGGCCGGGCAAGACCGGGGCGCTGAACCGTGCCGATGGCATCGCGCGGGGGGCGATGCGGGTCTATCTGGATGCCGATGTCATCTGCGAGCCTGCCCTTCTGGGCCAGTTGCGCGTGGCGCTGGCCCGGCCCGGTCCGATCTATGCCACCGGCACCCTGGCCGTGGCGCGCGCGCAAAGCTGGGTCACGCGGCGCTATGCGTCGCTCTGGACGCGGCTGCCCTTCGTGCAAGGTGGCGCGGTCGGGGCGGGGTTGTTTGCGGTCAATGCCGCGGGGCGTGCGCGCTGGGGCGCGTTTCCCGCGATCATCTCGGACGATACCTATGTGCGGTTGCAGTTCGCCCCCGAGGAACGGGTCGAGGTGCCGGCCCGCTATCACTGGCCGATGGTCGAGGGGTTTGCGGGCCTTGTCCGGGTGCGCCGCCGTCAGGATGCGGGTGTGGCCGAGGTCTATCGCCTGTACCCTGCGCTGGTCGCCAATGACCGCAAGGCCCCGCTTGGCCGCGCGGGCCTGGCCCGGCTGGCGCTGACGGTGCCGCTGGGGTTTGCGGTCTATGCCGCCGTACATCTGGCGGTGCGGCTGCGTGCCTCGGATGGCGGCTGGAGCCGGGGGCAGAGATAAGCGTGCGTGCTCCCGTGGCGCCAGATGCTGCCCGCACCGCGCGGTTTTGCGGCGGCGGGCCGGTTCCGGGGGCAGGGGCGGCGGCCCGATGGGGATTTCATCGCTTGATTATTCGGGCGTATCCCGCTTCAAGAGGGCCGTGAGGTGATCCGATCTCGCGACCAGATCCAAGGCGCTCCATGCTCGCATCCCGATCCAGTCCAGACCCCACCCCCCGCGCACAGGGCCCCGGCGCACAGGGCCCTATCGCCTATCTGACGGGCGAATACCCCAAGGTCTCGCATACCTTCATCGCGCGCGAGATCGCGGCGCTGCGGGCGCGACCGGATCACATGGGTTTTGACCCTGGGATTGGCGCTGAATCTGCTGATTGGGTATTTGGTTCACGCGGCAGCATGTCTTGTCATGCGCAGCAAAGCCGCCAAGGTGGACAGAGGCTTGAAGGTGGTGGTGTTCTGCCAATTGACGGACCGACAAGAGCTATGGGTGGAGCATGAAATACGTAGCGATCATTGGCACGGGCTTTGTCGCGGATCTGTACATGCGGTCACTGGCGAGCTTTCCCGATATCGCGGTCCGGACGGCATTTGATCTGAACCCGGACCGTCTTGCGGCCTTTGCGGCCCACTGGAACGTGCCCGTGGCAGGCAGTATGGCCGACCTTCTGGCCGGAACCGAGCCTGGGGACATCATTCTCAATCTGACAAACCCGCACGCCCATTTCGACGTGACATCCGCCTGCCTTGAGGCTGGCCGCCATGTCTACAGTGAAAAACCGCTGGCCATGTCAATGGAACATGCCCGTCACTTGCATATGATGGCCTGCGATCGGGGTCTTATGCTGGCCTCTGCGCCCTGCAGTCTTTTGGGAGAGGCCGCGCAGACCATCTGGGCAGCGGTGCGTGATGGTCGCATCGGAAAGCCCCTGCTGGTTTATGCCGAATTGGATGATGGCTTCATCTCACAGGCGCCTTATGCATCCTGGCGCAGTAGCTCGGGGGCGCCTTGGCCTTATGAGGATGAGTTCCGCGTTGGCTGCACGATCGAGCATGCCGGTTATTACCTGACCTGGCTGATCGCAATCTTTGGCCCGGTCAGAAAGGTTGTGGCTGCTTCGGCAGAGGTTGATCTGGCGAAACTGGATGGTGCGCCGACGGCGCCGGACGTGTCGGTTGCGGTTCTTTTCTTCGATGCGGGTGTGGTTGCGCGCCTGACCTGCTCGATTATTGCGGCGCATGACCATTCCCTGCGCATCATCGGGGAAAACGGAACCTTGGAGATATCCGAATGCTGGGACAATGATGCACACGTGCGGCTGCGGCGCCGGCGGCGGTTACGGCGGCGGCTGTTGGAAGGCCCTTTCAGCACGCGTTTGCGGCTGAAACAGCCTACACATCCCAAGGTAAAGCGTACAGGCGCGGCAGCCATGAATTTTGCGCTTGGCCCGGCTGAGATGCTGGCGGCTTTGCAAGAGGGGCGTCCGTGCCGCCTGTCGGCAGACATGGCCCTGCATCTCAACGAAGTCACGCTTGCCATCCAGACTGCGGGCTCGTCTACGGGTGCCCAGACCATGACGACAAGTTGCCCCGCCATCCTGCCCATGGACTGGGCGGGGACGTTGTGAGATCGCGATGACAAAGCAGGTATCCGTTGGAATTGTTGGAACCGGGCGCATGGCGGCGCAGATGGCGCAAAGCTTGCAGGCCATGCCGGGCATGCGTGTGGTCGCGGTGGCTTCGGCCAGTGAGGACCGCGCAAAAACCTTTGCGGCCCGTCTTCCCAGCGTGGTGCGCGCCTATGGTGATGTGGCCGGGTTATGTGCAGATCCACAGGTCGATCTTGTTTATGTGGCCAACGCCTCACGCCACCATGCCGTAACCTGCATCGCTGCTCTGGAACGGGGCAAGGCAGTCCTGTGTGAAAAACCCTTCGCACTTGACCCGGAGGAAGCTGGCCGCGTGATGGCCGCCGCCACGAAATCTGGCGGCCTGTTCATGGAAGCGCTATGGACCTTGGTGCTGCCGGCCTATCAACAGCTCTGGCGTCTGGTTCAGGACATGGCTTTTGGTGCGCCGCGTCACATGCAGTTCAGCTTTGGCTATCCGGTTCATGTCGATGACCGTGCGCGCTTTCTGCTCCTCGATGATGGTGGGGTGCTGTTTGATCGCGCCGGTTACGGTGTTGCTCTGGCAATCAGCCTGCTTGGTGCCGTTGCCAAGGTGCAGGGGCTGGTTTCGGAGGATGGATCCGATCTTTTGCTGCTGCATGAGAATGGGGCCCAATCCCATATTGCGGTGTCGGCAGGTGCTTTGCTGGCCAATACCGTTACTGTCAGCTGTGAGCGCGGAATAGTCGGCATTGAGCCTCCCTCGCTGGCTGCTGAACACCTTTGGACACGGGCCATGGTCGCCCGTCCGCTTCCTCGCGGTGATGGGCCAAGTACAGGCGCAGGCATTACGGCGCGACTGCGCAAGTCTGCCGTACTGCGCCATCTGCGCAGTCGGCTGCTTGGTCCACAACGTCTTTGGCTTCCCTATGGGCCTGACCCCTATCTGCCGATGCTAACCCATGTCCAGGACCTGATGCGCAGCGGTCAAACCGTATCTCCGCTGGTTCCGCCCGCGCTGTCTTTGGCTGTGATCAAGACCCTTTCGGCAGCGGACCGGAGGGCTGATAGGTGAAAATCGGCTATGTCATGAACTCTTATCCCATGGTCAGCACGACCTTCATCGGTCGCGAGATCGCTGCATTGGAACGGCAAGGGCTGAGCATCAATCGCTATGCAATCCGGCCATGGCCGCACAGATTGGTTGATCCTGGCGATCTCGCCGAGCAGGCGCGCACCCGCTATTTGCTGACAGGTTCACGGTCAGGCCTGTTCAAAGCCCTGCTATGGGAAACATTGCGCAATCCAGTCCGCCTTGTGCGGGCTTTGCGCCAGACTTTGCGCCTGATTGGAAACGCGCGCGGCGGAGTCGTTCGGCACGTCGCCTATCTGGTGGAGGCGATGGTGTTGCACCAGGCAACTGCGGCTGATGGCGTGACGCATCTGCATGCGCATTTCTCGACGAACTCCACCACGGTCGCCATGCTTTCAGAGGTTCTTGGGGGGCCGGGCTACAGTTTTACCATCCATGGCCCGGACGAGTTGTTCCAGCCGCTTGAACTAAGCCTTGGACTGAAGATCGCCCGCGCGCGCTTTGTTGCCTGCATCAGCCATTTCTGCCGCAGCCAGGCGATGCTGTTTTCTGATCAAGCGCATTGGCACAAGCTGCGCCTTGTGCATTGCGGGGTGATCCCCGCGCAGTATGGCACCCGGCCGCGTGACAGCCATGGCAAGCATGTGCTGTTCATCGGCCGGCTTGATGCGGTCAAGGGCGTGCCGCTGCTTTTGCAGGCCTTTGCCGCGGCGCGCGCCCGCCACCCGCAGGCGCGGCTGACCGTGGTGGGCGACGGGCCGGCGCGCAAGGCGCTGGAGGCACAGGCGGCAGCACTTGGCATCACCGACGCCACCACCTTCACCGGCTACCGCGCGCAGACCGAGGTCGCGGCGCTCTTGGAAGAGGCCGACATGCTGGTTCTGCCCAGCTTTGCCGAAGGCGTGCCGGTGGTCCTGATGGAGGCGATGGCCAGCCGCATCCCGGTGATCGCCAGCCAGGTCGCCGGCGTGCCCGAACTGGTGCAGGACGGGGTGTCGGGCTTTGTGGTGCCCGCGGGCGACGTGGAAACCCTGACCGCCCGGCTGGAGCGCCTGCTGTCCGACCCGGATCTCTGCCGCTGCATGGGCGCGGCAGGGCGCGACAAGGTGGTGGCAGAGTATGACGTGGACCACGAGGCCGCATGGCTTTTGACCCTGTTTCAAGGACAGGGCACGGGGCTGCGGCCCGCACTGTCCACGCCCGCGGCGATGATGTCGTTACCTTCACAGTATAAATCCTGATAGCACCTGTGGTATTCCACCTGCCACGCGCAGATTTACGCATCCATCACTGCCTGCCACGCAAGAGATCCGGACATTGATCACATGACACGCATGACAAGAAGGATCGCCCCTGGCCTGATGGTGACACCGTGGTGACCATGACCGCCCCTGCACGGATCGTCTATATCGCCCTGTCCTCGCGGTCTTTGCCCTATGCGCGCCTTTGCATCCGCACCATGCTCAACAATTGCGTCGAGGCGGTTCACCTGCGGCTGCTGGTCGATGACCGGGCCGAACAGGCGCTGTTTGAGCAGGAAATGCAGACGATGCCTGTCCCGGAGCGGAGCCGGATCGAGATCATCGCCAAGGAAGAGGTGTCCGATCGCCTGCACGAGCGCTATCCGGGTCTGGAAGGCCTGCGGCAGTTGCATGAAGGCCATCCGTGCTGGCGCAAGATCATTGATCCGCTGGTCCTGAGCGATGCGGAAGACGAGATCATCGTCGCCGATCCGGACCTGCTGTTTCCCAACCGCTTCACCTTTGAGGCCACCCCACGCGACGGGGTGATGATGATGCGGCAGGGCCCCAATTGCCTGCTCCCGCCAGAGGCAGTGCGGGCCACCTTCGATCTGGGTGTGCGGCTGGCCAATCATGTCGATATCGGGGTTGCGCAGCTGCGCGCCGGGGTGGTCGATCCAGAGTGGCTTGACGGGCTGGCCCGCGGCCTGGACGTCGCCCGTTTCCGACCGTTCATGCATATTGAGGCGATCATCTGGTCAGCCCTCGCCATGCGGGTCGGCGGGCACCACCTGGACACGAATGTCTGGCGCTGCTGGGAGCGGGGCCGGGTCAAGCGTCTGGCGGTCGCCCTCGGGATGCCCGGGCGCTGGACCCTGGCGCTTGAACCCTTGGCCCGCCTGAAATGCATCCATGTCAGCGGACCCTCGAAGTGGTGGGTCGTAAAGGCTATGGAGACGGGCACCTTGAAAGAGTTTCATAACGATTGCACGGCGCCATCGGTCGGGGTTCCCTATGTCGAACTGACCCAGGCGGATTATGCCCGTGAGCAGCGGCTGAAAGCGGTTGCGGCTCGCCTTGGGCTCTACCGGATCGCGGGGGGCTGAGAGCGACAGCGTTGTCGGCCATTGCCCATGGCTTCCGTCAGCCCTTGGGTGCCAAAGCCCCCGCATAGATCGTCAGCATCTGGTCGATCTTGCCTTGCCAGTCGAACTCTGCGCGCACCTTTGCGGCGCCCGCAGCCCCCATGCGGGTGCGCAGTGCGGGGTCGCGGGCCAGCCGCATGATGGCCTCGGCCAGCCGGTCGGCATAGCTGCTTCGCGGGGTGGGGGATACCAGGATGCCGCAGGTCTCATCGAGGTAATCCGCCGGGCCGCCCCAGTCGGGGCCGATCACCGGCAGGCCCATGCCCATTGCCTCCAGCACCACCGCGCCGCCACATTCCCAGACCGAATTCAGGATCAGTGCATCGGCGCTTGCCAGCACCGGGGCGCAGGCGGCCTGTGGCAAGAAGCCGTGGAACTGCACGGCGGCGCCAAGGGTCTGCCGTGCCACCTGCGCCTCAAGGTCCGCGCGCTCGGGCCCGTCGCCGAGGATGTCGAGCGTGGCATTGACCCCGGCCGCGCGGGCGCGCGCCAGGGCATCAAGCGTGATGCCGACCGCCTTCCAGCCCACCAGACGGCCCATGAACACCAGCCGGAACGGCGCATCGCTGGCACGCGTCCGGTCGGGGGGCGCGGGCCAGGCTGCCGGATCGACGCCGTTCTCGACCAGGGTGATGACGTTCGGGTGGTCGTCAAAGGGCAGGGCGCGGCGCGTGCGGTCATTGGCCACCAGCAGCACCGCCGCCCGCCGCTTGCCCGGGACAAGACGGTTGAGCGCGCGCGCCAGACCCCGCGCCACGCTGACAAAACGCCGCGTGGCTGGGCTTTCCAGATCGTCATAGCCGGGCGGAAAGGTCATGCCGCCATTCATCGGGCCGATGACAACAGGCACCCCGAAGCCATAAAGCGACGAGGGCGCCAGCGGCGAGACCGGGATCGGCTGATGGATCACATCCACCTCGCCGGCGGCAACAAGGCGGCGGATGATGCGGGCCTGAAAGCGTTCGTTGACCATGTTCAAAAGCGTGCCAAAAATGATATGGCGCACGCGCTGCGGGAGGAAGGCTCCTGCCTTTGACAGTCGCCGGTGCCAGAAGCTGTCCTCGACATAAAGGATGTCACCGCGGAACGGTGCCAGCATGGTGTCAAGATCCGCCTGGTTGCGGGCATGCGCGATCAGCTTTGCAGGCAGGCCACGCTGGCGCAGAAGCTGAAAGTATTTCAGGGGCAGGAAGGCCTCACCCCCAAAGCGGGACGAGGCATTCGGCGCGACGATGAGGATCTTGGGGGGCATCGGGGCACCTGTATCAATGTCGGGATCATGCCGTGGCGATGTGTCAGGCAGCTCCCGCCTCGGATCCCCAGGCAACCGCCCTGGTATTCGAGCGCGGAAAGTCGGCTGCTGGCACTGGCTTGCCCAGAAAGTTGCAGAGCGGCGTCCAGCCCTGGCCTGCTGTGATGTCTATCTCGGCAAATCGGGGGTTGTCGCGGAAATAGTCGCGTACCGCGGCGTTGTGGCGATGGTAGTGTGCAAGGAAGGTTTCGGGCTCGAACACATTGGCCCCGAGCATGTGTCTGTTGATCTCCAGCGTGCGGATCGACCGAGCCGTCCCCTCACGCCGCACGGCCTCGATCTTGGTGGACGTGAAGTGCTTTTGGCACGAGTCGAGCCAGGCACCGTCCTCCCGCACGGTCAGGATGAAATGCGCCGTTGGGAACATTGCATGCAACTCGCGGAATACCGCCGCAACCGTGATGTCGCCCATGGCGTCGTACTTGCTCATCCACCAGGGCCAGTCGAGACGGCATGTGCCATTTTCGACCCGCGCAACCGGCGCATAATGGATTGTCCGATAGCCAAGAATCTCCAGCGCATCGCAAATCGAGGTCGTCGCGGTTTTTGACATGCCGACGCAAATCACCCGTGGCCGGGTCTCATCCCGTTGGCCAAGCAGTTGATAGCGGACGCGGTCGCGGAGTTTCTGCACGAGCCTTTCAGGCGAAGATTGCAGCATGTTGTCGTTTCTCCATGTGTTCGTATCGCGAGTGTCGTCCTGCAGGTCCCCCAACCGGGCCACCCATGCCATAGCTTGATACCCCGTTTCCGCCAAGGGAAAGCCGTTGCCCCCAAGCAGATTCGCCTGTGCGCGCCAGCGTCATACCGTTTCGCACAGCATCTTGTGCTTTTGCATGAGAAGCCGTCGGCGGCGGCCCCGTATTCTCCGGATCAGGCGCGGAAGGACTGGTATTGTCGTCGTGATCGGCGCGGCCGCCGCGATCAGCTGGCGGGGACCTTCGGGCAAGGCCTCCAGAACGCCCTGCATCATCGCATAGCCCTTTGGCAGGAAGGCGTCGTGGTAGTGCAACACCATGGCCCGCGCGAGCATTGCGGGGTCGATCTGGTCCAGCTGGCGCGGGCTGATGCTGTAGTTCATTTCCCAGGAATAGAGCCTGCGCGCACCGGGTGCCGTACGCACCGCCATCGACAGGCTGACCTGATCGTGATGGAAGGTACCGCAGCTTTGCGATGCGATCCGTGCCTCGAGCAGCTTCAGGAAAAATGCCTGATGGGCGTGGGAAATCCGGTCGGCTGTGCGAACGGTGTAGATGCCTCCGTGGTAGTACTCGAAGATTGGCTTTGCAGGTGGGGTTGAGGGTATGAGGGCCGCCGCCTGATAGGGCACGCCGACGATCTGCGAGACCCGCTCCCAGTACGGCGCGTTCGCATCCGTGCCGTCCGTCCCCTGGTCGATATTCGCCGACATGGCCACGAAGCTGGTCCCGGCATCCGGGATCAGGCCTTCGGGTGGGCGCAGGAAGACCAGATCGCTGTCGAGCCAGGTCAGGAAGGGCGACGTCACGTTGCGTTCGGCCCATGCCATCGCAGCCGCCTTGTTGAGATGCGGGTTCCAGTCGAACGCCGTCACTAGCCGCTCCGAGACAACCCGGACATTCAGTTCGGCGAGCGCGCAGTGCGTCTCGCGCGCGAGGGCGATGTCCCGGCGCGGCTGGACGGCGACGAAGCCCATCCGGGCGATATCCGTATCGAGTGCCCGCAGCGACCGGGCCAAGAGCACGACCTGCTTCTCGAGCAGTCCTGCTTCGATGCAAGTCACGAAAGTTGTAGACCCGGGAACATCCGGCATATTTTATTCTTCCTCTGCTCTACTTATACTCAATCAATCCCGCAGGCCGTTGCACGCCCCGTCGCGCGACGTATTCCAGCACCGTCAGGGTTTCATGACGGACGGCGCTCTCGCCTGAATATCAGGCCGCTGTAGATTGGTGGTCAGCAAAATACCGAACCCAGATCTCCAGGCGGCTGCGTTCTTCGGCCAGATTGCACGCACGTTGTGCCATTGCGCGCGCGGCTTCGGGCTGATGATGCAGCCAGCCAAGCGCATCATACAAGCTATCCGCGTCCCCGGCCATGACCAGCCGCGCTGTTTCGCCCTCGGTCACATAATCTTCGACCCCGCGCGACCGGGTGATGACCAACGGCACCCCCAGAAGCTGCGCACCGACAAGGGTGATATGTCCGCAGGCGGTAGTGTCCGTCTTGAGCGGGATGACAAGGCCCCGGCTGTCAACCGCAATTCGCCAGGTTTCCGGTGCGGGAAGGTTGGTGAACACGCGGACATTGGGCGGAAAGTTCAGCCCAGCGATGCTGTAGGGCCGGGCCACGATGACAAGTGGCACCTCGGGCATGCGCCGCATCACCTCGGCAAGCAGCGCATAGTCGCGGCCCTCGCCTCCGATGGCACAGAGATAACTGCCCGGTGCCAGCAAGCCCTGCACGGGACTATTTGGTCCCGGTTCAGGCCGGTCCATCGCCCAGGGAAGGAACCGGATGTGTTCTTCGGGAATGCCGAAATGTGCGGCATAGAGCGGCTGTTCAAAGCGGGAGAAGACAACAAACTCGTCAATCCCACGCAGCGCATATTCGAACCAGGCCCGCCGCCAACCTTGGGGCAGATCAGTGAAATTGAAAGCAAAGGCAATCTGCCGGGTGTTCGGGCAGATTGTGCGACGCAGCAGGTTGGTGGCCGCCGCCATTGCGGGAAGATGCGACACCAATATCGCATCTTTCCGGGTCCGGGCTGCCATCGCCGCCATCCACGCAGCCCGCCAGCGTGCCAATGCGGGGCGGGGCATGATCCGTTCCAAGGCATTTTGTGGTCGACCAGAAAATGTTTGCCAAGTCAGATCAGGATCCTTGCAGACGGGTGCAAGGAATTGCCAGTCGGGGCCTAGCAGATCAGAGGTGCTGATGAAGTGCATGGTCTGGTGCTTCTATTGGGGGTTAACGATTTTCTACAAGATCATTTTTTAGCAATAATCACAGACCATTCACCGATATCTCCATCCAGAAAAAGATTGTAAATCTTCAAGGCCATCTTAAATATCTGTGAAGAAGCCCGGGCGCGTTCCTCAGGTTCCCCATGATCTGTCTTTACTTTAATAGATTCGCGTTCCATAAATTCAAACGCACCAAGTGTGGAGAATGTTTTAAAACTTGAGAAACCTGCCGATCGCGCAAGTTTCCCCAGCGCTTGGGGAGGAAACAAAAATAGATGCCGAGGCACCTCCAGTCCACGCCAGTCTTTACCAAGTTTCTGGTGAAGATAGCTCTTGGGATTTGGAGATATCGACACCAAAACACCTCCTGGCCGAAGAATTCGCGCGACTTCAGAAAAAACCTCTGTCGGATTTGGTAGATGCTCCAGAACATTGCTCATTGTTACCGCGTCAAAAAACTCCTTCTCATACGAAAGACTTAACAGGTCGCCGACACGAACTTCTGCGCCAGATGACTTTGCTGCAATAGAGGCTGCCATGGGGTCAAACTCTTGGCCATAAACCTGCCACCCAGCCGAAGCCGCTTCTGAAATAAACTTCCCATTTCCACACCCAATATCAAGTACTCGGCCAGGGACGCGCCCTCGCAAGTAACGCAAATCAGGGTTGAACCTTGTATTGGAACCAAATAGATACCTTGGATTAGTTTTTTTGGCCCGTCCAACAAAAGAATCAGAAGCTCCTCTTACGCCGCTTTTTTCTGCCGCAGTTTGCTCTTGTTGTGTATAATACCTACTGTAAAAACTGGCGATTTCCAGATAGTCAGGCGTTGGTTGCAACCAAACAACAGCGCATTTTTGATTTAAGCAGCGATACAGTGACCAAGTGCCTTGGGCTGAAAAGGTTACGTCGGAAAGATTATCATAGATATTATATCCTGAAGATTTGCAAACAGTACAGGTCGGCTTTTTTTCTTCCATCATTTCAAAAACCTATCATATGAGCAGCAATAGAAGATCACCTTTAATCTACTTGAGACGATCGCAATTGTGATCCTTACAACAAAGCTACTTTTCGCTCTACTTATACTCGATCAATCCCGCAGGCCGCTGCAGCCCGCGCCGCGCGACGTATTCCAGCACCCCCAACGCTTCGGGGATCTTGCCCAGGGTCAGGAACAGGGCCTGCTCCCAGGCCCCACGGGTGCCGCCGTCGCGCAAAGCAAGGCGGATCACCTGGGCGGGCCAGGCCAGCAGCAATGCCAGTGACCACGGCGTGATCAGCATGCCCGCCAGTGCCAGCAAGGGCAAGGCCAGACCCCACATGAGCGCGCGGCGCACGGTTGCCACGCCGTGGCGTTCGGGGGGCGCGCCGTGCAGTGCCATGCCTTCGGCGGCGGCATGGCCGCCCCGGCGCGTGCGTTTCCACCATTGGCCAAGCCGGGTCATCGCGGCATCGTGCAGCGTCATCTCGGCGTCCAGCCGCCAGACCTGCCAGCCCTTGGCGCGCAGCCGGACGCACATTTCCGGCTCTTCGCCGGCGATCAGCGCGGGGTTATAGCCGCCGACCTGGTCAAGCGCCGTCCAGCGCATCAGCGCGTCGCCGCCGCAGGCGCGGGCCTCGCCGACGGGCGTATCCCATTCGCGGTCGCAAAGCCGGTTGTAGACTGACGCCTCGGGGAAGCGCTCGCGCCGCCGTCCGCAGGCGATGGCGGCTTTCGGGTGGCGGTCAAGGAACGCGGTGGCGGTGGCGATCCAGCCGGGCTGCAACTCGCAGTCGCCGTCGATGAATTGCACAAGGTCGGGCGGCACCCCGGCGCGCAGGGCCGCAATCCCCGCATTGCGTGCCCGGGCGGCGGTGAAGGGCTGTGTCACGTCCAGCATCACCACCTCGGCCCCGGCGGCGCGTGCGGCGTCAAGGCTGCCATCGGTAGAGCCTGAGTCCACATAGACCACCCGCCCTACGGCCGCGCTGACCGAGGCCAGACACCGGATCAGCCGCGCGCCTTCGTTGCGGCCGATGATCACGGCGGCAAGGCTGGGGGCTTTGGGTTCAGACATCGGGCGTGTCCCTCATGCGGATCAAACGGGCTGGAACGCCGCCCACCACCGCGCCGGGCGGCACGTCACGGGTCACGACCGCATTGGCGCCGACAATGGCACCATCGCCGACATGGATCGCGCCCAGGATCACCGCGCCTGCGCCGATTTCCACGCCGTTGCCGATGACGGGGCGGGCGGTCAGGTTGTCCAGCCCGGCGATGCCAAGCGTGGTGTTCTGGCGCAGGATCACGTCATTCCCGATCGTCTGGGCAACCAGGATCATACCGCCGAAATGATCTATCCGCACCCGTCGCCCCACCCGCACAGTATAGGGCAGCATGATGCCGCAGAACCATTCGCAAAGTTTGAACATGATCCGGTAGAGCACCGTCAGCGGCGCGCGCAAGAGTTTGGGGCGCACCGACATGCGCCAGTTGCCGAACCGGTGCCAGAACAGGGCCCAGAACCCTTGGGACAGCGGATCGCGCCCGTTGGTGCGGAAATCCTCGGCCACCAGCGCCCAGAACCCGATTTCGGACGGATTGCCGTTGGCATGGCCCGGATTGGGCTGGAACAGGGCCGGATCAGGCCTTCCCGCGGATCCGGTCTCAGTCATAGGGCCGCGCCTTCAGACCCAGAAGCGGGCGCAGCGCCATGGCCCAGAAATCGGGCAGAAAGTGCTGCGGTGCTGTCGGTGTGCGGCCACGCACGGCCGTGATGGCCCGGTTCAGAAGGCTGCCCGTGACCCAGGCCGCACCGGTTGCAAGCGCATAGGCCCGGCCATGGTTCTTGTGGAAATAATGCCGCCAGGACTGATACCAATAGGCGGGGCGGCGGCGCGGTGCCTCACCGCTTTTCACGCCTGTGGCGGCGCCTTCGGCATGCACCACCCGCGCCTCGGCCACATACCAGGTTTGCCAGCCGTGCTGCGCCAGTTGGCGCATCAGATCGACCTCTTCGAAATACAAAAAATAGGCCGGATCGAAGAAGCCGGCCTGCTTCAGGGCCGAAAACCGCAGCATCACCGCCGCTCCCGCAACCCAGTCCACCACCCCGGTCGGGATGTCGGCCCCCAGCGGCACCTCCCAGCGGGCCAGCACGCGGTTGACCGGGCCGAAGGCGATGCCCTTGGCGAACTCGCCCGCCAGCACCGGAAAGCGGAAGGCGGCCGTCACCGGAATGCCGCCGGGCTTTTCGATCCGCGCGCCTGCGGCCCCGGCCTGCGGATGGGCCGCCAGGAAATCTGCCAGAATCGCCACAGCCTCGTTCTCAAGCCGGGCATCGGGGTTCAGCAGGAACACCATCGCGGGCGGCACGGGGCGGGCGGCCAGCGCGCGCAGCACAAGATTGTTTCCGCGTCCGAAACCGTGATTTTCCGTTTCGGCATATAGCATCACCCGGTCCTGCCAGCCGCGCGCCACGATGGCCTGTCGCAAGGTGGCGGCATCGCCCTTGGGCGAGGCGTTGTCGACCAGATGCACATCCACGCGGCGGCCGCCATGGTCGCGGGCCAGCACGCTTTCCACCGCCTCCAGCGCCAGTTCGGCGGTATTGTAGTTGACGATGATCACCGAGATTTCGGAGGTATCTGCCAGTGTCAAAGTCATTGCTTCAGACCTTGTAGGGAACGCCCGCAGCGTATCGGACGCAGAGTTAGCATGCGCGGCATGCATTCGGCCAGTAGTCGCGGGCCCATTTTTGCCGAAGGCTGCGCTTTGCACGCGACAATGCCGGCCCGGGCTGGTTTAATTAGGGCCATGCCCAACAGTTTTGCCTATCTTGTCCTTTATCTTTCGCCGCTTGTGGTGGTCTTGCTGTTCCGGCTGATGCCGCGCACGCAGGCGCTGATCTGGTCGGTGGTGGGGGGATATCTTTTCCTGCCGGTCGGAATCGGGATGGACCTGCCGCTGTTGCCGCCCTTCAGCAAGGAGCTGCTGCCGGTGCTGGCGGCGGCGGTCATGTGCCTTGTCGTCGTCCCTGACAGGCCGGGCGAGGCGATGGCGGGGCCGCCGCCCCGCGCCACCCGGGCCACATCCGTTACCGGGGCGGCGACAACGGTGGCGACAACGGTGGCGACAACGGCGGGGCGGCCCACCTTCACCCGCCAGCGCAGCCCCGTTTCCCGCCAGGCCGCCCCCCAGGCACCGGCAGTTTCAGCGGCGAGCGCATCCCCGCGGGGCCCGCTGGTCGGCAATCTTCTCTTGCTGCTGCTGGTGGTCACGCCCTTCGTGACCGCAGTGCAAAACGCGGAACCCGTCATCGCCGGGCCAAGGTTCATCGCGGGACTGCAACCCTATGATGCCTTCGCGATACTTCTGGATGTGCTGGTCATGGCGCTGCCGCTGCTGCTGGCCCGGCGCTATCTGGGATCGGCCGCGCATCACGCGGTGCTTTTGCGTGTCCTGTGCGTCGCAGGTCTGATCTACAGCCTGCCCGCGCTGTTCGAGGTCCGGATGAGCCCGCATCTGAACGTCTGGGCCTATGGCTATTTCCCGGGCGTCTTCGTCCAGCAGATCCGCGACGGCGGTTTTCGCCCGATGGTCTTTGTCGGACATGGGCTGAGAGTGGCGCTGTTTTTTGCGATCGCCACGCTGGCAGCGTTTGCCTTGTGGCGGCACATGAAACACGTTGGCCGGGCATACTCGGGGCTGCTTCTGGGGTTTTTTCTGATCGTCGTCCTTGTGCTTTGCAAATCTCTCGGTGCGCTTGCGACCACGCTTTTGCTGCTGCCGTTTATACTTTTTTCCCCGGTTCGGGTGCAGATGACCCTGGCCGCCGCCGTGGCGGGGGTCGTGCTGCTTTATCCCATGCTGCGGGGCGCCGATATGATCCCGGTGGATCGCGTCACGGCCATTGCCGCCTCAATCAGCGAGGAACGGGCCGCCTCCTTGCAATACCGGCTCGACAACGAGGATATCTTGCTTGACCGGGCCAACGCTAAACCGTTCGTCGGCTGGGGCAGTTGGGGGCGCAACCGGGTCTACGATCCCCAGACCGGCGCGGATATCAGCGTGACCGACGGCGCTTGGGTCATCATCATCGGGGTCTATGGCTGGCTGGGCTATGTCGCGCAGTTCGGGCTGCTGACGATCCCGACGATACTGCTGGCCTGGCATCAGCGCGCACAGGGAATTGGTTTCGCCACTGCCGGGCTCTGCCTTGTGTTGGCCGTCAACCTGCTTGATCTGATCCCGAACTCGGGCCTTACTTCGCTGACCTGGCTGCTGGCGGGGGCAATACTTGGCTATTGGGAGAGGGGCGGACCTGTGACTGCGACCCGGACGGGATCAGGCACAAAGATCGGCAGCGCCGCCGATGGCCCCGCTGCGGTTCCTGCAGGCGTCAGAGGCCGATCCGGCGCAATGGTCCCGCGATCCGCCGGTAGATGATCGGAGGCACGATGTCCTGCACCAAGGCGCGGCGAGCCACCAGCCGGTCTGTCTGGTCCACCGTTCCGGGGCGGGGCTTGAAGAGTGTGGTATGCGCCTTGCGCGAGTCGTCCCAGGTCGCGGTGTAGTAGTACAGCGCGATCGACAGCCGTGGTTCGCCCTGTGGGTGATTGACCGGCTCGGGGTTGCCATGGAACGTGTCTGACCCGGTCGAGAAGCAGACCATGCGGTTGTAAAGCGGCGTGAAGCTTGCCTCTTTCCGGGTCATTGCCTTGTCCCAGATCTCGAACGAACCGCCCCATTCCGTCCGCCAGTCAGGATTGAGGTAGATCAGCACGTTCAGCCGACGTTCCAGCTTCATCTGCCGGTGCAGGTTGAAGTCGGCATGGATATCCAGATGTCCGCCGTTCAGCGTCTTGTGGATGCCCGCACCGATATAATACGGGTCCGGGATCAGGCCCTTGATCCCCGTCATCTCTTCAAGAAACAGAATGAAGGGACGGGCATTGAGGGCATGGAACAGGGACTTGGAAAAGAACGGCAGAGCCTCGGGGTTGTAGGAAGATTTCAGGTTTTCCTGGGGCCGTTCAAAGCTGTTCTCGGGTGCAGGCAGCGACGCGATGTCTGCACGCACCCTTTCCACGATGGCTTCAGGCAGAAAATTGTCGACACAGATATGATTGTAGGGTCGGGCGGACTGATAGGAGCCCGCGCGTTCACGGCCGACGGTTCGGCACAATTCGGTGTCGATGGACAAGGTATCTGGATCAAGCGGATAAACCGGCATGGACATGATCTGCACTTTCGATTGCAAAGGACACCTTCCCGATTTGATATGCCAATTCTTGCTTTCTCGCAACATAATGGGGCGGATTTTGGACTTTGGCGCTGCCAGGGAGGCAGTTTTAGTCCCGACCTGCTGCAATCGGATGCTGGCCGGATCGCTTATGGTCCCTTGATGAGGTAAAGCAGCGCCGCCAGCCCGAGAATCGCCACGATCCAGGCGACATCCATCCTGACCCGGCGACCAAGAACGGGATGGGCCCGTATGATCAGAAGCGGGGCTGCAGCCAGGGGGCTGAGTGCCGTGGCCAGAAGGGCGCCGCCTGTCCCAAACAGAGCAAAGCAGACCGGCAAGCTGATGCAGATCGCAATGGCGCGCAGGGCCGAGGTCGCCAGCATCGTGCGGCTGTGGCCCTCGCTCAGGACCAGCATGTTGAGTGACTGAAAGCGGCCAACCAGAATCCCCAGCCCAAGCAGCGGCATGAAGGTGGCTGATGTGGCGTAGATCTCGGGATAAAGCAGATCGATCAGCAGCGGGCCGCCAAACAGCATGGCGACAAAGCCTGCGAGACAGAGACCGTCAATCACGGTCGCAAAGCGGTAAAAGATCGCAGCCCTTTGCTCGGGCCGCTCGCGTCGGACCTGACTGAAAACGGAAAAGCCAACACTGTTGGTCAGCTTGCCAACCAGCTGGCTTGCTGCCTGAACCCACATCAGCGCAATATTATAAAAGCCGAAGCTTTCTGTATCGAGCAGCGCGCCAAGGATCAGCCGGTCGGCATGACCCGCAACAAAGGTCAGCGCCGAGGACGCCATCAGCCATTTGCCGAAGTGCCAGAGTTCGTCCGCGATCCGCCGGTCCCATTCGAATGCCATCCGGGGTCCGGCGAAGACCAAATGGGTCAACACGAGGCGTACGGCCCCGCCAAGAAGTGAGCCGCACAAAAGGGCCCAGACCGTGGGGCTGATCAGCACCAGGCCCACCATGCCTACAAGCCCTGCGACCTGGCCCGTGATGTTCACGAGGGTAAGCCGCCCCATCGCCATATGGCGTTGCGCCAGAAACTGGTTCGTCGACTCGATGCCCTTCATCAGCATGGCAACAGAGGCCAAAGCGATCAGCCCGGGCAAGCGCGGATCGGCATAGACCGTGTCAGGGGCGGCCAGTACTGGGGTGAGAAGCCACAGCAAGAGCGCTGCGCCAAGAACCAGTCCTGCCAGAACCGTTCCTCGTACCGCTTGCACGACCCAACAGACACGCAGGAAACGGGGGGTTTCACCTTCGGGTGACTGCACGACGCTGCGGTGGATGCCAAGATCAGAGACCAGGACCAACCCTGCCAACAGCGTGCTCACCATCGCCATCAGACCAAAGGCTTCTGGCAGCAGCAGTCGCGTCATCACCAGGTTTCCGGCCAGGCGCAGGGCTTGGGCAATGAGCAGTTCGGCCGTACTCCACCCCCCGGCGCGGATCGTACGGGCGCCCAGCGTCGTTGGGCGGGCAAGAAGTGTCTGAAGGCGTTTTGGCAGGCGCATGTCGCTGCGATATACCATCGGGCGCATCAGGCACAACACCCGCCTGCGGGATGGTCCGAGCGTGCTGCCCGGAAATACGCGCATAAAAATATGCGCGCAATAAGGGGCATTTTGCAGAAATCTCGGATTTCAGGTAAGGGTAACCTGTGTCGCACTTAGTGGCCCGCCGACTTTCTTAGTGGCAGCCGACTTTCCTTGAAAGGAACACGGCAGATGATCCGTCTCGCGCGATCCTGTTACACGCCCTTGCGTCCCTTGCTGTCGGCCGTTTGTCTCGCAGCGCTTGTTTCGTCTGGCAGCATAGCGATGGGTGAGAGCTTGTCTGTTGGGGTTGGGGTATCGGATCCGACGTTGTCGTTTGGGGTGAGCGGAGTGTCGGATTCGTCGACGCTGATGCCGTTTGTGGATCTTGTGCGGATGATGCGGCCTCTGGTTGGGGATGCGGCGGTGGGGGGGTCTCGGATGACCAACCAGCAGCTTGCCGAGGGCGGCTGGCTGGATGCGGATGGCTGGCCGGTCGGGCTTCCTGACGGGGTGAAGTCGATCACCACGACATGGGACTGGTCAAGCAGCAACGCGGACCCTGCTGCGGCATCGCGGGCCGGGGTCTATGTGCTGACCTACGAGGGCTCGGGGACCTTGCAGGTGGGGGGCAACAGGGCGATCCAGGTGATCAGCTCGGAACCCGGGCGGATTGTGTTCGAGAACCCGACGGGCGGGACGATGTGGGTCAACATCACCGGGATCGATCCGGCAGGGACGGGTGACTATGTGCGCAACATGTCGCTGGTGGCCGAAAAGCATCTGGCGCTGCACGAGGCGGGGGTGCTGTTCAACCCGGACTGGCTGGCGGTCATCGAGGACGCGCGCGAGTTGCGCTTCATGGACTGGATGAAGGTGATCAACTCGCCGGTGTCGGACTGGGCGGACCGGACGCAGGTCACGGATGCGACCTGGTCGAATGTTGCGGGCATGCCGGTCGAGGTGATGGTGGAACTGGCCAACCAGACCGGAACCGACCCCTGGTTCAACATGCCTTGGCAGGCAACGGATGAGTATATCCGCAACTTTGCGACCTACGTGCGCGACCATCTGGACCCTGGGCTGGTGGCGAAGGTGGAATATTCGAACGAGAACTGGAACTGGGCCTTCAAGCATACGCACGAGATGCATGCGCAGGCCAAGGCGCTTTGGGGGGATGCGGCTACCAACCTTGACTATGTGGCGATGCGGGCGACGCAGACGGCGGTGATCTGGGACGAGGTCTTCGGGGCTGAGGCTGAGGCGCGGGTCGAGAATGTGCTGGGTGGCCAGACCGCCAATCATTCGGTGGCCTCGCGCATTCTGAACGCCAAGATCTGGGCGGCGAACGACCCGGAGGGGTTCGTCGATCCGGCTTCGGTCTTTGATTCTGTGGCGGTGACGACCTATTTTGGCAACAGCGTGATGGGCCATGCCAACCTGCGGGCCGAACTGCTTGATGTGCTGAAGACGCCCGGGATTGATGCGATGGCCTGGCTGGCGGCCCAGCTGATGGACCCCGACTACCCCAGTTCGATCCCGCAGATTGCGCTGCAATGGGAAAACAACAAGGCGGTGGCCGACCGCTTTGGCCTCGACATGATCGCCTATGAGGGCGGCCAGCACGTGCACCACAGCTTTGCCGTCAAGGGGCTGACCGAGGCCGATCTGACCGCTCTGACCAGCTTCATGACCGACTTCGTGCGCAGCCCCGAGATGGGCGCGCTTTACGCCGAGCTGTGGGATGCCTGGTCACAGGTGTCGGACGGCGCCTTCATGCAGTTTGGCGATGTCGGCATTGCCAGCAAATGGGGCTCCTGGACTCTTCTGTCGGCGCTTGGCGACAGCATCACGCCGCGCGCCGAGGTGCTGTTTGCCAACAACGCCGAGGAGGTGTCCTGGTTCGGTGACGGCGGCGGCGAGCGCTATCTGCAAGGCGTGACGCGCATCGCGGGCGACGGCGGCGAGACGCTGACCGGCACGCAAAAGGCCGACATCCTGATCGGGGGCGCGGGCGATGACATGCTGATCGCAGGCGCCGGCAACGACAGCCTGAACGGCGGCGGCGGCACTGACACCGTCATTCTCACCGGCCGCCCCACCGACTACCGCGTCACCCCCCACGAGGGCGGCCACCACCTCAGCAGCGCCGATGGCACCGACTTCGTCGTCAACGTCGAAACCTTCACCTTCGAAGACGGAAAAACATTCACACTGGAAGACTGGCTGCAGCGCTGACCCGCGCCGCATCCCAGGGGTTGCGCCACCATGGCCCCCGGCCTAAGACTGCCCTGCGCGGGGGCAGTGCCCCCGGGGACAGGACAGATCAGGATTGCGATGACAGAGGATGCCCTGCAGGCCCCGCCCGCGCCCGGCCTGGCGCAAGGATCGGCCGAGGCCTTTGCGGCCTATCGGGCGACGCAGCGGTTCAGCTGTCTCGACGGTCTCAGGTTTGTGTTTATCATGGCCGTGCTCTGGCATCACGCGCCGGTCCACACCGCGCTGGCTGATCCGGCCCTGATCTGGGGCCGGGGCTTTCTGGGCGTCGACTTCTTCTTTGTGCTGAGCGGCTTTCTGATCACGACGCTCTTGCTGCGCGAAGAGACGCGCAAGGGACGGTTTTCATTGCGCGGGTTCTACTGGCGGCGGCTCTTGCGCATCGTGCCGGTGTATTTCTTCGTGGTGACGCTGGTCGCGACTTATTACATCTGGGTCAAGGGCGAGACGCAGCATGCGGCCCTGCTGCCGTTCTATTACCTTTTTTTGTCCAATTTCCTGGTGAGCGACATCCCGCTCTTGTCACCGACCTGGTCGCTGGCGGTGGAAGAACAGTATTATCTGCTTTGGCCGCTTTTGCTGTTGCTGGTGCCGCGGCGCTGGATCCTGCCGGTTCTGGGCGTGCTGATAGCGGTCAATGTCGCGGGGATACTTGGGGTTTTCGCCCCTTTGGGCCTTGTACCGGTGGAAATGGGGATGCTGCGTCTGGCGTTGCCCAATGCGACCTATGCACCGATCCTGATCGGCTCGGCCGTGGCGCTTGTGCTGCATGACCGGCGCGGCTTTGCCCGGGCTTGGCCGGCCTTGGGCGCGCGCGCCGCACCGCCCTTGGCGTTTGCCGTGCTTGTCGCGATCATCGCGCTCGCCCCGCCCGACCTGCGCGGCTGGCCGAACCTTGTGATCCATCTGGCGATGGCGGCCTGCCTTGTCACGCTGGTGATCCGCGACCGCAACGTCATGACGCCGCTTCTGGCCCTGCGCCCCCTCGCCCGCATCGGCGAGATCAGCTACGGGCTTTACCTTTACCACCTGATCGCGTTGGCCATCGTGATGAAGGTGCTGCCAGATCTTTCGCCAACGGCGGTCTTTGCGGCCTATTCCCTGCTCGCCATCATGATCGCCGAACTCAGCGACCGCACGCTGGAGCGGTTCTTCCGGCGGTTCCGGTAGGGTCTTTCACTCGGGAACGCGGTATCCATAAGCTGCCAGATCATGTCCGATGCGTGCAGCGACCTTCTGGTTCGACAGCGCATAGGTATCCCCCAGCGTCTGGTCGATCAGCGCCATGCGGGCTGCCCGCATGGAACGGCGCAACGCATCGGGCGTCAACCGGTCCACCCGGTAGGCGATAGCATTGGCGTTGAACCGCGTCGCCCGGCCCAGCCCGCGCGCATCCTGGCTGACAAGCCGGTTGGCCTGACGCAACGCAGCATAGGCCAGGTCTGACAAGGCCGGGTTCTCGATCCGCCCCGCCTGTCCGGCGCCGACGGCCGAGAGGTCTGTTCCGATCTGCGCCGACAGGAACCGCAGGACGCCGTTGGGATCGCTGACCATCCATTCCATCGGCACAAGCAGGATGTTGTCGGTGGGGAAATGCCGCTCGTAGCTGCGGATCAGGCGCTCATAGTCATAATATGCCCGGTCGAGCACCGGATGAAGGAAGGATTGCGCGGGGGCGGGCGCCAGAAAATCCTGCAGGCTGCTGGTGTATCCGAACCGCAGGTACTGGCCGTACATCGAATAGATGATGCGGCGCTGCTCGCGGATCGTGATCAGGATCTTCGCATCCGGAAAGGCCGCAGCAAGCCGGGCCGCCTGCACCTCGCGCTGATATTTGGCGTGGAAGGGGCGTCCGGCCAATGCCTCGTCGGACAAAACGGCAAGCTGCCCGGCCGCGGCCGCCTTCATCAACAGCGGCGCAAAGGCCTGCCGCGGCACCTCGGGATCAAAGGCATCGCTGTCAGGCAGAATGAACTGCCCATGGATCATCGCCACGTCCCCGCAATAGGCGATCTCATGGCCATTCTTGGCTTCGAACACACGCTTTTGCAGCCAGGTCGAGCCGGTCTTGTGCAGCCCGACATGGATCAGAAGCGGCGGATGGGCCTGTGTCATGGCGATATCCTGTCTGCCAGGTGCGGCAACCGCCCGTCCTGACGCAGCCGGGCCAACGACTGTTCCAGGACCCAGCCCGTTTTGTTGCGCGGATCGCCGAGAAAGCTGCGGACAAGGTCAGCCCATTCGATGCCGACATAAAGTGTCTCGTGCGCTGCGGCTGAATTCCCCGACAGACGCGCGTAAAGGCCGGGATCATTCGTCAGATCGACAACCCGATCCGCCAAGG
Organism: Gemmobacter nectariphilus; assembly: GCA_020721445.1. Classification (GTDB taxonomy): domain Bacteria; phylum Pseudomonadota; class Alphaproteobacteria; order Rhodobacterales; family Rhodobacteraceae; genus Pseudotabrizicola; species Pseudotabrizicola nectariphila_A. The sequence goes on from DYMU01000016.1 coordinate 35,816, forward strand.
ATGCAGGATCGGCGGCGCGAAAGACCAGACAGTCCTGCCCGTCCCGCAAACGCCCGGCGAAGGCCGGATGATCCGACATCAAGAGCGGACTGCGCGACGCCAGAGCTTCGTAGATGGTGTTGGGCAGGCCCTCTGCATAGTCATGGCGTGACGGGACCACGACGACATCGCTGTCGCGCATCCGGCGGCGCACTTCGGCGTGGGCGATCTGCCCGGAAAAGTGGATCTGGTCAGCGATGCCCATGGCGGCGGCGCGGGCCTGCCAGACCTCTTGCGGACCAGGGCCTGCAAATTCGAACGCAAGCCGGATGCCGCGGTCACGCAGGCGGGCCGTGGCTTCCAGACAATCCCCGATGCCCTTGGGCTCGCTCAGCATGCCGGCAAAGAACGCCCGCAACTGACCGGACACCGCAGGGGCGGTCTTGGCACCCGGATCGACCGGCAGGCGGCTCCAGTCCCAGGGCACGATGCGTGTTTCGGGATAGGACAGCGTGGTTGCGACCGACTGCGAGGCGTTCAGGCTGTGGTTGGCCACGCAGGGAAACACGTCCGCGCTCAGGATCCGCCGCAGCTGCAGATTGGCGATCAGTTGTTTCGGACCCGCACGGACGAAGAGATCGGCGAACAGTGGCAAAGTCGGGATCTTGTGCCGCAAGGCCCAGCGGAGCACGGGCGTGTTAGGGCTGCGGCAGACGATCAGGGCGGGGGCAACCTCGTCAAGAATCGGCTTGATCGCAGCCGCATCCCAACCGGTCTGCGCAGTGATTCCGATCGAGGCGAGGTTCTCGGTCAGTATTTCGCGGTGCGGCCGGTCGCAGATCGCAAGCGTGGTCACCTGATGTGCATGCCGCAGATCGGCGACAAAATCGACCGAGGCGCGCTGGTCCCGATAGGTCTCGGGCCCGCCATCGGCGAAGCGCCTGTAGGCCTCGCCGAAATCACCGTGCTGGAAAAACAGGACTTTCAAGTCTGCGCCTTGCTGGGCAATGGGGTATGTTGCGGTTGTAACGCCAGATACCAGCCTATGGAAGCCCGCAGGATCGCGCGCCTGACGGGTGTTGCAATAGGGATCAGCTTGGTTGGCGCTTGCCTCTGGGCGGGCACCCCCAGGCAGCATCCTGCCGATCGCGGGTCTGCGGGCTGGCGTCCTGGTAACCTGACGTACATCAGTCGCGGATAATTCAGGAACCCTGATGCAGGATGGAGTGCTATACGCATGAAGAGTCTTGGGGCGTTGGAGCGACGCGACATGATGACATTGGCCGACCTGCGCGCGGAGCAACTGCGGCAGTCCCTCCCGCCGGCACGGGGGCAGGACACGGGGGCGGATGGGGTTGTGGCGTGGGTGTTCGTCTCGGTCCGGGCCCGACGGGGCCCGCCACCCTTGGCCCCGCTCTTGCTGACCGACCCGGTCATGCCTGAAAAACCCGGCGATCCTGCCGCCCTGATCGCCTGGCATCTGCAGGCGGATTGCTTTCACTTCGCCCCGCGCGGCACGCCCCGCAATCGGGGATAGCGGCGCTCAGGCGGCTTGGGACAGCCGGCTGTCGGGGTGCAGCCGGGGCCTGCGGCCGGGAACCGCCTTGCCGCTGACCGCGATCTGCAGCCAGGACGGGGCATGGTCCAGCCCCTGGGCCAGAACGCGCGCGGTGACAAGCGCCACCACCGGGGCCACAAGGAAAAACACCGGATAGGCTGCCCCCGTCGGCCCGCCAACCAGCGGCTCAACCCCCTGCCACAGGCAGGAAATCACCACCCCATGCGACAGATAGGCCAGATAGACCACCGGCTCCCATGGCCGAAGCCAGGCCAGGACCGGCCCGCGCGACAGCACCAGCGCCATGTCCAGCGCAAAGGCCGAGACCACGACGCGAAACACCAGCAGCCGCATGTCCTGCGGCACGACAGCCTCGAACGGGGCGGACCAGCCAAGGCAGTGCTGCGCCACCACCCAGACCATCGCCCCCCGCACCGCCAGCCGCAGGCCATGCGGCAGCGTCAGGTCGCCGCGCCAGCGCTGCAACACCACGCCCGCCAGCACGAAGGACAGGATCGCAGGCCGCAAGATCAGGTCGCCGTAACCCACCGTCTGCCAGATCACCACCGAGATGGGCAGCGCCAGCACCACCCAGCGGCCCAACCGCGCCTGCAGCACCGCAACGATCAGGCAACAGACGAAAAGATCACGCAAAAAGGCCAAGGGCACATTGGCGGGATGGCCGTGCAGGAACAGCATATGCTCGGTCAGCAGCCGCACCGGCCCGTCACCGAAGAACCGCTGCCAGGTCAGCGTCTCGGCCCCGGCCAGTTCCCGCGCGGCCAGCGCCAGCGTCGCCAGCACCGCCGTCCAGAACAGCATCGGCAGCACCAGCGTGCGAAACCGGTCGCGCGCGACCCCGGTCAGGCCCTGACGCCCGGCATGGACCGACATCAAGAAACCCGACACGATGCTGAGCGCCGGCACGCTGGAACGCCCCAGCACATCGACCCAAAGCGCGCCGATCCAGTGCATCGCATCGGACGGGCCATAGGCGGCGGCCTCAAAGCCGGGGCTGACATGCACGCCCATCATGAAAAAGATGCACAGCACCCGCGCCACGATGATCTGGCGCGACGTCTCGGGCAGAACCGCACCGCCGCCGTCGGGGTTGCGAAACGTCACGGTCTGAAACGGCATCTGCATGCAAACCCCCGGCATCCCTGCCGGGGCGAGCGTTTCAAAAGAAGGTTAATACAATCTTAAGCTGCATGATGTGGCGAATCATATAGTCTCAAGGTTGCACGATTCCTGGCCCACATTCTTGGCCACATTTCTGGCCCGCGGTTTCAGGCCTGTGCCGAAGGGGTCTGTGCTTGGCTTGCAGATTTTGCAGGCACCATCATGGCGCTTCCGGTGCCGCTGGCCCTCGCAAGCGGCAATGAACACGTCAAGGCGCGCGCCTGGCAGGCCGGCGCAACGCCGGTTGGCCTGCCGGCACATGGGCCCGGCCGACAAGGTTTGCGAAAGAACCACCCCAAAGCAGTCAGGCAACCGGGGCTTTGCCCGGTTTTCGGGCAGAGAGGCCTGCCGTCAGCGCAGCGCCCGGCGTGAAATCGCGCGGGCCATCATTTTGCCCTGAAAGTGCCTTCTTTCCCACTATGATCTATGATAAATCAACCGAAGGTTTATGTGTTACGTCCAAATCAGGATGTGATACGGACCAAACAGCCTGGGGTGGGCAACTCAAGGAAGTGGCATCCGGCCGACCGGGGGCCTTATGGCACATGCGTGCGCTGCACGCGTAAGACAGGAGAATGTCACACATGTCCACAGTTCGAAATTGGCTCGCCATGGCAGCCCTCGCAACCGCCACTTTGGTTGGTCCGGTCGCAGGCCAGGCAGCAACCATGGAAAGCACGCAGACCGCCTCGGTTGGTGAGGATTACACCTTCAACACCGTGATCAACACGCCGACCAGCGTGCCGATCGGGCCGGTGTCCTATGCCTTCGAATTCACTTCGGCCGCGACCAATGCGATCCTGACCAGCACCTTCACCTATGTGCAGCTTTCGGGCGTGTTCACCGGCGGCTTCCTGAGCTGGACCGACGGGGTGAACACGGTCACGCAGGCGCTGGTGGCCAATGTGGCGACCAAGCTGGCGGTGCCGCTGGCAGCGGCCGGCCCGAAGCAGACCCTGACCGTCGGCTTTGACGAGCAAAGCGGAACCGGCGTTCTGGCGGGTGGCGTATCCGTGACAGAGATCCCGCTGCCGGCCTCGGGGATGTTGCTGCTGGGCGGGCTTGGCCTTGCCGCGGTTGCACGCCGCCGCAAGCCGCGCGCCGCCTGATCCTGCCCCTGCCTTGTGATGCGGGAAAAACCGGTCCTAGGGCCGGTTTTTTCATGTGCGGTGTTCAGGCCCGACTTTCAGGATTGCGTCAGTAATAGGCGTCGTAGCCGGGTTCGGTGCCCAGATAGCGGCACTTGTTCAGGACCACGCCCATCACATTGGTGACCGCCGCCAGTTCCTTTTCGCAACTGTCGATCTGCGACAGCGCGGTGCTGCCCGCCGCCGCCACCAGAAGGGCTGCATCGACCTGACCCAGAAAGCCCAGACTGTCGTCATTGCCCTGCAAGGGCGGCATGTCGAAAATCATGATGTCGGGCTTCCAGCGCGCCTCGATCGCATCCAGCACAGCGCTGGTGCGCGCCGATTGCAGCAGTTCCGAGGAATTGCGGATGCCCTGCTGGTTCAGGCAAAGCGCAAGGTTCGGGCCAAAGCGCACGGCCTGCTCGGCAAAGTCGGCCCCGCCCTCCAGCAGCAGCGCCAGACTGTCGGTCCGGCTGTGGTTCAGCATTTTGGCCAGCGAGGGGCGGCGCAGGTCGAAATCCATCAAAATGATGCGCAGGTCGGGCTGACGCGCAAGGCTGAGCGCAAGGTTGAGGCTGACCGTCGACTTGCCACAGCCCTTGTTGGGTGAGGTGACGGCAAGCCGGGTCCATTTGTTTTCGGTCATCTGGCGCAGCACGCGGGTGCGCAGCAGATCATAGGGGGCGGCCTCTTGCGGGCCCATCAGCGCGCCAAGCCGCTGCCTGGGGGCAAGCGTGGGCGCCAGCTCGATCCGCGTCAACCCGCTCCAGTCGGCAGGCTGCCTTGGCAGTTCAGTCGCTGTGCCCACCGGCTGGGTCACCGGCGGCAGGTCACCCTGGCCACGCGCGGCGCGGCGCGCAGCCCTTGCCTTTTGCATGGCCGCTTCAAGCCGTTCCATCACGAACCACCCCTGTTGGTGCCACTGTCAAATCCCGATCCCGCCATGCCCCCGCCACGCCCATGTCACAACCCCAGCCGGTCGGAAATCCGCGCCAGGATCAGGTCAAGCGGCAGGTAATAGGTATCCACCGCCCAGATCGCGGCGGGAACCCCAAGCAACGCGATCAGCATCACCAGACCGATCAGTGTCCGGCGGCGCATCCGCTCGCCCGGGCTGGGCATGTAAGGGATCGTGCCGATCGGCGTGATCCCCAGCGTGCGCACCAACTCGATCGGGCGCTGCACCGCAGAGGTCAGCATTTCCATCAGCGCAATCAGACCGACACCCAAGGCAATGCCGCCGCCCACACCGGCCATGATGATCTTGGGGCGGTTCGGCTTGAAGGGGGCGTCGGGCACGGTCGCACTGTCCAGAACGACGATCCGCTCGCCCTTGGCCAGCAGCTCGATCCGCTCGCCGGTCGAGGCCTTGGCCAGCCGGTCGGTCGCGGCGTTGTACTGCGCCTGGATATTGGCATAATCGCGTTGCAGCCCCTCAAGGGTGATCGCATTGGCTGCGGTCTTTTCGATCGAGGCCCGCACCTCTTCCAGCTCTGTGGCCGCCGCAGTGCGCTGCAGGTCAAGCTGGGACACGCGGGCGTCGATCTCGGCCAACTGGATGTCCAGCAGCGACATCGGCGGGGCGGCCCCTGCGTCCTCGGTGGGCACCTGGGCGGCGACGGTGGCCTCAAGCTGCACGATCTGGGATTGCAAAAGCCTGACCCGGGGGTTTTCGGGCGAATAGACGGCAAGCGCGCTGGCCAGTTCGCTGCGCAGCGCGGCCAGACGCTGCACCTCGGGCGAACCCTCGGTCCCGGCGATGGTGCCGGTGACCTGGCCTGTGGCGCGGAAGATATCGGCCAGGCGCTGCTTTTGGTCGCGCAGGCTGGCGATGTCGCGATCCATCGTCGCGATCCGCTCTTGCAGGTTCGACTGCAGGTTCAGCCGGTAATCCAGCGTGTCGGGCAGCGCCCCGGCATTGGCATTCTGGAACTCAAGGATCCGCGCGCTTTGGGTGCTGATATCGGTGGCCAGACGGTCGACCTCTTGCTGGAAGAACCGCAGCGTGTCTTGCGCCTGGGCGGTGCGCCCCGAGACATTGTCAGACAGGATCCGGGTGACATATTCGTTCACCACCGCCGCCGCCGCCTGGGCGTTGCGCGCCTCGAATTTCAGCGTCATCAGCGTGGCCTGCTCGCGCCCGGCCTGCCGGGAAATGCCGGTGTCCCTGCGCATCGCGGTGACGATCTCATCGGGTGTCATCGTGTCGATATCGGGGTAGACGCGGAAGCGGCGCGCGATGTCGAGCAGGTTGGCCCGTGTCATCAGCCGCTGTTCGACAATCTGCAACTGTTCCACCGCCGCGGTCTCGATCGTGGGGGCGGCCAGCGAATCGGGGATCTGCGCCGATTGCAGCAAAAGCCGGCTTGAGGCCTGATAGCTGGGCGGCAGGTTGAAGGCCGCCGTCACCGCCGCGGCCGAGACCACGATCACCACCAGCAAGAAGTAATGGAACCGCCGGAAGAAGACGGCGATGTAATATTTCAGGTCGGGCATCATAAGCTGCTGTCTCCACGGCCGCCCGGGGTGCTGCCCACCCCGGCGTCCCTTACGGCAAAAAGAATGCCGTCATCCAGCACGGCATCGATCAGGTCAGCCCCCACCACCGGGCGATTGCCCGACCAGGCATAGAGCAAGGCAATGTCACACAGCTGGTTGATCAGGCGCGGCACGCCGCCGGTCGCCTCATAGACCCGTTGCAGGGCCGGGGCATCAAACTCCTCGCCCGATCCCCCCACGGCCCGCAACCGGTGGGCGACGAACTCGGCCGTCGTCGCGGCATCCAGCGCCTTCAGATGATAGCTGACCGTGATTCGCTGGGCCAGCTGCACCAGGCCTGGCTGGGCGACCATGTCGCGCAACTCTGGCTGGCCGACCAGCACCAGCTGAACCAGCTCATCCTTGCCGGTATTGATGTTGGTCAGCATCCGCAGCTCTTCCAGACTTTCCTGTGACAGGTTCTGCGCCTCGTCAAAGATCAGGATGACACGTCGTCCGGCGGCATATTCGGCGATCATGAAATCCGTCAGCTTCTGGAATTGTTCCACATAGCCGCCGGCGGGGTCAAACGGCAAGGCCAGCGCATTCAGCACCCACTGGATCAGCTCGCCCCGCCCGCCCTGGGCGTTCGAGATCAGGCCGACGCGCGCGTCGTTTTCCAGCCGCCGCATCAGCTCGCGCAAAAGCGTGGTCTTGCCGCAGCCGATGGCCCCGGTCAGCAGCGTGATCGGCGCCCGCGAGGCGACGCCGAATTCCAGCACGGAAAACGCCAGCCGGTACTGGCTGGACCACAGCAAAAGGTCAGGGTCGGGCAAAAGTGTGAAGGGGCGTTCCCGAAATCCGAAGAAATCCGAGTAATACCCCAGCTGCTCGGGCGTCTGGCGCGGGTCTTGTGCGCGGATTGTCATCACAGGTTCCCCTCGTAAAACCGCCGGACTACCCTGTCCACCCTGTCGTGTTTCCAGCGTGTCGGTCCATCGCCCTGCCACGTCATCCCGGTCTTTCCGATGCCCGACTCATCTGTTGTATAAACTTGACGAAAACAAGGCCTAAAGCGCCCCACCAAGGGCGAATCGCCCCAAGGGCAGCAGGCGCTTCGGATCAGCCCCCCACCCGTCAGGCGAAACAACCATAGATTAACTATAATAGTTCATACACAACTCTGACGCTAAAATGCTGCACTTGCACAATTTCGCGGCAGCGCCCACTGGGAAACAGTGCGTTTCCATGAATTTTGGTTAAAATACAGCTTGATGGGAACCGTATCCAACTTTCGACGTTTTTTCCGTGTTGCTTTTCTGCTACGACAATTTTGGGTAAATTTGATGATCGTTTGCACATTGTCGATAGAATCGCCGTCGCCCAGGCGGTCGCACTTTTCATGTACATAAAACTTCGAGGCCAGCCGTGACCATCCATGCATCCGAAGTCTTCCGCCCTGTCGCACAACCCGTCCTTCAGGTCGAAGCCGAAGCCGGCAGCCATCTGCACCGCCGCGGTCTTTACCGCAACCTGTTCAAGCGCGTGCTGGACCTGACGCTGGTGGTGCTGGGCGGGATCGTGGCAGTGCCGGTGATCCTGATCCTGGCCGTGCTGATCGCCCGCGACGGTCATTCGCCGTTCTACTGGAGCGACCGCGTCGGCCGGGGCGGCCGGGTGTTTCGCATGCTGAAACTGCGCAGCATGGTGCATGATGCCGATGCCCGGCTTCAGGCACATCTTGCCGCCGACCCCGCGGCGGCGGCGGAATGGGCCCTGACGCAAAAGCTCAAGCAAGACCCGCGCACCACCCCCTTTGGCCGCGCCCTGCGCAAGACCTCGCTGGATGAACTGCCGCAGATCTGGAACGTGCTCAAGGGCGACATGAGCCTGATCGGACCACGGCCAATGATGCCCGGCCAGCAATCGCTTTATCCCGGCCGGGCCTATTATGCCTTGCGCCCCGGCCTGACCGGACCCTGGCAGGTCTCGGATCGCAACCACAGCAGCTTTGCCAAGCGGGCCGACTTTGACCGCGATTATGACCGTACGCTGTCGCTGGGCACGGATCTGGTCCTTCTGGCCCGCACGGTGACAACCGTGTTGAAGGGCACCGGGTTCTGACCGGGTTCTGGCCGGGTTCAGACTGGGTCCAGACGGGCGCGCCTGCCACAAATTGGCCCGGTTCTGCCTTTGGATTGCTGCATAGTGATCGCAATTTCATGACATGGTTACTGCCGGCGGCGAAATCTGCGTATAAGATGGCCGTGCTCGGTGGCTTCATATTCAATCTGGGAAGACTTCAAGATGAAGATGCGCAAGGGGTTTCTGGCCTTGTCGATGGTTGCGACGCTGGGGCTGCTGGCCGCCTGCCAGTCGTCGGAAGAACGGGCCGCCGAACACCTGCAATCGGCGCTGCAACTGGTCAAGGCGGGCGATTTCGACCGCGCCACCGTCGAGTTCCGCAATGTCTTCAAGCTTGCGCCGCAAAATCGCGATGCGCGCATGGCCTATGCCGCGATGATCGAGGCGCGCGGCGCCCTGCCGCAGGCCTATGCACAATATGCCCAGGTGATCGACCAGGCACCGGGCGACCTTGAGGCGCTGCGCGCAGCCGCCCGCATTGCGGCCACCATCGGCAACTGGCCTGCGGCCCGCACCCAGGTGACCGCAGCACTGGCGCTTGACCCCGACGCGCCCGATCTTCTGGCGGTCAAGGCCGGGGCCGATTACGCCGAGGCGGTGACGGCGCGCAACGACACCGCGCGCCAGGCCGCGGCGGCGCAGGCCACAACCCTTCTGGCCACCCAGCCCGACAACCTGCTGCTGCACCAGGTGGTGATCGACACCCTGATCCGCGATCAGAATTTTTCCGCAGCCGAGCGCGCCGTCGATACCGCCATCGCGATCGCGCCGCAGGACAAGAATTTCTACATGATCCGCATCTCGATCCTGCTGGCGTTGCAAGACGAACCCGCGGTCGAGGCGCAACTTCAGGATATGGTCACCCGCTTTCCCGAAGATCCGGCAATGGGGGCGACGCTGCTGCGCTGGTATGTGTCGCGCAATGAGCTGGACAAGGCCGAGGCCTATCTGCGCGCCACCGCCGCCACCGACAATGTCGCGCGAATGGATCTGGTGGGCTTTCTGGCCCGGTTCCGCACCTCGGAACAGGCGTTGCAGGAACTGGATCGCATCATCGCCGAGGCCGACGCCAGCCCTGCCGCAACCACGCCGCCAGCCACCACGACAGCCACCACGCCGCCTGCGGCCGGGGCTGCCGACCGGCCAGAGGTGACGCTGGCCACCTTCCGCGCGCTGCGCGCCAGCCTGCAATTCGACCAGGGCGCGCGCGATGCCGCCATCGCCGAGATGCAGGCCGTGCTGGCCGGGGCGACCGCATCGGACGAAACCCGCCGGGTCAAGGTGACGCTGGCCCGGATGCTGTTCACCACCGGCGATGTGGTGGCCGCCCGCGCGCTGGTCGAAGAGGTGCTGACCGAGGACGCCACCAATCTGGAGGGAGTCAAGCTCAAGGCCGCCTGGCTGATCGACGGCGACCAGATCGACGAGGCGGTGGCGCTTTTGCGCACCGGGCTTGACGCCAACCCGCGCGACACCCAGGTGATGACCCTTCTGGCCCAGGCCTATGAACGTCTGGGCAACCGCGACCTGATGGGCGACATGCTGTCCCAGGCGGTCGTGGCCTCGAACAAGGCCCCCGAGGAATCGGTGCGTTACGCCAATTTCCTGGCCGCGGACAGCAGCTTCCTGCCCGCCGAGACCGTGCTGATCGAGGCGCTGCGGCTGGATCCGGCCAACCTGTCGATCCTGCGGCCGCTGGGTCAGGTCTATGTCGCGCTGCAAGACTGGCCGCGCGCCACCTCGGTGGCCGACAGTCTGGAACAGATCGGCAGCGATGAGGCCGTGGCTTCGGCCCGGTCGCTGCGCGCCGCCATCTTGCAAGGCCAGCAGCGCACCGATGAGGCCGTGGGCTATCTGCAAGGTCTGGTGGCCGAGGGCAATGCCGGGCTTTCGGCGCAGATCGCGATCATCCGCACCTATCTGGACAATGGCGAGCGCGAAAAGGCCAGCGAATTTGCCGCAAAATTGCGCGCCGCAAACCCCGACGACCCGTCGCTGCGCTTCATCGAGGCGACGGTGCAAAGTGCGGTCGGCGAAGCGGACAAGGCCGAGGCGACGTTCCGCGATCTGGTTGCGGGCGAACCCAGTCGCCTGCCGGTCTGGATCGCGCTGGTGCGGCATCTGGCGCTGTCGAACCAGCCCGAGGCCGCCCGCACCGCGCTGGATCAGGCTTTGGTCGCCCTGCCCGAGGCCGGGGATCTTTTGCTGATGAAGGCGGGCTATCTGGAACAGGATGGCGATATCCCGGGCGCCATCGCGATCTATACCCAACTCTATGAAAAGAACTCGTCCAATCAGGTGCTGGCCAACAACCTGGCCAGCCTGTTGTCCAGCCATCAGGCCGAGGACCCGGCCAGCATGGAGCGCGCCTATCTGATCGCGCGCCGCCTGCGCGGCACCACCGTGCCGGCCTTTGCCGATACCTTCGGCTGGATCTCGCATCTGCGCGGCAACAGCGCCGATGCACTGCCCTATATGGAGACCGCGGCCGAGGGCCTGCCGCAAGATCCGCTGGTGCAGTTCCACCTGGCCGAGGTCTACCGTGCGCTCAGCCGCCCGGATGATGCGCGCACTTATTATGCCCGCGTTGTGGCGCTGGTGCCCGAAACCGACACCCGCACCTTTGTGCAGACCGCCCGCACGCTGGCCACCGGCAACCCGCAACCCGATCCGGCGAAGCAGAACTGATCCCTGTCGGGATCGGATTGCAGAGTTGGGTCGCAGAATCGGGTCGCAAACCCGGATTTCGGGGCCGGCTCTTGGGGCCCCACCGATGCACAGGGGCCGGACACGCGGAATAACCCGGATCAGGCTGGGGATAACCCGGGCCGCCAAAGTGTTGCCTTGCCGCCCCGCCCCGCCCTGCGCCACAGCTGCGCGCCACAAAGTGCTGTCACTTCGGCAGGTTTGCCGTCATTATTCAGCCCAAACCATCCCGCCCAAACGTCCTTGAGGAAAATTGTGTCATGTTCCACCCTCTGATGCGCGCCTTCCTGGCAATGCTGGCGCTTTGTGCCAGCGCACTCGTGGTACAGGCCCAAAGCAGCTACCAGATCCGGCCCGGCGACACGTTGCAGCTTGAGGTGTTGGAAGATCCGACACTGAACCGCCCGCTGCTGGTGTTGCCCGATGGCAGCGTCTCGGTGCCGCTGGTCGGGTCTGTCCGCGCCTCGGGGCGCAGCATCGACGATGTGCGCGCCGCCGTGGCCAGCAGTCTGGCCCCCAACTTTGCCACCGCCCCCACCGTCTATCTGTCGGTGGCCCAGCTGGCCGAGCGCCGCCAGGGTGTCGCCGCAGCCGCCCGCACCATCGCCGTCTATGCCTTGGGCGAATTCGGCAAGCCCGGCAAGGTCGAGGTGGCGCCCGGCTCTACGCTCTTGCAATTTCTGGCCGAAAGCGGCGGCTTGACCAATTTCGCGGCGACCAAGCGGATCCAGCTGCGCCGCATTGACCGGGCCTCGGGACAAGACAAGGTGTATCTCTACAATTACAACACCGTAGCGACAGGCGGGGCCGCCCCCTCGATCCAGCTGCAGGACGGTGATGTGATCATCGTGCCGCAACGCCGCCTGTTTGAGTGACCAAGATGGCTGTGGGGGCCATCCGCAAGGCACTGGGACGGACGGCAGTGGTCGGCACCGGCCTGACCAGCCTTGTCGTCGGCTGGTCGGCAATGGCCCAGAACGCCGGTCAGGATACAGTTCCGCCCAAGCTGGTGTTTGACGTCTCGACCACGATGGATGCGGACAGCAACCGCAGCCTCAGCCGCACCAACCCGGACAGCAGCACCCGCCTCAACACCCGGCTGGGCTTTGTCTTTGACAGCCGCACCCGCATTGATCAGGTGCAGTTTTCAGGCAGCGGCCTGCTGCGGTTCAGTTCCGGTGACGAATCCGATGACACCGGATCGGGCCTGCAAGACCCGCGCCTGCGTTTTGCCTATGCCCGCGACACCGGCAATGCAAAGCTGTCGGCCACCGCCAGCTATACCCGGTCGGACGTGAACCTGACCGATACGCTGCTGCTGCCCGACGGCACATTGGCCAATGGCATCGCCCGGGAAGGCACGGTGACCGACAGCGCGGCAGGTGTGTCGCTGCAAACCGGGGTGAACGATCCCATCGGGTTCCTGCTGTCGGCCAATGCAAGCCGCCGCGACTATAGCCAGACCACCGATCCCGATGTTTATGACAGCCGCCGCCGGTCGCTGAACTTTACCACACGGCTGACCCCGTCAGCGCTGACCCGGATCGACCTGAACCTTGGCTACAGCCGGGCCGAGGACGAGAATGTGACCCAGGCCATCCGCACCGACCGCAGCGTCAGCGTCCGGCTGGATCAGGCCCTGTCGCCCGTCCTGACCTTGCAAAGCGAGATCGGCTACAGCCGCAACAGCCGCGACGAGACGGTGCTGGGCCTGCCGGTGACCGAGGAATCGAAGGGTCTGTTCGGCCTGCTTGGCCTGAGCCTACAGCAGCCGAACGGCACCGCCTCGGCCAGCCTGTCCTCGGCGCGCGACAGTGACGGATTGCGCCACACCCTGCGCTTCGGGCGCAATCTGGAGCTGCCAAGCGGTGGCACGCTGGCCGCCGATCTGGGCGTCAGCGCCCGGTCCGGGGGCGACCCGGGGCTGGTCGGCAGCCTGCGCTACAGCGAACCCCTGCCCACCGGCCAGATCGAGGCGCGGCTTGATCGCAGCGTGACGCTGGATGCCGACAACGAAGATGTCACCGCAACCCGGCTGGGGCTGACCTATACCCATGACATCACTGATCTTTCGCGCTTCAACCTCAGCGCCGACTTCAGCCGCTCTAGCGCCGATGCGGTTGATCCGAACACCGTCACCCGCCGCACTGTCCGTGCCAGCTATGCGCATGACCTGACCGAGGACTGGAGCCTGGAGACCGGCTATCAGTACCGTGACCTGCGCGATGACGGCGGGCTGGCCACGTCGAATTCGGTCTTCCTGACCATCGGGCGCAAGTTCACAGCCTGGCCGTGACTCTGGCATGCCGGGCCGCGCCGGAACGGCCTGACCGTTGCCGCCCCAACCCGTATTGCCCCAACCCGTCGTGACAGGGGGACCACCGTTGCCAAACACCCCCTTCCGCCCCACCCGATGGATACAGGCCGCCCGGCAGGGTCTTGCCATCGTGCCGCCGGTGGTTCTGGCATTGATGGTGCTGTGTCTGGTGCCAGAGCTGATCCTGCTGGGGGCCGATCACGGGCTTTGGGGCGGGCCGCGCTGGCGGCAGGTCGCCTATGGCTGGGGCGGGTTCTGGCCGGGGCTGTTGCAGGGCTGGCGGCCGAACTGGCCCGGTCAGCCCTGGGCGATGTTTGCGACCTATGCCTTCCTGCACGGCGGCTTTCCCCATATGGCGGGCAACATCGTCACGCTGGCCTGGGTTGGCACGCCGCTGGTTGCCCGTGTGGGCCAATGGCGGCTGGCGGCGCTCTTTGCGGTTTCGGTGCTGGGCGGCGGCATCGGCTATGCGGCGCTGGCCACCGCGACCGTGCCGATGGTGGGCGCCTCGGGCGGGCTGTTTGGCCTGGCCGGGGCCTGGGCCGCCTGGGATTACATCGACCGCTTTACCGCCGCCGAACGGCTCTGGCCGGTGGCGCGGCTGGTGGCGGTGCTGATCGGGCTGAACCTGTTCTTGTGGTGGGCGATGAACGGCCAGCTGGCCTGGCAGACCCATCTGGGCGGCTTTGTCGCCGGCTGGGTGGCGGCGCTGATCCTTGACCCCCGGCCAAGGGCACGCGGTTGATCCGCAGCCGCAGGCGGGCGGAAGACCAAAGTGATTCGCAACCCCGCCGCGAAACCGCCCGACCGCCCCTTGCGGCACACGATTCGCAGCCACCGCGCGCCCTGTCAGCCCCCCCCCGCGGCCAACCGGGCTCCGCCCCGGCAGACACCCTGTCGGTTTGGCGACAATTTCGCAAAAATCCCGTCGCACTGTTTCCGAAGATGAACAGGTTTCTACCTTGGCGTGTAAAATTTCTACCCTGACGTGTGCCCAGTAGGCCCTGACCAAGGCGCTGTCTTTCCACGTTAAAAAGTTGTGGATAGCGCCAAGTTTGATGGTGCGTTTGCGCGAAACATGGTAAGAATAAGGCATGAAGTCGTGTGAATTGCGGCGCGTTTGCGTCTCGGTCGCATGGGGATTGTAAAGAGGAAAAGGGTATAATCATGATGACCACATTCAAAACAACATTCGCCGCTGCTGCCATCACGGCAGCTTCGGCGCTGTCGGCGACAGCAGCGACGCTGTCGATTGTAGGGGGGGTGGATGTTGCCCTTCCTACTGACTTCAGTCTGCCCGTCCAGACCGGCCTCTCTGTTGGTACCATTATCAAGTCGTTCGATTATACGAACATCGCGGGCAATGGCCTGTTTGTGAATCCTTCGGCACCGCTGCGCTTCACCTTCATCGGCAAAGAAGCGGGCGCGACCAACCTGACCTTCGCGGCAATTGACCCGAGCGCCCCGGTCAGTGGCGGGGTCAACTCGGTGGAGTTGTTCAACAACCAATTGTCCACCGTCGGAAGTTCGGTGGTCCGTGACAACCCTGCTGGTCTGGTAAATTTCTTTTTCCAAACGTCGGGTCTGGCTGGCGCGCCGGACAATGAAACCAACGGCGACGGTATTATCTCTGGACCGGTACCGACGGGCTTCGCGATCATTCGCAACGGCACGGGTGCCGACGACGAAGACATCGCACTCGGCCTGTTCCAGATTAATGATCGCAGTGTCTATGCCTTCTTCGGCGACGGTCGCAAAGACAACGATTATGACGACATGGTTCTGCGGATCGAAGTCGTCCCCCTGCCCGCTGGTGGCCTGCTGCTGCTGAGCGCGCTGGGTGGCATCGCTGCCCTGCGTCGCCGCAAGTCGGCCTGAGGCTTTCGCTGCACAAGACCAATCAAAGGGCGGGGGTTTCCCCGCCCTTTTGCTGTGCGCCTAGCCCGCCGCCACCTGCATGCCGCCCAGATAGGCCCAGGTGTTCAGCGTCACCCCTGCCGGGTTCGATGCAGTCAGGGGGATCTCGCCCGCCGCGTTGGCGACAAAGGTGCCGGTGACGGGCAGGGCAGGCCGAGGCACGCATCATGGCCGACATCGGCCGCGCGGGTTTCCGCCTTCCGGGTGCCCTGCCCCCAATTCCATGTGGCACTGGAAACAAATCACAAGGCCACGCAACACTGTTTCTGAAAGCAAAACGGTCTGCGCGCAAACGGGCCTAGCTGTATGAATATTAACATTTTTTGCGCGTGACACTGGCGTGGTTGCCTGAAACAAGGTAAAATCAGAAGGGTAATTGAAAAGAAATTGCCGCGCATGGATCATGCGCGGTCCGGCTTTCACAAAGGGTATAGTGATGACGACAATGCTGAAGACAACTTTGGGCGCGCTGGCGCTGGCAGCGATAACGGCGGTTTCGGCCGGCGCGGCGACTGTGGTGAACGGCAGCTTCGAGGAAGGGACCGCCCCCGGTTCGTTCACGACCCTGTCCGCAGGTTCTGCGGCAATCACGGGTTGGACGGTTTCCGGATCGATCGACTATATCGGCACCTACTGGAGCGCGGCCGACGGTGTCAGAAGCATTGACCTGAACGGCGGCAGCGCGGGCGCGGTTTCCCAGACCATCTCGGTCATCGACGGCCAGAAATACCGTCTGTCGTTTGCACTGTCGGGCAACACCGATGGTGATCCGGAGATCAAACAGACCCAGGTCGGCGCGGAAGCCATCACCCAGATCTTCATGTCGTCGTCCGCGACCCTACGTCCCAACCTGACATGGACGACATACGCCTTCGACTTTACCGCCGTGGGAACCTCCACCACGTTGGTTTTTGCATCTGCGATCGGTGGTGCATATGGTCCGGCGCTTGATGATGTCTCGATCAGCGCCATCCCCCTGCCCGCCGGTGGCGTGCTGCTGCTGACCGCGCTGGGTGGCATCGCTGCCCTGCGTCGCCGCAAGTCGGCCTGAGGCTTTCGCTGCACAAGACCAATCAAAGGGCGGGGGTTTCCCCGCCCTTTTGCTGTGCGCCTAGCCCGCCGCCACCTGCATGCCGCCCAGATAGGCCCAGGTGTTCAGCGTCACCCCTGCCGGGTTCGATGCGGTCAGGGTGATCTCGCCCGCCGCGTTGGCGACAAAGGTGCCGGTGACGGGCAAGGCGGGCGGGTTCAGCAGCGCGTCATAGCTGATTGTTACGCTGCCGTCGGTCAGCTGCGTGACCCGCGTGCCTGTGGCGTTGCGTGATCCGCCAAAACTCAGCGCATAGGTGGCGTCGGGGGTAAGGCCACTCAGCGTCAGGGTGAACGGCCCTGACGCCATGTCGGCAAAGATCGAACTGCTGTAGATCGCGTTGTTGTAAAGCGTGCCGTCATAGGCCGTGATGCCCGTGGATCGCCCGCCGCCGACATTGTTATTGTAGGTGTTGTTGCTGATCGCAGATGCCGGGTGTTCGACCAGCAGCGCATAGGGCGATGCGGTGCCGTCATCATAGCTCAGCGCCACGGCGGGTTTCGCCGGGTTCAGGGCGGATCGCACATCATTTGCAACAATGCTGGTGCCCAGAAACCCTGACGGGACGTTGCCGAAATTAACGATCAGCGTCTTGGCAACAGGCGTTCCGCTTGCCGCCGCGACTACCGCCGTGGCCGCGCTGCTGGCAGACACCGCCCCTTGGCTGTTGCTGGCGGTGACCTGCACTGTCAGCGTGGCCCCCACGTCTGCCGCTGCCACCAGATAGCTTGCCCCTGTGGCGCCGCTGATCGCCACGCCATCGCGCAGCCATTGCCGGGCATAGGTTGGCGCGGGCGTTCCAGTCCATGTGCCGGTGGAAGCCGTCAGGCTCTGCCCCTCTTGCGCCGCGCCCGTGATCACCGGCGGCGCTGTATTCACCGGGGCCGCAAGCGCCACGCTGCGCGGAATGATCGGCGCGGGCACGGCTGCGGCGTTGATCGCCCAGCCCAGCCGGTCGATCATGATCTGCGCAAGAATATCAAGCCCGGCAGGGTTGGTAGGATGAACACCGTCGCCGCTGACATAGGTTTCATACGGGTTTCGGGTGCCATTATACAGATCGACAATCGGGTTGCCGTCGGTGTTGATCGTCTCGGGTCGCCATGCGGCGATGGCGGGGATGAAGATCGCGTCGTTATAGGGTTTTGACCCCAGCGATTCATCCTCGAACACCGCATCGCGCGGGTTGGGCAGGGCGGCGATATCGGCCTGATCCTCATAGGTGCGGAACGTGGTGGGGCACAGGATCACATCGCCCTTGCGCGCCCCGATATCGGCAATCAGCGCCGCGTAATTGTTGGTGAGGGTGGTTTTTTCAGTGTCCGTCGCCGTGGCGAAAGGCCGGGTGGCCGACACATCGTTGCCGCCGATATGGATCACGAACAGCGTATCTGTCGGAAATGCCGCAAGTGCTTCAAGAACCTTCGACCTGATACTATTGGTGGCATACCCACTCCAGCCATAGCCGTAAACATCGACCGCCAGCCCCGCGGCGCGAAACGCCGTCGTGCGCGCGGCATTGGCTGTGGTCAGGCTGCGGCCAAAGGTCTGCTCGATGATCGAGGCCCCCAAGAACACGACGCGCGTCGGCCACCGGGGCGGCGCACCCGGCACGCCCATGCCGCCAAAGCCCGCACCGATCCCGATTCCGATCTGCATCAGCGGATCCCCAGGATCGTGCCCGCCGTGGTGCCAGTGGCCCAGATCCGGGTGAACATGCCGGGAAAGGCCACCCCCGCCGCCACAAAGACCGTCACGGTATCGCCGCCCAGCGTGGTCACCCGCACCGGCCCGGTGACCGACACGTTGATGGCGCGCGTCACCGCGGCCAGATCGGCGGTATCGCTGGGGGTGATTGTCCAGAACCGGTCCCCGGGCGAGGAAAATCCCTTGGACAGATGGGCAAAGTCGTTGGTGGCGGGCATGATCATTCCCTCATGTGCTGCGGTGGGCCGGGTGGTCCCCGGACCATCCCGATCCGGCCACCCCGATGCACCCAGCATCCGGCGGCAGGGTTAGGATCTGACGACCCCACCGCGCGCTGCCCCACACGCGCTGCCCCCGATACAGCGGCCCGAAACGACCGGGCCAATCGCGCGACGCTCCGGCCAGACCCGGTGCCAGCATGGGGAAACCGCCATACCACCATCCGCGCTACGGACCAAAGCCCCCGGCCCGCAAATGCAAACGGGCACCTGAAGGTGCCCGCAGCAAAAGAAGGATCATCCCGGGTTCAGCAGTTCAGCCCCGACGGCGACGCCCCACGGCCGCCAGCCCCCCCAGACCCGCAATCATCAGCCAGCCTGCGGCGGGCAGCGGGATGGCAGAGACACCTCTGCTGAACAGCACGGCGTTCGACAGGTCTTGAGGCTCGCCTTTACTATTGGTCAACGCGTTCGTGGTCCAATCGCCCGAAAACCCGCTCAGCACGTAAGCGGCGAAGCTGTTCCCCGCCTTGAGGCTCAACGCGTAGGTTTTCCCCGCATCAGGGTTCGGGATTTTCCATGTGCCAGAAGTGGCACCGAAATCCACAATCGCGAAGTAAGGGCTTGTCTCGCTGGCGTCACTCTTACCGACCAAAGACCAGTCACTGAACCCGCCCAGATTGGCAATGTCTGATGCCGCCAGCAGTCCTGACGGATGGTCGTTCGCACCAATGCAAGCGGTTGACGACACAACGTCGCTCGTCGATGGATCGCTGCCGAATGTGCACGTTGCCGCCTGCGCGCCGCCTGCCAGCACCGCCAGCGCGGCGGTCGCCATCAGCGTTCTGAATGATTTGGTCATCAGCATTGATCTTTCCCTCATAAACAAACTGCCGTGCAGACGACCGGCTGGCACACCCGCCATGGAAACCGGACCACACATCGGACGTTAATTTGCCATAATCTCGCCACGAAACATATCGCTTATGCCGCGCCATCTGCGCTTTGCAATTTCCGGCTGAACGGCGGCGCGCGGCGCGGTGGCCGGCTCGCGCGGGACGGGAAAATCGTTTCACCCATGGAAACACAGCATTTCAGTCCCATGCTGCGGTGCCGAATCACCCGGCCTGCGCGCACAGTGGCGGGGCGCATGGTGGCGGCGGGCGCAAGGTCGCGCTATAGTCTTGTCGCAGCCACAGGGGGAAGCCGACATCGCCCGCCATGACACCATCCACGCGCAAGAAGCCGGTGCCGGGGGGCATGGTTCTGGGGCGCCCGGTTCTGGGGGATCAAGGCCACGGCCTGCGCCCGCGCCGGCGGCAGGGTTGCGGCGCTGGCCCGGTCTGCTGGCGGGCCTGCTGGCCCCGACCGTGGCCCCAACAGTGACCGCGATGCTGATTGCTCTGGCCACCACCGCGCCGCCTTTGGACGCGCAAACCCCCACCCCCGACCCCGTGGGCGCCGAAGCGCCCGACCCCCGCCCCCGCGCGCCGGATTTTCTGCTGCCCATCGGCCAGCTTGACCCCGATCCCGTCACCCGGCGGCTGGTGCTGCAACCAGAGGCCTTGCCCACACCTCCTGACCTTCCCATCATCGACCCCACCGACATGGCCCCCGAGGCCACCTTGCTGCGCCGCATGGCTGCGCGCGGGCTGGCTTCGGGGCTGGCGGCGGTGATCTATGACAACCGCGACCGCGGCCATTCCGTGCTCCCGCCCGAGGCCTTTCCGCAGATGCCGCATCTGGTCTATCCGCCCGAACTGGTGGCGCAGGGTCTGGATTACGGGCTGGCAGGCCCGTTCCGCTTTCCCGCCATCACGCTGGGCAATTCCTCGACCGCCGTCACCGCCCGCCCCGAATGGCGCAGCCAGACCCGGCTGATGATGACCATCCCCGGCGGGCCCGCCCGCGCCGCCGACGATTACGCCGCCAATGCGCTCTACATCTATCCCGAACACGCCGACCATGACGCGGCCGACATGTACCCCGCCGCCTGGCCCTATACCCTGACCAGCCAGGGATCATCGCACAGCGACAAGCCGTTCCTGCGCACGGTGGCGCTGATCCTGGCCGCGATGCGGCCCGACACCCGCGCAAGGTTGCAGGCCGAGGGTCTGGTTGCCCCCACGGTGCAGATGATCCTGCGCCGCACGCAGGTGGGGGTGCGCAGCCGCGCCGATTACCTGTCGGGGGCGGCGCATCCTTCGGCCTTCCACAACCGCGCACTGGCCCCCGCCGCGGCCGTTGCGCTGGCAAACAGCCTGATGCCCGATGCGATCCCGCCCGTGGTGCGGATGAACGTGCTGGCCGAGGATTTCACCGGCCGCAGCGGCCTGACCGGGCAATCCGAACGTTTGTTCGACACGCCCTCGGCCATCGCCCGGCTGTGGCGCGGCCCGGCCTTCACGCGGGCGATCACCGTCTCGGCGGCCGCCACCACAGACCCGAACGGGCGACCCCTGCGCTTTGACTGGGTGCTGTTGCGCGGCGATCCGGCCGCTGTCACGATCACGCCGCTGGATGATGCGGGCAGCCGGGCGCGCATCACCCTGAACTGGCAGGCCGCGCGCCCCGCCCCCCGCACCTTCGTGCTGCCACCACAGGCGCAGCCCCCGCTGTCCACCCGCATCGATATCGGCGTCTTTGCCCGCAACGGCGTGCACGACTCGGCGCCTGCCTTCGTCTCGGTCGCCCTGCCGCTGCACGAAGACCGCCGCTATGCCCCCGGCCCCGATGGCCAGATGCGGCTGGCCGAGGTGGATTATGACGCCGTCGGGCGCGGGCAGGAGTTCGACCCTGCGCTGTGGTGGTCGGCACCCTGGCGCGACCGTTTTGCCTATGATGACACAGGCGCCCTTGCCGGCTGGTCCCGCATCGGCACCCGCACAGACCCCCAGACCGGCAACACCGCGCGCAGCACCGACTACACCGCCGACGGCCTGCGCCGCGACGGCCGCGCCTTCCGCTATGTCCAGCAAAGCCCGCGCGGCCGCCGCGAGGCCCCCGAACTCGGGATAGAGCTTGGCGTTCCCGCAAACTGAACGGCGCGGGGACTGCCCCAACCGGAAACAGCCCGATCCTTCACAGGCGACTTAAATCCGGCGCAAACGGCACGATTCCGCCATGGTTCCGCACCGTCTTCATCGCGACCCGCGGCCACAGTCGGGGGCGTGGTGCAAGATATGGGGGACGGAACGGATGCTTGGCAGCGTGATGATCGGCATTGTCACAGGGATGGCAGCGGCGGCGGTGGCCGTGATTTCGGGGTACGGACTGCTGGCAGGCTTGGGGATCTATGCCCTGTCAGGCGCGGTCGCGACACTGGCGGCGGCCCTTCTAAGCCTGCGCAACGCCACGCAAGACACCGCAAGCGCCCCTGCCCCCAGCTGCGGCTTCGGACAGACCTCGCAGTAACACCGCAGCAGAACACTCTGCACCGGCCACGGTCAGCGCGCGGCAAGTCCGGCATCATCCAGTTGCTCGGGGTCGGGCAGATCGCGCAAGGACTGCATCCCGAAGGCCGCCAGAAAGGTCTCGGTGGTGACAAAGGTATAGGGGGCGCCGCGGCGGGGTTCGCGCGGGCCGGTGCCGATCAGGTCGCGCTCGGCCAGCCGCCCGATCACATCGCGGCTGATCTCACGCCCGAAAATCTCCTTCAACCCGTCGCGGCCAATCGGCTGGTGAACGGCAATCGCCACCAGCACGGCCAGGTCGAATTCCGACAGCTCCAGTGCCTGCCCGCCCACATCCGCCGCTGTGCGGATCGCCGGGGCATAGGCGGGCCTCGTGCGCAGCATCCAAGCACCGCCCACCCGTGCCACCTCATAGGGGCGGTCCGCCAGATCGGCCGCCAGATCCTCGATCAGCAGATCGACCGACGCCCCCTGCCCCACCACCCTTGCCAGATCGTCGCGCGCCACCGGAGCGGCACTGGCGAACAGCACCGCCTCGACCCGCCGCAGCCATTCGCGCCAGCGCAGATCGGGCGGCAGATCGGCCAACTCGCGGTCCAGAACAGTCTCTGTGCTTGCCCTTTTCATGCTCAAAGGCCGTAAAGCCGAAAGGTCTCGCGCCCGGTCAACTCGCGCACGGTGCCCAGTTCCACCAGCCTGTCACACAACCGCCGCGCCGCGCGGTCGGACATGAAGTCAAGCGCCGCAGGGGCCAGCGCATCGCGCGACAGGAACAGATCGACCGCCCGGCCCGCGCCCTTGGCCCGCAGCTTCGGCACCACCGCCTGCAACCGCGCCGCCGCCCGCGAAAGGTCCCCCGCCAGGGGCAGCGCCTGCCCCACCCCCGCCACCACGGCCCGGTGGCAGGCCATGCGCAGGGGATCGCCGCGCAGGCGCAGATCCCGCGGCGTCAGGCGCAGCGACACAAGCGGCAGGACATGGCTCCACCCCAGCGCATTCGACAGCACGGCATCGGCCAGGATCAGCGCGGCCGTCTCGGACCGCGGGTTGCCGTCCAGCACGGCATCGATCGCCTGCGCCGCCCGGTCCACTGGCGTGGGCCCCACCGCATCCAGACACCGGGCGATCTGCTCGGGTGCCACCCCCTCCAGCGCCCGTGCCAGCCCGGCCACCGAAATCGGGCGCGCCACGGCCTGCGACCATTGCCGCAAGACCCGGCCCCCCGGGCCGGGATCATCGCCCGCCCGCGTCAGATGCGCCGCATCGCGCAAGGCGCGCACCCCCTCGCGCCGACCCGAAATCCCTGCGCAAACCTCGGCCGCCGCCAGCGCCAGCCGGTCGCGCCACACTGCCAGCGGCAGATCGGCGGCGGTTGTCACAAACATCAGATGCGCCAGCGCGGCCCCGGACCGGAACGCCGCAGAGTACAGGTCGTCCGCAGGCCCGGACAGGATCCAGCCCGGAAGGGGCAGAGGCATCGGCAGGGCATCTCTGGTCTGACGGCACGGCTTTGTCATGGCACAAGCCTAGTTCGTCACGGCGCTTTTTGCCAGAAAAAGCCGCACTTCCCGCCGCACCATGATAGACCTCTTGATGTCCAATAAGATTGCATTATCGGACGCAAGGGCGATATGCTCAAAGCCATGACTGTCGTTTTAGTTTCATGGGTGTCGGAATGCCGGAGTTCATGGGATTCAAGTGCTTCCTGCAAAAACCGACCGGGGTTCATGAGACTCGCCAACCGTATTTGTGAGACTGGATGGTGCGGTATTTATGAGACTGGCGCCGTCTCATAGCCTTTTCGGCGATCTGACGGTCTCTCTCGTCACGCTGAACGCGCCAGAACCGGGCCGAGATACCTCGCCTCACCGAGAGCGGCCAAGCTTTGAGCGCCTCCCGAACCCGCTCCTGCCCTCCGTCATCGCTGGCCAGCAAGACGTCGATCGCCCGGTTGATCGGATCCTCCGCAATCCGCCCGACCCCAACCGTCAGGGCGAAGGCCTGCAGCTGCGAGCCTTGTGCCAGGCCATGATGGCCAGGCCGCACCGGTTTGGCCAGAACCGGCGCCACCCGATCGTATTCAGGCACAACAACCGTGAGCGCCTGCCGCGCAATCGGCGCGGTCAGGAAGTCGTGGTAGTCCCTTCGGGTCTGCAACGACATGCGCGGTTGCTCGGCAACGGAAGGTGGCGATGCGCGCCGGTGCCGTGTCGTCAGGAAAGCAAGCATTTCGGCTGCACCCAAGGCCCGCCGCCCATCTCCCCGCGCCCAGTCATCCAGCACAGCGGCGCCCGCCAGCATATGCGCCTGCAACGCGGTGAACAGCTCAGGGCTCAACGTCTGCGGCAAGGTCAATCCGCCGGCGTCGCGAAGTTCCACACCATGAACAGGGCAGCGAAAGGCCCAAGGGAGGGCCGCAGGTTTGCGGTGGACCTCGGCCGGGCAGAGCGGGCAGTGGTGGCGGTTCTTGCGTGCGACCATCATTCGCGCCTCGGGAACGACCTCCCGGAACGTCATGGCCTGCACCGCCGCCTCGGAAAGTCCGGTTCGGTGCGCGATCAGGGCCCCCTCCCCTTCCGGAAGACGCCACTCCAGATCGAACATGTCACGCCCCGGAAGGCCAAGTTCGACGAGGAACTCTGGCACCGTCATGGCATAGAACGGGGCCATACGCGCGATCCAGGAGGACAGGCGCTCTTCGGTCTCTGGCGGGAAGACGACCGGCAGGCGAGGCGGCCCAATCACACGGGCTCTCCCAGCCCTGCCTGCAGCTTGCCGCCTTTCGAGACATCGCCAGGCATGATCCGCTCCTCGCCGCTTTCGATCGCGGCGATCGCCAATTGCGACACCACCTCGAAGATGCCGGAAGTGATCCCGACGGTGACGCTCAGGATCCGCGACAGCGCCTTCGCATCGACCTGGCTTTCGCGTCGCAGCGGCAGCGTGCGGGTGAGCGTGCTCATCAGCCCGGTGAAATCGTCCCCTTCCCGCCAGGGTGCCAGGGCAAAGGCCTCAAAACGTCGCACCAGTTGATCATCCGTGCGCAGCGCGTTGCGGGCCTGCGCGGTGCCGACACAGACCAACGGCACACGCAACTCATTGCCCAGAAAGCGCAACATGTTCAGAAATCGTGCCTGTTCGCGGATCGTCCCCGCCTGCAGGCTGTGGATTTCGTCAATCACCAGCATGCCCGGACGCAGTTCAGACAACAGGCGCAGTGCCAGGCTTTCGAGAATGCTGAGCGTCGCCCGTGGCGGCTCCGGTGCGCCGATTGCTGCCAGAATCCGGCGATAGAAGCGGCTTTCGTCTGGCCCCGAAACCATCTGCACGGCGACCACCGGCATGTGCAGCCGCCCGGTCGCATCGTCAAAACGGGCGGCATGATCGCGGGCGAACTTCTCGATGATCATGGTCTTGCCCATGCCGCTTTCTCCGACAAGAAGCAGGTTCGGCATCCGGGCGCGTTCCGGAAACGACATCAGCATCTCCAGCTTCGCCAAAGCGGCCTCCGCTCGCGGATAGGAAACCCAACGATCAGCGCGGATCCGACGAATGCGCTCTTCAGCGCTGAGAGCGGCCGATACGCGGGCTGCCGGATAGAGATGGGGAAATTCAGTCATCATACCACTCCTCGACCGCGAAACCGGGGTGGCTCAGAAGCAGGCTCCCCTCCCCTTCCGGCGCGGACAGCGCTTCTGGCACCGTGCGTTCGGGCGTCACGTCGACTATCTGCCCCGGATTCAGATGCAAACGACGCGCCTGATGACGCCGTATGGCCTTGGTCTGCCGTTCTGCACTGTCCACGAGGTCGCGCTGCGCCTGAATCGTCGAGAAAATCAGACCCTCATCCACCGAGCGGCGCCCAGCTTCGCGCAACGCACGCCGCGCCGCGCGATGTTCCCAATACGTGATCGCGGGGCGGGTCAGATCCGCGGGCCGCGCCTCGATGACCCCGTCATCGGTCAGCACGAAAATACGCGACAGGTCGCGCGGATCGTATTTGAGGGTGAATTTACGGCTCTTCCGGCCCATCAGCCAGCGCAGCTCGTCTGACCAGTAGCGGATATGGAAAAGATGCAGCCCGTCACGCTGCAAGATCCGCTGTTCCGAGGGGAGAAAGTCGACCAGGAACTGCCGAAGATCGGCCGGCATTCTGAGTGTGGCCTCGTCCAGTCGTGCCGCCCATGCCGCGGAGGGCGCTGTATCCAGCGTAGAGTGAGTTCGCACGTGGTAGGAGCCGGTGATTTCCAGCGCCAGCCAGGCTTCCAGCTCGGGCAGGGTCATCACCGCCTCTGCCTCGGCATCGAGATCGCCACGCTCGAAGATGTTCGAGAAATGCGACCCCGGCAGCAGGTGTACCGCTCCCATCATCGTGCCGATCAACCGCTCGATATGGCCGCCATAGCGCGGCGTCCCCGGCGGGCGGTGCCGCAGATCGATCTGATATTCCGAACAGGCGCGCTCGAAGGCGTGCGCGTGGAATTCTGCGCCGTTGTCCACGTAGATCGCTTTCGGGATACCTTTGGTGGGCCAGTCTGCGCCGATCCCGCGCGCAGCCAGCCAGTGCGATTTGTCCATCACGGCGTGCGTCAAGCACAGTGCAACGGACAAAATCGACGGCGGTTCCAGAGATAGGTGCAGCCCCAGAACCATACGAGTATTCACATCGATCGCGACCGTGAGCGTTGGCCTGCCGAGCGGACGCCGCGTGACCGGGTCAACCACGGTCACATCAGCCTTGGTGTGGTCGATCTGGACGATGTCCAGCGGTTGGTTTGCGGTGAGAGCACCCGGTGTGGCCAGGTGGCGGCGCTCCGCCTTGTCCTTGCCTTCCCGCCTGGCCATGAGCTTTGCCTGATCCTTTTGCTCCAGCCAGCGTCCCAAACGCCGGATCGAGGGCGGTGACAGACTGCGGGCCCTGCAATCGGCG
>DYMU01000017.1 GCA_020721445.1 Gemmobacter nectariphilus
TCCGGCCATTGCGGGCGTCGTCGATGATCTCTTCGATGGACGAGATCGCGTCGGAATAATCGGTCATGTCGCGTTTCCTGAGCCGGCGTTTTCTGCCATTACCGCGCCCCGGCCACAATGGCCAGAGCCGGGCCGCGCAAGCAAGCTGTGCAAAAGGTCACGGGGGGTCTGCCGCCGGCCTGTGTCTAGTCCCACTCACGCAAGTGAGCGACATAGCGCGCCATGGTATCCACCTCAAGGTTCACCCGGTCGCCCACGGCGACACTGCCCCAGGTCGTGGCCGTTTGGGTGTGCGGGATGAAATTGATGCCAAAGCTGGCGCCCTCAACCTCGTTCACGGTCAACGAGGTGCCGTTCAGCGCGACCGAGCCTTTGGGCGCGATGAACCGGGCCAAAGCCTCGGGCGCACGAAAGGTCACCCGCAGGCTGCCGCCCTCGGGCACCACCCGCTCGACCACCGCCACGCCATCGACATGGCCCGAAACGATATGGCCGCCCAACTCGTCGCCCACCTTCAGCGCGCGTTCCAGATTGATGCGGGACCCCGGCTGCCAGCCTGCGATGTTGGTCTTGCTGACGGTTTCGGCGGAAATCTGCACCTCATACCATAGGCGCGGGGCGCTGCCCTTGGCGATGACCGTCAGGCAGACCCCATCCGCCGCGATCGAAGCCCCGATGTCGATGCCCGCCACATCATAACCGGTCGCAATGCGGGCGCGCAGATCGCCCTGCTGTTCGACCGACACCACCTCACCGATATCGGTGACAATCCCTGTGAACATCGCCATTCTCCTTTGCCAGAGTGCTAGCGCGGCCCTGCCCGTGACGCAAGGCCGCGCAAAAGATGCCTAAAATTCGCCGTGCCCCCGCGATAAGGGTAACGCAGACGTGACACCTGCCGTATCACAGGCGCAGGCAAGCAAACGACAGGGCATGATGCGCATCACCGGGGACAACCGCCGTTTCCTGTTCCTGCAAGGGCCGCATGGCCCGTTCTTTCAGCAGTTGGGGCGGATGCTGCGGGCGACGGGCGCACAGGTGCTGCGCGTCGGCTTCAACCGGGGCGACCGGGCGTTCTGGCCCGCCGATGCCACATTCATCGCCTATCACGGCCTGCCCGGGGATTGGCCCGGTCACGTGGCGCAGCTTTTGGCCGACCACTGCATCACCGATCTGGTGCTGTATGGCGACACCCGGCCGATCCATGCCGCTGCCATCCGCGCGGCACAGGCGGCGGGGGTGACCGTGCATGTGTTCGAGGAAGGCTATCTGCGCCCGTATTGGATCACCTATGAACGCGGCGGTGCCAACGGCCATTCGCGCCTGATGCAAATGACCGTGGCGCAGATGCAAGCCGCCCTTGCCCGCGCCGAACTGGACCAGCCCGAAGCCCCGGCACGGTGGGGCGACATGCGCCAGCATATCGGATGGGGGGCGCTGTATCATTGGTTCGTGCTGACCGGGTTTCGCGATTTTCCCGATTTCCGCCCGCATCGCAGCCTGACCGTCTGGCAAGAATTCCTGCTGTATTGCCGCCGCCTTGTGCTGCTGCCCCTGCACCGATGGGAGCGGATGCTGGCCGAGCGTCGCATCCGGCACGGTGGCTTTCCCTATCATCTGGTGCTGCTGCAACTGGAACATGACGCCAGCTTTCGCAACCACTCGCCGTTTTCCACCATGGCCGAGTTTCTGGCGGTGGTGGTCGATGGCTTTGCCAAGGGGGCGGCCACGCATCACCATCTGGTGTTCAAGGCCCACCCGCTGGAAGATGGCCGCGCGCCGATCAAGGCCGAGCTGCGGCATCTTGCCCGCCAGCACGGCATCGCGGATCGGGTGCATTTCGTGCGCGGCGGCAAGCTGGCACAGCTTTTGAACCACGCCCGCAGTGCGGTGACCGTCAACTCTACCGCCGGCCAGCAGGTGTTGTGGCGCGGCATGCCGTTGAAAACCTTTGGGGCGGCGGTCTATGCCAAGCCCGAATTCGTGTCGCATCAGCCGGTGGCCGAGTTTTTTGCCCTTCCAAAGCGCCCCGACGCCCGCGCCTATCGCGACTATCGGCATTATCTGCTGGAAACCAGCCAGATCACCGGCGGCTTTTACAGCGCACGCGGCCGGCGTGAGGTGCTGCGTCAGGTGGTCGACATGATGCTTTCGGCCGAAGACCCCTATGATGCGCTGACCTCGGGAAACGCGGCCCCGCGGCAACAGTTGCAGCTTGTGAACTGACCACAAAAGCCGGGGCTGGCAATTTTTCAAATCATTCTGTAGCGTTGCTGAAAAAACTTGAGGCAAATCCAGTCAAAGGAGCCCGAGCAGTGAAAGCGACGACGTTACGGGGGGCGAAAGCCCTTGTTCTTGTTGCATTGGTTGCATCCACCGCAGCCTGCGCCCTGCCACGATCGGGCCCCAACAAGGCGGAAATCTTCAAGGGGTCGGTGTTGAAGGAAGGCGATGCCTTCATCGTCACCGTCAACCAGCGCGTCACCCGCGCCACGGCCGTAATGCCTGCCTTCGGGTTCTCGGCCGCCTTTCGCAATGCGGGCGTGATCGGGTCCGACAGCATCAACCCCGGCGATTCGCTGGGCCTGACGATCTTTGAAAACGTCCGCGACGACCCGCTTTTGGGCAATACCGGCCAGCGTGTCAGCGCGCTGGATGAGGTGCAGGTCGATGGTCAGGGCTATATCTTCGTGCCCTATGCCGGGCGGATCAAGGCTGCGGGGCAAACGCCCGAAGGCTTGCGTCAGGCGATCACCCGCAAGCTTGACAGCCAGACCCCCGACCCGCAGGTCACCGTGCAGCGTCTTGCAGGCGACGGGTCTACCGTATCGGTGCAAGGCGCAGTTGGGGCCACCGGCGTCTATGCCATCGAACGGCCCACACGCACCTTGTCAGCAATGATTGCCCGCGCTGGCGGCGTGGCGATCGAGCCCGAGGTTGCCCTGATCCGGGTCACGCGCGGCAAACACAGCGGAAAGGTCTGGTTGCAAGACCTGTATGCTACGCCGGCGCTGGATATTGCCCTGCGTCCGGGCGACAAGATCGTGGTGGAACGCGACACCCGCGCCTTTGTGGCCATGGGGGCAACCGGCGCGCAGAACCGTGTGCCGTTCGAGACCCAGACCCTGTCAGCCATCGAAGCCATCGCCATCGTCGGCGGGCTGAATACCAATCTGGCCGATCCGACCGGCGTGTTCGTGTTCCGCAACGAACCGGCCGAAATTGCCAATGCCGTGCTGGGGCGCAATGACCTTCAGGGCGATCAGCGCATGGTTTATGTGCTGGACCTGACCCAGCCGACCGGCATGTTCGAGGCCCGCGATTTCATCGTGCGCGACGGCGACACGGTCTATGTGACCGAAGCCCCCTTCGTGCAATGGCAAAAGACGCTGTCGGCCATCACCGGAACCGCCGGGGCGGCAACGGGCATCTCCAACGTCGGTTCCGGCAACTGAGGCGCAGGGCCTTGGCACCGCAACCCGACGAAAGACCACAGGCCGCCGAGGACATTCCCCGGCGGCTTTGCTATTACAACGCGGGCTTCTTTCGGGACCGGCAGTTGCGCCGGATCATGGCGCTTGCGGGCCATGACATGCGGCTGGGGGTGCCCGGCCCCGCTGATGGCGTGGTCGTCTGGGGGCGCAGCCCCTATGCCCGGCGGGGCGAGGCGATGGCGGCGCGCAAGGCTGTGCCGCTGATCCGGCTGGAGGATGCCTTCCTGCGCTCGGTCAAGCCGGGGCGTTTGGGGCCGGGGCGTTTGGGGTCGGGACGGCTGGGCCTGATGATCGACCCGGTCGGGGTGCATTTCGACGCGGCCTCGCCGTCGCGGCTGGAGCATCTGCTGGCGACGGACCATTTGGATGATTCGAACCTTTTGGCGCGGGCAAGGGATGCAATTGGCCGCATTCAGACGCACCAATTGTCAAAATACAACCTGCATAACCCCATCCTGCCCTGCCCGCGCCCCGGCTATGTGCTGGTGGTCGACCAGACACGCGGCGATGCGTCGGTGCGCCATGGCGGGGCCGATGCGCAGACCTTCGCACAGATGCTGGCCCGGGCGCAGGATGACCATCCGCAGGCGCGCATCGTGATCAAGCTGCACCCCGAA
This sequence comes from Gemmobacter nectariphilus, assembly GCA_020721445.1. Lineage (GTDB taxonomy): Bacteria > Pseudomonadota > Alphaproteobacteria > Rhodobacterales > Rhodobacteraceae > Pseudotabrizicola > Pseudotabrizicola nectariphila_A. The sequence continues at coordinate 4,112 of DYMU01000017.1, forward strand.
ACCGTTCTGGGCCTGCGCGCCGGGCATTTCAGTGCGGCGGATGCGTCGGACCGGATCAGCCTGCTGGCCGACCCGCTATCGCCTTTGGCGCTCCTGGAGGGCGCGATTGCGGTCTATACCGTGTCGTCGCAACTGGGGTTCGAGGCGATCCTGGCCGGGCACCGCCCGCAGGTCTTTGGCCAGCCGTTCTATGCCGGCTGGGGGCTGACCGAAGATGCAGCCCCCATTCCCCGCCGTGGGCGGCGGCTGACCAAGGTCCAGCTTTTTGCCGCCGCGATGATCCTTGCCCCCATCTGGTATGATCCCTGCCGTGACCGGCTGTGCCCCCTCGAAGAGGCGCTGGACCAGTTGGAAGCCGAGGTGCGCGCCTTTCGCGAAGACCGGCATGGCCATATCGCCGTCGGCATGCGGCTGTGGAAACGCGGGCGGCTGCAAGCGGTATTCGGGCAGGAGAAGCCCTTGGTTTTCAACGATATGCCAACAGGGCCACAGCCGCGGCCGCTGCTGGTCTGGGCGGGCAAGGAACCGCAAGGCCTGACCGCCCCGGTGATCCGCCGCATCGAGGATGGCTTTTTGCGCTCACGCGGGCTGGGGGCGGAACTGGTGCCGCCCTTGTCCTTGGTCACCGATGATCTGGGCATCTACTACGACCCCAGCCGCGAAAGCCGCCTTGAGCGGTTGATCCTGTCGCCGCCGCCGCCCGGTGGTTTGGCACGTGCGGGCCGGTTGCGCGACCGTCTGGTGGCGCTGGGTTTGTCGAAATACAACCTGAACGGGCGGCTGCCCGACTTGCCCGAAGGCCACAGGGTGCTGGTGCCGGGGCAGGTCGAAGATGATGCGTCGATCGTGACGGGGGCCGGTGTGGTGCGCAGCAACCTTGCGGCCTTGCAAGCGGCCCGCGCCGCCCATCCGCAGGCGGTTCTGGTCTACAAGCCGCACCCGGATGTCGAGGCAGGCCTGCGCGCAGGCGCGGTTTGCGACAGTGATCTGAAGGGTTTGGCCGATGTCGTGGCCACAAAGGCCGATCCCATTGCGCTGATCCTGGCCTGTGACGAGGTCTGGACGATGACCAGCCTGTTGGGGTTCGAGGCGCTGCTGCGCGGCAAGCCTGTTACCTGTCTTGGCGCGCCGTTCTATGCCGGTTGGGGCCTGACCCGCGACCTTGGCCCGATCCCCGAGCGCCGCCTGCGCGCCCCCGATGGCAGCCGCCTGCCACGCCCGACGCTTGATGCCATGGTGCATGCCGCGCTGATTGGCTATCCGCGCTATTACGACCCGGTGTCGCGCCGTGCCTGCCCGCCCGAGGTGGCGGTAGACCGGCTGTCGCAAGGCCCGCTGCCGGACCCGGGCCTTGCAAACCGCCTGCTGGCGAAATTGCAGGGGCGGTTTGCCACCCACGCCCGGTTCTGGCGTCAGTAGATATAGCGGATCTGATCGGTCCAGAACCGTTCCAGCCGCTTGAGCGAATGGTTCACGTCCTCCATCCCCGCAAGATCGATCACCGACTTTTTCAACAGCACATCCGCGTGGCGGGCGAACAGATCGTTCAGCACACCCCGCACCCGCCGGCCCTTTTCGGTCAGCCGCACCCGCACCGATCGGCGGTCCAATTCTGATCGCTGGTGATGCATATAGCCCAGATCGACCAGTTTTTTCAGGTTATAGCTGACGTTGCTGCCCTGATAATAGCCACGGCTTTTCAATTCACCTGCCGTCACCTCATTCTCACCGACGTTGAACAACAGCAGCGCCTGCACCGAGTTGATCTCAAGAATGGCAAGGCGTTCGAATTCATCCTTGATCACATCCAGAAGCAGGCGATGCAGCCGCTCGACCAAAGCGAGACTATCCAGATAGCTGGCCGTCAGGACCTTGTGGGAACCATCCAGAACCGGGGCTTGATGTGACATTTGGAATAACTCCGCCTTCCAAGAGAACAGGGGCAGAATCAGCACAAACCACAAACATTTCGTAAACTAGGGCCGGTTTTGCCTCAAACCTTACGCAATCTCTCACGTGCGAAGTCGGTGATCTGGTGCAAAAGTTGGGCAATGGTCTCGGGGGCGGCGGCCTGACCGAAGCTCCACGCCATCAGATCCTGATCATTCTCGGCCAGAAGTGTTTCGAACACCTCAAGCTGCTCGGCCGACAAACCCGCCAGATGCGCATCGGCCCAAGGGCCCAGCACCAGATCCATTTCCTTGGTGCCGCGGCGCCACGACCGCATCGACAGGCGCTTGAGCCGCGCCTCGGGTGTTTCCGTCATGTCAGACCTCCTTGCGCAGCAAATGCCGCAGCCGCTTTTCCATCCGCCCCATTTCCAGCGAAAGCGCAAGGGTTTGCGCGCGCATCCGGGCCAGATCGGCCAGTGCCGCCTGCGCCGGGCCAGACAGACCCCCCGGCGCGGATGGGGCATCCAGCCCGTCGCCCATCCCGGTCAACAGCCAGCGGATCGACACATTCAGCATGCCCGCGATCATCTGCAAGCGGTTGGCGCGCGGGTCCGACACATCATCCTCCCAGGCCTGAACCGTGGTCAGACGCACGCCCAGTCGCTGCGCCAGATCGGCCTGTGTCAGCCCCGCCGCTTCGCGTGCGCCCACCAGCCGGTCGCCAAACGTGGCCACATCTGCACCAAACCATGTCTCAGTCGCGTCTTTTTCCGCCATCTCGCCTCTTCTGTCTGGTGATATCGCTTGATCGGGTTCGGGGGCAACCCTAAGACGGAACGCTGAAAATGACAAACCCGGAGCCGGTAATGCCCTTCTTGTCCGACACGCTGGCGCGCGTGAAACCCTCGCCCACTATCGCGGTCACCACCAAGGCGGCGCAGCTGAAGGCCGAGGGCCGTGACGTGATCGGCCTTGGCGCCGGCGAGCCCGATTTCGACACGCCGCAGAACATCAAGGACGCGGCCAAGCGGGCGATTGACGCGGGGCGCACCAAGTATACCGCTGTCGATGGCATCCCCGAATTGAAGGCCGCGATCTGCGCCAAGTTCAGCCGCGAAAACGGCCTGAGCTACACGCCGGCGCAGGTCAGCGTCGGCACCGGCGGCAAGCAGATTTTGTTCAACGCGCTGATGGCCACCTGCAACCCGGGCGATGAGGTGATCATTCCCGCGCCCTATTGGGTCAGCTATCCCGACATGGTGCTGCTGGCCGGTGGCACCCCGGTGGCGGTGCCCTGCGGAATCGAGACCGGCTTCAAGCTGACCCCGGCGCAGCTTGAAGCCGCGATCACGCCAAAAACCAAGTGGTTCATCTTCAACAGCCCGTCAAACCCCACCGGCGCGGGCTATACCCGGGATGAGTTGCGCGCCCTGTGCGACGTGCTTTTGCGTCATCCCCATGTTTGGATCATGTCGGATGACATGTATGAGCATCTGGTGTTCGGCGATTTCCAGTTCTGCACCCCGGCACAGGTGGAACCGGCCCTTTATGACCGGACGTTGACCTGCAACGGCGTGTCGAAATCCTATGCGATGACCGGCTGGCGCATCGGCTATGCCGCCGGCCCCGTTGCGCTGATCAAGGCGATGGGCACGATCCAGTCGCAGTCGACCTCGAACCCCTGTTCGATCAGCCAATATGCAGCACTTGAGGCCCTGACCGGCCCGCAGGATTTTCTGGCCGAAAACCGTGCCGTGTTTGAACGCCGCCGCGATCTGGTGGTGTCGATGCTGAACGCGGCCGCGGGGATCACCTGCCCGACGCCGGAAGGCGCGTTCTACGTTTATCCCGACATCTCGGGCCTGATCGGCAAGACCACGCCCGCAGGCACGATCCTGACCAATGACGAGGTGTTTGCCACCGCCCTGCTGGAAGAAACCGGCGTGGCGGTGGTGTTTGGCGCCGCCTTCGGGGTATCGCCCAATTTCCGTGTCAGCTACGCTACGTCGGATGAGATCTTGCGCGAGGCCTGTGGCCGCATCCAGCGCTTTTGCGCCGCGCTGATATAGGGAGAGATTATGGCCGGCGATCTGCCCGAGTATTATTTTCGCATCCGTGAAAACGGCGCGGCGGTGTTCAAGGTTGATACCGAAAACCGCCAGCGCCGGATCGAGATGGAAGAGATCGCCCTCGCCAACGTCAAGAACGGCAGCATCAAACCGCATGGCGACCGCAAACTGACGCCCGAGGAAACCGCGATGATCACCGGGTGGATGGCGCAGCGGGTGGCGGTTCTGGCGGCGCGCGATGTCGATGACATTCACCGTGCGGTGGACCACCTGAACCTTGTCACGCATTGGGCGCAGTCAAGGGCAACCGATGCGCAACTGGAAGACGTGACCGACACCCTGCTGCTGGCGATGCATGATCTGCGTACCGTTCTGGTGCGCAAGAAAGCCGAGCGGCTGACCATGGGCGCAGGCCCTGTCGGGACCGAAGCCTAAGTGCCGCAGAAGGTGACATAATCGCCAAAGCCCGAAGGTGCGGGCAGCGCAAAGGCCTCGCGGTCCGGCCCGTCGCGATAGGGGTCGGTCACCTGTGCCAGCAGTGCGTGGAATGGCGCAATATCGCCCTGTTCAGCGGCTTGCAGCGCCTCTTCGACCTTGTGATTGCGCGGGATGACCAGCGGGTTGGTCGCCCGCATCCGCTGTGCCGCATCCGGGGCCAGCCGGGCGCGCCACTGCGGCAGCCATGCGTCCAGCGCGGCCACGTCGGCAAACAGCATCCGCAGGCCCGACAGGTTGCCCGCAGCCGCATCAGCCAGACGGCGGAAGGTCAGCGTCCAGTCGGCCCCGGTCGCCTCCATCACGGCCAGCAGGCCCTGCACCAGCGCAAGGTCAGCTGGGTCTTCCCCCACAAGCCCCAGCTTGGCCCGCATCACAGCCAGCCATTCGGTGTGATAGCGGCCGGCCACGCCGTCCAGCCTTGCGTTCAGCGCCACAACCGCGGCGTCGGGGTCATCCATCAGCAAAAGCAGGCTTTCGGCCAGCTTGGCCATGTTCCAACCCAGGATCAGCGGCTGGTTGCCGTATGCATAGCGCCCGGTCCGATCGATCGACGAAAACACCGTGCCCGGGGCATACCCCTCGATAAAGGCGCAAGGGCCATAGTCGATGGTTTCGCCCGACACCGCCACGTTGTCGGTATTTTGCACGCCATGCACAAAGCCAAGCCCCATCCACAGCGCCACCAGCCGCGCCTGCCGGGCGATCACCCGGTCGAAGAACCGAAGGTAGCAGTCGTCTTGCCCCACAAGATCAGGATCATGCCGGGCGATGGCATAGTCGGCAAGGGCGCGCAGCTTGTCGACCTCGCCCCGCGCGGCCCAGAACTGGAAGGATCCCACGCGAATATGGCTGGCCGCCACCCGTGTCACCACCGCGCCGGGCAAACGGCCCGCATCGCGCCAGACATCCTCACCGGTCAAGGCCACCGCCAAAGACCGGGTGGTGGGCACGCCAAGGGCCGCCATCGCCTCGGAAATCAGGTATTCGCGCAGCATCGGCCCCAAGGCCGCCTTGCCATCGCCGCCGCGCGAAAACGCGGTCCGCCCCGAGCCCTTGAGCTGGATATCCCACCGCCGCTGATCCGGCGCGATATGCTCGCCCAACAGATGCGCGCGCCCGTCGCCCAGTTGCGGTGAAAAGCCGCCGAACTGATGCCCGGCATAGGCCAGCGCCACAGGCTCGGCGCCTTGCGGCAGGCTGCCCCCGGCAAACCAGCCGGGATTGGCGGCAAGCATGTCGGCATCAAGCCCAAGGTCCGCCGCAAGACTGCGGTTCAGCACCAACAGATGTGGCGCGGGCGCGGTGTTGGGCGGCTGCGCCACATAAGTGCCGGGCAAATCGCGCGCCCAGGAATTGTCAAAACGAAAGCCGCCATCGGCGGACGACAGGCTGGATTGAGCGGCGGACATCGGGCCTCGGGGTTGGATAAGTTGATCTTGCGATGCAGGATAAACCAAAGCGCCGCCAGACGACACCCCGGTCAGAACAGAGCGTTCCACCACCCCAAAACCGACCGAACGCGCGGCACTGGCTGACCCCGGTCTGATCCTTGCGCCAGAGGTGGGCCACAGACCCATTCAAAGCGCAGCTTGGCATGCTTGGGCCTTGTGCGACGGGCGATCTGTTGCTAATTCTTCCCCCGCGCCCTTATAGCTCAGCTGGTAGAGCACTTGATTTGTAATCAAGGGGTCCCGGGTTCAAGTCCTGGTGGGGGCACCATTTTTCAACCCAGAATGCCGCTGCTTGGCCTGTTTTGGCAGGTCACGCCGCGGTGTTACCAGCTGGCCTGGATGGCCTGGGCCGCCAGACCGATCATCACCGGCACCGGGGCTGACAGGATCAGGCGGCGGATCAGGAAGGTCGGGCCCATCAGCGCCAGTTCGCTGCCCAGGGTGCGGGTCAGGCTGATGATGGACCAAGAGGTCAGGTAGGCCAGCAAAGCCCCGGTGCCGGCCCCCGCCTTGAATGCGGTTGCCGACAGGGCAAGCGCCACCATCGGCCCACCGGGTGTTGCGGCCCCCACAACCGTCGCCAGCAGGATGCCGGTGATCCCCTGCTCGGGGCCAAACAGCGCCGCCATCTGGCCCTTTGGCAACAGCGCCGCCATGAAACTGGCCCCCGACAGGCCGATCACCGTGCGCGGCAACATCACAAGGAAGGTCGCACGGGCCGCCCGCCATACCTGAGGCAGTTTGGCACGATCCACCCTTGCGATGTGGCGCAGCAGCGCGAAAGCGGCCCCCCAGATCAGCACGGTGCCGATGATGACATTCATCGCCGGTGGCCCGGGTGCGCATCGTCAGGTAGCGGCACCCGCCGCGCCCAGATCCGCGCAAGCTGCCCGACCGCCACCGGAACCCACAGCGTCAGCACCAGCCGCAGCGCCACCAGCCAGCCCGGCAGGAACGACAACTCCCAGATCAGCACGCGGTTCAGGCCCAAAAGCACCCAGCCCGACACCATCGCCGTGCCCGCGCCCGCATCAGCCCCGGCCCGCATCAGCCCCATCGCCAGCGGATAGGTGACATGCGGCCCGCCCGGCACCACCGCCCCTGCCCCGCTGGCGATCACCAGCCCGCGCAGTCCGCTGTCGGGCCCGACAAGGCGCAACACCCGGTCGCGCGGCAGGATCATCGACAGCGCGATGGCCAGCAGGATGCCGCCAAAGATTTTCGGCAGCAAGGACAGGATCATGGCGGTATCGCCCCAGAGCAGGTGAAAGAACTGCCCCGGGCCTTGGGTGATCCACACCGCGATGCCGGCACTCAGGCTAAGGCTGGCGATGAACAGCAAGCCAAAATCGACCCGGAACCGCCGCGCCTCGGGCGGGGGCAGGCGGGCTGGGCCGTTTTCGATGGGGTCAAAGTCGGTGGCCATGGTCGATGACCACCCGCCCATCGCCTGCGCGCAGCACCAGTTCCTGCGCAAAGCCGCCGGGACCATGGGCGGTCAGCCGCTGCTGTGCGGCGGGCGTGGTTGGGGTGGTGCGGTCCAGCGGCAGGGCGCGGCCATCGGCCTCGGCCAGCGGCGGCAGACCCAGAACCGCCAGCAGCGTCGGCGCAACATCCGGCAGGGCGCAGGGCCGGTCATCGACCCGGCCTTCGGTTTGATCCGGCAGGCGCAGGAAAAACACGGTGGAAAGCTCGCCCGGCGCCAGCCCGCCATGCATCCCGCCTCCCAAGGGCACCCCGCCGCCGGTCATCAGCCCGCGCCCGGGCAGGCCGTGCTGGTCGGGGCCGGCTTCATCGGCCATCACATAGATCAGGTCGGCCGCGCGCGGATGGTCCAGATACACCGCCGACAGGGGCAGCGTGCCGGGCAGCGCCGCCACCAGATCATCGCGGGCAAACACCATGCCGATTTCCGGGCGCTGCATCAGCCAGGCGGCGGTGTCGGCGCGCAGACCCGCATCCGTGCGCAAAAGCCGACATTCGCCCATCCGTCCCAGCGTCAGCGCAATGGCGTCGCCGTTCTGCGGCGCGCGGGCGGCCTGCAATCCGGCGGCGCGCATCTCGGCCTCGATCCCCCACAGGCCGCTGGTGGCAATCTGGCCGTGGTCCGACAGCGCCACCACCGCCGTGCCGGGGGGCGCTGCCGCCAGCAACCGGGCAAAGGCCGCATCCGCCGCCGCCATTGCAGCGCGCGTGGCGTCAGACCCGATCTCCAGATAGTGAAAGCTGGTGTCGGGTTCGGGGAACCAGACCAGCACCACCTCGGGGCCGGACGGATCGGCCAGGGCTGCGGCGGCAAGCCCTGCCACATAATCCACCTGCGCAACCTTCGGCGGGCCGTTTTGCGGCCTTGCGCCCTGCACCGCCTCGGCGGCCGTCACGGCATCGGGCGTGGCGGTGGCATCCGTGCCGTGGATCGAGAACGTCGCGTGCCCCGCGTTGGCAGCCACCTCGGGGTTGATCAGGCAGGCCGACCCTGCCGAGCCGCCGTGAAACACCGCCATGCGCAGACCCGCCGCCGCCAATGCCTCGCCCAAGGTTTGCGGTGCCACCAGCCGCCCGCCCCAGGCCGCCCGCGCCCGCGCCAGATGGTCGAAATCCGACGTGTCAAGCGCCTGCCCGGTGACAACGTCGGGCTGGTGAAAGGCATTGCCGACAATTCCGTGCTGGCGCGGCCAACAGCCGGTGGACAGCGCCGTGGTCGCCACCCGGGTCAACGACGGAAACACCGACCGCGCGCCGGCAAAGCGGGTGGCACCGTTGGCAAAGCTGGCCAGCACGGGCATGCGGCTGGCCACCATGTCGGGGCGCAGCCCGTCGAACACCACGACAAGCAAACGGTTGGCGGCAGCCTGTGGTGCGGCGGTCATTGGATGTCTCCGTTCAGTCGGGCAGCAAAGGCCTGGGCGGCGGCCAGGGTCGCTGCCTCGGAATGGGCTTTGAAATTGCGCTTGATCTCGATCACGATGCGGGTGTCGTCGCGCATCCGGGGCGCAAGCGTGGCAGCCAATGCGGCAAAATCCACCGCCCCCATGCCGGGTGGGGCATGCATGTCGCCGATGCCAAAGAAATGCCGCTCGCCCTGCGATTTGGTGGCAATCGTCGCGGGGATGCCGGTGCTGTCGGAATAGTGGATGTGGCCGACATGCGGCGCAAGGGCGGCGCAGGCGGTCAGCATGTCAAACCCCCACAGACCTGCGCCCTGCTGGGCATGGCTGATGTCCAGACAGGCGATCAATGCCGGATGCGCCACCGCCGCGATCTGCCGCGCAAGGGCGGCAGGGTCCAGCGAATACGAGGTTTCCTCACCCGCGATCACCCGGTCATTGGGCGAGATGTTTTCATAGGCGATGGTCACGCCCTGCGCGCCGGCATGGTCGGCCAGACGGGACAGCGCGTCGCGCTCGTAACTCAGCAGACTGTCGCGCCCGCCCAGCCAATCGCGCGGATGGCAGCGCCCCGGATGCAGCACGACAATCTGCGCGCCAAGCTCGGCGGCAAGGTCCATAGACACAAAGGCCGCGCGGCGGTGCAGATCGGCATGGGCGCGGTCCATCAGGTTGATGGCGATCGGCGCATGCATCGAATAGGCCAGCGGGTGACGCTGCATGGCCGCGCGCGCGGCGGCCACCTGATGCGGGATCAGGCGGCAGGCCACCACCAGATCCATGCCGGTGGCGCTGATCTCGGCCCCGGTGCAGCCGATCTGCGCCAGTTGCTCCAGCCGCTGGGCAAAGGTGGTGACCGATCCTTCGGTCTCGCCGGTGTTGAACCCGGTTGCGATCACGCGCATGGCATATCCTCTGGTGTGGGTCGGGCGGGCAGCGCCTCACCGGTGTTGAAATAATCGGCAAAGCCTTTGGCTGCCGCCACAATCTCGGCCGCGCGGGCATTGTAGCGGCCGTTCAGCTCGATCCCGCCAAAGGTGCCGGGGCGCAGGCGCAACTGCGGCAACAGCGCCTCCCACGGAATGGTGCCATCATGGATCGGGGCGTGCATGTCACCGATGCCCAGCGTGGCCGCATCGCCATCATCGCCCGGATTGCCGGGGCGGCCGCAGTTGTCGTGCAAATGCAGGTGCCAGACCAAGGGCGACAGCGCGGCCAGCGCCGGGATATAGTCAAAGCCCAGCGTGGTGGCCGACAGCCAGGCATGGCCAAAGTCAAGGCACACCCCCACCGCCGGATGATCCACCGCGCCGATCTGTTCGGCCAGTGCCAAGGGGTCGGCGCCATAGCAATGCCGGTCCGGGTTGGCGATCAGGTTTTCCACCGCCAGCCGCACCCCGGCGGTAGCTGCCAGATCGCCCAGACGGCGAAAGGCGTCTTGCTCAGCCAACAGCGCCGCGCGGCCTGTTTCGGCAAACTCGGCCGGTGGCAGGTGGCCGGAATGGATCACCATCGAATGGGCGCCGATCAGACCGCAAGCCTGCACCGAAGCCACCGCCGCCTGCCAGTGCAGCGGATTGGCGGTGTCCATCAGGTTGATGCCGTGGTTGGCGTGCAGCACCGGGCGCAGGCCCGCATCGGCACACATCTGACCGACCGCATCCAACCGCGAAAGGTCCAGCCGCCCGGCGACGATCAGGTCAAGCCGGCGCGCGGTCAACTCTACATGGCTGCACCCCACCTCGGCCCAGCGGCGCAGGGTGGCGGGCACAAGGTCGATGCGCCCGGCGGGCAGCGCGTTCAGGTTCAGGCCAATGCCGTCGATGGTCTTCTTGGCAGGTCCAGCAGTCATGGCAGGTCAATCCTCCAGCGATGGGTCAAGTCGGCTGCGCAGATGGTCGCCCAGCATCGACATCGCGAGGGTGCTGAGAAAGATCACCACCCCCGGCATCACCGCCAGCCACCACGCGTTGATCATGTAATCCCGCCCGTCGCCCAGAAGCTGGCCCAGCGAGGTCAAGGGCGGGCGGATGCCAAGGCCGATGAAGGACAGCGAGGTTTCAAACAGGATGGTTTCGGGAAAGTTGATGGTGATCTGCACGATCAGCGGCCCAAGGATGTTGGGCAGGATGTGGCGGGCATAGATCCAGCGCGGCGGTGCCCCCAGCGCATGCACGGCGCGGGCATAGCCCTGTTCGCGCGCTGTCAGCACCAGGCCCCGGGTGATGCGGGTATAGCGTTCCCAGCCATACAGCCCCATCAGCAGCAAGAACACCCACATCGCATTGCCCAGAAACGCCAGCACCGCCATCGCCACGATGAACCACGGCATTGCCGCCTGAAAATCGACCAGCGCCGAAATCGCCTCATCCACCCAGCCGCCGCGATGCGCGGCCAGAAACCCTGCCGCCGTGCCCAGCACCGCACCCAGCACCGTGCCCAGCAGGGCCAGTGCGATCGAGGTCTGGGTGGCGACCAGCAGGCGCGACAGCAGATCGCGGCCCAACTGGTCGGTGCCAAGGGGATGCGCCGGGTCATAGCCCGCCAGCGGAAACGGCGGCTTCATCCGGCCCAACAGGTCTGTCGCCTCAAAATCCCACGGCATCAGCAGTTGCGCCGCCAGCATGACGCCGATCATCAGCGACAGCCAGATCGCCGAAGCCAGCACAAGCGCGGGCATCCGTGGCGCGCGGGGTTTGGCCGGGGTTGCGGTCAGTGGCAGATCGGTCATGCGCGCGCCCCTTTTGTGCGACCGACCCGCACCCTTGGGTCGGCCCAGCCGTAATACAGGTCCACCAACAGGTTGGTGGCCACCATGGTCGCGGCGATCAGGATCAGGATCGCCTGCACCACCGCCAGATCGCGCACCGCCACCGCATGCACCAACAGCCGCCCAAGGCCGGGCCAGGCGAACACCGTCTCGGTCACCACCGCGCCGCCGATCAGCTCGCCCACCTTGAGCCCCAGAATGGTGGCAATCGGCACCGAGGCATTGGGCACCGCATGGGCAAACACCCGCCGCGCCTCGCTTGCGCCCTTGGATTTGGCGGTGGTCATGTAGGGCTTGGTCAGCACGTCAATCATCGCTGACCGGGTAAAGCGCGCCAGTTGGGCGGCAAAGGCGGTGCCCAGCGTGAAGGCGGGCAGGATCAGATGCGCCGCCGTTTCAGACCCCGAAGACGGCAACCAGCGCAAATGCAGCGAAAAGGTCAGGATCAGCAGGATGCCAAGAAAGAAGTTCGGCATCGAAAAGCCGAACACCGCCGTGGTCATCACCGCGCGGTCCAGCGACGACCCGCGCCACCATGCCGCCAGAATGCCCAAGGGCAGCCCGATGGCCAGCGAAAACCCCAGCGCCGTGCCGCCCAGCAACAGGGTTTTCGGCGCGCGGTCCATCACCATGTCCCAGGCGGGCAGGTTGTTGCGCAACGAGATGCCGAAATCGCCGGTCAGCAGCGCTGACCAATAGCTGAGGTATTGGTCCCAAAGCGGCCGGTCGAGGCCCCATTTGGCGCGGTAAAAATTGCGCACGGCATCGCTTGCGTCATCGGGCAACAGGATATCGGTCGGATCGCCCGAGATGCGCAGCACAATGAAGACAAAGGTGATGACCAGCCACATGGTCAGCGCAGCGCGGATGGTCTTGGTGGCCAGAAATTGCAGCATCATGCGGGCTCCCGTGCTGGCATCGGTGCCACGGCGGCGCGCGGCGCGGACAGCACATCCGCCAGCGATGGCAGTCCCGGCTCTCCGGCCCGGTGACAGGCCACGTCGGTGGCCCCCAGCGCGCGCAATACAGGCGCTTCGGTGGCACAACGCGGCACGGCCAACGGGCAGCGCGGATGGAACCGGCAGCCGCTTGGCGGGTGCTGCGGGCTGGGCGGATCGCCGGGGATCGCCACCCGCGCGCCGCGCCGGGCCGGATCAGCCACCGGCACCGACGCCAGCAGCGCCTGCGTATAGGGGTGGCGCGGGCGGGCGAACAATTCGGCCTTGGGCGCGATTTCCAGAATGCGGCCCAGATACATCACGGCCACCCGATGCGCGACATGGCGCACCACACCCAGATCGTGGCTTACGAACACATAAGACAGGCCCAGATCGCGTTGCAGGTCATGCAGCAGGTTCACGATCTGCGCCTGAATCGACACGTCCAGCGCCGACACCGGCTCATCCAGCACCAGAAGGTCGGGGCGCGGGGCCAGGGCGCGGGCGATCACCACGCGCTGCACCTGGCCCCCCGACAATTCGCGCGGAAAGCGGTCCCACAGATGCGGGCCAAGGCGCACCTGATCCAGCACCTGGGCGCAGCGCGCATCCGGGTCGGGCTGGCGGTGGATCAGCAAGGGTTCGCGCACCTGGGTGCGCACGGTCAGGCGTGGGTCAAGTGCGCCGCCGGTATCCTGAAACACCATTTGCAGCCGGGTGCGCAGCGCGCGCCAGGCGGCACTGTCGGGCGCGGGCATGGCCGCGCCTTCGAACCGCACCTCCCCGGCCTCGGGCGCGGCCAAACCCACCAACAGCCGGGCAAGCGAGGATTTGCCGCAACCGGATTCGCCCACGATCCCCAGCGTCTCGCCGCGCGACAGCGTCAGCGACACGCGGTCCACCGCCAGAAAGCGCGTGGCGGGCCGCAACCAGCCGCGCCGCCCGGTGGCATAGCCCAGACTGACGCCATCAGCCGCCAGCAGGGGCGGCGGCAGCAAGGCGTCCAGCACAACATGCGACATGGCTTATACCTCCTCGGACAGGGGGACGGGTCGATGACAGGCCACAGATCGCGCCGGGGCTTCGGTCAGGGGTTGCGATACCGGGATGGTGGCATCACAGCCCGCACCCACCCGCGGGCAACGCGGCGCAAAGGCACAGCCCGGCGGCATCCGGTCGGGTGGCGGCACGATCCCGTCGATGGTCGACAAGGGCCGCCCGTCGTGATCGACACGCGGCAGGGCCTGCAACAGCCCGCGGGTATAGGGGTGGCGAGGGCTGGCAAAAAGTGCTGTCACCGGCGCGGTTTCGACAATGCGCCCGGCATACATCACGGCGGCGCGGTCGGCGGCCTGCGCCACAATGCCAAGGTCATGGGTGACAAAGATCATCCCCATCCCCAGCTCGGCCTGCAAATCGGCAATCAGGTCAAGGATCTGCGCCTGTATCGTCACGTCCAGCGCGGTTGTCGCCTCATCCGCGATCAACAGGTGCGGCCGCCCGGCGATGGCAAGGGCGATCATCGCGCGCTGGTTCATGCCGCCGGAAAACTGATGCGGGTATTCGCGGGCGCGCCGTTCGGGTTCGGGCAGCCCGACACGGCCCAGCAGGCGCACGGCCTCATTGCCCGCCTCGGCGCGGGTTACGCTGCGGCGCAGGCGGATCGCCTCGGCCACTTGCCAGCCGATCGGGCGCACCGGGTTCAGCGCGTTGGTGGCATCCTGAAACACCGAGGCGATCAGCGCCCGCCTGCGCAGCCGCGCCGCGCGCCGGGGCAGCGCCAACAGGTCCGTGTCTTGCATCACCACCCTGCCCTGCGCCCGTGCCCGCCGGGGCAACAGGCCCGCAATGGCAAGGCAGGTCAGCGATTTGCCGCAGCCGGATTCGCCCACCAGCGCCAGCGTCTCGCCCGCGTCGACGCACAGCGATACCCCCCGCACGGGTTGCACCGGGGTGCCGTCGCGGCGGCGGATGGTGACGTCCAGAGTGTCGACTTGGATCAGCGGCATGGGGGGTCCGGTCTTCTGGGCAAAGGGGGGTGCGGCCAGCACGGGCCAGCCGCACCCCTTGGGTCAGCCGAAGGATGGGTCAACCAATGGCGGGCAAGGTCACTGCGCGCCAAAGGTCAGGTTGTAGGGACGGAAATCCATGTAATACAGACCGTAAGGCTTCCAATTGACCTCGGCCCGCATCGCGTAGGTTTCCAGCGGGTTGTAAAGGATGGTGCCGGGGGCTTCGTCCATCCAGATCGCCAACGCCTCGCGGTAGGCTTCCTTGCGCGCGGCATTGTCCATCGAGCTGATCAGCACATCCTGCAACTCGTTGAACCGTTCGGGCGCGTTCCAGGTGCGCTCGGGGTATTTCTTGTTGTTCTGAACATCGGAATCCTTGCCCCATTGCGGCACGAAAGACCCCAGCGGATCGGGGAAGCGGTGGGTGTTCGACCAGGGCAGGATATGCGCGCCCGGCTCGGCCGCCTGGCTGTTGTTCTCGCGCGGCTCCAGCTTGACGTTCAGCCCGATGTCTTTCCACATCTGCTGCATCGCCTGCGCCGCCTCAAGGCTGAGCAGGTAGTAGTTCAGGCCAAGGCGATAGACGATTTCCTCGCCGTTATAGCCCGCCTCGGCCAGCAGGGCGCGGGCCTTGTCGGGGTTGTATTCAAACTCGGGGAAGTCTTCGACAAAGATGCCGTAGGACGGCAGTTGATGGCCGTTCGGGGTATAGTTCTTGTCTTCCCACAGCGCCTTGCGCAGCAGCGCACGGTCGATGCCAAGGCTGACCGCCTGACGCACCCGCTTGTCGGCCAAGGGGCCATAGGGGAACAGCCGCAGCACGTGGCTGTTGTCCAGCACGATGCGTTCCACCTTCAGATCAGGGTAGGACTTGATGACCTCAACCTGATCCGGCGGGATGTTGACGGCGATGTCGTATTCGCCCGACACCAGACCGGCGATGCGGGCCGAAACCTCGGGCACCACCTTGTAGGTGATCGACGCGGCGGTGGGTTTGCCGCCGAAATAGTCGTCATGCGCCACCAGCTTCAGGTATTCGCCATCGACCCATTCCTCAACCTTGTAGGGGCCGGTGCCAACAGGCTTGCGGGCAAAAGCCAGCGCGCCGACGGTCAGGTATTCGCGGGCATTGACGATCCAGAACGAATAGCCGGCAATGCGCTGTTCCATCAGGATATCAGGCTCTTTCGACACGATCCGCACGTTATAGCGGTCCAGCGCGATGACGTGGCTGATCGAGTCCATGTAGGTTTTCGCTTCGGCAAACAGCGGCGCCTGACCACGGCCCCGGCCTTCAACCAAGGAGAACGCCACGTCGTCCGAGGTCATCTCGTCGCCATTGTGGAACTTGACGCCTTCGCGCAGCTTGAAATCCATCGTGCGGTCATCGACGCGGGTCCAGCTTTCGGCCAGCCCCGGCACCAGGGCAGCCGAGGTGCCCGAGCCATCGGACAGGAAATCGCGGCGGATCAGGCTGTCAAATAGCGTGTAGGTGATGCGCACCGCGACGTTGCCCTGTTCTTCGATCGATTCAAGGCTGCCGGGAAGGGTGTTGACGGCCACGACAAGGTCGGGGCGGTCTTGGGCTGTGGCGGGCCGGGGCGCAAGGCCCAAGGCCGGGGCCGCGATCAGCGCCGCAAGGGCGGCAGATCGCAAGAAGCGGTTCAGGTAGGGTATCATCGCTCTCTCTTTCTGGTTGGGCCTGATGGGCGGGAGCCTATCGGGCGGGCGGGAAAAAAGCCGGGCACGGGGAAAACGGGGCACGGGAAAAACCGGGCACGGGAAAAGGGGGGCGGCGGGTCATGATCCTGCCCCTGCGGGCTGTGCCGCCATGTGATGCGTGACGCGGTCAACAGGGTCACGCTCTGCGCCGGCCCTTGGTGGCAAGGGCGCGGGGTCGTTGCTGGCAAGCGCGAAATGGCGCGGCCCGACGGCCATCAGCACCTCGCGCACGGGCCGGGTGCCACGCGGCAGGATGGCGGGCGGTGGCGGCATCAGATCGGGCATTGCGGTCATTGGTCCCCGCTTGGCAGGATCGGGCACCGGCACCGCCGCCAAAAGCCGCCGTGTATAGGGGTGGGCCGGTGCCGCCAGCACCCGGTCAGTCGGCCCGATTTCGACAATGCGGCCCGCCTGCATCACGGCAATCCGGTGGCTGACCCGTTCGACCACCGCGATGTCGTGGCTGATGAACAGGAACGACAGCCCGTCTTCGGCCTGCAACCGCGCCAACAGATCGGTGATCTGACGCGCGACCGAGACATCCAGCGCCGACACCGGTTCATCGGCCACGATCAGCGCCGGTCGCACCGACAGCGCGCGGGCAATGCACAGCCGCTGGCGCTGCCCGCCGGAAAACTGATGCGCAAAGCGGGTCATCGCCGCCGCCTCAAGCCCGACCTTTTCCAGCAGTTCCTCCGCCAGATCGTGCCGGCCGGCGCGGGTGACGGTGCCGTGGATCAGCGCCGGTTCGGTGATCAGGTCAGCCACCGTCAGGCGCGGGTTCAGGCTGGCGTAGGGGTCTTGAAACACCATCTGCGCCCGGCGGCGCAACGGGCGCATCTGCGCCGCCGACAGGCCGGTCAGCGGATCACCACACAGCCGAACCTGGCCAGCATCGACACCGATCAGCCGCAGACAGGCGCGCGCGAGGGTGGACTTGCCGCAACCGGATTCGCCGACCAGCCCCAGCGTCTCTCCGCGCCCGACGCTGAACGACACATCGCGCACCGCATGGAACTCGGGCCCCGGCGCAAAGGGCATGGCCCCCGGCAGGGCAAAGCGGACCGACAGGTTTTCCACCTGCAGCACCGGGTCCGACGGACGCGGGGCCGCGGGCGCGCCCGACCCCAGCCGCGGCGTGGCCGCCATCAGCATTCTGGTATAGTCGGCTTGCGGCGCGCGGAATATCCGCGTCACCGGGGCCTCTTCCATTTTCTCGCCCTGTCGCAGCACCACGACGCGGTCAGCGATCTCGGCCACCACCCCCATGTCATGGGTGATGAACAGCACGGCCATACCCGTGTCGGCCTGCAAGGTCTTGATCAGCGACAGGATTCCGGCCTGCGTGGTCACGTCCAGCGCGGTGGTCGGCTCGTCCGCGATCAAAAGGTCCGGCTGGCAGGCCAGCGCCATCGCGATCATCACCCGCTGGCGCAGACCGCCCGACAATTCATGCGCGAACTGGCCATAGCGCAATTCGGGCTGCGGGATACGCACGCGGGCAAAGGCCTCAATCACCGCCGCATGCGCCGCCGCACCGTCCAAGCCGCGGTGCAGGCGCAACACCTCGGCCACCTGCGCGCCCAAAGGCATTACCGGGTTCAGCGCCGTCATCGGTTCCTGAAACACCATGGCGATGCGGTTGCCGCGGATGCGCCGCATCTGCGCCTCGGACGCGGCGGTCAGATCGGTGTCGCGCAGCCGGATGCGGCCTGCCGTGATCTGGCCGCCATCGCGCTCGATCAGCCGCATCAGCGCCAGCGCCGTGGCCGATTTGCCCGAGCCGGATTCGCCCACCAGCGCCACGGTTTCCCCCGGTTCCACCGCAAAGCTCAGGCCGCGCAGCGCGACATGGCTGCCAAAGGCAAGGCTCAGGTTCTCAACCGACAGCAGCGGCATCACGGATCAGCGCCCCCGACGCGCTTCGGGGTGGGCGGCAAAGTCGGGCATCGGCGGCGTCCAGCGCGCAGCACGCGGGGTCAGGGTGACCTCGAAGGGATCAAGCCCGGCGACCTGCCAATGCACCCGGCCCTCGTCCAGTTCCAGCAATCCCATCGCCCCGGCGGGCGCGCCCATGGTGGTAAAGCTTTCGGTCAGCGATTGCTGGGTCAGATGGGGGATGCCATCCACCGTGGTGACGGTGTTCCAGTGCACATGGCCCGCAAGGCAGACCACCGGCACCCGCGCCTGCGACAACGCCGCGCGCGCCCGGTCGGCCATCGGATAGACGGATGAGGCCGGGTTGTTCTGGAAGTAATAGTTGCCGATCTGGCTGTGGCCCGACAGCGGCACATGGCTGACCACCAGCAGCGGGCGATCGGCCGCCTGCGCCGTGCGCGACAGCCACAAAAGGTCCGCCTCGGTCAGCACAAAGCCCCGGCCTTCATCGCCGCGCCGGATGCGGCTGTCGGCCCGCCACAGCGCGATGCGCCAGCTGCCCAGATCGTGCACCTCGTGGCCAAGGGATTGGCCCAGAATGTCCTCATTTTCCGCCACGCTCAGATGATCGCGGTCATGGTTGCCGCACAGGTGCCAGATCGGGGCCTGCACCGCGCGCAACGCCTGCGCCACTTCGGTCTGCAACCGAAGATCGGTGTCTTGGTCCACATCGGAAATCCGGTCGCCAAGGTCCAGCACATGGCTCGCCCCGGCAGCGTGGGCAAAGCGGGCGAAATCCGCGATCAGGCCCAGCGCGGCATCGCCGCGTTTGGTGGCTGATGGCGCGCCGTGGTGAATGTCGGCGAGGATGGCAAGGCAAGTGGTCATGGGAATACCTTTGTCCGCAAGGGGTTGGCAGGCGGAGTTTCCCCCGCCCGCCTGCGTGGGAAATCACTCGACCGAGATCGCGCCGGCGCGGAAGTCGAGCACGTAGGGAATGTGGCCGGCTTTCGGGGCCCAGGTCACGCCCTTGACCATCGCCCAGGACTCGTAGGGGCGATACAGCGGCAGCACCGCCGGATCGGCCTTCATGTGCTCCATCAACTCGGCATAAGCCGCCTTGCGGCCTTCCAGCGTCTCACCATAGCGAAAGCGCTCCCATGCCGCCTCATAGGCCGGGGTGGTGTTGAAGCGGCCTTCCGATTGCGACGGGCCACCCGGCGCCCACATCACGCCAAAGCTGCCAAAGGGGTCGGCAAAATACATCGGGTTAGACCAGTTGCGGGTCATCATCTCGGGGTCGTTGCCGGTCCATTTCGGCAGATCGCGGATCACGCCCTTGACGCCGACAGCGGCCCACATCTCGGTGATCGCCTGCGCCGCCAACAGACCGTTGGTGTAGTAGCTGCCCTGGGTGTCAAAGGTCACCTCAAAGCCGTCATAGCCGGCCTCGGCCAGCAGGGCCTTGGCCTTTTCCGGATCGTAACCGAAGGTCTTCAGGTCCGGCATGTAAAGCGGCCCGAACTCGGCATAGGTGTGGCTGTCAGGCACATGGGCCTTGCCCAGCCACAGCGCCTCGTTCAGCGCGTCGCGGTCGATGGCCAGCGACAGTGCCTGACGGATGCGGGCATCCTTCAGCTTGGGGTGGTTCTGGTTCAGGATCATCACGTGGAACAAGGGCGTCAGCATGCCCTCGGCCTTCAGATCGGCGTCACCCTCGATCAGCGCCAACTGGTCCGGCGCGATATTTGTGGCGATATCGGCCTCGCCGGTTTTCAGCGCGGTCAGGCGCGAGGCGACTTCGGGCACCAGTTGCACGGTCACGCGGTCCAACGGGGCGGCGTCGCCCCAGAAGCCGTCAAAACGTTCCCACACCAGCTTGGTGCCGGGCACGAATTCGGCGACCTTGTAGGGGCCGGTGCCGACCGGGGCCAGCGAGAAGGCCTCGTAATCGGTATCTTCCGCGACCTTCGGATCACCCGACAGCGCCATGGTATAGTCCATCGGGATGATGAAGACCTGTTGCAGGTTGATCAGGGTTTCCCACAGCGGCTCGGCCCGTTTGGCGTGGATGCGCACCGTGAAATCATCGACCTTTTCGGCCTTGGCAAAGTTTTCCAGCCGGTCACGGGCGCGCACCTGATAGGGCGCAAACGTCGCCTGATACATCCGGTTCAGCGAGAATACCACGTCATCGGCAGTCATCGCCTCGCCGTTGTGGAAGGTCACGCCCTGACGCAGTTTCAGTTCCATGACGGTGGGTTCGACCAGCGTCCATTCCGTGGCCAGACCCGGCTTCCACGCGCCGCCGACCACCGAATAATCCTTCTCGATCAAGGGGTCGAAGCTGTTGTAATAGAACTGCGAGCCGACGTTGGAATGGTCGCGGCCCGGGTCCAGATAGGTGGACATATTGGCGGCGGCGATGGTGATCTCGGCAGCTTGCGCCCCCGAGACAAGGGTCAGGCCAAGGGCCGATGCAGACAGCAGGCGTTTCATGGGCGGTCTCCGGTTGCGGTTGGGGTCAGGGGCCCAAGGCGGGCCCCCTTGGGTGGTTCATCTTGCCCGCAGGCGCACGTCGGCGCGGTCGCGGGCAAAATCGCCCAGCACCTGCACGACAAAGGTCACGGCAAGGATCAGCACCGACGGCGCCAGCACGATCCACGGCGCGATCGGCATGTAATCGCGCCCCACGCCGACCATCGCGCCCAGCGTGGCGGTGGGCGGCTGCACGCCAAGGCCCAGAAACGACAGGCTGCTTTCCAGCAGGATGATGTTGGAAAACGACAGCGTCATCTGCACCACGATGGGCGAGATCAGGTTGGGCAGCAGATGCACCAGCGCGATGCGGCGCGGCGTGGCCCCGGCGGCGCGGGCGGCCTCGACAAAGGGCATCCGCATCAGGCGGCGGGTTTCCGCGGCAACGATACGGGCATATTGTTCCCACCCCGCCACGCCCAGCAGCAGGATCATCACGCCGAAGGACGACCCGAACAGCGCCAGCACGAACAGCGCCACCAGCGTGAACGGAATGGCGATCTGCATGTCGACCGCGGCCATGATCGCGGCTTCGGTCCGTCCGCCCGCCACCCCGGCCAGCAGCCCCAGCGTGGCGCCGATGGCAAGACCCACAAGCGTGCCCAGAAAGGCCAGCGACAGCGTCAGCCGCAGGCCATAAAGACAGCGCGCCAGCAGATCACGGCCCAGCTCGTCGGTGCCCAGCAGGTAGCCCGCTTTCGCCCCGGCAAAGCCCAGCGGTGGCTTCAATCGCGACATCAGGCTTTGGTCGGTGGGGCCGTGTTGCGCCAGCCATGGCGCAAGGACGGCGGCCAGCACCAGAACCGCCCCCAGCATCAGCACGACGCGGTGAAACGCGCCTAGGCTGCGCCAGAACGCCAGGCCGGGTCGGGCCCGGGCAAGGGCAAACCCGGTCATCGCGCTGCCTCGGCCGCAGCGCGGCGCAAGCGCGGATCGGCCCAGGCATAGGCCAGATCGGTCAGTGCCGAAATTGCCAGCACCGCCACCGACACGACCACCACGCCAAATTGCAGCACCGGATAGTCGCGCCGGATAGCGGCGTTCACCAGCAGATCCCCGATCCCCGGCCAACTGAAAATCGCCTCGACCACCACCGACCCCGACGCCGCCAGCCCCGCGATCTGCAACCCCACCACCGACAGGATGGTGATGCCCGCATTGCGCAAGCCGTGACGCAGGATCACCGCCCGTTCCGGCAGGCCCTTGGCGCGGGCGGTGCGCATGTAGTCCTGCCCCAGCACATCCAGCATGGCGTTGCGGGTGAACCGCGACAGCGCGGCGATCAGCCCGGCCGACAGCACCGCCACCGGCATTACAAAGTGCGCGGGCGATCCGTTGCCCACCACCGGCAGCCAGTTCAGCCAATAGGCGAACACCAGCACCAGAAGCGTGGCCAGCACGAAATTGGGGACCGCATAGCCCAGAAAGGCCAGCCCCATTGCCAGATGCCCCGGCCAGCGGTCGCGCCAGATTGCGGCGACAATCCCCATCGGGATCGCCAAAAGCAGCGTCACCGCGACCGAGGCCAGCAACAGTTGCGCCGAGGGCCACAGCCGTTCCGCCACGATCTGCGCCACCGGGCGGCGTTCAATGAACGACAGACCGAACTGGCCGTCGGTAAAGGCGCGCAGGAAGGCGGTGTATTGCTCCCACATCCCGCGGTCCAGCCCGTAATAGCGGGTCAAAAGCACCCGGTCCTCGGTCGTCAGGCCTTGGGCACCGATCGACTCCAGCGGGTCGCCCGAAAGCCGGGTGGCCAGAAACACCAAGGTGACGATGGCCAGAAACGAAAACACCATCCGCAGCGCGGTGCGCAGGACCAGCCTCAGCATGGCGCGCCCTGTGCGGCTGCGGCTGCCATCGGGGCAGCAATGTGAACGAACCGGATGCCGGCCCGCTGGGCGGCCTGACCGTCGGTTTCCGGCGTGTCGCCCAGAAACACCGCCCGGTCGGCGGCCACCCCGGCGCGGGCCAGCGCGATCAGCCCAAGGTCGGGCGCGGGCTTGCCCAGCGAGGCGAAGACATGCCCCGGCAGCATCGACCGCACCGCCGCCAGCAGCGCCCCGGTTTCCGGCCGCGGTGTTCCCCCCGGCCCCGGATGCGCCGGATCGATATTGGTCACCTGCAAAGGCACGCCGCGGTGCAGCAGCGCCACAAGCTGGGTCAGACGGTTGAAATCAAAGCTGGTGTCACGCGCCAGCACCGCCAGATCGGGGGTGTCATGGTCAACGACCAACCCCAGATCCTGCGCCAGCGCCTGCATCCGGGGGCCTGCGAAAAGCGCCACACGCGGCGCACCGCCGGCGGCCAGCTGGCGCAGCGTCTGTTCGCCCGCCAGCACGATGCGCCGGGGGTCAAGCGTCAGCCCCAGGCCGGCCAGATGATCCGACAGGCTTTGCGCCGTATCGGTTGAATTGTTCGACACGATCCACAACCGACCCTCGGCCTGTTCGAACACCGCAGCGGCACCGTCGCACAGCAGGCCACCCGTCATCAGACAGCCATCCAGATCGGCCAGCACAGCCCCCGCCTTGCAGCATCCGGCGGCGATGGCCTGTCGCAGGGAAAGCGGGGACGCGAACGCAGACATCAGGGTTTCCCTTGCGAAAAGCCGGTCAAAACCGGCGCAGAACAGGATCGGCGGGGGCGCGCGTCTTGGCCTGTCGGCAAAAACCGGCCTGATTCATCCGAATGATGTGACTGTGACGCCTGCGCTGTAACCGCGCTGTTACGCCTGAAGCCTAAGACTTCGAAACATGAAGCAGATGCTTGCAGCCACGGTTCCGGGCCTGACGATCTCGCGGTTGCGGGCGCTGACAGCCGTTGCCGACGAAGGCTCGTATGCGGCCGCCGCGCGCCGGCTTGGCCTGTCGCATACCGCGGTCGCCCAGCAGATTCGCGATCTGGAGCAGGTGTTCGGCCAGACGATCTTTGACCGCGCCAATGGCCGGATGCGCCCCAGCCCGATGGGGCGCGAATTGTGCGAGATCGGGGAACGCATTCTGGATGCCGAGCGCGAGGCCGCGCGCATCGTCGGGCGGCGCGATGCCTCGGGGCGGGCCAATCTGCGCGTGGGTCTGGGCAATTCGATGCCCGGCATGGCCATCATTGCGGCGGTCTGTCAGGCCCACCCTTCACTGGCGATCACCCTGCACAGCGGGTCGCACAGCGCCATTCTGGCGGCCGTGCAGCGGCGCGAGGTCGATGTCGGCGTCTTGCCGGACGTGCCGCATGACCCGCGTTTCCGCCGCCAGCCGGTGCTGCATCAAGAAGTGGTGGCGATCGCCTCGGTGCATTCCGGCCTGACCGAAGGCAGTGAGATGCGCCTGTCGGACCTGATGGGCTGGCCATTGATCTTTCGCTCACGCGGGTCGTCAACCCAACGGGTGGTGGATGCAGCCCTTGCCCGGTCGGGCCTTGCGCCGATGCCGCGGCTGGTGGCCGATACCCGCGATGCGGTGTTCGAGGCGGTTGTGGCAGGGGTGGGCATCGGCTTCATGTGGCGGCATGGCACGGCCTCTACCGATCTGGTGCGCCGGCTGTCGGTGCCCGAATTGTCAAAGCGGGTCGAGGAAACGGTGTTTTCGCTGACGGATGAGCGCAATCCCACCACCGAGCTGTTTTTTCTGGCCGCAGCCCAGGTGGGTGCAAGGGTCTGATCCGCGCCGCTGCGGGCAGCCGTGGGATCGCGCGGTCAGACCCCGCCTGCGCCCCCAAGACCGGCTGACCGGCCTCCGCGGCACGCATTGGTCTGCCCGCGCGACGAAAGGGTTTCAGCCCTGCGCGCGACCGCCTTTTTTTTCCATAATACAGGGTCGCAAGGGAACCATTTGTCCAGATCCTCGTTAATCTGTATTGGCAGGGCGAGTTTCTTCCTGCCATTACGACGTTGTTGGCTCGTCCCCTCTCGCCAGCCCGGCGTCGGGTGCGGGCCTTTTTTGGTGCCAGCGATCAGTCTGGTGCCTGTCCCTTTGGTCTGCAAGGAAACCTGCCATGCCCCTTATCAATCTTGTCATCACGCTGATTGTCGTCGGCGTTCTGCTGTGGGCGGTCAACACCTACCTTCCGATGGATCGCAAGATCAAATCCATCCTGAACATTGTCGTTGTCATCGCTGTGCTGCTGTGGCTTTTGCGCGTCTTCGGACTGCTGGGCAATCTGGGGGCAATCACTGTCGGTGGCTAAGACTGCGACCATGATTGTGGTGCAGGGCCCGGTCACGCTGGCCACCCTGCAGCAAATTAGCCAGACCCTGGACGCAGGTGCCGAAGGTGCCAGTGTCGATCTGTCGGCGGTCACCGTGCTGGATACCGCCGGGGCTTGGCGTCTGGTCACCAGCGGTCGGCCTGTGGTGCAGGCAAGTGCGGCGCAACAGTTGCTGATCGACACGGTCAGTGCCGCCCTGCCTGCCCCCGCCGCCAAGCGCCGCGCCAGACCCGTGCATCACGCGGCGGGCGGCGGGTTGGCGCGGCTGGGCGAGCCGGTGGCCGGGGTTGTGGCCAAAGTGGCCGGCAGCCTTGGGTTTCTGGGGTTCGTGGTCGCCCGGCTGGGGGCCACTGCCCTGCACCCGGCACGCTTGCGGCTGACGGCTGTTGTCCACCATATGCAAGAGGCCGGGCTGAATGCCGTGCCCATCGTGGCGTTGATGGGGTTTTTGATCGGCATCGTGCTGGCGTTTCAGGGTGCCACGCAGTTGCGCCAGTTCGGGGCCGAGGTGTTTGTGGTCGACCTGATCGCCATTTCCATCCTGCGCGAACTGGGCGTGTTGTTGACCGCGATCATCGTGGCGGGACGGTCGGCCTCGGCCTTTACCGCCGCCATCGGGTCGATGAAGATGCGCGAAGAGATTGACGCCATGCGCGTTCTGGGGCTGGAGCCGGTGGACCTGCTGGTGCTGCCGCGTCTGCTGGCACTGGTGATCTGGCTGCCGATCCTGGCCTTTGTCGCCAATATGGCCGGGCTGTTCGGGGGCGGGCTGATGGCATGGACCCAGCTTGGCATCTCGCCGGGTCTGTTTCGCACCCAGCTTCTGGCCAATACCGGGGTTGACCAGTTGCTGGTCGGCCTGTCCAAGGCGCCGGTGTTTGCCGTGATCATCGCGGTGGTCGGTTGTCATCAGGGGATGCTGGTCAAGGGCGATGCCGAATCGCTTGGCCGTCGCACCTCAAGCTCGGTGGTGATCGCGATCTTTCTGGTCATTGCGGTTGATGCGCTGTTTTCGGTGTTCTTTGCGGTGTGGGGGGTCTGATGGCAGGCGATCCGGTCATTTCCATTCGCGGCCTGACCAACCGGTTCGGCAAGACGGTGGTGCACGAAAACCTGTCGCTGGACGTGCTGCGCGGCGAGGTTCTGGGCGTGGTCGGCGCCTCTGGTTCCGGCAAGTCGGTGCTGTTGCGCACCATCGTGGGATTGCAGACGCCTTCCGCCGGGCAGATCACCGTTCTGGGCACCGATGTGCTGGAGCGGTCGGCCAACCTGCATGCGGTTGAATCGCGCTGGGGCGTGATGTTTCAGGATGGGGCCCTGTTTTCGTCGCTGACGGTGCGCGAAAACGTCGAGGCCCCGATGCGCGAAAAGCTGCATCTGGACGCCGCCACCCGCATCGCACTGGCCGATCTGCGCATCGCCATGGTGGGCCTGCCCGCCAAGGCGGGTGATCTTTACCCCTCCGAGCTTTCGGGCGGCATGCGCAAGCGGGCGGGGCTGGCCCGCGCCCTGTCGCTTGATCCCGAAATCCTGTTTCTGGACGAGCCGACTGCGGGGCTTGACCCGATCGGGGCGGCCGAGTTCGACACGCTGATCATATCCTTGCAAAAGGCGCTGGGTCTGACGGTGTTTCTGGTCACCCATGATCTGGATACCTTGCACGCCACCTGTGACCGGATTGCCGTGCTGTCGCAAAAGCGGGTGCTGGTGACGGGGACCATGGCGCAAATGCTGGACGTCGATGACGCTTGGGTGCATGCCTATTTTCACGGCGTTCGCGCCCATGCCGCACAAGGGGCGCAGTGATGGAAACCCGCGCCCGATTCGTGCTGATCGGCCTGTTGACCCTGATCAGCCTGCTGGCGGCCCTTGGCTTTACCCTGTGGCTGGCCAAGCTTCAGATCGACCGGACCTATGCGCAATATGACATCGTGTTCGAATCTGTCGCAGGCTTGGGTCAGGCCAGTGCCGTACGCTACAACGGCGTCGACGTGGGCAAGGTGTTGACCATTGCGCTGGACCGCGACGATCCGTCCAAGGTGCGGGTGCGCATCGAGGTGGCCGCCAGCACGCCGGTGCGGGTGGATACCGTGGCGACACTTGCCTCGCAGGGGGTGACGGGGGTTTCGTTCGTGGCACTGGAAGGTGGCAGCACGCAATCGGCCCTGCTGACCGTGGACCCGCCCGCCGACGTGCCCGAGATCACCTCGAAAAACTCGGTCGTGCAGGATCTGATCGGAAATGCGCCCGACCTGCTGGCCGAAGCGATTGCCCTGATGGAAGATGTGCGCGGCTTTACCACCCCGGAAAACCGTGAGGCGATTGCGGCCATCTTGCAAGACGTGCAGAGCGTAACCGGCCGGATTGACGCGCTGACCGGGCGGGCCGAGGCGACCTTGGCCGCGGCCGAGGCCACGCTGGCCCGTGTTGATCAAAGCCTTGCATCGGTCGATGGGTTGACCGGCAAGGACATTCCGGCGCTGCTGGCACAGGCCGACCGTGCGGTGGAAAAGATCGGCACCGCCGCCGCGTCGATTGATGGTTATGCGCAACGTGATCTGGACCAGATCACTGCGCAGATCGGCTCGCTGGTCAGCGATGCAAGGTCTGTCACCGCCAGCCTTGATGCCCTTGTCCGCAAGATCGCCAATGATCCCGGGCGGTTCCTGTTGGGCACCCAAACCCCCGAATACAGGAGATGACGATGCGACTTTCCCGGCGTGCTTTCCTGATGCTTGCAGCCCTTGCCGGGCTTGCCGGTTGCGCAGCAATTGACGCGGTGTCGACCGCCAGCACACCCTTGGACACCTACACGCTGTCGCCGCTGCCCCCTGCGGCCAATCCGGCGGCAGGCAGATCGCATCTGGTGGTCGAACTGCCCACCTCGGGCGGGGCGCTGGCCACCGACCGCATCCTGATCAAGCCGACACCGTTGCAGGCGCAATACCTGCCCGGCGCGCGCTGGTCAGACCCGGCCCCGGCGCTGGTGCAGACGCTGCTGGTGGCATCACTGCAAAACCGTGGCGGCTTTCGACTGGTCGGGCGCGTTGGTGCCGGGCTGATGCCCGACCACACCCTGATGACCGAGGTGCAGAACTTTGAGGCCGAGCTGTCCGGACCGGCCCCGGCGACGCCGGTGGTGCGGGTCACCCTGCGCATGACAGTGATCCGCGAATCCGACCGCGCGATCGTGGCCACCCGGCTGTTCACCGAGACGGCACCTGTTGCGTCGGACGCCACCTTGTCACTGGTCGAAGGCTTTGACCGCGCGATGCAGTCGGTTCTGGCCAAGGCCATCCCTTGGGTGGCCAACGCCACCTGACCGCCCCGACGCGGACAGGGAACCTGTTTCGATGCTGTTCGGGTTTGTTCGGGTCGGCACGCCCATTTCGGGCCGGGCCAAGGCTGCGACGGACAGAGCCGGAAAATTCGCGGGAAGGCCCCCCGCTGCAAGGAAAACTGGCCACAGCACCAACGCAAGTTGCCGCGCAGCTTTTTGCCGGCAAAGGGTTGGTCTGCGGCATCCCGTTGCCTTGCAAAAATGCAATCGCCCCGGGTTGCCCGGGGCGATGTCGGTCGTGATAAGCCTGTCGATCAATGGCTCAAGCGGCCACGGCCGTTGCGCGGCGACGACGAAGCGCCGCCAGCATCCCCAACCCGCCAACCAGCAAAATGCCACCCGCCGGCAACGGAACGGGCGCGACGGTCGTCCGAAGCGTGAATGAGGAACCTGTAAAGCCGCTGCCCAGTTCGATGGCAAAATTCAGGTTCAGGTTCGCCAGATCCTCGATGGCGCCTTGGCCGAAGAGGCTGCTAAAAGTGGGGAACAGGTCGGCGATCAAAGCGGCGTAGGTGTCGTATGATTTCCAGTCCGCTTCTGCCAGCGAATATACATCGCCTTCCGCGTCAATGGCTCTGCGTGCCTCCCATTTGCCATCAGACCTTTCCCACGCCATCAGCAAATCGTCGGTAAGCGCGTCGTCATCAAAATCCCAGAATGCGCCCAGGGGCACGGCTTCCTGCGACAGCCAGTCCCCGAAATAATCGCCATAGGGGCCATAGAATCCGTCACTTTTCAGGGTTGTTGCCGTCAGATTGACCTTGAAACCGGTTCTTTCCGCCTCGAAGAAACCGTCAAGGCTGAAATTGGGATTGTCGCTGGCATCCCCAAAGAGGCCGAAGGGGAATTGGGTATTGGCGGCTCCGCTGCCGGTCGGTTGCGCGGTAAAAGCCGACGAGAACTTCACAAGACTGTCTTCCGAAAATGCGCTGAAGCCATCGCCAACGCCGGTTCCCAGTTCCACCACAAAACCGGAAAGCGACTGCCCGGTCACGTTGATCAGCCGGTGAAACGCTTGATAAACCGATGTTTCAGCGCTTTCAGCCGTGTTGAACACCAGATCAACCGGACCAAAGCCGGTCATCTGCTGCTTGATCCGCTTTCCGCTTTGAAACGGGCTGGTGCAGGTCGCATCCGGGTTCGACGTCATCAGGCAGCCGGTCAGTTGAAGGTCGCCGGGGCCGCTGTCTTTGTAGCTCTCGGGTTGCACCTTGATGCCGGGGGAAACTGCCTCGGGCGGGGTGAACACGATCTGGCCGGACGTGGTTGATCCCGAATCGGCGGGATCGCCATCGTAGATCACGCTGGCCCCGGTTTCATAGTCGGCAGGTGTTGCGTCCACAACAACATTCGTCGTGTCCCAGCCTGTTATTGTTGCCCCATTCGAAACAACCGGCGCAAGCGCCGTTATTGTTGCACAAGTGAGCAGTAAATTAAGGCGTCGCGTTGAATAGTTCGCCATGTTTTTTACCCATGAAATCTGAAATACGGCCTTAATATGGCCGCAGGAAAAAGTTAACTTTTTGAGGTGTATGTGTCACCAAGTGTGCGCATTTTTGAATGAGATTCAACAATAGATTGTGTTTTTAGTAGTTAGCATTCGCTTTGGTTGTTTTTTCGTTTGCAACAATGGACAGCGACTTTGCCGGACCATTGCCTTCGGGTGAAAGGCAATCTCCAAATCCATGATCCTAGAACCACGCCACACAGCCCGCACCGATCATTGACCCGTGGCATTTGGGAACGAAAAGCCGCCGTCGCGCCATCGGCACGACCAAGGGCCAGAAACGGCTGCACCTCCATCAACCTGATGGCCGGGCCGCCGCTGCTGGTCGCGCGCGCCTTACCTCGCACCGCCCCCTGCTGCGCGACCGCGGGTGCCGGGCGGCACAGGCATCACGATCTCTGCCCTGCCGCGCTGCGCCTTGACACCGCCAAAGTGCCAGATCGGGGTGGTGCCAGATTTGAAGTATTACAAATGTGTCAATAATTTGTCTGAAAGCAGTCAACCCAGCGTCATGCACGGTCGATACCCGGAAGGCTGAAATTTTTCCCGGGGGTGGATCATGACCAAACTTGCAATCACTGGCATTATTGACGGACCGCTGTCGGGCGGCGTTCCCAAGGCGATTGAGTTCTTCGCGCTTGAAGATATTGCGGATCTGTCGGTTTATGGCGTCGAAGCCGCCAACAATGGTGCGGCCAGCACAGGTGCCGAGTTCACCTTTCCCGCAGTTGCCGTGACCGCCGGAACCTACATCTACCTCGCAAGCGAGATCGCAGGCTTCACCAGCTATTTCGGCAAGGCACCCGATTACACCAGCAGCGTCGCGAACATCAACGGCGACGATGCGATTGTCCTGTTCGAATCGGGCGTGGCCGTCGATGCCTTTGGCACTGTCGGACAAGACGGCACCGGCACGGCCTGGGATCACCTCGATGGCTGGGCCTATCGCGCGCCGGGCAGCCTGCCGTCGGCGGTGTTTGACGCCAGCCAGTGGAACTTCTCGGGCATCGATGCGCTTGACGGCACCACCAGCAACGACACGGCCAGCAAGCCGTTTCCGCTGGGCACTTATGCAGCGCCCAAGCCCCAGGCCCTGCTGATCAACGAAGTGCTGGCCTCGACCGTTAGCACGGATGTGGAATACATTGAACTGATCGGCACGCCGGGTGAATCGCTGGCGGGCAAGAGTCTGATCATCGTCGAAGGCGACACCGGCAGCCCGCAGGGAACTGTCGACCGTCGCTTTGACTTTACCGACGAGACGATTGGCGACAACGGCTTTCTGCTGCTGGGCAACACCCTTGTGACCAGCACCTATGGCGTTACGCCGAATATCGTTCTTGCCGACAATTATATCGAGAACAGCACCTTCACCATCGCGCTGGTTGAAACCGCTTCGCTGTCAGGAACGGCGGTCAGCGGCACCGAAGTGTTGCTGGATGCCGTGGCCGTGACCGATGGTGGCGCAGGCGATCTGGCCTATTTCGGGGCGCCGGTCGTGGGGCCGGATGGCACGTTCCTACCCGCTGGCGTTGGCCGGGTGGCAGACGGCGTCGATACCGATACTGCGGCCGACTTCAAGCTGCTGGATTTCAACCTGAGTGCGACGGTGAACACCCCCACCGCCGGGACGTTCGCGCTGGATGATGTGGCCGAGGTGAAGATCCACGACATCCAGGGTGAAACCAATCTGGCCGATGGCACGCTGGTCGGTGTGGCCGGGGCCGCTGACGAAAGCCCGCTGCTGGGTGCTGCGGTGCGCATTCAGGGCGTGGTCACGCAGGTGATGCCGGGTCTGGGCGGCTTTTATGTGCAAGAGGAAGATGCGGATGCCGATGGCAATGCCTTCACCTCGGAAGGCATCTTCGTCGCCTCCAGCGCCGTTGTGGCGGCGGGCGATCTGGTCACCGTCGAGGGCACCGTTCTGGAAGTGGGCGGTGAAACCCGTCTGGCCGCGTCGGCTGTCGGCGTAGACGCCACCGGCGTCGCCCTGCCCGAAGCGACGGTCATCAGCTTTCCCACGGCCACCGTGCTGCGCGACAAGGACGGCGATTACGTCGCCAATCTGGAAGCCTATGAGGGCATGCGCGTCACCATTCCCGAAGAGATGACCGTCAGCGAATTGTTCCAGTTGGGCCGCTTTGGCACCATGCGGCTGACCTCGGAAGGCCGGATCGAGACCTTCACCCAGTCGAACGCGCCCAGCGTTGCCGGCTATCAGGACCACCTCAAGGACGTCGGCGCGCGGTCGATTGTCATTGATGACGGGTCCAGCGTGCAAAACCCGACCGATCTGCTGGTGCCCTTCTTGGGCGCGGATGGCACGCTTGACGGCGGCGATGTGTTCCGCATGGGCGACAGCTATGCCGGGCTGACCGGGGTTCTGAGCTTTTCCGAAGACAGCGCGTCGTCCAGCGAAGAGCCGGAATACCGCCTGCACACCCCGACCGATGGCAGCCTGACGCAAAACAACCCGCGCGACGCGGCCCCGGCCGATGTTGGCGGCACGCTGCGGGTGGCCTCGTTCAACGTGCTGAACTACTTCACCAGCATTGACGACAACGCCGCCAAGACCGGGCCGGATGGCAGCCAAGAGGCGCGCGGCGCCAACAGCGTTACCGAATTCGAACGGCAAGAGGCCAAGCTGGTTGCCGCGATCAAGGCGGTTGCCGCCGACGTGGTGGGTCTGATCGAGATCGAGAACGATCCGCTGGGGTCAACCTCGCTGATCGCGCTGGTCGCCGCCCTGAACGCGGATGGTGGCACCTATGCCTATCTGGACGCCGGGGTGATCGAAGGCGCCATTGGCGGCCTGCTTGAGGGCGATGCGATCAAGCAGGCGTTCATCTATGACTATACCACCGTCGCGCTGAACGGTGACTTTGCGATCTTCGACGAAACCGTGGATGCGCGGTTCCAGACGGTCGACACCCAGCGCCCGGTTCTGGCGCAGACCTTCACCGAGCTTGCCACCGGCGAAAGCTTTACCGCCGCCGTGGCGCATCTGAAATCCAAGGGCTCGGCGGTGGATGGCGACGTAAACCAGTTCGACGGTCAGGGCGCCAGTGCCACCGTGCGCACCAACGCGGCCCTTGCGCTTGCCGACTGGCTTGCCACAGACCCGACCAACACCGGCGAGGATGACGTGCTGCTCTTGGGCGACCTGAACGCCTACCGGATGGAAGACGCGATCCAAGCTATCCGGGCGGGCGCTGACGATATTCTGGGCACCGCTGATGACAACACCGACCTTGGTGCCACCTATGATGCCGACAGCATCAGCTATGTGTTCGACGGCCAGACCGGCACGCTGGATTACGCCTTCGCCTCGGCCAGCCTGGCAGGTCAGGTGAGCGGTGCGGCCTACTGGAACATCAACGCCGACGAGGCGCTGGCGCTGGACTACAACCTCGATTTCGGCCGCGATCCGTCGCTTTATACGCCAGATGCCTTCCGGTCTTCGGACCATGACCCGATCGTGGTGGGTCTGACGCTGTCCACCGAGCCGCAGATCTATACCCTCGAACTGCTGCACATGACCGATCAGGAAGGCTCCAGCAGTTCGGTCGAACTGGCGGCCAATGCCTCGGCCATCCTGAACGCGCTGGAACTGCAAGATCTGGGCGCAGACGAGCTGGCGGACAACACCATCCGGCTGTCATCGGGCGATGCCTTCATTCCGGGGGTGTTCTTCGATGCCTCTGCCGCCGTGTTCGGCTCGGGCGGGATCGCCGATATCCAGATCCAGAACGAGCTTGGCTTCCAGGCCATCGCCTTTGGCAACCATGAATTCGACAAGGGCACCGGCACACTGGCAGGGCTGATCAGCGGTTCGGCTGCCGGTGACTTTACTGCTCTGGTCGGGTCCACCCTTGAAGGGTTGGACTTTGCCGGCACCAACATGCCCTATCTGTCGACCAACCTGAACTATGCGACCGATCCAAATCTTGCCCCGCTGCAAGTCGCAGGCGGTCAGGCCCCGGTGGGCAACGCGGTGACCTCGTCCACCGTGATCGAAGAGGGCGGCGAGTTGATCGGTGTTGTCGGCGCGACCACGCCGACGCTGGCCCGCATCTCCAGCCCCGGCGGCGTCGGCATCGCGCCGGTCTGGGCGGGCACGGTGCCCACCCCGGCCGAGCTTGATGCGCTGGCGGCGGAAATCCAGGCCGAAGTCGATGCGCTGCTTGCAGCAAACCCGACCATGAACAAGGTGATCCTGCTGGCCCACATGCAGCAGATCAACATCGAGCTGGAACTGGCCACCCGCCTGTCGAATGTCGACATCATCGTGGCGGGCGGGTCGAACACCCGGCTGTTCGATGCCGATGACCGGATCATCCCCGGTGACAGCAATCAGGGCCAATACCCGCTGTTCATCACCAACGCGGATGGCGGCGTGACGGCTGTGGTCAACACCGACGGCAGCTACAAATACGTGGGCCGTCTGGTGATCGACTTTGACAGCGAAGGCCGGATCATCGCCGACAGCTATGACGCCACCGTTTCGGGCGCCTATGCAACCGACGACGCTGGCGTTGCCGCATTGGGTGCCGAAGCACTGGTCGACCCCGAGGTTGCCGCCATCGCCGCGGCCATCGAAGAGCAGATCATCGAGAGCCAAAGCAATGTCTTTGGTGTGGCCAACGTCTTTTTGAACGGCAACCGCACCGGCACCGCCGAGGATGGCAATCCCGATGGCGTGCGCTCGCAAGAGACCAACCTGGGCAACCTGACCGCAGATGCCAACCTGGCCTTTGCCAAAGAGGTGGATAATACGGTGCTGGTGTCGATCAAGAACGGCGGCGGCATCCGGGCCTCGATCGGCGAAACCGTGGTGCCCCCCGGTGGCTCGGCGTTCGTCCGGCAACAGAACAGCGAATTGCTGGACAGCGACGGCAACCTGATCAAGCCCGAAGGCGGCATCAGCGAAGCCGACATCAAGGCAGCGCTGGCCTTCAACAACGCCCTGTCGCTGGTCACCCTGACCCGCGCCGAGTTGGTGGCGGTGCTGGAGCATGGTGTCGCAGCGGTTGGCGCGGGCCAGTTTGCCCAGGTCTCGGGCGTGCAGATCGCCTTTGATCCGACCCTGCCCGCGGGCGACCGGATCATCAGCGCCGCAATCACCGACGCCGATGGCAATGACATCGACGTGCTGGTGAAAGATGGCGCGTTCGTCGGCAACGCCGATACAAATGTGCGCGTGGTGACGCTCAGCTTCCTTGTCGAAGGTGGGGACGGCTATCCCTTCCCGACGGGCGCTGCGGCAAACCGGGTCGATCTGGACACGGGCACCGTGGACGGTGTGGCAACCTTCGCCAACACCGGATCGGAACAGGATGCCTTTGCCGAGTATCTTGCGGCGAACTTTGCCACCCCGGACACCGCCTACAACGTGACCGATGCCGATCGCACCGCAGACAGCCGCATCCAGAACCTGGCCTACCGCGACGATACCGTCATCGACGAGCCAGAGTTCCACTTCGTGTTCGGCACAGAGGGCCGTGATCGGCTGCAAGGCAGCGAAGGCGCCGATTTCATCATCAGCGGCGCGGGCAAATTCGACACCGCCGAGGGCTTTGGCGGCGCCGATGTGTTCTACTTCGGCACCGAAGCGCTGGACAGCGCGCGCGAGCGCGACACGATCCTTGACTACGAGGTTGGCGTCGATGCCATCGCGCTGGCGTCGGGCGTCGAAGTCTCGGGGATCAAGCAGGTCGGCAAGAAAGTCGTTGTCTATCTTGACGGTCCGGGCAACGCCGATGACGCGATCTATGTCGACGGCGAAGGCGTGACCGCCTCGAACCTGACCATCCTGCACGACTATGACCTGATGCTGTCGTGATGCAGCCAGAACACCGAAAGGACACTTCCATGCGTAAACTCTTCGCCACCCTTGCTCTGGCTGCCACCACCGCCTTCACGGCCTTGCCCATGCACGCGGCTGTGCTGGATATCCCCGGCGCAACCGCAGGTTTCGCGATTGCGCCTTCGGGCGATATCGGGGACTTTCTGTTTGATGCGGAAGGGATCATCAACGAAGGAACCGACTTTCTGCCCGTTGACGTCAGCTTTGCTCTGACCTTCGAAACAGCCAATCCTTACGGAACCGCAGATGCATCGCTTGATATCTTCGACACGATGGGGGCGGTGTTCAGTGGCGTTCTGTCAACCATCGGCTATGAGGAAGATCTGCTGAAACTGGTCTTCGTCGACTCGGGCGCAGGCGTGTTTGGCAACGGTCTTGCACTGCATCTGTTCTTCATCGATCAAGTCGGCAGCAATCCGCTGACCGGCTTGACCGACGGGACCAGCTACGAGATCGCCGCCTTGGGCCAGGATGTCGCCGCAGTGCCCCTGCCCGGCAGCTTGCCGCTGCTTGCGGGCGCGCTTGGCTTCATGGCCCTGCGCCGCCGGAAAGCACAAAGCGCCTGACCACGCACACCGGCCCTTGTGCCCTTGGTGCGGGTGATATCCGCACCAAGGGTGGGCAAAGGGCAGACTGCGGTGGCCCTTTACCCGCTTGGCCCCTGTGCTGCGCCAGGCGGACTCCACAAACCGAAAAACGCATGACGCGCACAGACTCTACTTTCTGGCCGGCAGGGGCGAACAAGCCACCCCTTCCGGCTCGCTTGTGTCCGACACAACCCCAGCATCACCGATGCCGCACCAGACACCATGGGTCTTGCCACTCTGGCACAGGCACGGACGGGCCGGAACACCGGCGACCTTACCGCAGCACCGCCCGTCCATGCTGCCGCCACAGCAAAGCCATCTGGCAAGCTCAAGGCCAAGCCGCTGCCAGCACGGGGGGCGTGCCATCGGCTTCCAGACCGGGGCGACAGGACAGCATTTGTGAACAGCCCCAGCCAACACGCACGATGGCACCCCCTGCTGTCACAAGTCAGGAAGACGCCACGAATGGCAATGGTCCGAAGGTGGGTGTTGATCTCTGCGCCGGGCGTGCTGCCAGTGCTTGGGCCTGTCTGACCCGCGCAGCAAGCGTGGCGCCGTTCTATCAACGCTGGGATGGGTCCAAGACCGCGCCCGATCCACCTGCGGCGCAAAAGCGAAAGCCGTCATCCGTCCCCGCAGACAAAATCAGCCGGCCATACCGCGCTTGACCGCCCAAAGCGGCCTGCACCTTTCTCTTTCGAAAAATATCCTCAGGGGTAAGGCCGAAGGCCGAGGGGGGCGAGCCCCCCTTTTGCCGAC
Organism: Gemmobacter nectariphilus; assembly: GCA_020721445.1. Taxonomy (GTDB): domain Bacteria; phylum Pseudomonadota; class Alphaproteobacteria; order Rhodobacterales; family Rhodobacteraceae; genus Pseudotabrizicola; species Pseudotabrizicola nectariphila_A. The sequence continues at coordinate 41,033 of DYMU01000017.1, forward strand.
GCAATCCAAAGCACGCCCCGCGCAAAAAGCCGACCACGCCTCAACACGCATTGGCTGCATGCCAGCGGCCAAAGGCGGATCTAACCGGGTCGGCTATTCCGCCGCCACATCATGCGAGGCCGGGCCAAGCGCCGGTGCCGTGCCATGCGGGCTGGCCGCAGCCCCAAGGCGCAGCGTCGGCCCTTCTGGCTCGGTCATCGGGCGCAGGCTGGCAAAGGCGGGCACCTGCGCCGCTTCTTCGGCCAGGGCGCGACGGAACACCAGCATGCTTTGATAGGTGGTCTTGCTGCCGGTCAGGCCGACCCGTTCGGCAAAAGGAAGCGTGTCGGCGCGGATATAGTCCCAGCCCTCGGCGCCAAGGCTGTTCATTAGCTGGGTCAGGGCATGGGCAAAGCGGTCTTCCGTGGTCTTGAAGCCACGCGCCTTGTCCGCCCGTTTTGGCGATGGAATGACTTTGTACTCGAAACGTTGCATCGACACCTCTCCCACGCGTTCAAGCAGAATACCCAGATCGCCCGCCAAGACCAAGCAAGGAAACATGATTCTGGCAAAGCCTGGGCAGTTGCGCAACAGCACCCTTATCTGGTGGGCGGCCGGGTGGTCTGCCCCAACCGGTGGGTGTTCCCTGCGGCTGGCAAGGCCGCACAAAGGCACGACCGCGAACCGGGTGCCGCGTCAAGGCTGCCATTGCATGCGCGACACGGCCAAAGCGCATAACGGACGCGACAGCTAAACCGGTGGTGCAGTCCAGAACGCGCCTGCCGCCCGCCCCACAGTGTCAACGGCCTGCCAGCGCCACGCCCCCCAACCCGGCGCAGGCCCGGACGCCCTACAAGCCCAGCTTTTGTGCCACCATGGCGTTGACCACGGCAGGGTTGGCCTTGCCGCCGGTGGCTTTCAGCACCTGGCCGGTGAACCAGCCTGCCAGCTTGGCATTGACCTTGGCCTTTTCCACCTGATCGGGGTTGGCCGCGATCAGGGCGTCAAGGGCGGCCTCGATCGCTCCGGTGTCGGTCACGGCCTTCATGCCATGCTTGGCCGCCTGTTCTGCCGGATCTCCGCCCTCAAGCCACAGGATTTCGAACAGGTCTTTCGCCATCTTGCCGGTGATTTCACCCTTGGCCAGCAAGTCCAGCATGCCACCCAGTTGGCCGGCAGTCACCGGGCTGTCGGCAATCGCGCGGCCTTCCTTGTTCAACCGGCCAAACAATTCGTTGATCACCCAGTTCGCGGCCGTCTTGCCATCGCGGCCCTGCGCCACTGCCTCGAAGAAACCCGCCGATTCCAGATCGGCGGTCAGGACCGATGCGTCATAATCGGTCAGGCCAAAGTCGGCCATGAAGCGGGCCTTCTTGGCATCGGGCAGTTCAGGCATGCTGGCGGCAATGGTGTCGACCCAGGCCTGGTCAATCTCAAGCGGCAGCAGGTCGGGATCGGGGAAATAGCGGTAATCGAACGCCTCTTCCTTGGACCGCATCGACCGGGTTTCATTGCGGTCGGGGTCATACAGCCGGGTTTCCTGATCGACGCTGCCGCCATCCTCCAGAATGGCGATCTGGCGGCGGGCCTCGACCTCGATGGCCGCCTGAATAAAGCGCATCGAGTTCATGTTCTTGATCTCGCAGCGCGTGCCGAGATGCGCGAAATCCTGCGTCGCCTGATACTTTTCATACTGGCCGGGGCGGCAGACCGACACGTTCACATCGGCGCGCAGGTTGCCGTTTTGCATGTTGCCATCACAGGTGCCCAGATAGCGCAGGATCTGGCGCAGCTTGGCGACATAGGCTGCCGCCTCGTCAGGGCCGCGCAGATCGGGGCGGCTGACGATTTCCATCAGCGCCACCCCGGTGCGGTTCAGGTCGACAAAGGACATGTTCGGGTCCATGTCATGTATCGATTTGCCTGCGTCCTGTTCAAGATGGATGCGCTCGATCCGCACCAGACGGGCGACCCCGGGCGCAAGTTCGACCAGCACCTCGCCCTCACCCACGATGGGGTGATAAAGCTGGCTGATCTGATAGCCCTGCGGCAGGTCGGGATAGAAATAATTCTTGCGGTCAAAGGCGCTGAACAGATTGATCTGCGCCTTAAGCCCCAACCCGGTGCGCACCGCCTGTTCGACGCAATAGTCGTTGATCACCGGCAGCATCCCCGGCATCGCCGCATCGACAAAGGCGACGTTGGAGTTCGGCTCGGCACCGAATGTCGTCGACGCCCCCGAGAACAGCTTGGCGTTGGAGGCGACCTGGGCATGGATTTCCATCCCGATCACCAGTTCCCAATCCTGCATGGCCCCGGCGATGACCTTTGGTTTCGGCGTGGTATAGCTCAGGTCCAGCATGGCGCGCTCCGTGTCTCTTCGCCCTTCGTGTTTAGGCGGCGGCGGGGTCTGGGGCAAGGGGTCGGTTGGGCGGGGCGGCGGGCGGATTGCAGCCTATCAAGGGGGCGCAGGCTTGCCCGACCTGGCGTTGGCGGCCTATTGAATGACGTCCGCGCAGCTTGGCGCGGGGTAGCCGATGGACCATCCGATGCGTTTTGCCCTTGCTGCTGTCTTGCTGTCGTCGCTGGTGTTGACCGGATGCGTGGCCGGGGCGGCGGGAAAATCCAACATCGCACCCGGCGATCTGCCCGCCATGCGCTGGGACCACCGGCCCGAGGCTGTGACCTGGACGATGTCTTCGATGAATGTCATCGCCGCCAATGATGCGGTGCTGGCGGCACGGGTGCCCGCCGATATCGAAGGCTGGTGTCCTGGCTACGACACCGCCAGCCTGCCCGAACGCCGCGCCTTCTGGGCCGGGTTGTTGTCGGCCACGGCCAAGCATGAAAGCACCTGGAACCCGGCGGCTTCGGGGGGCGGTGGGCGCTATTTCGGGCTGATGCAGATCTCGCCGCAGACGGCGCGCGCCTATGGCTGCACCGCGCAATCGGCAGCGGCCTTGAAGAACGGCGAGGCCAATCTGGCCTGTGCCGTCAAGATCATCTCGCGTCAGGTCGGCCGCGATGGCGTGGTGGCGGGCGGCGGCAATCGGGGCATAGGGCGCGACTGGGGGCCGTTCCGGGTGGCGTCCAAACGCGCCGACATTGCCGGCTGGACCAAACGCCAAAGTTACTGTGAAGGCTGACCGCTTGCCCGCGCCGCTTTGGGGGCCTATGTCTGGGCCATGTTGAACAGCTTGCTCTCTCGGCTTATGGCCCCCCAACCCGGGCGCTTGCCCGAACCGGACGCGCATCTTGCCCTTGCGGCGCTGATGGTGCGCGTGGCCCGGTCGGATGGCCACTATGCCGCGACCGAGGTCGCGCGCATTGACCGCGTGCTGATGGAACTGAACCAGCTTTCGCCCTTTGCCGCCGCGGGTTTGCGCACCGAGGCCGAGGCGCTGGAGGCCGAGGCCCCCGATACCGTGCGCTTTACCCGCGCGCTGAAGGCCGCAACCGCGCAGGAAGACCGCGCCGCCTTGCTGACGGCCTTGTGGTCGGTGGCGCTGGCCGATGGCGCGCGCGGCGACGAGGAAGACACGCTGTTGCGGCTGGTGTCCAACCTTCTGGGCCTGACGGACGTGGAGTCAGCGCTTGCCCGGCAACGCGCGGCAAAGGCGTGATTGCATCGCCGGGCCCGCACGATCCCCGGCAAGACCCCCCCCCGGCAGCAGATGCCGGGCAAACGGTGCGGTCCCTGCTGGCACTGATCGCGCGGGTTGCCGGGTGACCGCAGTGCCCTGCAAACGCCCAAGGGTTGCACCGGGCAGCACCAAGACCCATTCACGATTGTCCCGGGCCACGTTTCCCCCCGCAGATTGCCCAAAATATCACCTCGGGCACAGCGGTTCCGCGGCTTTTGCCGCAGCGTCCGCCACAAAGCCCGTTGCATTGCCGCAAGACTTGCGCCCTATTTGACCCAGACCGCGCAAACAGCCGAGGCAGAGTGACCACCACCCCGAATACCGCAACGTCCGTCATCGAAATCCATGGTTTGCACAAGGCCTATGGATCGCTTGAGGTGTTGAAGGGGGTCGACCTGACCGCCCCGCGCGGCCATGTGATCAGCCTGATCGGATCGTCGGGGTCCGGCAAATCCACCCTGCTGCGCTGCTGCAACCTGCTGGAGGAAAGCCAGCAGGGCGAGATTCTGTTTGAAGGCGAGGCCGTGCGCTGGAAGGGCGAAGGACTGGCCCGCCACCCCGCCGACCGCGCGCAAGTGACCCGCATCCGCACCAACCTGTCGATGGTGTTCCAGCAATTCAATCTGTGGGCGCATCTGACAATCTTGCAAAACGTCATGGAAGCGCCTGTCACCGTTCTGAAACGTGACCCGGCCGAGGTCGAGGAAAAGGCGCGCGGCTATCTGGCCAAGGTCGGCATCGCCGACAAGGCCGATGCCTGGCCCGCGCAACTGTCTGGTGGCCAGCAGCAACGCGCCGCGATTGCCCGCGCCCTGTGCATGGAACCGCGCGCCCTGCTGTTTGACGAGCCGACAAGTGCGCTGGACCCAGAGCTGGAGCAAGAGGTGGTGCGGGTCATCAAGGCGCTTGCCGACGAAGGCCGCACCATGCTTTTGGTCACGCATGACATGAAGCTGGCCGCCGATTGCAGCGACCACGTCATCTTCCTGCATCAAGGCAGGATCGAGGAAGAAGGCCCGCCAGATGCCATGTTTGGCAATCCGCAAACCACGCGTCTGCGGGGCTTTCTGTCGGCAACCAACTGAAGCAAAACAACAACAGCGACCCAAGGGGAGATACCAATGAAAAAGCTGCTGATTGCCACCGCACTTGTTGCACTGACCGCAGGGGCCTCGATGGCCCAGACCGTAAGGATGGGGACCGAAGGGGCCTACCCTCCCTACAACTTCATCAACGACAAGGGCGAAGTCGACGGGTTCGAGCGCGAGCTTGGCGATACGCTGTGCGCCAAGGCCGTGCTGACCTGCGAATGGGTAACCAACGATTGGGACAGCATCATCCCGAACCTGCAATCGGGCAACTATGACACCATCATCGCCGGTATGAGCATAACCGACGAGCGTGACAAGGTGATCGACTTCACCCAGAACTACTATCCGCCGGCGGCCTCGGCCTATATGGCACCGACCGCCGATGCCAAGATCGGCGAGGGAGCTGTGGTGGCGGCCCAGATCGGCACCATTCAGGCCAGCCATGTGGCGGAATCGGGGGCGACATTGCTGGAGTTCGCCACCCCTGACGAATCCGTTGCCGCCGTGAAGAACGGCGAGGCGGACGCGGTGTTTGCCGACAAGGATTACCTTACCCCGATCGCCGCCGAATCGGGTGGTGCCTTGGTGATGCTGCCCAATGATGTGCAACTTGGCGGTGGCATCGGCATCGGCCTGCGCGAATCCGACACCGAATTGAAAGCCAAGTTCGACGCCGCCATCCAGTCGATGAAGGATGACGGATCGCTGAACCTGATGATCAAGAAGTGGTTCGGCGACGAAGCCACCACGTTCTAAGGGCCATGCCCCTGCAGGTCTGTCCGGCGGGGGCACCACAGAATGTTCGCGTATTGCGCTGATCCCAACTCGCTGGAAGGCCTTGCATGGCTGGCGTGCTACCTGACCACAGGCAAGCACATGGGGCTTTATTGGTCATTCGGGACGGTGCTGTCGCTGCTGGCGATCACCGCGCCCGTGGCGCTTGCCTTTGGCTTTGTTGGCGCGATGGCGGCGCGCAGCCCGTTTCTTCCCGCCCGGATCATCGGCAAGGGCTATACCGCCATGGTGCGGGGCGTGCCCGATATCGTGTTTTTCCTGTTCTTCGTCATCGCGCTGGATCAAGGCGTTGAATGGCTGAACCATCAGATCCGCTGCCCCGACTGGACCGAGCCGATCCGTCAGGGGCTGGAGTTCCGGGTCTGCCCCGAGGCCAAGGTGCCACTGGGCACGTCGCCGCAATATGTGCATCAGATCTATGGTTTTGGCCTTGCCGTGGTGACCTTCTCGCTGGTGTTCGGGGCCTTTGCCGCCAACGTGCTTTATGGCGCGATGCAGGCAGTGCCGCGCGCGCAGCTTGAAACCGCCGAGGCCTATGGCATGAGCCACGGGCAGGTGTTTCGCCGGATATTGGTGCCGCAGATGTGGGTCTATGCCCTGCCCGGCCTGTCGAACCTGTGGATGATCCTGATCAAGGCGACGCCGCTTCTGTTCCTGCTGGGCGTGCAGGACATTGTCTATTGGGCGCGCGAATTGGGCGGGGCCAAGACCAGCGCCTATGAATATCCGCATCCCGACTGGCGGCTGTATTACTTTTTGTTCCTTTTGGTGTTCTATCTGGGCTTCACACGGATTTCCGAAATCGTGCTGGACCGTCTGACCGCCAGACTGTCGCGCGGGCAGGCCACGGCGGCGGGCGAAGCGATGCGGAAGGCCGGCATATGACCTGCTGGGAAACCATTTCCGCCTATGCCTTCCGGTCGCTGGGTTACGGCCAGCGGCTGCTGCCGCGCAGCGATTTCACGCTGTGCCAGCAATTCACCCTGATCGGGTCGGGGCTGATCTGGAACATCTATTTCGGTCTGGTGGCCTTGGTGGCCGGATTTTTTCTGGCCAATGCCATTGCGCTGGCGAAAACCGCGCGCAGCCCATGGGTGCGCAAACCTGCCGACTGGTTCATCTTCATCTTTCGCGGCTCGCCCTTGTTCATCCAGTTCTTCCTCGCCTATGAGGCGTTGCAGATGCTGCCTCGGGCTGGGATCAACATGCTGTGGATCACGATTGAAACCTCATGGACCACAAGGGCCTGGGCCGGCGCGCTGTTCGTGCTGTTTCTGAACACCGCCGCCTATTCGGCCGAAATCTTTCACGGGGCGCTGAAATCCATTCCCAAGGGTGATCTTGAGGCCGCCGATGCCTATGGCATTTCCGGCTGGGCAAAGTTTCGGCGCATCCAGTGGCCCACCATGCTGCGGCTGGCATGGCCCGCCTATACCAACGAGGCGATCTTTCTGTTCCACTCAACCACGCTGGTTTATTTTTCGGGCTTCCCGGCGTTTCAGCAGCGCGGCGACGCGCTGTATTACGCCAACTATTTCGCCGACAAGACCTTCAACCCCTTTGTGCCCTACCCCATCGCTGCGGGCTATTTCATCCTGTTGACCTTGCTGCTGATCTTGGCTTTCGGGGCCATCAATCGGCGGCTGAACCAGCACCTGCCATCGAACATGGCGCGCAAAATCCGCTTGCGTCCTCAGGTCATCCGATAGTAGCCTGTTTTGATCAAATTATTCGGGCACCCGCCCGGACCCGCGCCCGGACCTGCGCCTGTGTGGGAGGAAAGATAAAAACCAAGGATGGACACAGGGCCACGCCCCTTGCGCGGTCCCGACCAAACGAACATGATGAAGGACTATCTGCGTAAGCACCCGCAAGTGCGCACCATCCGCGTAGCCGCCGCCGACCTGAACGGACAGGCCCGTGGCAAACGCATTCCCGCCCGCTTTGCCGACAAGGCCGTCAAGGATGGCACCCGCTTTCCGTTCTCGGTCCTCAGCCTGGACATCTGGGGCGAGGATATCGACGACAATCCGCTGGTCTTTGAACAGGGCGATCAGGACGGCGTGTTGAAACCCACCGAGCGCGGCTTCATGCCGATGCCCTGGCTGGAGGCGCCAACCGCGCTGTTGCCGATCTGGATGTTCCGCGAAAACGGTCAGCCCTATGACGGCGACCCCCGCCACGCGCTGAACGCGGTGGTGAAACGCTACAAGGCGCGCGGCCTGACGCCCGTTGTCGCGATGGAGCTTGAGTTCTTCCTGATCGACGATTCCGGCAAGACGTTGCAAGTGCCGCCGTCGCCCCGGTCGGGAAAGCGGCGCAAGGCGGCGGAAACCCTGTCGATCCGGGCGCTGGATGCCTTTGACACCTTCTTTACCGACCTTTACGACGCCTGCGAGGCGATGGACATTCCCGCCGACACCAGCACCTCGGAAACCGGCCTTGGCCAGTTCGAGGTGAATCTGATGCATTGCGACGACGCGCTGCGTGCCGCCGACGATGCGTGGCTGTTCAAGATGCTGGTCAAGGGTCTGGCGCGCAGGCATGGCTTTGCCGCCAGTTTCATGGCCAAACCCTATGCCGAATACTCTGGCTCTGGCTTGCACACGCATTTTTCGGTGCTGGACGCCTCGGGCGAAAATATTTTTGACAGCGGCGGCCCAAAGGGCACGGCGGCATTGAAACATGCGGTCGCGGGCTGTCTTGCGGCGATGCACGATTCCACGCTGGTGTTTGCGCCGCATGACAACAGCTATGAACGGCTTGTGCCCGACAAACACGCCCCCACGGCGATCTGCTGGGGCTATGAAAACCGCACCGCGGCCATCCGCATCCCGGCGGGCAGCCCGTCGGCGCGGCGGATCGAACACCGGGTCGCGGGCGGCGACGTCAACCCCTATCTGATGCTGGCCACCATCCTGGGGGCCGCGCTGGTGGGCATCGAGGACGAATTGGAACCGCCAAGCCCGGTCACCGGCAACGCCTATGCGATGGACCTGCCGCAAATCCCGTCGAACTGGGAAGCCGCGATCGAGGCATTCGAACACAGCGACATGCTGTATCGCATCCTGCCCAGGGAATTGATCCGCAACCTGGTGCAGACCAAGCGGCAGGAGCTGCATTATATTGCAGAACTGACGCCGGAAGAACGGGTCGAGCTTTATCTCGACACCGTCTGACCCCGGCCCTGCGGTGCCCCCTTGACCAAGCCGGGGGGCACTGCGCTAGGCTTCATCAACACAAATCCTGGACCCCCCATGCTGATCGGCATCCTGCAAACCGGGCTTGCACCCGACGCCCTGACCCCCGCAATGGGCGACTATCCCGACATGTTCGCCCGGCTGCTGGATGGCCACTTCTTTACCTTCCGCACCTTCCGCGTGGTCGATGGGGTCTTCCCCAAAGATGTGCATGAGTGTGATGGCTGGCTGATCACCGGGTCGAAACATGGTGCCTATGAAGACCACCCGTGGATTGCGCCGCTGGAAGATTTCATCCGTGCGGCCTATGCGGCGCGGGTGCCGCTTGTGGGCATCTGCTTTGGCCACCAGATCGTCGCGCAAGCCATGGGCGGGCGGGTGGAAAAGTTTGCCGGCGGCTGGTCGGTGGGGCCAACCGAGTATGATTTTGCTGGCGAAACGGTGACCCTGAACGCCTGGCATCAGGATCAGGTGGTGCAGCGGCCAGAGGGGGCCACCGTGCTGGCCAGCAACCCGTTTTGCGAAAACGCGGCGCTCTTGTATGACGACCGCGCCCTGACCATTCAGGCCCACCCCGAGTTTCAGCCCGCCTTCGTCGATGGCCTGATGAAAACCCGCGCCATTGGCGTGGTGCCCGATCCGCTGTTGAAAGACGCCTCTACCCGCCTCGACACGCCTTTGCACGACAAAGCCACAGCCGCGCGCATCGCGGCGTTTTTCAAGGCACCCCGGACCTGAGGTTCGGGGGCAAACATACGGGACCAGACCGATGGCCAAATGGACCGATAAACTGCCCGAAGCGGCGCGCGACTTCATCGGCGACCGCCGGGTGGATGAGGTAGAGTGCATCATCGGCGATATCGCCGGGGTGGCGCGCGGCAAGGCGATGCCAGCCGCAAAGTTCGCGACGCAAACCAACTATTTCCTGCCCAACTCGATCTTTTTGCAAACCATCACTGGGGAATGGGCCGACAACCCGTTTGACGCCTTCACCGAACCCGACATGATCCTTGAGCCGGATTTCACCACCGCCACCGCAGCCCCGTGGACGGCGGATGTCACCTTGCAGGTGATCCATGATGCCAAGGATCAACAGGGCAACCTGATCCCCTATGCCCCGCGCAACGTGCTGCGCCGGATTGTGGCGTTGTATGAAGCCCAAGGTTGGAAACCGGTGGTCGCCCCGGAGATGGAGTTCTTCCTGACCGCCCGCAACATCGACCCCAACATGCCGGTGATGCCGCCGATGGGCCGGTCGGGCCGACGTGCAGCGGGCAAGCAGGCCTATTCGATGAGCGCGGTCGATGAATACGGCAAGGTGATCGACGACATCTATGACTTTGCCGAAGCGCAGGGCCTTGAGATTGACGGCATCTTGCAAGAGGGCGGTGCCGGTCAGATCGAGTTGAACCTTGCGCATGGCGACCCGGTCCGGCTGGCCGATGACGTGTTCTTCTTCAAGCGCCTGATCCGCGAGGCCGCACTGCGCCACGATTGCTTTGCCACCTTCATGGCCAAGCCGATTGCGGGCGAACCGGGGTCGGCGATGCATATTCACACCTCGGTCGTCGACACCACCAATGACCGGAACATCTTTGCCGGCCCGGAAGGTGAGGAAACCGACGCATTTTTGCATTTCATCGCCGGGATGCAGAACCACCTTGGCGCGGCGGTCGCTTTGCTTGCGCCCTACGTCAACAGCTATCGCCGCTACGTGCCGGACTTTGCCGCCCCGATCAATCTGGAATGGGGCCGCGACAACCGCACCACCGGCCTGCGCATCCCGATATCGTCGCCCGCCGGGCGGCGCATCGAAAACCGCCTGCCGGGGATGGATTGCAACCCCTACCTTGGCATCGCGGCAACGCTGGCCTGCGGCTATCTGGGCTTGATGGAAAAGCGCAGCCCCCGGCCCGAATTCATCGGGTCTGCCTATATCGACAGCGACGAGATTCCGGTCAACATGGGCGATGCGTTGGACATGCTGGATGAGGACGCGGCGCTGAAAGAGGTCTTGGGCGACGCCTTCTGCAAGGTGTATGACTCCGTCAAGCGCAACGAATACAAAGAGTTCCTTCAGGTTATCAGCCCATGGGAACGCGAACATCTGCTGCTGAACGTATGAACCTTTTGCACGCCAACGACCGCCCGGGCGAGCATCCGCAGTCTTGGTACGCGGCGACCGCCACACCGATTGCCCCGTTTGCCAGCCTTCAGGGGCAGCGCCGGGCCGATGTCTGCATCATCGGCGGCGGCTATACCGGGCTGTCGGCGGCGCTGCATCTGGCCGAGGCCGGGTTCGATGTGGTGCTGCTTGAGGCGCATCGCATGGGCTTTGGCGCGTCAGGGCGCAACGGCGGGCAAGTCGGCAGCGGCCAGCGGCAGGATCAGGACTGGCTTGAGGCGACCGTAGGCCATCAGACCGCGCGGCGGCTGTGGGACATGGGGCAGGATGCCAAGGCGCTGGTGCGCGGGCTGATCGACCGCCATGCCATGCCGGTGACGTTCTACCCCGGCATCGCCCATGCCTGCCGCAACGAGGCCGAGGTGCGCCACGCCCATGCCTATGCCGAAAAGCTGACGCGCGACTATGGCTATGACCAGATCACGCCGCTGGACCGCGCGGCAATGCGCGCGCTGGTCGGGTCAGAGGCCTATTGCGGTGGCGATCTGGACCGGGGCGCGGGACACCTGCATCCGCTGAACTTTGCCCTTGGTCTAGCCGAGGCGGCGCGAAAGGCGGGTGCGCATCTCTTTGAACGCTCGGAAGTGCGTCACATCACCCACGGGGCAAAGCCGGTGGTCAGCACCGCCAGCGGCAAGGTGACCTGTGACCATCTGATCCTTGCGGCCAATGGCTATCTGGGCGGATTGGACGGCAAGGTGGCCGCGCGCGTGATGCCGATCAACAATTTCATGATCGCAACCGAACCGCTGGGCGACCGCGCGACAGAGGTGTTGTCGCAGCCCGTGGCGGTGGCCGATACCCGGTTTGTGGTGAATTACTGGCGTCTGTCCGAAGACAACCGCCTGCTGTTCGGGGGGGGCGAAAGCTATGGCTACCGCTTTCCCGATGTGATGAAAACCGTTCTGAAACCGATGCTTGAGGTGTATCCGCAGTTGCGCGGCACCCGCATTGACCACGCTTGGGGCGGCACGCTGGCGATCACCATGAACCGCATGCCCTGCCTGATGCGGCCCGAACCCAATGTGTTGTCGGCCTCGGGCTATTCCGGGCATGGGGTGGCGATGGCCACGCTGGCGGGCAAGATGATGGCGCAGGCGGTGCAGGGTCAGGCGTCGGGGTTTGACCTGCTGGCCGGGGTGCCGCAGGCGCGTTTTCCCGGCGGGGCCGCGCTGCGATGGCCGCTTCTGGTGGCGGCAATGACATGGTTTTCCCTGCGCGACCGGCTGGGGGTTTAGGCCGCACCCCGTGGTTTCATGGAAATGTCACTGGCTTTGCTGCGCGTGACAGATTAAGCCATCCTTAAACTGAGTTTAAGGAACACCATCATGGCACATGACGGCCAAACCCTTCCCCCGAATGTCTATGACGCCGAACCGATCCCCGAAGCCGCAAGGGCCGAGATTGACCGGTTGCTGAAATCGGGCGATCTGTTCCGCTACACCGCTGCCAAGGATGCGCCGGTCACCCTGCTGGAAACCGAGTTTGCCGAGATGCTGGGCGCACGCTATGCGCTGGCGGTGTCGTCCTGTTCGGCCGCACTGTTCCTGTCGCTGAAAGCGCTCGACCTGCCGCGCGGTGCCAAGGTGCTGATCCCGGCCTTTACCTTTGCCGCGGTGCCATCCGCCATCGTGCATGCCGATTGCGAGCCGGTGTTGGTAGAGGTTGCCAGCAACTACCGTGTCGATATGGCCGATTTTGCCGCCAAACTGCCCGGTGCGGATGCGGTGATGATTTCCCACATGCGCGGCCACACGTCGGATATGGACGCGATCATGGCGCTTGCCGATGCCGCGGGCATCCCGGTGATCGAAGATGCCGCGCATAGCCTTGGCACGGTCTGGGATGGGCGCAATATCGGCACCATCGGCAAGATCGGCTGCTTCAGCTTTCAGTCCTACAAACTGGTGAACGCGGGCGAAGGCGGCATCATGGTGACCGATGACCCGGAGCTTGCCGCGCGTGCGGTGATCATGTCGGGCGCCTATGAGGAAAACTGGAAAAAGCACGCAGGCTTTCAAAACAGCTTCTGCATCTGGCAGAACAAGCTGCCGCTGTATAACCTGCGGATGCAGAACCTGTCGGCGGCAGTGATCCGCCCGCAACTGCCCGAGGTGGCCCGCCGCGTGCGCGATGGCCGCGCCGGCCATGACCATGTGGCAGCGCAACTGAATGCCTGTGGTCTGCTGCACGTGCCCCCTGCCCTGCCAAAAGAATTGCGCGCGCCGGATTCGATCCAGTTCAATCTGGTGGGCGACTGGACCGATGAACAGGCGCTGGCGTTTCAGCGTGAAGCCAAGGCGCGCGGCGTGTCGGCGCAGGTGTTTGGCCTGTCCGAAGGCAATGCACGGGCGTTCTGGAACTGGCAGTTTCTGGGGCCACAGCCGGAATTGCCGCAAACCCGCGCGATGCTGATGCGGGCCTGCGATGTGCGCCTGCCTGCAAGGCTGACCGAGGCCGAGCAGGATTTCATCGCTGCCGCCCTGATCGACGCCGCCCGCGCGGCCTGTCCGGGCTAAGCCCCCCCGCGGCGCAAGCCGGCAGGCTTGCCAAACGCACTTTCAGGGCAACCGCAATTCTGCCCCCAGCCATGGCCATCGCGCCACGGCGGGGGCGATCATGCGCGCGGCGACAAGCGACCGCATCTGGACCGCAACCGTGGCGGGAATGTCACCCAGAACCCCGACCCGTGCCGACAGCGAAATGTTGCGGGCCAGCGGCGCGCCGGCCAGCGGGATCACCTTAAGCGTATCGGCAAAGCGGGCGGCATGGTGCAGCGCCAGCGGCGTCAGGATCGTCCAACCCGCCCCGGCGGCGACCATCGCCAGAATGGCGTGATAGCTGTCCAATTCGAACCGCACCTGTGGCCTCATGTTGGCCTGCGCCAGATGCGCCGCGATTTGCCGCCCCATCAGATGCCGCGCCGAATACAGGATCAGCGGCACCTCGCCCCCGGCCTTGGGATGCACCGCGACAAACGGCTCAGTCAGGATCGGATGCACCTCGCGCCAGCCGGCATCCAGGCCTTCGGTGCCCAGTTCTGCCGCCACAACCAGATCCAGCGCCCGCGCCTCAAGCTGGTCCAGCAGCCGGTGGCTGGCCCCGGTTTCCAGCAGAAACCGACATTCCGCCATCGCCCCGGCCAGCCCCGACAAAAGCGCAGGCGTCACCTCGGCATCGAAATCCTCGATCATCCCCAGCCGCAGCGTTGTCAGCCGCGCAAGGTCAGCCCGGGCCAGATCGGCGCGCGCTTCGGCCTCGGCGTTCAGGATCACTTGGGCATGGCGGCGAAACATGGTGCCCGCCGGCGTCAGCACAAACGGCCGGGCTGCCCGGTCAAACAGCACAACCCCAAGGCTGGCCTCGACCGCCGTCAGTTGCTGACTGACCGCCGGGGGCGATACCCCAAGACGGCGGGCAGCGGCAGAGATCGAGCCTTCCTCGGCCACGGCCAGGAACACGTCGATCCCCCACAGGCTGACGCGGGTCTGGCCTTCGCCCATCTGCCGCTACAGCTTGGACAGTTTTTGCTGCAACTCGGCCAGTTGCTTTCGGATCTGGGCCAGATCCTCGGCGCTGCTGGTTGCTTCGCCTTCGTCCTTGGCCGGACCTGAACCACCCCAGCCCGGCACCCCCGCCATCATCGTCTTCATGAAGGCTTCCTGCTGCTTGCGCATCAGATCGAACCCCGGCATCGCCGCCATCGGGTTCGGCAGCACACCAAGGTTTCCCATCATCTTCGATTGGCCTTCGCGCAGCATCTCGAAGCTGGCGGCCAGAAACTGCGGCACGATCGAATGGACATTGGTGGTATAGCTGCGCACCAGATCGGTCAGCACGGCGATGGGCAGCACGTTTTCGCCCTTCGACTCGTGCTCGGCCACGATTTGCAACAGGTATTGCCGTGTCAGGTCGTCACCGGATTTCAGATCAATGATCTGCACCTCGCGCCCGGCGCGAATAAAACCGGCGATATCCTCCAGCGTCACGTAATCCGAAGTCTCGGTATTATACAGGCGACGGCTGGCATAACGCTTGATCAACAGCGGCTTGTCGGTTTCGGCCATGGGCCACCCTTTCCTGCAGGTCTTTTATGCTTGTGCAGCGAAGCTTAGGGCAGGGTCGCAGAAAAAGAAACAGCCTTGAAACAGAAACGGCGGGCCAGTTGGGCCCGCCGCGCGCGATCTTCGTCAAAGGGGGAGGATCACGAAGATCGCGCTTATCCCGAAGGATTACTTGGCCGCCGTTGCGGTGGCTTTCTTGGCGGCGGTGGTCACCTCGGTGGTGGCTTTCTTGACAGCGGCGGTCGCGTCTTCCGACATGTCCTTGCCAGCAGCCAGCATCAACTCAACAGTTTCCATCTGGACTTTTTTCGCGACTTCGGCGAAAGCGGCCATGCTTTCGGCAGCCATTTCGGCAGCGGCCGACGCAAAGTCGGTGGCGGCTTTGGTGTATTCGGTCGGCTCGGCCTTGGCTTTGGTCATGTCGGCCATCTTGGCGATGGTGTCCTTGGCCAGCTTTGCGGTGATTTCGGTCGATTTTTCAGCGGCTTCCAAAGCGACTTTCGACATCTTCTCGGCCAGGGCAGCTTGGGTTTTGAAAGCGTTCTGCATCGCGGACGAGTCCACCGGGAACGAAGCCATCATGTCCTGCATCACTTTGGCGAAATCGGGGGTATTGGTCATGGCTCTTGCTCCTGTTCGGTCGGACCGTCCGACCATTTCCTATGCCCAATTTATAGATGCTGCAGTGCAGCATTGCAAGATTATTCTGCAATGCAGCATTTCTTGTGGGGGCATCCCGGGTAAGCCTTTGGTCGCTAACCTTTTCCGCCGCCGGGCACTGCCGTTACGTAAGTTCCGGGTGCCGGACAAATCACCGGATTGGTCGAATCACCCGGCACGCGGGCGGCAACCAGCTTGCCAGAGCGGGCTTTCAGCCAGACACCCCAGCGTGGCCACCAACTGCCCTTGTGGAATGTGGCCGCGGCTTTCCAGTCTTCGGGCGCGCCCTCGATGGCCGCATCACTGGTATAATGGCCGTATTTGTCTTTCGACGGCGGGTTGATGATCCCGGCAATATGGCCGGACTCGGACAGGATAAAGGTCTTGTCCTTCGATCCCATCTGCTTGATCCCGTTAAAGCTGCCGCGCCAATGGGCGATGTGGTCGGTTTCGCAGGCGATGGCGCACAACGGCACACGGACCCCAGACAGGCTGACAGGCTCCCCGAACACCGGGAAGGTTCCCTTGGCAAAGCCATCGTTCTGGCACAGGCCGCGCAGATACTGCACCGCCATCTTGGCGGGCAGGTTGGTGCCATCGCCGTTCCAGAACAAAAGGTCAAAGGCGGGCGGGGCCTCGCCCAACATATAGCTTTTGATGGCAGGCTGATAGATCAGGTCGTTCGAGCGCAGATAGCTGAAGGTGCGCCCCATGAAGAACCGCGACAGAATGCCGTCCTTGGCCGACTGCCGCTCGATCCCGTCCACAAAGTCATCTTCCAGAAACACCCCCACTTCGCCAGGGTCGCTGAAATCGGCCAGTGTGGTGAAGAACGAGGCGGATTTCACCGACTTGTCGCCCGCCCGGTCCAGATGCGCCAGCGTCAGGCCCAGCGTGGTGCCCGCGATGCAATAGCCGACCGCGTTGATCTGCTTCTCGCCGGTGATCCGCCGCACCTCGGCCATCGCGCGCAGGTATCCGTCGCGGATATAGTCGTCCATCCCGACATCGGCATAGGTTTCGTCCGGGTTGACCCATGACACCACGAACAGCGTAAAGCCCTGATCGACGATCCACTGGATCAGCGAATTGGCGGGCTTCATATCCATGATGTAGAACTTGTTGATCCACGGCGGAAAGATCAGCAGCGGGGTCTGATGCACCTTTTCCGTGGTCGGCGCGTATTGGATCAGCTCCAGCATCCGGTTCCTGAACACCACCGATCCGGGGGTGGTGGCGATGTTGCGGCCAACCTCGAAGGCCTCTTTGTCGGCCAGCGTGACCAACAGGTCGCCGTTGTTCGCCTCGATGTCGCGCACAAGGTTCTCAAGCCCATGCACCAGGCTTTCGCCATCGGTCGCCACCGCCTTTTCCAGCGCGTCCGGGTTGGTGCCCAGAAAATTGGTTGGTGCCATCATGTCGATGATCTGTTTGGTGAAATACTCGGCCCGCCGCCGGTCTGCCGGGTCCATCAGGCTTAGGTCACCCAAGGCCGAGGCCACCGCTTCGGCGTTCAGCATGTATTGTTGCTTGATGTAGTTGAAGGCCGGATGGGTTTGCCACAGCGGGTTTGAAAACCGCCGGTCGGTGGGTGTCGGGTCTGGCGGGGCTTTCAGCTCACCCTTGACCAGCGCCTGTTGCGCCTCGACGTAATGTTTCAGGCTTTTGCCCCAATAGCTGATCTGATGCTCCAGAATCTTCGACGGGTTTTGCATCATTTCGGCGACATAGGCCGCCGCTGCCTTCATGTAGACGTCGGAAGACGGGCCTTGCAGGGCGGAATCCGATTGTTTCTTGTGCGCCATTGCCACCATCAGACGCTGCGAAAGGGCCTCGATCCGGGCCAGATTGGCCTGCAACTTCTCCAACTTTCGTCCCGCGTCACCGTCATCTGTTGTCATAGCGTCGTTTCCCCCCTAACCTGCCCTACTTGAGCATAGCGTCGCCCAACTGGGGGGGGAAGCGACGAATTGGCTTGGCCCGCCCAAAGGAGAGTGACACAGATGAAGTCCATGATGACCTACGACATGATGGAAACCGCCCGGAACACCAATGCCTGGCTTGGGGCCACCGCCCGCGCCATGGCGTCGTATCCGGCATTTGCGATGTCGATGAACCCGGCCCTGCCGCTGCTTGCGGCGTGGGGAGAGGTCACCGAGCGTACCTTTGACCGCATGATTGCCAAACCCGACTGGGGCATCCGGTCGATCGTCGGTCCCGATGGCACCGACCATCTGGTCGATGTGAAAACCGTGGTTGAACGCCCCTTTGGCAACCTGATCCAGTTCTTTGTGCGTCGGCGCGAACCGATGAAGCGGCGCGTGCTGCTGGTGGCGCCTATGTCGGGCCACTATGCCACCTTGCTGCGCTCTACCGTGCTGTCGCTGCTGCCTGATTGCGATGTGTTCATCACCGACTGGCACAATGCCCGTGACATTCCGGTCAGCGCGGGCAAGTTCGATGTCGAGGATTACACGCTGTATCTGGCAGATTTCATGCGTGAACTTGGGTCCGATATCCATGTGATCGCGGTCTGCCAGCCAGTGCCGCTGACGCTTGCCGCTACCGCCTATCTGGCCGCCGAAGACCCCAGCGCGCAACCGCGCAGCCTGACCCTGATCGGCGGCCCGGTAGACCCCGATGCCGCCGCCACCGAAGTCACCGACTTTGGCCGCCGCGTTACCATGGGCCAGCTTGAACAGATGGCGGTTCAGCGCGTCGGCTTCAAGCATAAGGGCGCCGGGCGTCTGGTGTATCCGGGGCTGTTGCAGTTGCAAAGCTTCATCTCGATGAACGCCGAGCGCCATTCGAAGGCTTTCACCGAACAGATCATGCGCGTGGCGCAGGGTCAGGCGTCGGATCATGACGCCCACAACCGCTTTTACGATGAGTATCTGGCGGTGATGGACATGACGGCCGAATTCTATCTTTCCACCGTCGAGCGGATCTTCAAAAACCGCGAGATTGCCAGGAACGCATTCGTCGTGGCCGGCCGCAAGGTTGACTTTGGCGCGATCACCAATGTCGCGGTGAAGATCGTCGAAGGCGCCAACGATGATATTTCCGCGCCCGGCCAATGCCTTGCAGCACTTGCCCTGCTGACCAACCTGCCCGACAGCAAGAAGGCCAGCCATCTGGAACCCGGCGCCGGGCATTACGGCATCTTTGCCGGCAAGTCGTGGCGGCTGAACATCCGCCCTCTGGTGCTGTCGTTCATCGACGCCAATTCCGGCGCGCCAGAGCAACCCAAAGAGCAGCCCAAAGCAAAGCCCGAAATCCGCCTCGCCTCAGCGTAGGATCATCGGCCCTGCCAGAAACGCCTCGATCGCCGCAGTCACGGCGTCGGGGGCCTCCAGCATCGGCAAATGCCCGGCGTCGTCGATGATCTTCAGCGCAGAAGATGGCATCAGATCGCGGGCAAACTCGTGCCGGCGCAGGGGCACAAGCGTATCGGCGGCACCGGCCAGAAACAGCGTCGGCACGGATGCGCGGCGCAGGGTTTTCTGCTGATCCGGGCGGCGTTGCAAGGCCTTGCACTGGCGCAGATATACCCCTTCGCCAAGGCCAAGCGCCATGTCCTGCATCAGCGCCTGAACCGCCGCGCGGTCGGGGGTGTCGGCAAGGGACGACAGCGGCACATCTTCGGCAATCGCCTGCTTCAACCGCCCGGCCCGTGCCGCCACCATCCGGGCTTCGCGGGCGGCGGCGGTTTGCGGGTTTTCCGACAACGGATCGGTCGCCAGCAGGATCAGCCGTGTCACCCGGTCCGGCGCGCGGCGCAGGATATCCAGCGCCACATCCCCGCCCAGACCATGCCCCACCAGCACAAAACGTGACGGCGCATGGGCCAGGGCATCCTCGCTCATCCGCTCGACCTGATCCTGCACCGGCACGTAAATCTGCGCCGGGTGGCGGGTGCCAAGGCCGACAATCTGGGGCAGAAAGGCGCGGGCATCCTGCATCAGGCCCGGAATGAACAGGATCGCATCGCCCATCACAGACCCCTTGCCCAAGTGAGGATGATCTCGGCGGTCTGCGCGGTCTGGCCGGGCGACATCGCGTCGCCGGCAATCACATGCGACGCGGGGTCATCGCCCGGCCCCATCACGCGCATGACCGACGTGACCCCGCCACCCCAGGCATCGCGCACCGGGGCGATGGCGGCAGGGTCGATCACCTGATCGGCGTCGGAATACAGAAACAGGGCGGGCATTCGGGCCGTGCCATAGTCTGCCGCCCGCGCCGCACGCATCAGCGCCGCCATCGGGAACAGCGCCAGCGTCGGGTAAACGGTGGTCCAATACGCAGCCTGACGGTCGTTCAAGGGCGTGAAACTGCGCACATCGCCCGCCACAATCGGCCCCCACCAGCGCGCCAGTGGCGCATCAAGGATCATCCCCGCAGCACTGCGCAGCCGAAAGTTCGGCGACACCAGCACCACCCCCGCCATGCCTTGCGACAGGTCTGGGTCGGTGGCTGCCAGCGCCGCCAGCGTCGCCCCGGTCGAGGTGGCGATCACCAGCACCCGCCCGCCCAGGCGCCGCCCGATGGCCATCGCCTCGGCCATATCCTCGACCCAATCGCCTGCCGTGGCCTCTCCCATCGCTTCGCCCGTGCGGCCATGGCCGGCCAGACGGGTATAGAACAAGTTCGCCCCCAGGGCCTGCGCCACCAGATCGGGGACCGGGCGGATCTCTTCGGAGGTGGCGGAAAAGCCGTGGATGTAGATCACTGAAAGCGGGGTCTGCGCGCCCGGCGCACCCGCCCAGACGATGCGTTTGTGAACATCGGGCCTGATGTCAGAAAAGTGCAATTCAGAATTCAGCAGGTAAGCGTCAATATCATCACCCAAAATATTGCTGTTAAAAGATATTATCCGGTCTACCGGCTCGCGCGGTGCAAGCAGCCAGATGGTCAATCCTGCAAGAAAAAGAAAAGCCAGAACCCGCCCAAGCACCTTACCGAACCGGCGCATCCGTGCCCCCTGCAACAATCTCGTCCGCTGCCGCCGTGATCAGGGCAAAGCAAGGGTCCGAGGAAAACCGATGATCCGCACCCTTGACCAGCGTCAGCCGGATATCCGGCCCGGTGGCGTGGTCCAGCAGCCGCAAGGCCACCGCAGGCAGCACGTCGGTATCGGCGGTGCCTTGCAGCAGGCGCACAGGAAAGGGCAGACCCAAGGGCGCGCGAAAAACCAGATGGGCGCGGCCATCTTCGATCAGGCGCCGGGTGATGACATACGGCGCATCGGCATAGTCTGTCGGCACCTCGACCCGACCGTTCTGCATCAGGTCGTTCCGCTGGGCTTGGGAAAAACCCGCCCACAGGCTGTCTTCGGTGAAATCGGGGGCAGCGGCGATGCCGATCAGCCCTGCCACGCGGTCTGCCATCGCGCGCGCCAGCAGCAGCGCGACCCAACCGCCCATCGACGACCCGATCAGCAGTTGCGGCCCCGTGGTCAGTGTCGTCAGCACAGCGCGCGCATCCGCAAACCAGTCGCCAATCGCGCCATCCTCGAACGCACCCGACGATTGGCCATGCCCGGAATAATCAAACCGCAGGAACGCGCGGCCCTGCCGCACAGCCCAGTCCTGCAAATACAAGGCCTTGGTGCCGGTCATGTCGGATCGAAAGCCGCCCAGAAACACCACGCCCGGCCCCCTGCCCGCAGTCTGGTGATAGGCGATCTGGCGGCCTTGCGGGGTGGTCAGGGTTTGGGGTTGCGTCATGGTGTCCTCCGTCCCTGCCCTTCTACGCGGGCAATGTTGA
>DYMU01000049.1 GCA_020721445.1 Gemmobacter nectariphilus
GTGAGGCACCGAAGGGCATGCCGCACTTCAAGATGGGATCGGTGATCTGCGCCCGAAAAAGCACCATCCTGAACTGGATTGCACAGCAAGAACGTTTCAACCCGGGTGAGTGACGGCCATCGCAAATGTCCTGAGGTCCGCGACCCAGTCGCGGGCTCCATCTTTCATCAGAAACATAGCGAAGCCCCGCCCCATGACCTTGCAGGACCATCCGCTCGACTTCAACGATGTGCCGCCTGCCCGCAAGGCGCGCGGCAGCACTCGCATGTCGGTGGCCCGGCTGGCAGAACTGCTGAACGACCGGATCGGCGATCTTGCCTTTGCCTTGCTCGGCACCCCGAACCGCGAACTGTCCAGCACGCAGCAGCTTCGCTTCGGGGCCAAGGGCAGCGTGGCGGTGGAAATCGCGGGCAAGGATGCCGGGCGCTGGTATGACCACGAGGCTGGCATCGGCGGCGCTGGGCTGGAACTGATCCGCCACCATCTCGGGTTGGAGGAAAAGCCTGCATGGGATTGGGCACGTAATTGGCTGGGCGAACAGGCAATGCCGTCCTCCTGGACCGCCAAACCTGCCATCGCCCCTGCCTCGGGCACAGCCAAGCCCGTCGAAATGACCGATGCGGAACGCGCGACCAAGGTCGCCGATATCGTCCGTCAGACCGAAAGCCCGAACGGCACACCCGCCCAAGCCTATCTCCTCGGACGTGGCATTGCCATTCAGCCGCCCGACTGCATCCGGTTTCGCCAGAACGCCTATGGCAGCTATGGCGCGATGGTCGCGCTGGCCACCGATGCGGCTGGTGAGGTTCTGGCCATCCAGCAGGTCTATCTGACCGCCGAAGGCAAGAAGGCTCCCCTTAATCCCGTCAAGCGCACTAACAAGGCGGTGGAGGGCTGGGCCGAACGTTCCGCGGTGCGTTTGCCGGGGCGCGAACCGCTGGTGCTGTGTGAAGGGGTGGAAACCGCGCTGTCGATCTGGCAGGCCACCGGTCAGGAGGTCTGGGCCTGCCTCGGCATCTCGAACATCGCCCGCGCGCCGGTGCCCGACAAGGCAATGGTGATCATCGCCCGCGATGGTGACGCGCCCGGCAGCAAGGCCGAGGGCCAGATCCTGCGCACCGCCAGCAGTCTTGTCGCACGCGGGTTTACGGTGCTCATGGCCACCCCGCCTGAAGGTGAGGATTTCAACGACATCCTGGTGCGCGAGGGCGAAGACGCTGTCCGCAGCCGCATCGCAGCCGCCGAACCCTTGCGCGCCGACCAGGCCGATACCCGTCCCAAGGATCTTTACATCGGGTCAGACGTCGAGATCGCCAAGCGCGTCCGCGAAGACCTGACCGCCCGTCACGGGCGCATCGTTCATGCCGAAGGCGCGTTCTGGCGCTACACTGGCACGGAGTGGGAGGCCATCGAGGACCATCTGATCCGGCTGCCGGTCCATGCCTATGACGGCGCGGATTTCATGACGGCGGCGGGCGAACCCTCGCGCGTCAAGCTGAGCAGATCCCGCGTGGACTCGGTGCTGAACGAATGTGCCGCCCTCTGCGCGGAGCCGCACTTTTTTGAGAACCCGCCCGCCGGGATCAACTGCGCCTCGGGCTTCATCCGCTTTGATGCTGCTGGCACACCTCACCTTGAACCCCATCACCGCAATCACCGCTGCCGCCACACCCTGCCCGGCCATTGGCACGCAGGCATGCCCGGCACAGCGCCCGAAGGCTCCTTGCTCCATCGCCTGCTAACCGGCAGTTTCAAGGGCGACCCCGAGGCCCAAGCAAAATGCGATCTTCTGGCCGAGATCTGCGGATCGGCCGCGCTGGGCTATGCGACCTACCTGCTGCAACCCCGCGCCGTCGTGCTGCATGGCATGGCCGCCGAAAACGGCAAAAGCCAGTTTCTCAATCTCGCGCGCGGTCTCCTACCCCCCAACGCGATCTGCTCTGTTCCCGCCTCGCAAATGGGGGACGACAGGCATGTTCTCGGCTTGGTCGGCAAGCTTCTGAATGCATCCGACGAGTTGTCGGCGGAAGCCATCGCGTCGGACGCATTCAAGGCCGTCGTCACTGGCGATCCGGTCCAAGGGCGCGATGTTTACAAGAGCAGGGTCGAGTTCCGCTCGGTGGCACAGAACCTCTTTGCCACGAACACCCTGCCCAGCTTCAAGGGGGGCGTGGACCGTGGCGTTCAGCGCCGCCTGATGGTGATCCCCTTCACCCGCACGATCCCCATCCCTGAACGCGTCGCGGATATCGGCAAGCGGATCGCCTCGGATGAAGCCGACCTCCTTCTGGCATGGGCGGTACATGGCGCAGCGCGTCTGATTCGCCAGCGCAATTTCGCTATCCCCGAAAGCTGCCACCGGGCGCTGATCGACTGGGTGCTGGGCGAAGACCCCGTGCTAGCCTGGATCGACGCCTGCGTGCGGGTGCAGCCCATCGTGAACGGTGGCCCGATGCTTGCGACGCGCGACGCCCACCTGCGGTTTCAAAACTGGGCGCTGGCCGAGGGCTTCAAGCCCGAGAAGATCCCCGCGATCAACGGCTTCGTGCAGCGCGTGCAGGCCCAGGTGGCAGGAATCCAGCACAAGCGCACCAGCACGGGGCGGTTCTTCCTTGGCATCACAGTGACGCAAGGGTGACGCAAGAATGACGGGCTTTTCTCTGCAACCCATTGAAAGTGTTGAGATGACGCACTTGGCCCGAACCTTTTCATATAAGGGGGGAAACCACACAACCCTGAATACACATTACCCCCCATATATAAAATGTTGCTTGGGAGGGTGCGTCATCTCAACACTTTCAACGGCTTACGCCCCGAAACCCGTCATTCTCGCGTCATTCTTGCGTCACTCGCCGCGCCCCGCGCACGGGCTTGAGGTGCGTCAATCGGGAAGGATCGGGAACGGCGCGGTTCCTTTTGGGCCGATTTGTATGCGGGGGAGCGCAGCGCATGACCCCTCCAGCGTCTGGGGGCGAAATTGACTAAACTCAACGCCTCTGAAACCAAGACCGCCTTCGCCACACGGGTCGGCCTGACCAAGGGCCGCATCTCGCAACTGGTAGCTGAAGGTCTGCCGGTGCGACCCGATGGTCAGATCGATGTGGCCGAGGGGCTGGCATGGATCGAGGACAATCTCGATCCGTCGCGTCGCAACAAGGGCGGTGCTTTCGCCGCTCCTGCTTCGCCCGCCCGTGTCTCGACCACGCTGGCCGAGGCCAAACGTCTGCATGAGATCGTCAAGGTCCAGCGTGCCAAGCTGGCGTTCGAACGCGAACAGGGTCAGTTGGTCGAAACCGTTGCGGCCACCCGCACGGTATTCGCCCGCGCCCGTGCCGAACGTGATGCGCACATGGCTTGGGTGCAGCGCACCGCGCCGCTCTTGGCAGCCGAGGTCGGGGCCGACCCGCGTGCCACCTTCGCGGCGCTGGACCGGATGATGCGCGAGCATCTCGAATACCTGGCCGACATGCCCTTGGGGAGTTTTGGCGATGGTGCCTGAGATTGACCTTGCCTGGCGGCGCGGCATCCGCCCGGAACCGCCGATCCCGGTGTCGGACTGGGCCGACCGCAATCGCATCCTGCCGCCCACCTCGGCAGAACCGGGACGCTGGCGCACCGACCGCACGCCCTACCTGCGGGCGGTTATGGACGCCTTGTCCACCTCCAGCCCCTATGAACGCGTCGTGCTGATGAAGGGTGCGCAAACAGGTGGGTCGGAGGCCGGGCTGAACTGGCTGGGCTACATCATTCAGAATGCTCCCGGCATCGCCATGCTGGTCATGCCGTCGCTCGACATGGTGCGCCGCAACACCACCGTCCGGATCGATCCGCTGATCGAGGCCACCCCTGCCCTGCGTGATCTGGTCTCGGCCCCAAGGTCACGCGACGCCGGGAACAGCCTGTTCCGCAAATCCTTCCCGGGCGGCCAGTTGGTGATGACCGGTGCGAACAGCGCCGTCGGCCTTCGGTCCACTCCGGTGCGCTATCTGTTCCTCGACGAGGTGGACGGCTATCCCGGCGATGCCGACGGCGAGGGCGACCCCGTCGATCTTGCGATCCAGCGCACCACCACCTTCCGGGGGCGGCGCAAGATCTACATGGTGTCCA
>DYMU01000050.1 GCA_020721445.1 Gemmobacter nectariphilus
CGCTGTCGAGATAGGCCGCCTCGATGCGGGAATGGCCCTTCAGCGTGGGCGTGGAAACCATGTAAATCTTGCGCCGCCCCCGAAAGGTGGTCGTGCGCTGGATGGCCAGATCGACCGGATCACCCTCGCCATCAGCATCGCCGGGATAGCCGTCTACCTCGTCCAGGAACAGGTAGCGCACGGGCGTGGATCGCAGCCCCACGGCGCTGTTGGCACCGGTCATCACCAGCTGGCCGCCGGGGAAGGATTTGTGGAACAGGCTGTTTCCGGCGTCGCGGGATCGGGGCGCGGAGACCAGATCGCGCAGGGCGGGGGTGGCCTCGATCAGCGGGTCGATCCGGACGGTGGTGTTGCGCCGCACCATGTCGAGCGACGGCATGACCAGCATGGCAATGCCTGGGGCGTTCTGGATGATGTAGCCCAGCCAGTTCAGCCCGGCTTCTGACCCACCGGTCTGCGCGCCCTTCATCAGCACGACCCGTTCGTAGGGGCTGGAGGTGGACAGGGCGTCCATCACCGCGCGCAGATAGGGCGTCCGATCCGTGCGCCAGCGCCCAGGTTCTGCCGAGGTTGGTGGCAGGATACGATGCCGGTCGGCCCAGTCTGACACCGGGATGGGCGGTTCCGGGCGGATGCCGCGTCGCCATGCGAGATCAATTTCAGGCACCATCGCCAAAACTCCCCAAGGGCATGTCGGCCAGGTATTCCAGATGCTCGCGCATCATCCGGTCAAGGGCGGCAAAAGTAGCACGCGGGTCGGCCCCGACCTCGGCGGCCAGCAAGGGCGCGGTGCGCTGCACCCACGCCATGTGCGCGTCGCGTTCGGCACGGGCGCGCGCGAACACGGTCCTGGTGGCGGCGGCGGTCTCGATCAGCTGGCCCTGTTCGCGCTCGAACGCGAGCTTGGCGCGCTGGACCTTGACGATCTCATGCAGGCGTTTGGCCTCGGCCAGCGTGGTCGAGATGCGGGCGGGCGATGCAGGGGCGGCGAAAGCGCCACCCTTGTTGCGACGCGACGGATCAAGATTGTCCTCGATCCAGGCCAGACCCACCGCCACGTCGATCTGACCATCGGGGCGCACCGGCAACCCTTCAGCTACCAGTTGCGAGATGCGGCCCTTGGTCAGGCCGACCCGTGTGGCGAAGGCGGTCTTGGTTTCAGAGGCGTTGAGTTTAGTCAATTTCGCCCCCAGACGCTGGCGGGGTCATGCGCTGTGCTCCCCCGCATACAAATCGGCCCAAAAGGAACCGCCGAGCGGCAGTCTCGATGTTTCGGATTGGCTGACACCATGTCCCGCCCGTTCCCGATGGTTGCCGGTCTGTCTGGTGGGTTTGGTGGATGTGGTGGGGTTGATTTCCCTTGTTCCCTGTAATTGTCAAAACGTGTGATGTGGGGTGAGGGGTGTCAGGTGTCGGGATCCTCCACGTCGCTGACAGTTTCGGTGACAAACACAGATATTGGCCGGAACAAACCCACCAACTCCCCCAAACCCACCAGATTTTTCGGGACTGTCCGTTACCCATTGGCACGCCGCCGCAGATTATCCGAAACTTCGGGACTCCGGAGGCCTGCACGTTCAACCTCCTGGATTTGCCACCGCGCGCTGCCTGCCGAGACGGTTGCAGCTACGATCTTGCGCCCGCCAACGATGCGGTTCTGGTGCCCACCGATCCATTTGCCCAAGCGGCGGCTGTTGATCGCACCGCCTTCGCCCGCCACGACTAGCAAGACCTCGCGTAGTTCCGGGTGAATGAACTCGGCCTTGCCAAAGGTCTGTGGCCGCTGGCCCGTCGCCCGGTCGATCAACTCGCGCACGCTGATCGGGGATTGCCCGATGACGGCATGCCATTGCTCCAGGACGGTGGTCAACGCCTCGAGCTTCGGGTCTGCACCGCGCATGTCCTCCATGGTTTGGCACGGGTCGGCCTCTCCAAGCCAGATCAGCGCATCGCGCACCCAGGACGACCAGTCCTCGAACGAACCGAGCGGGGTGCGTTGCTGCGGTCTGCCTGCCACGAAAAATGCCCGCAGGACCGTCAGACCGGCCGCGACATAGTCGCCGCGCGCCTCCGTGACCATGGCCAGCGGCTTGCGCTGGAAGGCCCGCAGTTCGGGGCGTTCGACGCCGGGATCCAGCGTGGCACGGATCGCGCGCCTGGTCATGTCCCCTTCGAATTTCAGGTTGTTGCCCGTGGCAAAGACGGCGGAATTGCTCGGAACCTCGGCATTGATGGACTTCCCGAGGATCCGAACCTTGAGGCTGGTCTGGGTCATGGTCTGACAGAGCAACTCGCAGCCCAGCGCTTCCTCGCAGTTGTCGATGGCGATGATCGTGTCGCCAGCGATCAGGGACGCGCCGAGACGCTTTTCCATTTCCTCCTCTGACTTGCCCTGCGCGATGACGGGCGCTGGGCGCGATGTGGCGATGGTGGCCGCCAGATCGACCAGCATGGATTTTCCGCTTCCGGCGGTCGGGGCGCTGAAGCCATGCAGCGGGGCCGTGGGCAGCGAGCGGCGGATCAGGGCCGTCAGGATGGCCGACAGCGCCACCGCGCGATCCGCCTCGGTCACGAAGGGAAAGGTCGAGATCAGATCCTTGAGGAAGCCCAGCGCGCGCAAGGCCATGGCCCGGTCAGGATCGCGCGGGATCACCGGAAAGCGGCATCCCTTTGGGTCGAACAGAAGCCCGGTTTCGGTATCATAGCCGGGCAGATCGAGGATCGAGCCGTCGGCACGCAGCGTGGGCGAAATGATCATGCCGGTCAGAACAGGCAACCGCCATTGGCCTTCACGCGCCAGGAACGTCTCGGCGATCCTGTGGGGGCAGTCGGTGCGCAGCCATTCCTCGGCGCGCTTGTCGAACCGCTCCCAACGCGCGGCGCGCGTCAGAGCCTCCGCCATATGGTGGGCATTGACATCTACAAGGCGCGGCACAGCGACGATCCGGCCGCCGGAAACGTCCACAGGCACCATCGCCGGTCGCACCACGATGCTGCCGCGCTGGTAATATCCAAGCTTGGCCTGCATCAGCGCACCCTCGGCCTTGTCGACGGTTTCGTGCAAAAAGCCTGCGTAGACCCTGATCGTGGGCCGACCGTCATCCTCGGTCGTATGGCCGTCGTGGTCCGTTTGCGCTGGTTTGGCGTTCGGGCTGTGAGGTTTTTCCGCGCGCCAGCCGTGCGACCGCGCCAGCCAGAACAGCGTGCCCACGGTGATGTTGCGCACCTCCGAAAAGCTGTCCCATTTGTCCGCCGAACAGGCGGCATCATTCTTGGCGGCCTGCGCGGACCATTCCTCCCACAGGACGCGGCCCTCCGCGCCCAGCGCTGCGTAAAGGGCCAGCCCGACCCGGATCCATTCATCGTAAGGTAGATCGTCATTGGGGATGTAGGACAGCGCATCCTCGACCAAGGCGAACGACGGGGCCTCAAGCCGCCGCAGGCCAGCAGCCTTCCGGCCTTCACGCTCCACATCGCGCGTGTTTGCCTTGCTCTGCCCGCCATGCTGGCGCAGGTATGTATCCGCCGCGGCGATGAAGGCAGCGCAACTCTCCTTGGACACAGGGGGCAGGTCGGCCAACGCAACTTCAAGCGGCGAGCGTTCGGGCCAATGATAGGGGGCCCTGGTGTCGGGGTGGATGCCAAAGCCCACGAACTGCTGCCCGGTCGCCAGCACCTCCACGCGCGCCACCGTGCCGTCGAGCATGTGAAACTCCGGCGTCTGGATCTTGTCGAAAGGATCATCGGTGCGAAATGCCAGCAGGATCTTCGGCGCGCGCCCTATGCGTTTGGCAGGTGTCGCGCCCAGCATGTCGCAGGCGAGGGTGGTCAGATGCGCGGCCTTGCCCTCGTCCAGCACATCAATGTCGATGCCGATCAGGGTACCGCAGAGCAGGCCGGTATTGGTGCAGTTGCGCTGGGCGTTGGTCCAGCGGGTGATTTCGGCCTCGTCGGCCGTCACGCAGACGGCCTCCCAGGATTTCATGACCGGACGTTTTCCCGCAGCTTTCGTGGCCACATGCGGACCAAGGACGGGAACGGGGCGATAGGCGTTGCGATGGAGGGTCAGGCGCAGGTCGGTGAGATCATCCGC
>DYMU01000018.1 GCA_020721445.1 Gemmobacter nectariphilus
TGCAAGGCTCTCCTCAGCGGCGGTGAGCTCCCTGATCCGGTCCCACCTCTCCTTGTCGCTGTTCGCCAGAAGCTCAGCCTTCGCCTTCGCGGCGGTCTGGGTGGCTGCCTGCTTCTGGAGGTCGGGCGGGAAGCCCGCAGCCTTTGCAGACTGTGCAGCCTCCGCAGCGCGGGCGGCGATGCCTGCCGTCAGCGTGTCGATCATCGCCCCGAACTTCTCAGCCCGGCGGGCGGCGACCTCGGCAAGCGAGATGACCTCAGCCGTGCTGAGGAGCGGCGCATTGCTGAACGGGATTGCGGGGGATTCATTGATGGCTGGTTCAGCCATGGGCAAACTCCTGTGCGTGGACAGGCCCAATGCCGGTCCCCATGCAACAGAGACTACCCCCGCAACACGCTGAAATCGCCTGTTATTCCTTGTTGTCGGGCCGCTCCTCATCATCGCACCAATAGGCCACCAGCGGCGGGCCGGGGTCGGTCTGGCGGGCCTTTGCGACCTTCATGGACCTGTTCGGGAGGTGGGCCTCGGGGTCTTGGGCCGTGTTGCCCAGGCACATCCCGATCACGAGCTCAGGGGCGCATGAGATCAGGGCGAGGACCTTGCCGGGCTGGGGATTTAGCCCAGGGATGACGGGCCTGTAGCCCGGGTCCACCCGGGCGGTGTAGCCGTGCCCCCGGAGCAGCGCGGCCAGCGTATCGAACACCTCTGCCCGTGTCTCCATCAGTCGCCCCGTGTGATCCTGGTGCCGGTCGGGGTGCGGCGGGTGGGTTCTGGCGAGGGCACCGGGGCCTCGGGGAGATGCTCAATCGGCTCCGGCATGAGGTTGCGTGGACGCGGGGTCACGTCGCGCATCGGCTCAATCTCGCCCGCCTCCTGCTTGCGCGCGAGATACTCTTCCACTGTCATGTCGGCGGGCACGACAAGGACGCCGCCGGTGTTGACGGCCACATTGACCTCAAGCGGCTCCCCCTCACGGTAGCCGTGCCTGGCCTTGAGGAGGAACAGGTTGGCGACCACGTTGCCGTCATCGGCCAGCCGCCGGAGGTTGCTGGTCAGCGCGTCATGCTCGGTGGCAAGACCCCGTTGATACGCCTCCTCCGCCTCGGGCTGCCGCATCCGCACCTCTCGGAGCGTGTCGCGCGACATGCGCAGAACCTTGGCGATGGTGGTCAGGCTGCACCCCCTGCCGGTCAGGTCCTCAATGATCTTGAGGCCCTTGGCCCCCACCTTGAAGGAGGAGCGGCCCTGGCCGCCTTTCCCTGGTCCGGTCAGCCGCACTGGCAGGTCGTCAGTGGGCATGGCTGGCCTCCTCCTTCATGGTGGCAATGACCTTTGCCACGGTGGACTTTCCGACCTTGAGCTCACGGGCGATGGAGTTAATCCCAAGGCCCTGTTCCCTGAGTGACTTGATCGCATCAAGGATGCCGTCGCTGGCCGGGGGACGCCCAAGGCGCACCCCCTTCGCGCGGGCGTGGGCGAGCCCCTCCATCGTGCGCTCTATGAGCAATTCGCGTTCAAATGCCGCCACGCCCGCCAGAATAGTGTAGATCATCCGGCCCGATGCAGTGGTGGTGTCGATGGCTTCCCGATCCACATACAAATCGCAGCCCGACACCCGGAGCATGTCCAGAACTTGCAGCAGGCCAATGGCCCGTCGCCCAAGGCGGGTCAAATCGACTGCGGCGACAATGTCCACCTTCCGCCTCCGCACATCCTCCATCATCCGGTCAAATGCCGGGCGCTCCCGGGCTGCCCCGCTCACAGTCTCATGGAACTCCCCCGCGACCTCCCAGCCCGCCCGCGCCGCGACCTCCCGGAGGCGCTCCAACTGCGGCGTCAGGTCCTGTGACAAAGTCGAGACACGTGCATACAGGGCCACCTTGCGTTTCATGAGTCACTCCACCTCAGGTTGTGCGTGAGGAGAACATAGCCGGAACACGCCCAACCCGTCTAGCGGAAACGCCCGGAATACGTTCGGTTCTGGGGCGCACCCGATCTGTGGGAACGGCCCCTTGAAAACGTGGGACGATCCGGTGGCGCGGCAGAGACGTTTTCCGGGCGGGGGGACTTCAAGTCAGGACGGGCTTCTTGGCCTGGGCCTCACTGGCCTTGCGAAGCTCCTCCTCAAGGAGATGAACTTCGGCTTCCGCCTGGGTGAGAGCTTCTACTGCCTTGGGCATCGCGTCCCGCTGCTCGCTGGCATACTTGCGGAATTGCTTGGCGTTGGCGCTTTGTTCGGTAGCCTCATACCTGTCTGCAGCAGCATCAAAGTCATCGGCCTCCTTTTTCCTCCGTGCAACCGCCCCCCGGGCCTTCTCAGCGTCGGTTCGGGCATATCCGAGGTATTGGACAACCTCATCGGGGGAGTAGCTCCCCGCCCAGTCTACGCGCCCATCGTCCTCAAAGTCGTGGGCGTAGCCGGTGGCAGCCGCCCAGAGGCCTCTGGCGCGGTCCAGTGTCTGGCTCCACAGGGGGCGGAGGCAGTGCCTCATCTCCTCAAGGTCGTGTGCTCGCATCTCCATGCCCTGATCCTTCGCCCACCGCATGACGCCTTCGGGGGAGAGGAGTGCAGCACCACGGCCCAAGTATTTCAGGTAACAGCCCGGCACTAGGTGCAAGTCCCCGCTGTCCAGAAGAGCCTTCACCGCCAAGCCCACCCGGCTGTCGGGCCGAACCTTCGTTGCTGTCCTTGCCTTTGTCTGCGCCATTGCCCAGTCCTCCATTTCTCTGCCCAGAGAGGATAGCCGCGACGGTGGGCCGGGCGACGGCAGAGGCTTGCGCGCGGTGCCGGTTTCCGTTGTTGGCCTTTTAGCGAGGCGGCCAGCGTGGGAAGCAGTGGCTCTCACCACCCCCGGGCCGCATCCCAGCCCCCTTGCCCAGGGGACACCACCCTCGGCACACCCAGCGAACTACGCCCAACCCAGCGAACACCCGGCGAACCGTAACCTACTGTTCTAAATGCTAACTCTCTGGGTTCTCTGGGTTCTCTAAGAATAGGAGTTAGTAGGGAATTTGGAGAAGGGACAGGGGACCCGTTGCCCCCTTGGGCAGAGGAGAGAGGCCGGAAACCCCGGGCGATTTTCGGTGGGCGAACGGGGCGAACCCAGCGAAATGGCCTCTTATATCAAGCCTTTCAACATGTTACGGTTCTCTGGGTGAAATCCACACCCAGCGAAAATCGCTGGGTTGGACACAGAAAAGCCCCCGCCGGTGGGGCGGGAGCCGTCCTCCCAGATCAGCGGTCGGGGGTCGGGTTGAAGGCCGTCCAGTCGTCAACCTCGGGCCAGTCCACCTGTAGTCCCATGTTCTTGGCCCAGGTCGCGCGGGCCTCCGCCAGCGGCGGCATGACCCAGCACTTCTCCTTCTTCTTGGTTGACCCGGTGATCTTCAACTCGGCCTTCTCCATCCCCATCATCTTGAGGGCAGCCGTCATCTGCTGTTCCCCCGGGTCGGTTGGGATGATCTTCTGGTCCAGCGCCCACTTGATGAGAGCGCGGACCATCACAACCCTCCGGTCGCCAGTCGCAGCCTTCTCCACGCCCCCGGTGACACCCCCCATCAGCATCTCACGGGCCACCCGGTTCTCATCCTTCAGGTTCGCCAACCTCTGCTGCGACAGGGCATTCGTCTGGGGGATGTTCCACCGGGGGTGCCAACCCGTCAGGTCCATGGCGAGGAGGTGATGGAGGAAGGCTTCAAGCCCCCCGCCGTCCATCTCAGCCTTCAGCGCCTCGAAGTATTCCCGCTTCTCCTTCATCTTGTTTGAGACCTTGAACACGGCATAGCGCCGCTCCCCCATCCCCGCCGGGACGGCAAAGTTGTTGTCCGATGTGATCAGCAGGTGCAGGAAGTTGGGCTGGTTGGTCGCGTCCACGCCCTTCGGCTCGATGAACAGTGTGTCCTCCGTGATCATCCCCTTGAGAAGGGCATCACTCCGGCGGGGGTCCCAGTCAATCTCATCGGCAAAGAGGAACACGCAGTCCCGCAGGTGGACGTTGAACTTCGCGTCCAGGGTCCCCACCCCTTGGATCTTGACGCTGTGCCGCCCGAGGAACTGCATCAACATCCCGCCGAACAGACCCTTGCCCGTCCCCTTCTCGCCCAGCAGCGTCAGGGCCACCTCAGCCCGCCGGTCAGGGAACTGGACCAAGAACGCGACCCAGCGGGTGATGTAGTCAGCGTATTCCTCCTTCCCGTCTGCGAGGACCTCCAGGATGTGCTTTCGGATCAGGTCCCATGAACCCGCCTTCGGGCGGATGCCCAGGCCCGTCCACAGGTTCAGCACGTTGTCGGGGAGGATTTCGGGGCCGTTGGGCTTGAAGGCGATGGTCTTGAACTGTCGGCGCTCCGCCTTCTTCTTCCACCACTTGCCCAGGGGCATCATGATGTCGTTGCCCTGCTTGTCGCTCCCGACGCGCTTCTCACGGTTGTCGTAACGGTTGCCGAAGTCGTCAAAGGACTGGAAGGCGATGACGCCCCGTCCGTCCGGGGTCGGCAGGCGCTCCATGATCCGGCACTGTCCCTTGACCCCCAGAGACTCAATCACAGCATGGCGGGCATTGAGCTCCAAGAGGTCGGGGTCCCATGCCTCCACCTTCGCCCGTGCGATCTGCCGCGCCGCATAGTCGTGCGGCTTGGGCTGGTCCAGGACGTGGGCGCTGACCTTGTAGTCCGGGTCCAGGATCACCGCTGCGATCTGGTCGTCAGAGCAACCGGCCCGGACCATCATGCAGATCACGGCCCAGGCAGCCTCAGACCGGCTTCCATACTTGCCCGGCTCCTCAGGGTCGGTGCCCTGGACGATCATCGCCTTGAGCCTGTCCGACACCTTCGGCCCCAACTCATCCAGGCTCTCAATCCTGGGCAGGCTGGCCGACAACACCACCGGAGCCCGCCCGCCCGTCACCGCAGCGCCGCTGTCCTTCGCCGCCTTCTTCGTCCGGGCGAACTGTTCCGGCTTGTAGAGCCGCGTCCAGTCCACCTCCACCACAGTGGCAAGACGTGGCACCCGGCCCTTGTCGCGCTTCTTCTTGTTGGGCAGGTTCACCGTCCCGGGGAGGCGCATGATGCGGTCAATGTTGTGGCAGGCGTCTGCCTGGAGCGCCACTTCAATGGTGAGGTTGCGCTCCTCCGTGGGCAGGTGGCGGGTTTCGTCGCCCGGTTCGCAGGGGTTGTCCTCCTCCGCTTCCAGCAGCCAGAAGCCCTGCGCGCCCCCGCCGCTGTCGATGATGACCGTGGGCGCGGGCTTGTATTCACGCAGGAGCTTGAAGGCCCGCGCCCGCTCCGCCTCAGCGTCCTCGCCAACCCGGGGGTCAACGTCAACGTGGTAGGCTTGGGTAGCGGCGACATCAGCCTTGCTGGCCTTGGTCCTCATCGCCCGGAAGGTCCGGTTGACCATGAAGTAGAGGTTTTCGACGCCCTGGCGCTCCTGAATCCAGTCCCGCATCTTCACCACGTCACCGGGGCCGAAGGTGGCTGCGGTGAGCTCCCCATCGGGGACGATGGAGGTCAGGACCCAAGGACCCTCAGGAGCCCAGCCCTGCAAGAACTGGACAGCATCGGAGGTGCGCCCAGACAACAAGCAATTTCCATCGCCCGCGCCGTCAATCCCCGCTACCTTAGGGGTGATCTTGCAAGGGTCATGTGCACTGTCTTCTCCCCGCCCCCGGTCCCCAGCCGGGGGCGTCTCCCTTTCCAACCCGCTCATGCTTCACGCCCCGCGACAAGCCATGCGTCAAGGTCGGCACGGCGGTAGCGGACAATGCGGTGGCCCACGCGGGAGTATGCAGGCCCCTCACGCCGCAGCCGCAGGTTCTCCAGGGTCTTTTCCGACAGCCTCAGGTATTCGCCCGCCTCATCAGGGGCGAACCACTCCCGGCGCTCGATGAGCTCCGGGCGCTCAGCGACAGCCGCCAGCGTCTCGCGCACGGCATCTGCCACAAGGGTCTTTGGGTCTAGCACGACAAGCCTCCTGCCCCCGGTGGGGGCTGTGGAGGCTCCGACTGCGTGCCGCTGGTGCCGGATTTCAGGGGACCTTAGCTGAGTCCCCGCCAATTACAGTGTTGATGAGTATAGTCGGGGACCTCCGGTCAGGGAAGCCCCCGGATCACCCCGCCAATCCCTATTTCTTGTTGAGGTGCAGCATGAAGAACTGTGACAGCCGCTCCTGGGCATCCAACAGGAAGGTTCCGCCCATGACCTCGCGGATGTTGTAGCCGCGCGACACCCCGCCCTGGGCGTGGTTCTGGAACAGGTCCAGCAGGAACTCGGGCACCCCGGCCTCCTTGCCCAAGGTCTTGAAGGTGCGGCGCAGGTCAGACCCCCAGTGTGACAGGCGGTCGCGCTCCTCCTTGTGCTCCACCATGTGCAGCGACGGCGGCGCGCCATCCTTGCGGCCCCGCGACTTCCGGGGCTCTGCCGGGAACACATAGGTGCGCGCGGCCCGCTCGTTCAGCATCCGGCCCGCCTCCCTTGCGCGCAAGAGGCACTCGCGGATCGCACCGCTCATGGGGATGGTGTAGGCGCGCGACGTGCCCCCCTTAGGCTTGGGGAAGTGGACGGTGCCACCGTCAAAGTCCACGTCAGCCCAGGTGAGGGTCCGCAACTGTTCCTGCCGTGACCCGGTGAGGAGGTTCAAGAGGTGGAACTCACGCCGGGTTGGCGACAGGGCGAGGCGCTGGGCATTCCACTTGGCAAGGTCCTTGGCCGCAAGCGCCCGCCTCCGCCTGGGCAGCTCGTGTATCTCATGGCGCACGGCCCGGGACGGCACGAAGTCGGGGAGGTCGCGCTGTAGGCCGCTGTCCTGGACATACCTGTAGACCACGCCCAGGAACACAGCCACGAGGTTCGCCGCGCCCTTCCCGCCCCGCAGGGTCTTGCCGATGACCTTGCCGTCAGTGATGTCGCGGAAGCGGAGCTGCACCATCTCTGCGCTGGCCGATATTTCAGCCAGGGGCCGCTCAGCCCAGTCCTCAACGTGGAGGTAGGCCCGGTCATAGTTGGCGAGGGTGGCGGCGCTCTTAACGCCGTCCTCTACCTTCCGCACCATCAAGTCGCGGTAGGCTGCCCAGCCCCGACCCAGGGTGTAGTTGGGCTTGTCCTCAACCTCAGGGTCGCGGCGCTTGCCCAGGGCAATCTGGAGCGCCTTCGCCCGCTCCCGGGCCACGCTGGCGCTCATCTCCGGGAAGGTGCCGACCTTCTCACGGCGGGAGGTCCGGGTGCCGTCAGGCTTCTTGCCGTCCACTTGGACGGTGAAGGTCTTGGACCGCTTCCCCACCACGACGAAGAAGCCGGGCAGCTTGTCGTCGCGCTCAATGTATTGTCCTGTCGCGGCCAGGGGCAGCTTGGCGACAGTCTCGTTGTTCAGTGTCGGCATCCCATCTCCCTCCCCGCACAAAGACGGGATTAGAACGGGGTTGAGGGTGCCGTCTTAGGCGGGGGACGCCCCCGCAGGCCACCTAAGCCCCTGCTTTCATTCAGTAAAGGGAGGATAGCGGGCGGGGCAGGGGCGGTCTACCCTTATTCGTAATGATGGGGTCGGGAGTTCGAGTCTCTTCAGCGGCACCACTTTTCTGATAGCAGCCGCGCACTGTCATCAAGCGGCGTGGCAATGTGGTTTGTATCCTGCATCGGTTGTCTGGGAACCCGTCAGCGTGCAATCGCGCTTGGGCTGACTCAGGTTGCGTAAAAAGCTGGATGGACTGCACCAGATGCGCTGATCTGCAAACAGGTGCCAGCCATATCCCAGACGGTGCAACCCTGATCTGACCTGTCATATGCCGCCCATCTATTGCCGTTGTTTGCCCCCCTGCCAGACCGCCAGCAGCCGCATGTCATCTCTCAGATGCACCAGATCGGCCGACGCACCGGGGCGCAGATGGCCCAGATCATTGCGCCCGATCAACCGGGCCGGGGTTGTCGTGGCCATGGTCAGGGCATCCTGAACGCCCAACCCCACCTGCCCCACCATCACCGCCAAAGCCTGCGGCAGGGTCAGGTCGGCGCCTGCCAAGGTGCCATCCTCCAACGTCAGTCGCCCGCGCTGCCGCAGGATACGCCGCCCGCCCAGGGTGAACTCGGTCAGGTCGGTGCCTGCCGTCGCCATGCCGTCTGACACCAGAAACAGACCCGAAGGCCGCGCTTTCACCGCCAGCCGCAGCGTGGCCGGGTGCACGTGGATGCCATCGGCGATCACCCCGGCGGCAATCGTGCCGGTCAGAGCGGCCCCCACCAGACCGGGCTCGCGGTTGCCCAGCGGGCTCATGGCGTTGAACAGATGGGTGGCGCATCGGGCCCCTGCGGCTATCGCTGCCTCGGCCTCGGCCAAGGTGCATTCGGCATGGCCCAGGCTGACAATCACCCCCGCCTTTGCCAGTGCGGCAATCTGATCCGGCCGCACCGAGGCCGGGGCCAGCGTCACCATCAGGGCCGGTAGTTGACAAGCGGCATCCACCAACAGCGCCAGATCGGTGTCGGTCATCGGGCGGATCAGGGCGGCGTCATGTGCCCCCTTGCGGCGCGGGTCCAGATGCGGGCCCTCCAGATGCAGGCCCAAAAAGCCGGGGGTGCCAATGGCCGCGATGCCGGCCCTGATCACCTGCGCCGTGGCCTGCGGTGTGTCGGTGATCAGCGTCGGCAGAACACCCGTGGCCCCCAGACGGGCCTGTGTCGCGCAGATCTTGGCCAGCGTGCCGGCATCGGTCTGGCCATTGACCATCAGGCCACCGGCACCGTTCACCTGAAGGTCCAACAGCCCCGGCGCAAGGATGCCGCCATCCAGCCGTATCACCCGGGCGCCTTGTGGCGCTGATGCGCACAGGTCAATCACCTGATGGCCATCAATCACCACAACGGCATCACTGTGCAGTGTTGTGCCGTCAAACACGCGGGCCCCGACAAACGCGGCAAGCATCAGACTGTCCCTGTCCCGTTGCGCCAAAGCCGCGGGGTATCGGGATCAAGGCCGCGCTGGGGGCCAAGCGACCGCGTCGCGGCCGCGGTCTGGGCGATTGCAGGGGCCGGGTTGGGCAGGAACCGCGCAACGGCCTGCGGTATCCCGGCCACCCCGTCGGCCTTATGGGTTTGCGTCATCTGGCAATCCTTCCCTTGGCCACAATATTTCACGGGATCGCTGCGTGTTCCACGTCGGATTCAAGGGCGGCGCATTAAATAGCGATCGGGGCGGTGCCAACTTGGTCAAACCGATGGCGCAAGAATGGGCAGCGCAGAAGTGTGGCGTTGGGCACTGGTCGAATCGGTGTTGCATGGCGCGCCGTTGCATTGCTGCGATCAAAATCCAGCAGCTGCGCAGTCGCGCATCGCCTTTGCCAATGGCGTCAAACCGCGCCTGCGCGGCTGGCGCTTTTGCCAAAGCAGATCGCGAGACTAGCGCAGGACATGAAAAACCCCGGCAGTCGCCTGCCGGGGCCTGACGTTCTGGCGCATGGATGAAGGGTCAGCTTTTCATGCCGTCCCAAAAGCCCTTGACCTTGGAAAAGAACGATGAACCCTCGGGGTTGTTCTCTTCGGACAGCTTTTCAAACTCGCGCAGCAGTTCCTTTTGGCGGCTGGTCAGGTTGACCGGGGTTTCCACCGCCAGTTCGATCAGCATGTCGCCCACGCCCCCGCCGCGCAGGGCGGGCATGCCCTTGGCGCGAAGGCGCATCTGCTTGCTTGATTGCGCCCCCGCCGGCACCTTTACCCGGCTGCGACCGCCGTCGATGGTGGGCACCTCGACCTCGCCGCCCATGGCAGCGGTGATCATGCTGACCGGCACGCGGCAGAACAGATGCGCGCCGTCTCGTTGGAAGATCGGATGCTCTTTCACCTCGATGAAGATATACAGATCGCCCGCCGGACCGCCGCGCAGACCGGCCTCACCTTCGCCGGCCAGACGGATGCGGGTTCCGGTTTCCACCCCGGCGGGGATGTTGACCGACAGCGAGCGTTCCTTCTCGATCCGGCCCTGACCGACACAGGCGCGGCACGGGTTCTTGATGATCTGGCCCATGCCGTTGCAGGTGGGGCAGGTGCGTTCCACCGTGAAGAACCCCTGCTGCGCGCGCACCTTGCCCATGCCCGAACAGGTGGGGCAGGTGGTGGGTTCGGCGCCACCTTCAGCCCCGGTGCCGCGGCAGGTTTCGCAAGCTTGCGACGTGGGGACGCTGATGGTCTTCTGCACGCCCTTGAAGGCTTCCTCCAGCGATACCCGCATGTTGTAGCGCAGGTCTGACCCGCGTTGCGCCCGCGACCGGGCTTGCCCCGCGCCGCTGCGACCGCCCATGAAATCGCCAAACAGGTCTTCGAACACGTCCGAAAAGGCACTGGCGAAATCCGCGTTGCCACCGCCACCGGGATAGCCCGCGCGTGCGCCGCCGCCGCCCATGCCGCCATCAAAGGCAGCGTGGCCAAAGCGGTCATAGGCCGCTTTCTTATCGGCGTCCTTCAACACCTCATAAGCCTCGTTCACCTCTTTGAACTGGGCTTCGGCGTTGGGGTTGTCTGAATTGCGGTCGGGGTGCAATTCCTTGGCCTTCGTGCGGTAAGCCTTTTTCAGGTCTTCCGCCGAGGCGCCCTTGGACACACCCAGAACCTCATAGAAATCACGTTTTGCCATGGGATAGAAACCCTTTCCCGAACCGGAGAAGGGCGGCCCGTCGCCGGACCGCCCCCTCTTCCGTTTCCTGCGGTCTTACTTCCGCTTGTTTTCGCCCAAATCCTCGAAGTCGGCATCGACGATATCTTCGTCAACGTCGCGCGGACGGTCCGGGTCGGCCCCTTCGCCTTCGGACTGGGTCGCCTTGTAGATGGCTTCGCCCAGCTTCATCGCGGCTTCGGTCAGGTTCTGGATCCCCGAGCGGATCTTGCCGGCGTCCTCGCCTTTGAGGGCTTCCTCCAGCGGCTGCATGGCAAGCTCGATCGCTTCGACGGTGGTCGGGTCCACCTTGTCGGAATGCTCGGCCAGCGACTTCTTGGTCGAGTGCAGCAGGCTTTCACCCTGATTGCGGGTTTCCACCAGCTCGCGGCGTTCCTTGTCGGCTTCGGCATTGGCCTCGGCGTCGCGCACCATCTTTTCGATGTCTTCATCCGACAAGCCGCCCGAGGCCTGGATGGTGATCGCCTGTTCCTTGTTGGTGCCCTTGTCCTTGGCCTTGACCGACACGATGCCGTTGGCGTCGATGTCGAACGTCACCTCGATCTGAGGCAGACCGCGCGGGGCGGGCGGAATGTTTTCAAGGTTGAACTGGCCAAGCATCTTGTTGTCGGCGGCCATTTCGCGTTCGCCCTGGAACACCCGGATCGTCACGGCGTTCTGGTTGTCTTCGGCAGTCGAGAAGATCTGCGACTTCTTGGTCGGGATCGTGGTGTTGCGGTCGATCAGACGGGTGAACACGCCACCCAGCGTCTCGATGCCCAAGGACAGCGGGGTCACGTCCAGCAGGACCACGTCCTTGACGTCGCCTTGCAACACGCCGGCCTGGATAGCGGCACCAGCGGCCACAACCTCATCCGGGTTCACGCCCTTGTGGGGTTCCTTGCCGAAGAACTTGGTAACTTCCTCCACGACGCGCGGCATGCGGGTCATGCCACCGACCAGAACCACCTCGTCAATGTCGCCAACCGTTAGGCCAGCGTCTTTCAACGCGGCATGGCAAGGCTTCATGGAGCGCTTGATCAGGTCGTCAACCAAGGATTCCAGCTTGGCGCGGGTCAGCTTGACCACAAGGTGCAGCGGCTGGCCGGTGTTGCGGTCCATGCTGATGAACGGCTGGTTGATTTCGGTCTGGCTGGCCGACGACAGTTCGATCTTGGCCTTTTCGGCGGCCTCTTTCAGGCGCTGAAGGGCCATCTTGTCCAAGGTCAGGTCAACGCCATGCTCTTTCTTGAACTCATCCGCCAAGTAATTGACGATCCGCATGTCAAAGTCTTCACCGCCAAGGAAGGTATCGCCGTTGGTGGATTTGACCTCAAACAGACCGTCGTCGATTTCCAGAATGGTGATGTCGAAAGTGCCGCCGCCAAGGTCATAGACTGCGATGGTGCGGGCTTCTTTCTTGTCCAGACCATAGGCCAATGCAGCAGCCGTCGGTTCGTTGATGATGCGCAGCACCTCAAGACCCGCGATCTTGCCGGCGTCCTTGGTTGCCTGACGCTGGGCGTCGTTGAAATAGGCAGGCACCGTTATCACGGCTTGGGTGACGGTTTCGCCCAAGTAAGCCTCGGCGGTTTCCTTCATCTTTTGCAGGATGAAGGCAGACACCTGGCTGGGCGAATACTTGTCACCCCGCACTTCAACCCAAGCGTCGCCGTTGCCGCCGTTGACGATCTTGTAGGGCATGTTCTTTTGGTCTTTCAGAATGATCGGGTCGTCAAAACGACGTCCGATCAAGCGCTTGACCGCGAAGATGGTGTTCGATGCGTTGGTGACGGCCTGCCGCTTGGCGGCCTGACCAACAAGGCGCTCATTTTCCGTGAACGCGACAATAGACGGCGTGGTGCGCGCGCCTTCCGAATTTTCGATCACGCGCGGTTGCGACCCATCCATGATGGCGACGCAAGAGTTTGTGGTTCCAAGGTCGATACCGATGACTTTGGCCATGTTTTGATCCCTTTCTACAGGCGATGGTCTTGGCTTGGGCCCAATGTGGCACCCGTGCCCATGGAGCGTGCGGTGAAATCGTGTGTTCCGAATTACCGTTGCCAGCCGTATATAGGTGGCGGGCTTTTGGGCTGCAACAGGGTCAGCGCGCGCAGTGTTGCTAATTTTTTACATGCGTGCCCTTTGATGCTGTCGACCCAACCTTGCCCCCGATCGCGACCGGCGCAGGAAACGCGGCGCCGGGGCGCTCGGTTGTTGCTGTTCGTTTCCGAAAAAAGGGACATGACGATGCTTTATGTGGATATTCCGACCAAGGCGCAGATCGACAGCCTGATTGCGGCAAGGGGCGATGCGCTGGTGTCATTCTTCATTCCAACCACACCAGAAACGCAACATATCGGGCTAGCGCGCACCCTGTTGGGGAACCTGCTGAAAGATGCAGAAGCGCAGCTTGAGGCGGTGGGCACCGCCAAGCGGACGATCTGGCCGATTGCCGAACAGGTCAACGATCTGATCGACGACACTGATTTCTGGGCCAAGCAGGCCAACAGCCTTGCGATTTTCGTCAGCCCGGACCGGATGCGCACCTTCCGTCTGCCGAACCACCTGACCGAAATGGTTCAAGTCGGTGATCGCTATTTCATCAAGCCGTTGCTGCGCGCGGTTTCCCAGCAGAACCATGCCTTTGTGCTGGCGCTGGCCGAAAACGAGGTGCGGCTGGTTGAGGTGTTTGCCGATCTGCCCCCACACGAGGTGCGCGTGCCTGATATGCCGAAAGATGCCGCTTCGGCCAGTGGCACGGCGAATGTGAATTCGCGCAGCTACTCCAAGCGGATTGGCGGGTCCGAAGGGCAGAACGTCTTGCTGCGCGCCTATTGCCGCAAGATTGACACCGCCCTGCGCCCGGTTCTGGCCGGCCGGCACGAACCGCTGATTGTGGCTGCCACGGAACCGCTGCTTTCGATGTTCCGCTCGGTCACGACCCACGACGCGGTCGCCGATGAGGCGATCAAGACCAGCCCGGTGCGGATGACCCCGGCAGAGCTGGCAACCGAGGCGCGCCCGATTCTGGACGCGGTGCAGGCCCGTATGCTGGCAGCCCTGCATGAACGCTTTGAAGCACGGTTGGGTGAAGGCCGGTCCCTGACCGATGTGGCAGATGTCGCCAAAGCCGCCACATTCGGGGCAGTGGAAACCCTGCTGGTCGATATCGACGAAGTGGTGCCGGGCACGGTGGATGAAAAAACCGGGGCAGTGACCTTTGACAAGGAATCGACGGCGGCAAATCTGGGTGTTGTGGATGAAATTGCGTCTCGGGTGATCGCATCTGGCGGAATGGTGGTTGCCGTGCGCAAGGACGACATTCCCGGCAAAGGCTCGCTTGCCGCTATCCTGCGCTACGCGCAGCTTTGACCAAACGTTCCGGGGGCCCGGCTTCTGGCCCCCGGTTTCTGGCCCGCGCCGCAGTCATCGATGATCCAATGTGCAGCACCCCTGAGATAGGGTGTTGCCGTCGGGGCTTTCGGTGAACATTCGGGTGGAAAAACCGAATATCCGGTCTGACATGCCGTCTGAGCAACGCTCGCGGGTGACGACCAGCGTGCGGGCCCGTGTCGGCCCTTCCTCCAGCAAAAACAGGAAACCTTTGGGTGCCACGGCCTCATGCCCCAGGGTCAGAATGACGGCGCCGGTCTCGGGCGAATGATATTCGGCGGTGCCGGCATACAGGCTGACCGACCAGAATGGTTCGGTTCCAAGGCAGGACAACGGGCGCGGCACCAGCGCGGGATCGGCGGCGGGGGTCGGGTCAAGAAAAGCCATGGCGACCCAGCCGTTACCCTCGGGAAGGCCAACCTGGCCCCATTTCCCATCGGGCGTTGTTCCCAGAACTTCGACGTTCAGCGCAAAGGGGCCAATCCCGCCCAGCGTTTCGGCTGTGGCTGAGGGTTCCTTGCGGATGTTCAGGACATCATTGGCCGAAACCCCCTTGACCGCATAGCTGGCCGGAAACGTCTGCCCGATGGCCAGAACCGGGCAACCAAGCACCAGCACAGCCGCGACAATTCTGATCACCGCTTCGCCCCCCAACTGCTTGACGCATGCTTGCGGGTGTAAAATTCACCCATCAGGCCGATGACAATGCAGATCACCATGCAGATCAGCGGATACTGGACCGAACTGTAATGCGGGTTGTAGTTCAGAAAGATGAACCCGCGTGCCTGGTCGATGATATGAAACAGCGGATTCCAGTCGAAATAGGCAAGGATGTAGGTTGGCATCATGTTTGCAACGAACATCTTGCCAGATGCGATCATGTTCGCGCGTTGGTAGGTTTGCGAAAAGATGCCAAAAAACTCGGGCTGCCAAGGCATTGCGGCCTTGAACACCATGCCGATGGCAACGCCGGTGCCCCAGGCCAGCAACAGCATGCCAAAGGTGCCGACGGGGTCGTGGATGGTGATCGGCACAAACGCCGCGTGGTAGAAATACAAGACAACGCCTGCCGACAGGATCTGGATGTAAAGCGCACCCAAGGCGGCCGAGACGATGGCGATGATCGGGTTCATCGGCGAGTGTTTCATCATCGGCGAGGTTGGCCCATCGGCCCCGACAACCGCGCCCATCGCCTTGGTATGGGTCATGAACATGAAAATGCCCGACATCACATACAGCAGGAAATCGCCCCGGATGGCGTTGCCGCGCAGCCCCAGCAGATCGAACATGATGTAAAATACGGCAACCAGCAAAACGGTCTGGA
Source organism: Gemmobacter nectariphilus (assembly GCA_020721445.1). GTDB lineage: Bacteria > Pseudomonadota > Alphaproteobacteria > Rhodobacterales > Rhodobacteraceae > Pseudotabrizicola > Pseudotabrizicola nectariphila_A. The sequence continues at coordinate 15,357 of DYMU01000018.1, forward strand.
AGATGTTCATCAGCAGGCCGATGACGGCGTTGCCATGGCTGCGCCGGACCGACCGGACGGATGCATGAAAAATCAGCTCCAGCATCGCGAACGCGCTTTGGGCCGGTGTCTTTCTGACCTCGGGTCGGAACATGTCTGCCCAGTCCTCTGTGGGGTTAGGACGCGTAGCCCTAACCATACAACAGGAAATCTTGCTGTTTCCTTTGCGCCGATGATATGGCGGCAGCACGGGTTACGCAACTGTCGTGCCGGTTCTGGCGCACAAACGGGGTCGGAGATGGATTTTGAACATTTGATGCAGGTGATGCGCCGTCTGGCGCTGCTGGCGGGTGACCGGATCATGCAGGTCTATGAAGGCCCGGATTTCGACGTGCGCGCGAAAAGCGATGCCAGTCCGGTGACCGAGGCGGATGAAGCCGCCGACGCAATCATCTCGGCCGGGTTGCGCGCGGCGTTTCCCGATGTGACGCTGATCACCGAAGAGCAGGCTGACAGCCACGCATTGACCGCAACCACCTTTCTGATCGTCGATCCGCTGGACGGCACCAAAGAGTTCGTGCAGCGCCGCGGCGATTTCACCGTGAACATCGCTTATGTGCAAGATGGCGTGCCGTTGCGCGGGGTGGTCTATGCCCCGGCCAAGGGGCGGCTTTTCTATACGCAGGCCAATGGGGTTGCGGTCGAAGAGGCCGGGCCGTTTGACCACGATGCCATAGGGGCGGTGACGCCGTTGCGCGTGGCGGTGCCCGACAATGCCGCGCTGATGGTGGTGGCGTCAAAGTCGCACCGCGACGCTGCCACCGATGCCTACATTGCCCGTTATGCGGTAAAGGACATGACCAGTGCAGGCAGCAGCCTGAAGTTCTGCTTGGTCGCCACCGGTGAGGCCGATCTTTATCCGCGTCTTGGCCGGACAATGGAATGGGACACGGCGGCCGGCGATGCGGTGCTGCGCGGCGCCGGCGGGCATGTGGTGCGCTTTGATGACCACAGCGCGTTGAAATACGGCAAACCGGGCTGGGACAACCCGTTTTTCATCGCCTTTGCGCCGGGCGTTGCGCTAAAACTGGCCGACGGCGACACAATCCACCGCTCTTCCGCGATCTGACCATAGTTTCGCCGACGTTTGCGAAATAATCTGATATGAGAAACCCCGGGTGGGGTGAGGGCGCGTAATCACGAGATGACGCGAGATCACAATGAACAGAGAGAATGACATGAAGCAGAAGAAGGTGCTGAAGGCCGTATTCCCCGTTGCCGGTCTTGGAACCCGTTTCCTGCCGGCGACAAAGTCGATCCCGAAAGAGATCATGACCTTGGTGGATCGCCCGCTGATTCAGTATGCCATCGACGAGGCGCGCGCTGCCGGGATCAAGGAGTTCATCTTTGTCACCTCGCGCGGCAAGTCTGCGCTGGAAGATTACTTCGATGTCGCCCCCGAGCTTGAGTCGGCGCTGCGCAAGTCCGGCAAGGAGCACCTTCTTGAGGTGCTGAAAGACACCAACATGGATTCGGGCGCGATTGCCTATATTCGCCAGAACCGGCCGCAGGGCCTTGGGCATGCGGTATGGTGTGCGCGGCGGTTGATCGGGAACGAACCCTTCGCCGTGCTGCTGCCCGATGACGTGATTGCTGCCGAAAAACCCTGCTTGCAGCAGATGATCGAAGCCTATGCCGAAACCGGCGGCAACATGGTGGCGGCGATGGAAGTGGCCCCCGAAAAGGCGTCGTCCTATGGCGTTCTGGACATTGGCAACGACATGGGCTCGATCGTCGAGGCCAAGGGCATGGTCGAAAAACCACCCGCTGGCACCGCACCGTCGAACCTTGCGGTGATCGGGCGCTATATCCTGTCGCCGGACGTTCTGGTTAACCTCAACAAGATCAAGCATGGCGCAGGTGGTGAGATCCAGTTGACCGACGCGATTGCCGAAGAGATCGGCAAAAGCAAGGTCTACGGCTATCGCTTCCGCGGCCAACGCTACGATTGCGGGTCCAAGGCCGGGTTCTTGCAGGCGACCGTAGCCTTTGGTCTGGCGCGGCCCGACCTGCGGGATGAGTTCAGCGCCTATCTGAACGATACGATGGCGCTGCAAAACGCCGCGCAATAAGCCCTTGAATGGCTGGCAGCGCCCGGCTCAGGCTGGCGGATTTCGCCCGGTGTTTGGCGCGTGCCTATGGTCTGCGCCTGCGTCGGCGTCGGTTTCTGTGGCGGTCGTTTCGCAGCCGCCACGGATTGACCGCGATCAGCGACCGCTGCCGCTTGATCGGCGCGGACGATATCCTGTGCTTCATGACGGTGCGCAACGAAGGCGTGCGACTGCCGCATTTTCTGGATCATCACCGCAAGCTTGGGGTTGATCATTTCCTGATCGTCGACAATGCCAGCTTGGATGGCAGTGCGGCCTATCTTGCCGACCAGCCCGATGTGTCGCTGTGGCAAACAGGGCGCAGCTACAAGGCGGCGCGCTTTGGCCTTGATTGGATTACATGGCTGCACTTCCGCCATGGTCACGGCCACTGGTGCCTGACGCTGGATGCCGATGAGTTGCTGATCTATCCCTATTGGGAAACGCGCCCGCTGCCTGCCCTGACCGGATGGCTGGAGGAGCAGGGCCATGACAGCTTTGGCACGATGATGCTGGACCTGTATCCGCAAGGCCCGCTGTCACAGGCGCAGATTGTGCCCGGTGACAACCCGCTGTCGGTGCTGACATGGTTTGATCCGGGGAATTACGCAGTTCGGGTGCAGGACCGGATGAAAAACCTGTGGATTCAAGGAGGGCCGCGCGCGCGCCTGTTCTTTGCCGCCGATCCGCGCCGGGCGCCGACGCTGAACAAGGTGCCGCTGGTGCGCTGGAACCGTCGCTATGCCTATGTCAATTCGACCCACGCGCTGTTGCCGCCCCGGCTGAACCGGGTTTACGCTACCACCGGTGGCGAGCGGACCTCGGGGCTTTTGCTGCATACCAAGTTCCTGCCCGAGGTCGTTCAGAAATCGGCGGAAGAAAAAGCCCGCAAACAGCACTTTGCCAACAGCGCGCTGTATGACAGCTATTATGATACGGTGATGGCCGACCCGGTTTTGCACTGCCCCCGATCCGAGCGGATGACAGGGTGGCGGCGGCTGGAAGCGCTGGGCCTGATGTCACGCGGGGGATGGGTCTGACCCCATTTGGCCACGGCCGCAAAGTTGAATACCAGCGAAATTGTTTAACATTTGGCATCAATCATCTGGCTTGATATGAAAAATGCAGGCAAGTGGACGGTATACTGGTAACGAGCGCACACTTTGTTAATTCCCGCCTGCTGGTGTTGGTCTGCATGCTGTCTCGGATCGGGTTGCAATCTTGGGTTTGATCTCCTCATACAGGCTGCGTTGGCACCGTCGGCGTTTGCTGTATCGTGCCTGGGCCAGCCGCCGGGCGCTGACTCTGGTGGCCGACAGGTCGGCGGGGCAGAAGGAAAACGCGGTCTTTGCCTTTGTCACCCTGCGCAATGAAAAGGTCAGGCTGCCCTATTTCCTGCGCTATTATCGTGATCTGGGCGTGGATCACTTTTTCATGGTCGACAACGGGTCAACCGATGGGTCGCTTGAATATCTGAAAGACCAGCGCGATGTGTCGCTGTGGCGGACCGATGCCAGCTATCGCAAAAGCCGGTTCGGGATGGATTGGATCAGCCACCTTCTGCGCCGATATGGGCATGGTCACTGGTGCCTGACCGTCGATCCGGATGAGTTTTTTGTGTATCCCTTCTGCGAAACCCGCCCGATCCACGCCTTGACCGATTGGCTGGATACCACGCAGATCCGCACCTTTTCGGCCATGTTGCTGGACATGTATCCCAAGGGCCCGATCACCGATCAGGCCTATCGCGAAGGCCAGGATCCGTTCGAGATTGCGCAATGGTTTGACAGCGGCAATTACGTGATCAGCCGCAATCCGGCCTTTGGCAACCTGTGGATACAGGGCGGCCCGCGCACCCGGATGTTCTTTGCCGATGCCCCGCTCAAGGCCCCGGCACTGAACAAGATCCCATTGGTCAAATGGCATCGGTCCTATGCCTATATCAGCTCCACCCACATGATGCTGCCGCGCGGGCTGAACCTTGCCTATGATGAATGGGGCGGGGAAAAGGCCTCTGGCGTGCTGCTTCATGCCAAGTTCCTTGATACCTTTGCCGCCAAGGCGGAAGAAGAGTTGCAGCGCGGCGAACACTATGCCGGAAGCGCCGAATACAAGGCCTACAAGCAAGGGCTGTCCAACCAGCCTGAGGTGTGGTGCAAGTGGAGCGAGAAATACATCAACTGGCGGCAGCTTGAGATTTTGGGGCTGATGTCCAAGGGCAACTGGGCGTGAGGAGGGCAAGGGCATGAGCGTCGGCTTCGTTATGCTGTGCCATACGGCGCTTGACCGCGCTGCCCAGGTCGCGCGGCATTGGGCCGAACGTGATTGCCCCGTTGTCATTCACGTTGACCGCCGGGTTGCCGCCAAGGACTGTGCCAAATTGACCGCCGACCTGTCGGATCTGGCCAATGTGCGGTTTTCCGGGCGGCATGCCTGCGAGTGGGGCACCTGGGGCATTGTTGCCGCCAGCCAGGAAGCCGCCACCGTGATGCTGCGCGATTTCCCCGATGTGCGGCATGTCTATCTGGCCTCTGGCTCGTGCCTGCCGCTGCGCCCGGTTGAAGAATTGCGCGCCTATCTGGACGGGCGGCCCAAGACCGATTTCATCGAAAGCGTGACCACAGAAGATGTGGGCTGGACCATCGGTGGGTTGGATTTCGAACGCTTTACCCTGCGGTTTCCGTTCAGTTGGCGCAAGCAACGCTGGTGGTTTGACACCTATGTGAAATTGCAACGCATGGTCCGGTATCGCCGCAAGATCCCGGCCGAACTGGTACCGCATCTGGGCAGCCAATGGTGGTGCCTGACGCGCCGCACCTTGTCGGCGATTCTGGAACACCCCGATCGGGCCGCGATCGACCGCTATTTCCAGAAGGTCTGGATTCCGGATGAAAGCTATTTCCAGACGTTGGTGCGGCAGGTCTCCGGTTCAGTGGAAAGCCGGTCCCTGACCCTGTCGAAGTTCGACTTTCAGGGCAAGCCGCACATCTTTTATGACGATCACCTGCAACTGCTGCGCCGGTCAGATTGTTTTGTGGCGCGCAAGATCTGGCCCGACGCGGCAAAGCTTTATGCCGCCTTCCTGTCGGATGATGCCATCCGTCAGGCCGCAGCCGAGCCGAACCCCGGCAAGATTGACCGGCTGTTCGCCAAAGCCGTGGAGCGCCGCATCAAGGGCCGGCCCGGTCTGTACATGCAAAGCCGGTTTCCGAATGAAAACCATGAAAATGGCCGCACGGCGGGGCATTATTCGGTGTTTTGCGGCTTTGCCGACGTGTTTGAGAATTTTGAAATCTGGCTGTCCAAGGCCAGCGGCACGCGGGTGCATGGCCATCTGTTCGCACCGGACCGGGTTCATTTCGCCGGGGGCGATACCATTTACAACGGGGCGATGTCCGACAGCGCCGCCATTCGCGATCATAATCCGAAAAGCTTTCTGACCAACCTGATCTGGAACACCCGCGGCGAACGCCAGTGCTTTCAGTTTGGTCCGACCGACACGCAACAGCTGGACTGGTTCATGGCGATGGACAGCAACGCGCAAATCTCGGTTATCTCGGGGGCCTGGGCGGTGCCCCTGTTCCGGGCAAATCAGAATTTCGGCGACATCCGGCGTGAGGTCGCACGCCTGCAAAAGGTCGAGCAAGAGTTTCTCAATATCCTGCGCTCACCCTTTTCCAAGGCGAGGGTGCGGATCTGGAGCCTGGCAGATTTCGTCGAAAACCCGATGGAACCGCTACAGACCATCATCGACGAAATCGGTCCGCGCCAAGGCCGCAGGCTGACCGAAGCGCCGCGCATGGCCGATCTGACAGGGTTTGGCCAATTTCTGCAAAATCTGCGCAATCAGGGGATGCAGCCCGTCTTGATGGGCGATTTCCCGGTCGGCAATGATCCGGCCGCCAAATCCACGCGCCGCGGGCGCCCCTATCTGGTGAAGTGAGTGTCCAAACAGTTCGACAGTTTTGTCATGTTCGCGGAAATGCGGACAGGGTCCAATTTCCTTGAAGCCAATCTGAACAGCATGGCGGGCGTGACCTGTCATGGCGAGGTCTTCAATCCCCACTTCATCGGCAAGAAGGACCAGACCAGCCTGCTGGGGTTTTCCCTGGCCGACCGTGAGGCCGACCCGCTGGCGTTGATCCGCGCCCTGCGGGCGCAGACCGACGGGCTGGCCGGCTTTCGCTATTTCCACGACCATGACCCCCGCGTGTTGCAACCGGTGCTGGAAGACCCGCGTTGCGCCAAGATCATCCTGACGCGCAACCCGTTGGAAAGCTATGTCAGCCTGAAGATCGCGCAGGAAACCAACCAGTGGAAGCTGACCAGCGCCAAGAACCTGAAAACCGCGCAGGTGCGGTTCGACGCGGCCGAGTTCGAGGCCCATGTATCCGCCCTGCAAGCGTTCCAGATGGTCCTGATGCACGGCTTGCAGGTGACAGGGCAGACAGCGTTCTACATTGATTATGACGATATCAACGATCTGGATGTGCTGAACGGTCTGGCGGCCTTTCTGGGGGTGAAGGGTCTGGCAAGCCTGGATGATAGCCTGAAAAAGCAAAACCCCGAAGAGATTGCCCAAAAGCTGGTCAACCCGGACGAGATGGCGCGCGCCCTGTCGCGGCTGGACCGCTTCAACCTGGCCCGCACCCCGAATTTTGAACCGCGCCGTCCGCCGATGGTGCCGCAGTTTCTGGCCGCGCGGCAGACCGGGCTGCTGTATATGCCGGTCAAGGGTGGGCCGGTGGCGCAGGTCTCGGGTTGGCTGGCGGGTTTTGGCGGGGTCGAGGGCGATTTCAGCCAAAAGACCCTGCGCCAGTGGAAGCGGGCGCATCCGGGGCACCGGTCGTTCACCGTGTTGCGCCATCCGGTTGCGCGGGCGCATGATGCGTTTTGCGCCTCGATCCTGTCAGGTCACCTGGCCGCCATCCGTGACCAGGTGGTCAAGGCCCACAAGCTGGACCTGCCGGAACCGGGCAAGGACTACCCCGATGCCGCGGCGCATCGGGCCGGGTTCATCGGCTTTCTGCACTGGGTCAAGCTGAACCTGTCGGGCCAGACCGGCGCAAGGGTGGATGCGCATTGGGCCAGTCAGACCGCGATCTTGCAGGGTTTCGCAGCCTTCCAGGGGCCTGACGTGGTGTTGCGCGAAGACCGTCTGTCCGAAGGGCTGGCGTTTCTGGCGGCCGAGGTCGGGCAAACCGCACCCGCGCTGCCCACCGAAGCCCACCAGACGTTCAGCCGCCTTGGCGCGATCTATGATGCGCAGGTCGAAGCGGCCACCCGCGAGGCTTATGCACGCGATTATGTGGCGTTTGGCTTTGCCGATTGGCGGCCCTGATCCGGCCCTTTGACGAGGCGGTCACCCCGCCCCGCCTATGCGGCCTGGGTAGACCGCGACTCGGTCAGAATGGCGTGCAGCTTTGCCGGATCGACATTGGCGCGCAACTTGGTGACCACGCTTGCATCGCGCATGGTGCGGCTGACCAAGGCAAGCGCCTTGAGGTGGTCAACCCCCGAATCCTTGGGCGCAAACAGCGCAAAGATCAGGTCAACCGGCTGACGATCAACGCTGTCGTAATCCAGCGGCTTTTCCAGTCGGATGAACACGCCGACGATATGGTCAAGGTCTTGCAGCCGCGCGTGCGGCAAGGCGATGCCATGGCCCACACCGGTGGGGCCAAGGCTCTCGCGCTCTTGCAAGCCGTCCACGGCGGTTGCGGCCGACAAGCCGTAACTGGCCGCAACCATCTCTCCCAATTCCTGAAAGAGACGTTTTTTGCTGGAGATCTGCCCGACGACGCGAACGGCGCCGGGCGTGATAAGCTTTGAAAGTTCCATGAACGGCCGTATTTCCCGGCAGCGCGTATGCTGCCCCTATTTGCTGTTGCGCGGGTCGATCCAGCCTATGTTGCCGTCATCGCGACGGTAGACCACATTCACCCCACCATGCCCTTCGTTGCGGAAGACCAGCATGTGTTGTCCGCCAAGCTCCAGCTGCATCACGGCTTCGCCAACGGTGATCGAAGGGATCTTCGTCTCCATTTCGGCGATCACGATGGGCTGAAGCGTTTCGGGCTCCACATCCTCGGCGTCCTCGGTTGCGGCGAGGATATACGAGGATGCCCCGCCGAACTCAACAGGTGACGTTCGGGCAGAGTGGTGGTTGCGGATGCGGCGCTTGTAGCGGCGCAACTGCTTGTCCATCTTTTCGCGGCAGGATTCGAAGGCGGCATAGATTTCGGTGGCATGACCCTTGGCTTGCGCCGTCAGGCCGGTAGACAGGTGGATCACGGCTTCGCAGTGAAACTCAAAAGCGACTTTTGAAAAGACGACGACGGCCTCGGTCGGTCGTTGCGCATACTTATCAACCACTTCGCCCAGTTCTGCTTTGACGTGGGTTTGCAGGGCGTCTCCGATGTCGATCTGTTTTCCACTGATCTGATAGCGCATGATGTCTCCTCCGCGCGGCTTCTTGCCCCTGCGCCACCGATGGGGTGACAGAGGATCTTCAAAAACGGGTCATGGATTGACGGATGCACATCTGCAGGAACGCCGGGCCGGGAAACGGCCACGAGGCAGGCACGGGTCATGGCGATTTGCGCACGCATCCATGGCATTTGGCGACAGCGCAGGCAGTGTTGTCAACCGAATCGTCATGCAACTGCCATATGTCCGCAATCAAGTGAGGCGGAAGTTCTGACCCAGATAGACCCGGCGCACGGTTTCATCGCGCACGATTTCATCGGTGGTCCCGCTCATCAGCACATGGCCGTCGTGCAAGATGTAGGCCCGGTCGATGATTTCCAGCGTTTCGCGCACATTGTGGTCGGTGATCAGCACACCGATGCCGCGCGATTTCAGATCATGCACCAGATGGCGGATTTCACCCACGGCGATCGGGTCTACCCCGGCGAAGGGTTCATCCAGCAACAGATATTTGGGGTCGGCGGCCAGACATCGGGCAATTTCCACCCGCCGCCGCTCGCCGCCCGACAGGGCCAGCGCCGGGGCGCGGCGCAGGTGGGTGATCGAAAACTCGGACAAAAGCTCTTCCAGCCGCTCGCGCTGCTTGTGGTGGTCCAGATCGGTGATCTCCAGCACGGCCAGAATGTTTTCCTCGACCGACAGTCCGCGGAAAATGCTCACCTCTTGCGGCAGATAGCCGATCCCCAGCCGGGCACGGCGATACATCGGCAAGGCGGTTACATCCTTGCCATCAATGATCACCTGCCCGCTTTCCGGCGTGACCAGACCGGCGATGGAATAAAAGCAGGTGGTCTTGCCCGAGCCGTTGGGGCCAAGCAAGGCCACCACTTCGCCACGCAACAGGTGCATCGACACGTCGCGGATCACCAGACGCTTCTTGTAGCTTTTGCGCAGGTTGCGGATCACAAGGCCTGCGCTGCCTTCGGTGACGGACAGGGTCAGTGCGGCTGTCACTTCTTCTGGCCCGGCGTGAAGATGGTCTTGACGCGGCCGGTCATGGTGCCGGTGCCATCGGTCAGGTTGACGGTCAGCTTTTCGCCCGAGATCGCCGCGTTGCCTTGGGTCAGCAGCACGTTGCCGGTCATCACCACCGTGCCGCTGGCAATGGTATAGACCGCCTCGGCGGCTTCGGCGGCATCGGTGGGGCTGACCAGCGTCACGCCGCCGGTGCCATGCAGGCGATCAATCCCGGTGCCATCATCGCTGTATTCAACCCGGATCATCCCGGCGGTCATCCGCATGTCGCCCTGCACGACCAGCACATTGCCGGTGAACAGCGCCGCGCCATCGGCCTGATCGACCGACAGGCTGTCTGACGTGACCTCAACCGGCAGCGAAGTATCCTGGGTCAGGCCGCCAAAACGGATATCAGCCTGTTGCGCGGCAGCGGGGGCCGCAAGGCTGGCGGCAAGCAGGGCGGTGCGCAAGCAGGAGAACATGAAGGGGGGCCTTTGCAAACGGGAACGGCACTTAATTCGCGGGCCGGTATATCAGCTTCACCGCCCCATTGAAAACCAGAAGATACTGGTCGGGCGAGGACGGGTTTTGTGTCAGCCGCATGCTGTTTGCGGTGAGCGTGCTGCCCGGCCCGGTCGCCGTGACAGGCGTGGGCGCTGACACATCGGTCACTTCCATCGACGCCCGCATTTCTTCGCTGCGCACCGTCCAGCCCGCCGAAGATGTGATGGTGACATCGCCCGCAAATGACACAAGGCGCGCGCCGTCATCAACCTGCGCAGTGGCGGCGGTCAATTCGGAGCGCGCGCCATCGGGAGTTTCAAGCACCGCAAAAACCGTGGTCGCACCGGCATCCCCGGTATTGGCGCTGCCGGGGCGGGCCTCATCGGCGGAAACCGTCAGGGCCGACCCATCGGTGGTGACCCCGGCATAGGTCGGCGCGGTGATCCGGGGTTCGCGCAGGCGGTCTGCCACATCGACCGAGGCATAGGGAAGGGCATCCTCGGGGTCGATGGTGCGAGCCACCATAAACAGCGTCGACAAGATCGCCAAGGCCATCAGCGGCAGGGCGATCTTCAGCCAGCCGATCAGGCGGGTGTGCAGGTCCGGGTTTGCCATTGGTTCGCTGCCCCTTTGGTGGTAAGGCTACAGGGGCGGTTGGCTTGAGCCAACTGCCCCGCGCGGGCCTTCGGCGGCAGCCCGCCTAGTGGTGAAAGATGTCGTTGGGTTCATCCCAACCCATCAGGTCAAGCTCGGCCCGCGTCGGCAAAAAGGCAAACAGGCGGTTGGCCAGATCGGTGCGGCCTTCGCGCTCCAGCCGCTTTTCCAGTTCGGCCTTCAGGGCGTGCAGATACAGCACATCCGACGCGGCATAGTCTTTCTGCGCATCGGTCAACACCTCAGACCCCCAGTCGCTGGTCTGCTGCTGCTTTGACACATCGACGCCCACCAGTTCAAGCAGCAGGTATTTCAATCCGTGCCGGTCGGTAAAGGTGCGGATCAGGCGCGAGGCGATCTTGGTGCACCAGACCGGCTGTGTGGTCACCCCGAATGCCTTTTTCAGCGCGGCAATGTCAAAACGGCCAAAGTGGAACAGCTTGAGTGTGGCCGGATCGGTCAGCAAGCGTTCCAGATTTGGGGCGCGGGTCTGACCAAGGCCGATCTGCACCAGATGTGCATCGCCATTGCCATCGGAAAGCTGCACCACGCACAGCCGGTCACGGCGTGGGTCAAGACCCATGGTTTCGGTATCAATCGCCACAACGGGGCCAAAGGTCAGGCCATCGGGCAGGTCGGTCTTGTGCAGGTGAATGGCCATCGGGTTCCCCGGAAAGGCAAAGGGTGCGGACCTTGCGGACCGCACCCTTAGCGAATGGTGCCCAGAAGAGGACTCGAACCTCCACGTCTTGCAACACTGGTACCTGAAACCAGCGCGTCTACCAATTCCGCCATCTGGGCAGATGTCGTGACGCGGCTTTTATGCGGCTGTTGCAGGGGTGTCAACGGGGCGCAAGGCGTTGGCGCGAAGAATCTGGTGCAAGGTGCGGCGGCCTTTCACCTTGCCCAGATCGCCCTGCAAAGCTATGTCCATTGGGCATTCTGGTCCGCCGCAAAGGGGTTTCGCGCATGAGCAAACTTGTCACCATCTATGGCGGGTCGGGGTTTGTCGGGCGCTATATCGCACGGCGGATGGCAAAAGACGGCTGGCGCGTGCGGGTGGCGGTGCGGCGGCCGAACGAGGCGCTGTTTGTCAAACCCTATGGCGTGACCGGTCAGGTCGAACCCGTGGCCTGCAACATCCGTGACGATGCCTCGGTGCGGCGGGTGATGACCGGGGCGGATGCCGTGATCAACTGCGTTGGTATTCTGAACCGGTCCGGCAAGAACACCTTTGATGCCGTGCAGGCCGGTGGTGCGGCGCGTGTGGCGCGGATTGCGGCGGAACTGGGCGTGCAACGTCTGGTGCAGGTGTCGGCCATCGGTGCCGATGCGAACAGCAACAGTGCCTACGCCCGGTCCAAGGCCGAAGGCGAGGCGGCGGTGATGGCAGTGTTTCCGGGCGCCGTGATCCTGCGCCCCAGCGTGATCTTCGGGGCCGAAGACCAGTTCTTCAACCGCTTTGCCGGCATGGCGCGGTTTTCGGTGATGCTGCCGGTGGTGGGGGCCGCGACCCGGTTCCAGCCGGTCTATGTTGATGATGTGGCGCAGGCGGCGGTTCTGGCGGCAGATGGCAAGACCGAAAGCGGCATTTATGAACTGGGCGGCCCGGATGTGGCGACGTTCCGTGATCTTATGCTGTCGATGCTGGCGGTGATCCGGCGGCGGCGGCTGGTGCTGAACGTGCCGTTCTTTGTTGCCCGCATCATGGGCGCGGCGTTTGATCTGTTGCAGACGCTGACCTTCGGGGTGTTCGAAAACAAGGTTCTGACACTTGATCAGGTGCGCAATCTGGCGCGTGACAATGTGGTGTCGCCGGGCGCCAGGGGCTTTGCCGATCTGGGGATCGAACCCACCTCGATGGAGGCAGTGTTGCCCGAATACCTGTGGCGCTATCGTCCGTCTGGCCAATACACGGCGATCAAGGAATCGGCCAAGAACCTGAAAAAGGTATAGGTCGGTGGACAGCCTTCTGCTTGCCGCTGTCCTTGGCCTGCTGGAAGGTCTGACCGAGTTTTTGCCGGTATCGTCTACCGGGCACCTGCTGCTGGCAGGGCATTTTCTGGGGTTCGACAGCCCGGGCAATACATTCGAGGTGGTGATTCAGCTTGGCGCGGTGCTGGCGCTGATCACGCTTTACGCGGCAAAACTGGTCGGGCTGGCTTTGCGGGCGCATCGTGATCCGGCGGCATTGCGGGCGCTGGTGTCGCTGGTGCTGGCGTTCTTGCCGGCGGTGGTGATTGGCCTTTTGGCGCATGATTTCATCAAGACCGTGCTGTTTGAATCGCCGGCGCTGATTGCGGTGATGCTGATCCTTGGCGGCATCGTGCTGCTGGTCATCGACCGTCTGGCCCCCACGCCCCGGTATTTCGACGCCACGGCCCTGCCCTTGGGCAAGGCGTTCTGGATTGGCGTGTGCCAGTGCCTTGCCATGGTGCCCGGCGTGTCGCGCTCGGGGGCGACGATCGTGGGTGCCTTGCTGATGGGCGTGGAAAAGCGGGCGGCGGCCGAGTTTTCGTTCCTGCTCAGCCTGCCAACCATGGGTGCGGCGGTGGCCTATGATCTGTATAAATCGCGCGATCTGCTGGACTTTTCGGCCGTCGCCGACATCGCGCTGGGCTTTGCCGTGGCCTTTGTCACGGCGGTTCTTGTGGTGCGGGGGCTGTTGTCGTTCCTGGGAAGCCACGGTTATGCGATCTTCGGCTGGTGGCGAATCATCGTCGGAAGCTTGGCCTTGGTGGCGCTCTGGGCGGGGTTCTAGGCATATAGGTAGCGTATGCTGACCTAAATCGGCGGCATAATGTCAGATACGCTGACCAAAGTTGAAAAAAACCGCGAATTAGGTCATAATAGCTGACTTTTAATCTGATGCGGCCTTGAGTAAGAAGGCGCACCCGAAATCTGTGTGGGAGATGCAGCCGTGGCCACGCAAAAGATGCTCAAGTTTGTGACTGTCGCCAAAGAGACGCCGGAAAAGCGCCCCGCCGATCTGCGCAACCACGACTTCCACGAGATTTACCGCGAATTTGCCGCGGAAAAGGCCGCCGAACAGGCAAGCCGGTGCAGCCAATGTGGTGTGCCCTATTGCCAGTCGCATTGCCCGTTGCACAACAACATTCCCGACTGGCTGCGCCTGACAGCCGAAGGCCGGCTGGAAGAGGCCTATGAGATGAGTCAGGCCACCAATACCTTCCCGGAAATCTGCGGCCGCATCTGCCCGCAAGACCGGCTGTGCGAAGGCAATTGCGTGATCGAACAATCCGGCCACGGCACGGTGACCATCGGTTCGGTCGAGAAATACCTGACCGACATCGCCTGGGAAAATGGCTGGGTCAAACCGATCAAGCCGATGGCAGAGCGCCCCGAAAGCGTGGGCATCATCGGTGCGGGGCCTGCGGGCCTTGCTGCCGCCGATGTGCTGCGTCGCCGCGGCTATCAGGTTACGATCTATGACCGCTATGATCGCGCCGGTGGCTTGCTGACCTATGGCATCCCCGGCTTCAAGCTTGAAAAGCCGGTGGTGATGCAGCGGATCGCGCAGTTGGAAACCGGCGGTGTGACCTTTGTGCTGAATTGCAACGTCGGGGTGGACATCAGCTTTGACGCCATTCGCGGCAAGCATGACGCGGTGCTGATCGCCACGGGGGTCTACAAGTCGCGCGATATCGAAGCGCCGGGTGTTGGCGCGCAAGGCGTGGTCAAGGCGCTGGATTTCCTGACCGCCAGCAACCGCAAAAGCTTTGGCGACGATGTGCCCGCCTTCGACACGGGTCTGTTGAACGCAGCCGGCAACCGGGTGGTGGTGATTGGTGGTGGCGACACTGCGATGGATTGCGTGCGCACAGCCATTCGCCAGGGTGCTGTCAGCGTCAAATGCCTGTATCGCCGCGACCGTGCCAATATGCCGGGATCACAGCGCGAAGTGCAGAACGCCGAGGAAGAGGGCGTCGAGTTCGTGTGGCTGTCCGCCCCCAAGGGCTTTACCGGCGGATCAGTGGTTGAAGGCGTGATGGTGCAGAAGATGCGCCTTGGCGAGCCAGATGCCACCGGCCGCCAGATGCCCGAAGTGATTGAAGGTGCCGACTATATCGAGCCCGCCGATCTTGTGGTGCAAGCACTTGGGTTTGAGCCGGAACCACTTGCGCAACTGTGGGGCGTGCCCGATCTGGCGGTCACCCGCTGGGGCACCGTGAAAGCCGATTTCCGCAGCCATGCCACCAGCCTGCCAGGCGTCTATGCCGTGGGCGACATTGTGCGCGGGGCGTCATTGGTGGTCTGGGCCATCCGCGATGGGCGCGAGGCCGCCGATGCGATCATGGCCTATCTGAAACAGGCCGAGGTTGTGGCGGCCGAGTGATATGTTGCGTGCGACTGCCCCGCTTGGCACAGACCGCCGGGGTAGGACGCTGACCAATGACGGGAAAGGGACGACCATGCGCCATCTGATCCTTGCGGCCGCGCTTTCGCTGCCCTTTCCGGCCTTTGCCGGGTCATTCGTGCCGCCCGAAGGCTGCACGACCTTCATGACGGTGCAGGCGCGGGCCTGCCGCGTGTCTAACCATTACAAATGCAGCGCCGATGCGCCGGGCGACCAGTGGCGCGCCGATTTTGACCAGCAGGGGCCATTCTTCGTCAGCCGGATCAACGCCGAGGCCGAATGGGTGGAAAGCTTCGATCTGGGGGCCGAAATCGGGCGTCAGACGCTGGTTCCGGGCGCGCCGGACCCGGCCTCGTTCAGTGAACTGCTGGCCTCGGGCACCGATACCTTTGCCTTCGATCTGAATCACGACGGGGCCGAGCGCACCAAGGTGAACGGCTTTGACACGCTGACCGGCCGGACCGTGGTGATCGACGGCATCACCCTGAGCGAAACGCAGTTCGAGTTCACCGAAACCGATCTTGCCGGCACGGTGCTGCGCCAAAGCCGGGGCCGCGAATACATTCACCGCGATTGGCGGATGTTCTTTGCCGGCCCGTCCGAATGGAACGGTGGCGACGGCGCGTTCCTGCCCAGCGACGGCAGCCCGGTCAACTTTGTCTTTCCCGGCGAGCCGGGCTTTGAATCGACGGAACCTCTTTACGACTGTGACCCGCTGATGACGCGCGCCACACCCAGCCAGAAGGACTCTCGCAATGACCATCTATGACGACGCCTGGGTGAAAGCCGAAGAAGCAAAGCGCGCCTGGCTGGACGCAAACGGTCTGTATAAATCGGATGATGAACACGCCTCTTGCGGGGTGGGTCTGGTGGTGGCCGTGTCGGGCGTGCCCAGCCGGAAGGTTGTGGAAAACGGCATCAACGCGCTGAAAGCCGTCTGGCACCGGGGTGCTGTCGATGCCGATGGCAAGACCGGCGATGGCGCGGGCATCCATGTGCAGATCCCGGTCAAGTTCTTTTACGACGTGATCCGCCGCACCGGGCACGAGCCGGACATGGACAAGCTGGTGGCCGTGGGGCAGGTGTTCCTGCCGCGCACCGATTTCGGCGCGCAGGAACGCTGCCGGACGATTGTGGAAACCGAAGTGCTGCGGATGGGCCATTACATCTATGGCTGGCGGCATGTTCCGGTCGATACCTCGGTGCTGGGTGACAAGGCCAACGCGACCCGGCCCGAGATCGAGCAGATCCTGATCCGCTGCGAAAAGGACATCGACACCGAAGCGTTCGAGCGGGAACTGTATGTCATCCGCCGCCGGATCGAAAAGGCCGCCGTTGCGGCGCAGATCCAGGGGCTGTATCTGTGCAGCCTGTCGTGCCGGTCGATCATCTACAAGGGCATGATGCTGGCCGAACAGGTTGCCACCTTCTACCCCGACCTGATGGATGATCGGTTTGAATCGGCTTTCGCGATCTATCACCAGCGCTATTCCACCAACACCTTCCCGCAATGGTGGCTGGCCCAGCCGTTCCGCATGTTGGCCCATAACGGCGAAATCAACACGCTGAAGGGCAACGTCAACTGGATGAAGAGCCACGAGATTCGCATGGCCAGCAGCACCTTTGGCGACGCCGCCGAAGACATCAAGCCGATCATCCCGTCGGGTGCATCGGATTCCGGTGCGCTGGATGCGGTGTTTGAGGTGCTGGTGCGCTCGGGCCGCTCGGCCCCGATGGCGAAAACCATGCTGGTGCCCGAGGCCTGGTCGAAATCGACCATCGACCTGCCAAAGCCATGGCAGGACATGTATGCCTATTGCAACGCGGTGATGGAACCGTGGGACGGCCCTGCCGCCCTTGCGATGACTGATGGCCGCTGGGTCTGTGGCGGGCTTGACCGCAACGGCCTGCGCCCGATGCGCTATGTGGTGACAGGCGACGGCATGCTGATCGCCGGGTCCGAGGCCGGGATGGTGCCGGTGGACGAAACCACGGTGGTTGAAAAGGGCGCGCTGGGGCCGGGCCAGATGATTGCCGTCGATATGAAGGATGGCAAACTCTATCACGACGTCGAGATGAAAAACCGCCTGTCAGCGGCCAACCCCTATGGTGAGTGGATCGAAAAGGTTGTCGATCTGAACGTCTTGCTGCGCGACGTGCCGGAAAAGGCGCTGTTCGACGGCGCGGAATTGCGCAAGCGTCAGATCGCGGCGGGCCTGACCGTGGAAGAGCTTGAACAGGTTCTGGCCCCGATGGCCGAAGACGGCAAGGAAATGATCGCGTCGATGGGTGATGACACGCCCGCTGCGGTGCTGTCGTCGATCTATCGCCCGCTGTCGCATTTCTTCCGGCAGAACTTTTCGCAGGTCACCAACCCGCCGATCGACAGCTTGCGCGAAAGCCGGGTCATGAGCTTGAAGACCCGGTTTGGCAACCTCAAGAACGTGCTGGACGAAAACAGCAGCCAGACCGAGATTCTGGTGCTGGAAAGCCCCTTTATCGCCAATGCCGAATTTGACGTGATGGTAGACCATTTCGGCGAACAGGTGGTGTTCATCGACTGCACCTTCCCCGCTACGCCGGGGCTGGACGATCTGCGCCAGTGGCTGGAGCGTATTCGCGCCGAGGCCGAAGATGCCGTGCGCTCGGGCGCAAGCCATCTGGTGCTGACCGACGAATACCAATCGCCGGAAAAAGTGGCGATGCCGATGATCCTGGCCACCAGTGCGGTGCATTCGTGGCTGACGCGCAAGGGCCTGCGGACCTTCTGTTCGATCAACGTGCGCTCGGCCGAGTGCATTGACCCGCATTATTTTGCGGTGCTGATCGGCAGCGGTGCCACCACGGTGAACGCCTATCTGGCACAGGATTCCATCGCCGACCGGATCAACCGTGGTCTGCTTGAGGGCAGCCTGACCGACGCCATGCGGCGCTACCGCGATGCCATCGACGCGGGCCTGTTGAAGATCATGTCGAAGATGGGCATTTCGGTGATCTCCAGCTATCGCGGCGGTCTGAACTTTGAAGCTGTCGGCCTGAGCCGTGCGATGGTGGCGGAATACTTCCCCGGCATGCACAGCCGGATTTCAGGCATCGGTTTGCACGGGATTGAGCAGAAGCTGGAAGAGGTGCATGCCAAGGGCTGGCTGGGCGGGTCGGATGTGCTGCCGATCGGTGGCTTTTACAAGGCGCGGCGGTCCGGCGAAAAGCACGCCTGGGAAGCTCAGACCATGCACATGCTGCAATCGGCCTGTGACCGCGCCAGCTATGACATCTGGAAGCAGTATTCGGCTGCGATGCGGGCCAACCCGCCGATCCATATCCGCGATCTGCTGGACATAAAGCCCTTGGGCAAGCCGGTGCCGATTGAAGAGGTGGAATCGATCACCAGCATCCGCAAGCGGTTCGTGACGCCGGGCATGTCGCTGGGGGCCTTGGGGCCAGAGGCGCACAAGACCCTGAACGTGGCGATGAACCGGATCGGGGCCAAGTCTGACAGCGGCGAGGGCGGTGAAGACCCGGCGCATTTCCTGCCCGAACCCAATGGCGACAACCCGTCAGCCAAGATCAAGCAGGTGGCGTCAGGCCGGTTCGGTGTGACCGCCGAATACCTGAACGCCTGTGAGGAATTGGAGATCAAGGTCGCGCAAGGCGCCAAGCCCGGGGAAGGCGGCCAGCTTCCGGGCATGAAGGTGACAGAGCTGATTGCGCGCCTGCGGCACAGCACCAAGGGCGTGACTCTGATCAGCCCGCCGCCGCACCACGATATCTACAGCATCGAAGACCTTGCGCAGTTGATCTATGACCTGAAACAGATCAACCCGCGCGCCAAGGTGACGGTGAAACTGGTGTCGTCCTCGGGCGTGGGCACCATTGCGGCGGGCGTGGCCAAGGCCAAGGCCGATATCATCCTGATCTCGGGCCACAATGGCGGCACCGGGGCCAGCCCCGGCACATCGATCAAATACGCCGGTCTGCCATGGGAAATGGGCCTGACCGAGGCGCATCAGGTCTTGTCGATGAACAACCTGCGCGAGCGGGTGACGCTGCGCACCGACGGCGGTCTTCGCACCGGGCGCGATATCGTGATGGCGGCGATGATGGGGGCCGAGGAATACGGCATCGGCACCGCAGCCCTGATTGCCATGGGCTGCATCATGGTGCGTCAGTGCCAGTCAAACACCTGCCCGGTGGGCGTCTGCACCCAGAACGAAGAGCTGCGCAAGAAGTTCACCGGCACCGCCGACAAGGTGGTGAACCTGATCACCTTCTATGCGCAGGAAGTGCGTGAGTTGCTGGCCAGCATCGGTGCGCGGTCGATGGACGAAATCATCGGCCGGGCCGACCTGTTGACTCAGGTCAGCCGGGGGGCGGCAAATCTGGATGATCTTGACCTGAACCCGCTGCTGATCGCCGTCGATAGCGCGCATCGCATCACCTATGATCGGTCCAAGCCGCGCAATGCGGTTCCCGACACGCTGGATGCCGAAATCATCCGCGATGGCGCGCGGTTCTTTGAAGATGGCGAAAAGATGCAGCTGTCCTATGCCGTGCGCAACACGCACCGCACCATCGGCACACGCGCCTCAAGCCATATCGTGCGCAAGTTCGGTATGCGCAACAACCTGCAAACCGACCATCTGACCGTCAAGCTGACCGGCAATGCCGGGCAATCCTTGGGGGCCTTCGCGGTCAAGGGGTTGAAGCTTGAGGTGATGGGCGATGCCAACGACTATGTCGGCAAGGGCCTGTCGGGCGGCACCATCGTGGTGCGGCCGATGATGTCGTCGCCGCTAGAGTCGTCGACCAACACCATCATCGGCAACACGGTGCTTTACGGCGCAACAGATGGCTTCCTTTATGCCTGCGGCCGCGCGGGCGAACGCTTTGCGGTGCGCAACTCGGGGGCATCGGTGGTGGTCGAAGGTTGCGGGTCAAACGGTTGCGAATACATGACCGGCGGCGTGGCGGTGATCCTTGGGCGGATCGGGGCCAACTTTGGCGCCGGCATGACCGGGGGCATGGCCTACCTCTATGATCCGACCGGTGCGGCCGAGGATCTGATCAACCTTGAAAGCCTTGTCACCTGTGCCGTCAGCCACCCGCATTGGGAGGCACAGGTGAAGGGCCTGATCGAAGCCCATGTTCGCGAAACCGGCAGCCGCAAGGCCGCGTCGATCCTTGCCAACTGGGCGTCCGAGCGGGCGAACTTCCTTCAGATTTGCCCGAAGGAAATGCTGGTCCACCTGCCGTATCCGCTGAGTGACGAAGCGGCGAAGGTTCCGGCAGAGTAAAGCCCGACGCAAACGCCATGCGGCCCCTGCCTGCGCGGGGGCCGCTTGCGTGCTCAGGCACCGTCTTCGGTATCATCCGGCTTTTTTGCGGCGGCATCCTCATCGCGTTCCACCTCGATGCGGACCTTGGATACCATCGCCGCGACTACGCCGACGACGGCAAGCCAAGGTGCGGTCAGCACCACGACGCCGCCCGCAATGGCACCGACCGTGACAGGCATTTCCAGCGTGAAATCGTCACCGGCGCGGACCCGCAATGTGCGGATATTGCCATGGTGGATCAACTCTTTGACCTTTTCGATCAACTGGCCCCCGGTCACCTCGATCACCTCTGTGAAGGTGCGCTTGTGTGTGTCTTCCGGGGGCGGGGTTTCGGGTCTGTCGTTCATGTCGCCTCTCCTCTCTGGGTCAGGTGTCGAACCCGACGGCAAGTATAGCCCAACGTTGCAAGGGCTTGATGACAGGCATCAGGCCCCGATCAGGATGAGCCATTTCCTGCACATGACAGCGCAACAGCCCGGGCGGCCCCGACGGGTTGACCCCGGGACCAGCTTCATGGCTATGGTGATGGCATGGTCGTAAAAGCAAAACCGAAGAAAGCCGCGGCATCGCCCGAGCCAAAGCCCAAGCCTGCGCTGATGCAGCGGGTCACGCGCTGGGTTCTGCGCGGTGCTTTGGGGATTGTGGGGTTTTTCGCCGTGTTGGTTCTGGTGTTTTCCTTTCTCAACCCCCCCGTCAACATCTACCAGTTGCAAGAGTCCGCGCGTCTGGGCGGGGTTCAGCGCGACTGGGTGGCATGGGATCAGATTGCCCCGGTCATGGGCCGATCGGCGGTGGCGGCCGAGGATGCCAATTTCTGCCTGCACTGGGGATTTGACATGCAGGCCATCCGGGCGGCGGTGGCCCAGGGCAGCAACCGGGGGGCGTCAACCATCACCCAGCAGGTGGTGAAGAACGTGTTCCTGTGGCACGGCCGGTCCTGGCTGCGCAAGGCGATGGAGGCGGCTTTGACCCCGGCGGTGGAACTGGTCTGGTCCAAGCAGCGCATTCTGGAGGTCTATCTGAACGTGGCCGAGTTTGATGAAGGCGTGTTCGGTGTTCAGGCGGCGGCACGGCATTATTTCAATGTCGATGCGCGCGATCTGAGCGCGCTTCAGGCCGCGCGGCTGGCGTCGGTCTTGCCCGATCCAAAGGGTCGCAATGCTGCCAAGCCGGGGCCGTTTGTCCGGCGCAAGACCGCGCAGGTGATCAGCGGTGCCGAGACGATCAAGGCCGATGGTCGGTCAGCCTGTTTCGAATGATCAGCGGTCAAACCGGCGCGTCAAAGGCTGCGACCTGACCAAGCGGGCTGGTGCTGCCTTGTGTCGCGGCGCCGATGCTGGGCAGGAATGATCCGTTCAGCCGCAGCACGGTCTTTGCAATCGTCGCCGCAGCCGGCTGCAACGGGCGGCGGGTGGAATGAACCAGAAACCAGAACCGCTCGATCGGCAGTTGCGGCGCGTTCAGCGTGGTCAAAAGGCCCATGCGCAATTCATCCGCCACGGTGTGAAGCGACAGGAAGGCGATTCCAAGGCCCGCAATCACCGCCTGCTTGATCGTTTCATTGGTGCCCATTTCCACCTGCTTGAACGGTCGCCCGTCGTTGATCCGATCCAGATAGCGGGTCATCAGGATACGGGTGCCCGAGCCTTCCTCGCGGCAGATAAACACCTCACGCGCGAAATCGGCAGCAGACAGTGCCGAGCGTCCCGCAAGCGGGTGATCGGGCGCGGCAACAATGCCATGCGGGTGCGGGCCGATCAGGTGATCAGCGATATCGGGGTCGCGCGGCGGTCGGCCCATGACGACCAGATCGAATCGCATCCGTTCCATTTCACGCAGAATCTCTTCGCGGTTGCCGACATGCAGGACGATGTCGATGTCGGGGTGGATGGTGTTCAGCATCTTGACGAGTCGCGGGGCGAAATACTTGCCGGTCGAGACCACGCCGAACATCACCCGCCCGGCGAATCCCTTGCCGATGGCATCAACGCGCGACATGGCCTGCGACAAAGTCGCGTCCATCTGCGCGGCGGCGTCCATCAGCAACATCCCGGCGGCCGTCAGGTCTGACCCGGCCCCATCACTGTCGCGGCGCAGCAGGGCGGTTCCGGCTTCGGCCTCTAACAGCTTGATCTGATTGTGGATTGCCGGGGTTGTCAGCCCAAGCGCGCGACCTGCGGCGGTCAGTGACCCATGCTGCGCCACGGCGCGCAAGGCCCGTAACTGTCGCAAAGTGATGGCGGCGATCGTTGGCATTCAAGTATTCTTAATGGACCTACAAGTTTTTTCAATTCTGAATGATGAATATCTTCGCCATGGTGCCACACAACAGATATCGGCCTTGGGAGGGGCACCATGAAGGACGCACCAATCCTGCCCGGCGAACATATTCCGCCGGCTCTTTACCCGCTCATGCTTGAAATGGCCAACGGGGCGATCGAACTCGCCAAGCGCATTTCGCGCAACGGTCTGGACGAATCGCTGGGGGCCGCCGCTGGCGTCAACACCGATGGCGACGCGCAAAAGGCGCTGGACGTGATCGCGGACGATCTGTTCCTGACGGCAGCGCGCCGGGCCAAGATCGCCTACTTCGCATCGGAAGAGCAAGAACACGCGGTCACCCTGCTGGAAGACGGGGCCTATGCCCTGGCAATCGACCCGCTGGACGGGTCGTCGAACATCGACACAAACGTGTCGGTGGGCACGATCTTTGCGATCTTCCCCGCCGCTGCCTCCTCCGATGCAAGCTTTCTGCGCCCGATGGCGGATCTGGTGGGCGGCGGCTACTTCATCTATGGCCCGCAGACCGCGCTTCTGGTGACCTTTGGCGAAGGCGTGCAGCGCTATGTGCTGGACACCGACCAGCAAAAGTTTTTCCTGACCGAAGCCCGGGTGACCATCCCCGAAGAGTCGAACGAGTTTGCCGTGAACGCGTCGAACTATCGGCACTGGCCCAAACCGATCCGCGCCTATGTCGATGATTGCGTTGCCGGGGCCGAAGGGCCGCGCGGAAAGAACTTCAACATGCGCTGGATCGCGTCTTTGGTGGCGGAAACCCACCGGATTCTGGCCCGTGGCGGCATCTTCCTGTATCCGGCAGATGACCGGAAGGGGTATGAGCGCGGCCGTCTGCGGCTGCTTTACGAATGTGGTCCGATCGCGATGCTGATCACCCAGGCGGGTGGCGGGGCCACCGATGGCGTTGACCCGGTTCTGGGCCAGACCGCCACGGGGCTGCACCAGCGCACCCCGCTGATCTTCGGCAGCAAAGGCAAGGTTGCCCGTGTGACCGCCTATCATGACATGACCGATGACGAAACCAATGCGCTGTTCGGCAAGCGCGGCCTGTTCCGGAGCTAAGACAAAATGAGCAAGAAGTTTCCCATCATCTCGGTCACCGGGTCGTCTGGTGCTGGCACCAGCACGGTGAAGCATACCTTTGACCAGATCTTCCGTCGTGAAGGCATCAAGGCCGTTTCGATTGAAGGCGACGCCTTTCACAAATACAACCGCGCCGACATGAAAGAACAGCTTTCGCAACGCTATGCCGCGGGTGATTTTGGTTTTTCGCATTTTTCATATGAAGCCAATGAGTTGACCGAACTGGAACGGGTGTTCCGCGAATATGGCGAGACCGGCAAGGGCCGCACCCGCACCTATGTGCATGATGAAGGCGAAGCCGCGAAAACCGGCGTCGCACCGGGCAATTTCACCGCCTGGGCGCCGTTCGAGGACGGGTCGGACCTGCTCTTTTACGAAGGCCTGCATGGCGCGGTGGTGAACGATGAGGTGAACCTGTCCAAGCTCGCCGATCTGAAGATTGGCGTGGTTCCGGTGATCAACCTTGAATGGATCCAGAAGATCCACCGTGACCGGGCGCAGCGTGGCTATACCACCGAAGCGGTGACCGATGTGATCCTGCGCCGGATGCACGCCTATGTGCATTGCATCGTGCCGCAGTTCACCGAAACCGACATCAACTTTCAGCGGGTGCCGGTTGTCGATACCTCGAACCCGTTCATCTCGCGCTCGATCCCGACGCCGGACGAAAGTCTTGTGGTCATCCGCTTCAAGAACCCGCGCGGCATCGACTTCCCTTATCTGACCTCGATGATCTACGGCTCATGGATGAGCCGGGCCAATTCGATCGTCATTCCGGGCAACAAGATGGACTTGGCGATGCAACTGATCCTGACCCCGCTGATCGAGCGGTTGGTCCGTGAAGCCAAGCGCGCCTGAAGGGGATAGGTCATGAACACGCAGATTCAGGCGGCTGACGAACGCACCATGGCCAATGCCATCCGTGCGCTCGCGATGGATGCGGTGCAAAAGGCCAACTCTGGCCACCCCGGCATGCCTATGGGCATGGCCGATGTGGCGACGGTGTTGTTCAACCGCTTCATCATGGTTGACCCGGCCGATGATCAATGGCCGAACCGTGACCGCTTTGTGTTGTCGGCCGGTCATGGGTCGATGCTGGTTTATGCCCTGAACCACCTGCTGGGCTACAGCGACATGGACATGGACCAGTTGCGCGCCTTCCGCCAGTTGGGCAGCCGCACGGCAGGGCACCCGGAATACGGCCATGCCAAGGGCATTGAGGTGACCACCGGCCCGCTGGGGCAGGGCATTTCCACCGCCGTCGGCATGGCTTTGGCCGAACGCATGGCAGCGGCGCGCTTCCCCGAACTGGTGGACCATTACACCTATGTGATCGCAGGCGACGGCTGCCTGATGGAAGGCATGAGCCACGAGGCGATTGATCTGGCCGGCCATCTTGGTCTTGGCCGTATGATCGTGATGTGGGACGACAACAAGATCACCATCGACGGCGACACCAGCCTTGCCACCTCGACCGACCAGATGGCGCGCTTTGCCGCCAGCGGTTGGCATGTGGTGGCGGTCGATGGGCATGACATGGAGGCCGTTGCCAAAGCGATTACCGCGGCGCGCCAAGACCCGCGCCCGAGCCTGATCGCCTGCCGCACCATCATCGGCTTTGGCGCGCCGAACAAGCAGGGCAGCCATGATGTGCATGGCGCGCCCTTGGGCGATGCCGAAATCGCCGCCGCCCGCGCCTTTCTTGGGTGGGAGCATGCGCCGTTCGAAATTCCCGAAGCCGTCTATGCTGCCTGGCACAAGGTGGCCGCCCGTGGTGCCGCGGCGCACAAGGACTGGGCCGCGCGTCTGGCCGCCTCGGCGGACCGTGCCGCTTTCGACGCCGCCGTCGCTTGCGATCCGGCGCCGCTGACCCCGGCCATGGCTGCCTACAAGGCGCAACTTCTGGCCGACAAGCCAAAGGTTGCCACCCGCAAGGCCAGCGAAATGGCTTTGGGCGTGGTCAACGGGACGCTGTCCTTTGTGGTTGGCGGATCTGCCGACCTGACCGGGTCGAACCTGACCAAGACCAGGGGGCAGAAGTCTGTCACCAAGGCTGATTATTCGGGCAGCTACATTCACTACGGCATCCGCGAACATGGCATGGCGGCTGCGATGAACGGCATCGCACTGCACGGCATGTTCAAGCCCTATGGCGGCACCTTCATGGCCTTTGCCGACTATTGCCGCCCGGCGATCCGCCTGTCGGCGCTGATGGGTGTGCCGGTGACCTATGTCATGACGCATGACAGCATTGGCCTTGGCGAAGATGGCCCGACGCACCAGCCTGTCGAACACCTGGCATCGTTGCGCGCCATTCCGAACCTGAACGTCATCCGCCCCTGCGATGCGGTGGAAACCGCCGAAGCCTGGGAAATGGCGATGGCCTCGACCTGCACGCCGACGCTGTTGGTGCTGTCGCGCCAGAACCTGCCGCTGGTGCGCAACGATGTCTCGGAAAACCTGACCGCCAAAGGTGCATACCTGCTGCGTGACGTCGCCGACCGCGACCTGACGCTGATCGCGACAGGCTCTGAGATCGAGATTGCGATCACCGCCGCCGATGCTCTGGGCGCGCAAGGCATGAAAGTGGCCGTGGTTTCGGCCCCTTGCTTCGAAGCCTTCGCGGCGCAACCCGAAGCCTATCGCCTTTCGGTGCTGGGAACTGCGCCACGGATCGGGATCGAAGCCGCCATTCAGCAAGGCTGGGACCTGTTCCTGCGCCACAAAGATGGCTTTGTCGGCATGACAGGCTTTGGTGCCTCGGCACCGGCCCCTGCGCTTTACAAACATTTCAATATCACCGCCGAGGCCGTCGCAGAATTGGCCCAGAAACTGACGAGGGACTGACATGACTGTTAAAGTAGCCATCAACGGCTTTGGCCGTATCGGTCGCAACGTGCTGCGTGCGATTGTGGAATCGGGCCGCACCGACATTGAAGTTGTCGCGATCAACGACCTTGGTCCGGTGGAAACCAACGCGCACCTGATGCGGTTCGACTCGGTCCATGGCCGGTTCCCCGGCACCGTGACAACCGGCGAAGACTGGATCGACGTGGGTCGTGGCAAGATCAAGGTCACGGCGATCCGCGACCCGAAAGACCTGCCTTGGGCGGGTGTCGATATCGCCATGGAATGCACCGGCATTTTCGTGACCAAGGAAAAGGCGCTGGCGCATCTTTCTAACGGGTCAAAGCGGGTTCTGGTGTCGGCCCCCTGCGATGGCGCGGACAAGACGATTGTGTTTGGCGTGAACCACGCCACGCTGACCGCAGATGACATGGTCGTGTCGAACGCCTCGTGCACCACAAACTGCCTGTCGCCTGTCGCTGCCGTTCTGCAAGCGACCGTCGGCATCGAAAAGGGGATGATGACCACTATCCATTCCTACACCGGCGACCAGCCCACGCTGGATACCATGCACAAGGATCTGTATCGCGGTCGGGCTGCGGCCTTGTCGATGATCCCCACCAGCACCGGCGCTGCCAAGGCCGTGGGTCTGGTGCTGCCGGAACTGAAGGGCAAGCTTGACGGCTTTGCCATCCGCGTGCCGACGCCAAACGTGTCGGTCGTGGACCTGAAGTTCATCGCCAAGCGCGCCACGAGCGTGGAAGAAATCAACGCCGCGATCAAGGCCGCCGCCGATGGCCCGATGAAGGGCATCCTTGGCTATACCGAGTTCAAGAATGTGTCGATGGACTTCAACCATGATCCGCATTCGTCGGTGTTCCACATGGACCAGACCAAGGTGATGGACGGCACGCTGTGTTCGGTGCTGTCGTGGTATGACAACGAATGGGGTTTCTCGAACCGCATGTCCGATACCGCCGTCGCGATGGGCAAGCTGCTATGATCACCTCTGTCACCGATCTGCCCATTGCGGGCAAGCGACTGGTGGTTCGGGCCGACCTGAACGTGCCGATGGAAGGGGGCCGCGTTTCCGACGCGACCCGCATCACCCGCTTTGCCGACGGGATGAAACCGCTCTTGGCGCAGGGCGCATCGCTGGTGATCCTGTCGCATTTCGGGCGGCCCAAAGGGGCGGACATGGCGTTTTCGCTGCGTCATATCCGTGATGATCTGAGCCGCGCACTTGGGTGCCCGGTCGCCTTTACGGCGCTGGACAAGGCCGCCGAGGCGGCCGCCGATCTGAAACCGGGGCAGGTTCTGCTGGTCGAAAACATCCGCTTTGAAGCGGGTGAGGAAAAGAACGATGTGGCACTTGCCGGGCAACTGGCCGCGCTCGGTGACATCTATGTGAACGATGCGTTTTCTTGTGCGCACCGGGCGCATGCCAGCACGGCGGCGATTGCCGGGCTGATGCCTGCGACCGCCGGCCCGCTGATGATGGAAGAAGTGGCCGCCCTGACCGCCGCCCTGGAAAAACCGCAACGCCCAAGTGTGGCGATTGTCGGCGGGGCCAAGGTCAGCTCGAAAATCGCGGTTCTGAAACATCTGGTCACAAAGGTCGATCATGTGATCGTCGGTGGTGGCATGGCCAACACCTTCCTGTTCGCCGATGGCGCGCCGATGGGTAAATCCTTGCACGAGGCCGATCAGGTGGCGACCGTGGCTGAAATCCGCGACATTGCCGCCAAGCATGGCTGCACCATCCACCTGCCCGCCGATGTGGTGATTGCGCGTGAGTTCAAGGCCCATGCCGCCAGCGAAACCGTCGGCGCGCATGAATGTTCGGAGGATGCGATGATCCTGGATGCCGGGCCAAAGGCGGTTGCCGCGTTTTCCGAGGTGCTTTCGGGATCGAAGACCATTCTGTGGAACGGGCCCTTGGGCGCGTTCGAGATGCAGCCGTTCGATGCCGCGACCGTGGCCTTGGCCCGCACCGCCGCTGACCTGACCCGCGCGGGATTGTGCGTGTCGGTGGCAGGCGGTGGTGACACCGTGGCTGCGCTGAATGCCGCCGGGGTGGCGGATCAGTTTACCTATGTCTCCACCGCCGGTGGGGCTTTCCTTGAATGGCTGGAGGGGCGCGCCCTTCCGGGGATCGCTGCGCTGATGCGTGACGGTCAGGCAGCGTAACGGAGAACATCATGGCGCTTATTACCCTACGGCAACTTCTGGATCACGCGGCAGAGCACAGCTATGGCGTGCCCGCCTTCAACATCAACAACATGGAACAGGGCCTGGCGATCATGGAAGCGGCGAAAGCCGTGGACGCGCCGGTGATCATTCAGGCGTCGCGCGGCGCGCGCAACTACGCAAATGACATCATGCTGGCCAAGATGATCGAAGCCCTCGCCCAGATCTACCCGGACGTGCCTTTGTGCATGCACCAGGACCACGGCAACAACGAAGCCACCTGCATGTCGGCCATCAAGCACGGCTTTACCTCTGTGATGATGGACGGCAGCCTGATGGGCGACGCCAAGACCCCGGCGGATTACGACTATAACGTCGACATCACCGAAAGGGTCTCGCGGATGGCGCATTGGGTTGGCGCGTCGGTCGAAGGCGAGCTTGGGGTTCTGGGCAGCCTTGAAACCGGCGAATCCGAGGCCGAGGATGGCCACGGTGCCGTTGGCAAGCTTGACCACAGCCAGTTGCTGACCGACCCCGATCAGGCCGTTGACTTCGTGAAGAAGACCAAGGTTGATGCCTTGGCCATCGCCTGCGGCACCAGCCACGGCGCCTACAAGTTCAGCCGCAAGCCCACGGGCGACATTCTGGCCATGAACGTGATCGAAGCGATCCACCAGAAACTGCCGAACACCCATCTTGTGATGCACGGATCATCCAGCGTGCCGCAGGAATTGCAGGACATCATCAACGAGTTTGGCGGCGCGATGCCACAAACCTTTGGTGTGCCGGTCGAAGAGATTGTGCGCGGCATCAAGATGGGTGTGCGCAAGGTCAACATCGACACCGATTGCCGCATGGCGATGACCGGGCAGTTCCGCAGGATCGCGATGCAAGACCCCAAAGAGTTTGACCCGCGCAAGTTCTTGAAGCCCGCAATGGACGCGATGCGCGACCTGTGCCGGCTGCGTCTGGAAGCCTTCGGCACCGCTGGTCACGGCTCGAAGATCAAGGTCATCCCGATGGATGACATGGCCAAGCGTTACGCCAGCGGCGCGCTTGATCCGACCGTGAAGTAATACGGCCTTTCGGCCACCCGTTCTTGAGAGAAAACTCAAATGGATCAATCTGATCGCTACGCCAACCTTGCGTTGAAGGAAGCCGACTTGATGGCGGGCGGCCGGCATGTGCTGGTGGCCTACATCATGAAACCGAAAGCCGGTTTCGGCAGCTTTCTGGAAACGGCGGCGCATTTTGCCGCTGAAAGCAGCACCGGCACCAACGTCGAAGTGTCAACCACCGACGATTTCACCCGCAGCGTCGATGCGCTGGTCTATGAAATCGACGAAGCCTCTGGCCTGATGAAAATCGCCTACCCGGTCGAGTTGTTTGACCACAACATCACCGACGGCCGGGCGATGATCTGCTCGTTCCTGACGCTGACCATCGGCAACAATCAGGGCATGGGCGACGTCGAATACGCCAAGATGCACGATTTCTGGGTGCCGCCGGTGTATCTGAGCGCCTTTGACGGCCCGTCCACCACCATCGCCGATCTTTGGCGCGTGCTGGGCCGGCCGCATGTGGATGGCGGCTTCATCGTCGGCACCATCATCAAGCCGAAGCTGGGCCTGCGTCCGCAGCCGTTTGCCGATGCCTGCTATGATTTCTGGCTGGGCGGCGACTTCATCAAGAACGACGAACCGCAGGGCAACCAAAGCTTTGCGCCGATGCGCGAAACCGTGAAACTGGTGCGCGACGCGATGTGCCGCGCGCAAGACAAGACCGGGATGGCCAAGCTGTTCTCGTTCAACATCACCGCGGATGATCCGTGGGAAATGGTCGCCCGTGGCGAGTTCATCCTGGAAACCTTTGGCGAAAACGCCCGCCATGTGGCTTTCCTGGTCGATGGCTATGTCACCGGCCCGGCGGCGATCACCACCGCGCGTCGCCGCTTCCCCGGCCAATACCTGCACTATCACCGTGCGGGCCATGGCGCCGTGACCAGCCCACAGTCGATGCGCGGCTACACCGCCTTCGTGCTGTCGAAAATGGCGCGTCTGCAAGGCGCAAGCGGCATCCACACCGGCACCATGAGCTTTGGCAAGATGGAGGGTGAGGCCTCTGACAAGCTGATGGCTTTCATGATCACCGATGACGTGGCGATGGGGCCGTATTTCAAGCAGGAATGGCAGGGCATGAACCCGACCACCCCGATCATTTCGGGCGGGATGAACGCGTTGCGGATGCCGGGGTTCTTCAAGAACCTGGGCCATTCCAACCTGATCATGACCGCAGGCGGCGGCGCCTTCGGTCACATCGACGGCGCGATTGCGGGGGCAACCTCGCTGCGTCAGGCCGAACAGTGCTGGAAAGCCGGGGCTGACCCGGTCGAGTTCGCCAAGTCGCACAAGGAATTCGCCCGCGCCTTCGAAAGCTTCCCCGGAGATGCAGACAAGCTGTATCCGGGCTGGCGGACAGCGTTGGGAGTCTAAAAAAACTGGCACCGCCGGTCTATGCCCCGCGATCAAGGCTGTCCCAAGAGAAAATCGAGGGACAGCTTCTGAAAGCGGATCGTTGAACCCGGCGGCGCCACTCGCCTAGCCACGTTACAAGGGAGAAGAAGTATGGCTGACGAAAACAAGATGGAAATCAAGGACAAGAAGGAGCGCTACAAGTCTGGCGTTCTGAAATATGCCCAGATGGGCTATTGGGATGGTGACTACGAGCCAAAGATCACCGACCTTCTGGCATTGTTTCGTATCACCCCGCAGGATGGCGTGGACCCGATTGAAGCCGCTGCTGCGGTTGCCGGTGAATCCTCGACCGCAACCTGGACTGTGGTATGGACCGACCGTCTGACGGCTTGCGATCAATACCGCGCCAAGGCCTACAAGGTAGAGCCGGTGCCGGGCCGTCCGGGCGAATTTTTCTGCTATGTCGCCTATGACCTGATCCTGTTCGAAGAAGGCAGCATCGCCAACCTGACCGCGTCGATCATCGGCAACGTGTTCTCGTTCAAACCGCTGAAAGCCGCTCGTCTGGAAGACATGCGCCTGCCGGTGGCTTACGTCAAAACCTTCAAGGGCCCGCCGACCGGTCTTGTGGTGGAGCGTGAGCGTCTGGACAAGTTCGGTCGCCCGCTGCTGGGTGCCACGACCAAGCCCAAGCTGGGCCTGTCGGGCAAGAACTATGGCCGTGTGGTCTATGAAGGCCTCAAGGGCGGCCTCGACTTCATGAAGGATGACGAGAACATCAACTCGCAGCCCTTCATGCATTGGCGCGACCGTTTCCTTTATGTGATGGAAGCCGTCAACAAGGCCAGCGCCGAAACAGGCGAAGTCAAGGGCAGCTACCTGAACGTCACCGCCGGCACGATGGAAGAAATGTATCGTCGCGCCGAGTTTGCCAAGCAACTCGGTTCGGTGATCGTCATGATCGACCTGGTGATCGGCTATACGGCCATTCAGTCGATGGCGGAATGGTGCCGGGCGAATGACATGATCCTGCACCTGCACCGCGCAGGCCATGGCACCTATACCCGTCAGAAGAACCACGGCGTTTCGTTCCGCGTCATCGCGAAATGGATGCGTCTTGCGGGTGTGGACCACATCCACGCAGGTACCGCGGTCGGCAAGCTGGAAGGCGACCCGATGACCGTGCAGGGCTACTACAACGTCTGCCGCGAGACCTTCAACCCGATCGACCTGCCGCGCGGCCTGTATTTCGAACAGGATTGGGCCGACATCAAGAAGGTGATGCCGGTTGCTTCGGGCGGTATCCACGCCGGCCAGATGCACCAGCTGATCGATCTCTTTGGCGACGATGTGGTGCTGCAGTTCGGTGGCGGCACCATCGGTCACCCGATGGGCATTCAAGCCGGCGCACAAGCCAACCGCGTGGCGCTGGAAGCGATGATCCTGGCCCGCAACGAAGGCCGTGACATCAAGAACGAAGGGCTGGAAATCCTGCGTGCCGCTGCCAAGTGGTGCAAGCCGCTGGAGGCTGCGCTGGATGTCTGGGGTGACATTACCTTCAACTACACGTCGACCGACACGTCGGACTACGTGGCCCAAGTTTCGACCTCAGCGTAAGGAGACCAGACAGATGCGTATCACTCAAGGCTGCTTTTCCTTTCTGCCCGATCTGACCGACGAGCAGATCAGCAAGCAGGTCGAATATTGCCTGTCGCGCGGCTGGGCCATCGGGGTGGAATACACCGATGACCCGCACCCGCGGAACACCTTCTGGGAGATGTTCGGCAATCCGATGTTCGACCTGAAGGATCCCAAGGGCGTGATGATAGAGCTGGATGCCTGCCGCAAGCAGTTTCCGGACCACTACATCCGATTCAACGCCTTTGACTCGACCCGCGGATTTGAGACCGTGACGATGAGCTTTATCGTCAACCGTCCCAAGGTTGAGCCGACCCTCCGGATGGAACGGATGGAAGTGGACGGCCGGTCCGTCCGCTATACCCACTACACGGTGCGCTGACTCCCGCGCATCCTGCAGCACCGGCCGGGCTTGGGCCAAATTGGCCCGGCCGGTGCGACCCCCATCCCCATTCAAAACATGACAGGAGACGTTCATGCAGGCTGACGCCCCGAAGACCATTAACCTGCACGCCGAATATGAGGCTTCTGGCGCCAAGGAAGTGCTGGACGAGCTGGACAATGAACTGATCGGTCTTGCCCCGGTCAAGGAACGAATCCGCGAAACCGCTGCCTTGCTGCTGGTGGACCGTGCCCGCAAGACCCTGGGTCTGGCACATCAGACACCAACCCTGCACATGAGCTTTACCGGCAACCCCGGCACCGGCAAGACCACCGTTGCGCTGAAAATGGCCGGGCTGTTGCACCGCCTTGGCTATGTCCGCAAGGGGCACCTTGTGTCGGTCACCCGCGACGATCTGGTCGGACAATACATCGGCCACACCGCGCCCAAGACCAAGGAAGTGCTGAAAAAGGCCATGGGAGGCGTGCTGTTCATCGACGAGGCCTATTACCTCTATCGCCCTGACAATGAACGGGACTATGGCCAGGAGGCAATCGAAATCCTGTTGCAGATCATGGAAAACAACCGTGACGATCTGGTGGTTATCCTTGCCGGATACGCCGACCGGATGGACCTGTTCTTTCAGTCGAACCCCGGCTTTAGGTCGCGCATCGCGCATCACATCGAGTTTCCGAACTATACCAGCAGCGAGTTGCATCACATTGCCAGCCACATGCTGACCGATCAGCACTATACCCTGACCGAAGGCGCAAAGGCCGCCTTGGCCGAGTATATCGAGTTGCGCCGCAACCAGCCGCATTTCGCCAATGCCCGGTCGATCCGCAACGCATTGGACCGCGCAAGGTTGCGTCAGGCTAACCGCTTGTTCACCGAAGGCGGCATCATCGACGCGGCCACCCTGTCTACCATCGAAGAAAGTGATATCAGGGCAAGCCGGGTGTTCCGCGGCGGCTTGGATTCTGAACGCAAAGGGGATTCCGAATGACCTTCTCTCGCAAGATCAAGATCGCACCGTCGATCCTGTCGGCTGATTTCGCCAACTTCGGGCTGGAGTGCGAGGCGATCGAAGCGCAGGGCTGCGACTGGGTGCATGTCGATGTGATGGACGGGCATTTCGTGCCGAACATCACCTTTGGCCCCGCCACCTGCGCCGCCATCCGCCCGCATATCAAGGGCGTGATGGACGTTCACCTGATGATCGCGCCGGTCGACCCCTATATCGAGGCCTTCGCCAAGGCCGGTGCCGATGTGATCTCGTTCCACCCCGAAGCAGGCGCGCACAGCCATCGCACCTTGCAGGCGATCCGCGCGACGGGCGCAAAGGCGGGCCTGGCCATCAATCCGGGGACCGGGCTCGATTCCATCGCCTACCTGCTTGACCTGTGCGATCTGGTCTGCATCATGACGGTGAACCCCGGCTTTGGCGGACAGAAGTTCATCCACAGCCAGGTCGATAAGGTGCGTGCCCTGCGCGCCATGATCGGCGACCGCCCGATCCACATCGAGATTGACGGCGGCGTGACGCCGGAAACCGCGCCCTTGGTGGCGGCTGCCGGGGCCGACGTGCTGGTGGCTGGCTCAGCTGTGTTCAAGGGCGGTTCGGTCAAGAACCCCGCGCCCTATGGCGAAAACATCCGCGCCATCCGCGCAGCGGCAGAAGCGGCTGTCTGATGGCGGTCTTGACCCCGGTGTGCGATTTCGGCTGGACAGCGCCCGATTTTGCGCTGCCCGGAACCGATGGCAAAACCTATGGCCTTGCTGATGTGGCCGGGCCAAAGGGCACGCTGATCATCTTCATGTGCAACCACTGCCCCTATGTAAAGGCAGTGTTGGACCGGATCATCCGTGATGCCACGGAACTGGCAGGGCATGGCATTGGCGTTGCGGCGATCAATTCCAACGATGGCGTAGCCTACCCCGACGACAGCTTTGCCGCGATGCAGGCCGTCGCTTTGCCCTTCCCCTATCTGCACGACGAAACCCAGGATGTTGCCCGCGCCTGGGGCGCCGCCTGCACGCCTGATTTCTTTGGCTTCAATGCCGCGGGCGCGTTGCAATACCGCGGGCGGCTGGATGCCAGTGGCAAGACCGCCGTCGAAGGCGCGACGCGTGAATTGTTTGACGCGATGGTTCAGGTGGCCGCCACCGGCCATGGGCCGCGCGAACAGGTGCCCTCGATGGGCTGCTCGATCAAATGGAAGCCGGAATGAACATTGTTTTTGACCTTGACGGAACGCTGATCGACTCGGCCCCCGATATCCACGCCGCCGTTGCCAAGATGCTGGCAGATGAGGGGCGCGACGCGCTGGATCTGGTGACCATCACCTCGTTCATCGGCAATGGGCTGCCGAAACTGGTCGAGCGCGTGATCACCCGCGCCGGTATGGATCTGGCCGATCACCCGCGCCTGACGAAAGTCACCCTTGACCATTACAACGCCGCCTCGGCCGATCTGACCCGCCCCTATCCGGGGGTTGTGGCGGCGTTGTCAGCCTTGCAGGACGCCGGCCACCAGATGGCGGTCTGCACCAACAAACCCGTCGCCCCGGCGCGCGAT
Source organism: Gemmobacter nectariphilus (assembly GCA_020721445.1). Classification (GTDB taxonomy): domain Bacteria; phylum Pseudomonadota; class Alphaproteobacteria; order Rhodobacterales; family Rhodobacteraceae; genus Pseudotabrizicola; species Pseudotabrizicola nectariphila_A. Next base: position 51,294 of record DYMU01000018.1, read on the forward strand.
ATCCTGCGCGATCTTGGGCTGGAGGTGTTTTTCACCACCGTCGTCGGCGGCGACAGCCTGCCCGTCACCAAGCCCGACCCGGCCCCGCTGCACGCCTGTGTGGAGGCTTTGGGCGGCGGTGCCACGATCTATGTCGGCGACAGCGAAGTGGACGCCGCAACCGCAGCGGCGGCAAAGGTGCCGTTTGCCCTGTTCACCGAAGGCTATCGCAAGACCCCGGTTGAAGAGCTGCCGCACGATGCCACGTTTTCGGACTTTCACGCGCTGCCGGCGCTGTTGAACGACATGGCCGAACGATGAACAGCTTGCGCGCCCTGATCTTTGATGTCGATGGCACCTTGGCCGAAACCGAAGAAGCCCATCGTCAGGCCTTCAACGCGGTGTTTGCCGCGCATGGTCTGGCGTGGAACTGGTCGGTTGCGGATTATACCGCGCTGCTGCGGGTGACGGGCGGCAAGGAACGGATGAAGGCGCACCGCGATGCCCGCGGCGAAAGCCTGCCGGACGATGCCACCATCGCCAGCATGCATCTGGAAAAGACCGATGCCTATGTCGCGCTGGTGGCCGGTGGCGGCTTGCAGCCGCGCAACGGGGTTGCCGGACTGATGCAGGCCGCGCGGGAAGCCGGGTTGAAGCTGGCGATTGCCACCACCACCAGCCCGGCCAACGTCGATGCCCTGACCCGCGCCCTGTGGGGCCGGGCGGCGGCGGAATTGTTCGATGTGATCGCGGCGGGCGACGAGGTGGCGGCGAAAAAGCCCGCGCCGGACGTGTATCTGCTGGCCTTGCAGCGGCTTGGTCTGCCGCCGGAACAGGCGGTTGCCCTGGAAGACAGCGCGAACGGCATTCGCTCGGCCCGCGCGGCGGGGTTGCGGGTGGTTGTGACGCCATCAATCTTTACCGCGCATGAAGACCATGCGGCCGCAAGCCTTGTGGTGCCCGATCTGACCGCCGTCACCTTGCCACGTCTTGCCGACCTGACCTGATGCCGCGCGCGATGCGCATTGAACCCCCGGCGCATGGCCTGTATCAGGAAGGCGGTTCTGACAAGGTTTTCGCATGATCCGCCTGTACCATTTTTCGCTGTCGCCGTTCTGCCGCAAGGTCCGCCTGACTTTGGCCGAGAAGAAGCTTGAGGTGGAACTGGTCGAGGAACGCTATTGGGAACCGACGCCAGATTTCTTGCGCCGCAACCCGGCCGGCAAGGTGCCGATCCTGCGGCTGGAGGGCAAGACGCTGAGCGAAAGCCAGGCGATCTGCGAATATCTGGACGAAACCTTTCCTACCCCGGCGCTGATGCCCCGCGACCCCGACGTGCGCTATGAAGTGCGGCGGATCTGTTCGTGGTTCGACGACAAGTTTCATGACGAGGTCACCTCGAAGCTGCTGTATGAGCGGGTGAACAAGAAGGTGATGAAGCTGGGATACCCGGATTCAAAGAACGTCAAGTTCGGGTCCGGGCGGATCAAGTTTCACCTTGATTACATGGGATGGCTTCTGGACCAGCGCCGTTGGCTGGCGGGCGACGTGATGACCCTGGCCGATTTCACCGCCGCGGCGCATCTGTCATGCCTCGATTACATCAGCGATGTGGATTGGAACCGGTCTGCCACGGTGAAGGACTGGTACGCCAAGATCAAGTCGCGCCCCAGTTTCCGCACGCTGCTGGCGGATCAGGTGCCCGGTTTCCTGCCGCCCGCGCATTACGCCGATCTGGATTTTTAAGCGGGGCTCTGCCCCGCACCCCGGGATATTTCTGGAAAGAGAAAGATCAGGCGCGCTTGGTCAGGGATGCGATGTTCAGCGTGTGCAGAACCTTTGCTTCGATCTGGGCGGCGTCCATGCCCGCTGCGCGATACATTGCATCCTGATTGGCGTGGTCGATGAAAGTGTCTGGCAGCACCATGGAACGGTATTTCAGACCGTGATCGAACAGGCCCTCTTCGGCCAGAAACTGCGCCACGTGGCTGCCGAAACCGCCGATCGCGCCTTCCTCGACGGTGATCAGCGCCTCATGGTTGCGGGCGAGGTTCAGGATCATGTCGTGGTCCAGCGGTTTGGCAAAGCGGGCATCGACCACGGTGGGTGACAGGCCCTTTTGCGCAAGACTTTCGGCGGCTTTCAAGACCTCGGCCAGACGGGTGCCAAAGGACAAAAGCGCCACGCGGTTGCCATTCTGGATCAGCCGGGCGCGGCCGATTTCCAGGGGCGTGCCACGGCTGGGCAGTTCGACCCCGACACCATCGCCGCGCGGGAAGCGAAAGGCGATGGGGCCTGCATCATGTGCCACGGCGGTGGCGAGCATATGGGCCAACTCGGCCTCATCTGCGGCGGCCATCACCACGATGCCGGGCAGGTTGGCAAGGAAGGCCACGTCAAAGCTGCCGGCATGGGTGGCGCCATCGGCCCCGACCAGCCCGGCGCGGTCGATGGCAAAGCGCACTGGCAGGCGCTGGATCGCCACGTCATGCACGACCTGATCATAGCCGCGTTGCAGGAAGGTGGAATAGATCGCGCAGAACGGCTTCATTCCGCCCGCGGCCAACCCGGCGCAAAAGGTAACGGCGTGTTGTTCGGCAATGCCCACGTCAAAGCAGCGTTTGGGAAAGCGGTCGGCGAACAGGCCCAGCCCGGTGCCATCGGGCATCGCGGCGGTGACGGCCACGATCTTTTCGTCACGTTCGGCCTCGGCGATCAGCGATTGCGCGAAGACCTTGGTATAGCTGGGGGCGTTGGAGGCGGCCTTGGCCTGCACCCCGGTCAGCATATCGAACTTGCCCGTCGCATGGCCCTTGTCGCGCGCGGTTTCTGCCGGGGCATAGCCTTTGCCCTTTTTGGTCAGCACATGGATCAGCATCGGCCCGGTGGCCCGCGCCTTGACGGTGCGCAACACGGGCAGCAACTGGTCAAGGTCGTGGCCGTCAATCGGGCCGACATAGGAAAAGCCCAACTCCTCGAATAAGGTGCCGCCGACCGCGATGCCCTTGAGCAATTCCTTGGCCCGGCGCGCGCCTTCCTGGAAGGGGGGTGGCAAAAAGCCCAAGGCGCCTTTGGCCGCGGCTTTCAGGTCTTGCAGCGGGGCCTCGGCATAAAGCCGCGACAGATAGCTGGACAGCGCCCCCACCGGCGGGGCAATCGACATTTCATTGTCGTTCAGGATAACGAACAGCCGCTTGTTCAGATGGCCTGCGTTGTTCATCGCCTCAAACGCCATGCCCGCGCTCATGGCGCCATCGCCGATCACCGCCACGGCATCGCCCGGATCACCACCCAGATCGGCGGCCATGGCAAAGCCAAGGGCGGCACTGATCGAGGTGGAGGAATGGCCCGCGCCGAACGGATCAAAGGCCGACTCGGAGCGTTTGGTAAAGCCCGAAAGCCCACCTTCGCTGCGCAGGGTGCGGATCCGGTCACGCCGCCCGGTCAGGATCTTGTGTGGATAGCATTGATGGCCAACATCCCAGATGATCTTGTCGCGCGGCGTGTCGAACACCGCATGCAGCGCCACGGTCAGTTCCACCACGCCCAGACCCGCACCCAGATGGCCACCGGTGACCGAGACCGCCGAAATCGTCTCGGCCCGGACCTCATCGGCCAGTTGCCGCAACTCACGGTCGGTCAGGGATTTCATGTCGACCGGCAGGGTGATGCGGTCCAGCAGCGGGGTCTTGGGTCTGTGCGTCATGGCGTGCCTTTTGGCCTTAGTGTTCGCGCGCGATTACAAAACGTGCAGCGTCGATCAATGTCTCAGCTTTTGCGCCATAGGGGGCAAGGTGACGTTCCGCCTCATCCACCAACGCCTTGGCCTGCGCGCGCGCGCCATCCAGCCCAAGCAGGGAAACGAAGGTGGCCTTGCCCGCCTCGGCATCCTTGTGCAGACGTTTGCCGGCAAGGGTGGCATCGCCCACCTGATCCAGAATGTCGTCGGCGATCTGGAAAGCCAGCCCCAGCGCGGTGGCATAGGCGCGCAATGGTGCGGGGTCGGCCCCGGCGATCACTGCGCCCGCTTCGGCCGACCAGCGGATCAGCGCGCCGGTCTTGCCCGCTTGCAGGCGTTTGATCTGGTCAAGGGTCAGCGGGGCGGGCGCGGTTTCGGCGGCGATGTCCAGCGCTTGCCCCAGCACCATGCCTTCGGCGCCCGAGGCGGCAGCAAGGCCCCGCACCAATGCGATGCGGGTATCGCCGGACCCCAGCGCGGGGTCACACAGCAATTCAAACGCCAGCGTTTGCAGCGCGTCCCCGGCCAGAACGGCGGTCGCCTCGTCCCATTTCACATGCACGGTGGGGTGGCCGCGGCGCAGGTCGTCGTCATCCATGCAGGGCATGTCGTCATGCACAAGGCTGTAGGCGTGCAGACATTCCACCGCTGCGGCCGCGCTGATGGCGTGGTCAGCGTGCACGCCCAGCATGGCCGCACTTTCCAAGACCAGAAAGCCGCGCAGGCGTTTGCCGCCCGCCACGGCATAGCGCATGGCGTGGATCACCGGCTCGTCGGCCAGCGGGGCAAGGGCGGCATCCAGCCGGGTCTGGATCAGCCCGGCGGCGCGGGCGATGGCGTCAGGAAAGCTCACAATCCCTCCACGGGGGTGGTGCCGATGGCGCGGCCTTCGGCGGCGCGGATCAGTTCGACCTTTTCCTCGGCATCCTTCAGCTTGGCGGCGCAATGCGCCTTCAGCGCGGCGCCGCGTTCATACAGCGCAATCGACGCTTCCAGCGCCACATCGCCACGTTCCAACTGGCCCACCACCTGCTCCAGCGCGGCCATGGCGTCTTCAAAGCTCATCTCGGCAATCGGTGTGTCGGTCATGCGTCCTGCCTTGCCAATTCTTCCACATGCGCGGCCACACTGTCGGCCAGCGCGTCCAGATCATAGCCGCCCTCCAGCGACGATACCACCCGGCCCTCGCAACATTCATCTGCGACATCGCAGATCGCGCCGGTCAGCCAGGCAAAGTCATTCTCGGTCCAGATCAGGCCCGCCAAAGGGTCTGCCCGATGCGCATCAAAGCCCGCGCTGATCAAGATCAATTCCGGCTGCCATGTCAGCAGATCGTCCAGCACCGGCTGCCAGACCTCGCGCATGCGCGCCCCACCCGTGCCTTCGGCCAAGGGCAGGTTGGTGATCTGGTCGTGTGCGCCGCGTTCGCTTGGGTGGCCGGTGCCGGGATAAAGCGGCATCTGGTGGCTGGAGACAAAGCGCACCCGAGGCTCATTCCACAACAGGTCTTGCGTGCCATTGCCGTGATGCACGTCGAAGTCCAGCACGGCGACGCGGGTCAGGCCGTGCAGGTCAAGCGCGCGCATGGCGCCAATGGCCACGGTGCCAAACAGGCAAAAGCCCATTGCGGTGTCACGCGTCGCATGGTGGCCCGGCGGGCGGGTTGCCGCAAAGGCGCGGCCGCCTGTCGTCAGCACGTGGTCAACCGCATGGCAGATGCCGCCGACGGCCCGCATCGCCGCCAAGTATGACCCCGGCGAAAGATGGGTATCGGCATCCAGCTGTGCCCAGCCCTGCACCGGAACCCGCGCCTTGATGCGGTCATGGTGGCTGGCGGGGTGGCAGCGCAGCACATCAGCCACCTCGCCCATCGGTGCGTCTTGTCGCGTCACCGCCAACCCGGCAAGGCCACGTTCGACCGCAACCAGCCGGTTCACCTGTTCCGGGTGGCCGGGCGGTGTGACATGGGTCAGGCAATCGTCATGTGTCAGAACCAGCACCATTCGCGCCCCCTTTGCGTGCAGTGCCGGGCAAATGCCCCTTCATCAAGGCTTCACTTGCACGATCCCCCGGCTTTCGGCTTATATGCTGGATCATTTGACGAGAGAAACAATGCAAGACGGAACCGCCGCCTACCAGACCCCGACCCTGCCAGTTGCGCAAGAGTTTACCGATCCGGCCGCCGCCGTTGACCGGCTGGAAGAGCTTTACACCAAGGCCACGGCCTTTCTGGCCGACCATTTCAGCGCCACGGTGACACGCGGCAAGCCGCACACCCGTATCCGCGCCTATTACCCCGAGATCAGGCTGACCGTGACCAGCCACACCAAGGCAGATTCGCGTCTGTCCTTTGGCCATGTCGCAAGCCCCGGCACCTATGCCACCACGGTCACCCGGCCGGACCTGTTTCGCAATTATCTGATCCAGCAGCTTACCCTGCTGATGGAAAACCATGGGGTGCCCGTGCATATCGGCCCGTCTGATACCCCGATTCCGGTGCATTTTGCCGTGGCTGGCAATCCGGCGGTTTCAGTGCCGCAGGAAGGTGTGCTGGAATTTTCGTTGCGCGATGTGTTCGACGTGCCGGATCTGGCCACCACCAACGACGATATCGTCAACGGTGTGCGCACCGAAAACCCCGATGGGTCGATGCCGCTGGCGCCGTTTACCGCGCAAAGGGTGGATTACAGTCTGGCCCGCCTGTCGCATTACACCGCAACCGACCCGCAGCATTTTCAGAACCACGTGCTGTTCACCAACTATCAGTTCTATGTCGATGAGTTTGAGGCCTATGCCCGTCAGGTGCTGGCCGATCCGGCGCAGGGTTATACCGCCTTTGTCGCCACCGGAAACCAGATCATCACCACGGCCGATGGCGTGCTGCCGCCCGCGGGCAAGATGCCGCAGATGCCGACCTATCACCTAAAGCGGGCCGATGGGCAGGGCATCACGCTGGTCAACATCGGCATCGGTCCGTCGAACGCCAAAACCGCAACCGACCACATCGCCGTGTTGCGGCCGCATGCCTGGCTGATGGTGGGGCACTGCGCCGGCCTGCGCAACTCGCAAAGCTTGGGCGATTTCGTGCTGGCACATGCCTATCTGCGCGAAGACCATGTGCTGGACGCCGATCTGCCGATCTGGGTGCCGATCCCGGCCTTGGCCGAGATTCAGATCGCGCTGCAAGATGCCGTGGCCGAAGTGACGCAGCTTGAAGGCTATGAGCTGAAGCGCATCATGCGCACCGGCACCGTTGCAACCATCGACAACCGCAACTGGGAACTGCGCGACCAATCCGGCCCTGTGCAGCGGCTAAGCCAATCGCGGGCCATTGCGCTGGACATGGAAAGCGCCACCATCGCCGCCAACGGCTTTCGGTTCCGGGTGCCCTATGGCACGCTGCTTTGCGTATCCGACAAGCCGCTGCATGGCGAGTTGAAGCTGCCCGGCATGGCGAGCGATTTTTACCGAACCCAGGTCAGCCGTCACCTTCAGATCGGTATCCGCGCGATGGAGCATTTGCGGCTGATGCCGATCGAGCGGATTCACAGCCGCAAGCTGCGCAGCTTTGAAGAAACCGCCTTCCTTTGACGCCACGTCCTTTTCCGCCGATGCGGAAAGGTTTGGGGTTGATTTACCCCTGAAAAACCTGTGTAGCAAACGCCGTCGCCGATGTCGGCCAAACCACTTTTGCCTCACCCGTTCAGGGAAAGGCCCGCAGTAAGGAAAACAAGATGATGAAACCGATGACCAAGACCCAACTCGTCGCCGCCATTGCCGATGCAATGGGTGCGGACAAGAAAATCGCTGGCTCGGCCTTGGATGCAATCGTTGATGTCGTGACTCGTGAAGTTGCCGCCGGTGGGTCTGTCACGCTGCCCGGTCTGGGCAAGGTCGCCTGCAAGGCCCGCCCCGAGCGTCAGGTCCGCAACCCCGCCACCGGCGAGACGATGACCAAGCCCGCCGACAAGCAGGTGAAGTTCGCCATTGCCAAGGCACTGAAAGACAGCGTCAACGCCTGACCCTGCCGAACGCCGCGCGTTTTCAAGGCCGCCCCGATCCGGGCGGCCTTTTGCATGTCACGTCGCCGCATGCTGCCATTTCGTCGGTGGCGCGCTGGTAACCGGGTCCGGTCCTTGTCATGGTGCCCCCGCAGCGCGGCGCGCGCCTTGGTCAACATCGGATCGGACCCGAAGCCTGCGCCCGAAGAGGAAAACCAGATGATGCAATACGCCCTGACCGCAACCTGCCGATCATCGCGCGGAATCGTGGCCGCCATTGCCAATTACATGACCGACAATGGCTGCAACATCACTGACAGTTCACAATTCGAGGATGCCGAAACCGGCAAGTTCTTCATGCGTGTCAGCTTTCTTTCAGAAGCCGGGGTCGGACTGGACGCCCTGACTGCAGGCTTTGCGCCAACCGGCCAGACCTTTGCCATGGACTATGCCTTTCACGACGAACAGGTGAAGATGAAGGTGGTGATCATGGTCAGCCGCTTTGGCCATTGCCTGAATGACCTTTTGTATCGCTGGCGGATTGGGGCGCTGCCGATTGATATCGTGGCGGTGATCTCGAACCACATGGATTACCAGAAGGTGGTGGTGAACCACGACATTCCGTTCCATTGCATCAAGGTGACACCGCAAAACAAGCCGCAAGCCGAGGCGGCGATCCTGCGCGTGGTGGAAGACGCCGGTGCCGACCTGATCGTGTTGGCGCGCTATATGCAGATCCTGTCGGACCAGATGTGCCGCAGCATGTCGGGGCGGATCATCAACATCCACCACTCGTTCCTGCCATCGTTCAAGGGGGCAAACCCCTACAAGCAGGCCTACGAGCGGGGGGTCAAGCTGATCGGTGCCACCAGCCATTATGTGACCGCCGATCTGGACGAAGGCCCGATCATCGAGCAGGACACCATCCGCGTGACCCATGCCCAAAGCGCCGAGGATTACGTCAGCCTTGGCCGCGATGTGGAAAGTCTGGTGCTGGCCCGTGCCATTCACGCTCATATCCACCGCCGGGTGTTTCTGAACGGCAACAAGACGGTGGTGTTCCCGGCCTCGCCCGGGTCCTATGCGTCGGAACGGATGGGCTGAGGGTCAGCCGATCTGGCCGCGCTGGCCGCCGGTCTGGCCACGGTCCAGCAGCAGATGGTCCAGCAGCACACAGGCCATCATCGCCTCGCCCACCGGCACGGCGCGGATGCCGACGCAAGGGTCGTGGCGGCCCTTGGTGATCAGGTCGATTTCCTCGCCTGCCGCGTTGATGGTCTGGCGCGGCGTCAGGATGCTGGAGGTGGGTTTGACCGCAAAACGGCAGATCACCGGCTGCCCGGTGGAAATGCCGCCCAGAATACCGCCCGCGTGGTTTGACAGGAACTCGGGCCCGTTCGGCCCCATCCGGATCTCGTCGGCATTGTCCACCCCGGTCAGCGTGGCCGCCGCCATGCCATCGCCAATCTCGACCGCCTTGACCGCGTTGATGGTCATCATCGCCGCCGCCAGATCACTGTCGAGCTTGGCATAAAGCGGTGCGCCAAGACCGGCGGGCACGCCGCTGGCGCTGACCTCGATCACGGCACCAACCGAATTGTGCGACAGGCGCAGGTCGTCAAGATAGGCGGCCCATGTGTCGGCCATCACCGGATCGGGGCACCAGAACGGGTTTTCCCCGATCTGGCCGGCATCAAACCGGCCGCGATCAATCGCATGCGCGCCCATTTGCACCATGTAGCCGGTGATGGTCAGACCCGGCACCAGTGCTGCAAGGGCTGCCCGCGCCACGCCGCCCGCAGCCACGCGGGCAGCAGTTTCCCGCGCGCTGGACCGGCCGCCACCGCGATAGTCACGCACGCCGTATTTCTGGTGATAGGTGATGTCGGCATGGCCGGGGCGGAAGGCTTGCGCGATATCGCCATAATCCTTGGACCGCTGGTCGGTATTTTCGATCATCAACTGGATCGGGGTGCCCGTGGTGCGCCCCTCGAACACGCCCGACAGGATGCGCACCTCATCAGGTTCTTTCCGCTGGGTGGTGAACTTCGACTGCCCCGGTTTGCGGCGGTCCAGCCAGGGCTGGATATCGCCCTCGGTCAGGGCGATGCCGGGGGGGCAGCCGTCCACCGTGCAGCCGATGGCCGGGCCATGGCTTTCGCCCCAGGTCGTCACGCGAAACAAGTGGCCGAAGGTGTTGAAGGACATGGCATTCTCCCCTGCTGGGGTGGGTTTAGGGGAAAACGGAGGGGGAATGAAGGGGGGATTTGGGGGTGTCCCAGGGTGGGACATTTCTGGATACACGCAAAATCAGATGGTTAGCTGTCGCGATTTAAGAGATTGTTTACACTTTCGGTTTGACCATCTGTCAGGCAGAGCAGTCAGGTTTTGGCTGCATGGTTGAAAGATGGCACCATGAGCCCGAAGGAGCTACTCGTGGAAGACGAAAATTCGATTGCGGCAAGCGCCTATCCGTTAGGATGCGCCACATTCGGCGACGGGTCATGGATCACAGCATCAAGCATTGCCTGAACTGCGCCCGCCTTGATCAACCTGAGCCGAGTACTGCTGCCCCGCACTGTCACACCTGCAAGGTGGACACTAAATTCGTCAAGATTTTCCATCACAACGCAAAACGCTGGCCCCCCACTCATACCATCTGGATCGAAATCGAGCGGGGAAATCGGCTCTATGATGTGTAGCGCATCGTCCGCTCCGGGCGGAACAAAACGGCTTATAACGCGCGCCCTTACCTGCTCGATCTTTCCATTTTCAT
>DYMU01000006.1 GCA_020721445.1 Gemmobacter nectariphilus
AATCGATCACCACCGATCCGGCCCGCAGCTATGCCGAATTCACCCTGCGCGAGGCCGCCCGATTCTCGGATGGCAGCCCCGTCACCGTGGAAGACGTGATGTGGTCGTTCGAGGCCCTGGGCACGCTTGGCAACCCGCGCTATCACGGGGCGTGGAAAAAGATCGGCAAGATGGAGCAGACCGGCCCGCGATCCGTGCTCTTTACCTTCAACGTCGCGGATCGCGAATTGCCACTGATCCTGGGTCTGCGCCCGATTTTGCAAAAGGCGCAATGGCAGGGCAAGGCATTTGACGAAAGCACGCTTGACGAAAGCACGCTTGAGGTGCCGATCGGCTCTGGCCCCTATATCGTTGGCGCGTTCGAGCCCGGAAAATATGTCAGCTACGTCAAGAACCCCGACTGGTGGGGCCGTGATCTGCCGTTCAACCGTGGCCAGCACAATTTCGACGAGGTGCGCTATGACTATTTCGGTGATGGCGGTGTGGTGTTCGAGGCGTTCAAGGGCGGGCTGATCACCAGCTTTCGCGAAACCAACCCCGCCAAATGGGCCCGCGTCTATGACTGGCCCGAGGTGGCGTCGGGCGACATCGTGAAATCCGAGATCCCGCATCAGCGCCCATCCGGCATCGAAGGCTTGGCGATGAACACCCGCCGCCCGCTGTTTGCCGATTGGCGGGTGCGCGAGGCGATGATCCTGGCCTTCAACTTCGAGTTGGTGAACCAGACCCTGAACGGCGGCGCCAACCCGCGCATCCAAAGCTATTTCGGCAACTCGCCGCTGGGTGCCCCGCCCGGCACCCCGGCGGAAGGCAAGGTTCTGGCGCTGCTCACGCCGTTCAAGGACCAGCTGTTGCCCGGCGCGCTGGAAGGCTATGCCGTGCCGGTGGGCGACGGGTCGGAAGCCAACCGCAAGAACATTCGTGCCGCAACCAGCCTGCTGGATGAGGCGGGCTATCGCATTGACGCGGGCGTGTTGAAAGATCCAGCGGGCAATCCGGTCGGCTTCGAGATCTTGCTGGTCAACGGCGCCAATGACATGATCTCTGCCGCCGACATCTATGTCGAAAGCCTGAAACGGCTGGGCATCGCGGCCCGCGTCACCACGGTGGATGACGCGCAATACAAACAGCGCACCAATGCCTACGACTTTGACATGACACATTACATTCGCGGCCTGTCACTGTCGCCGGGCAATGAGCAGATGTTGTATTGGGGGGCAGCCGGGGTTAGCGAGCCAGGCACCCGCAATTGGATGGGCATCAATTCCCCCGCCGCCGAGGCGATGATCAATGCCATGCTGAACGCCCCCGATCAGGAAAGCTTTGTTGCCGCGACACAGGCCCTTGATCGTGTGCTGACCACGGGTAGATATGTTGTTCCGATGTGGTATTCTGCCATCTCAAGACTGGCGCACCGCAAAGAGCTGAAGTTCCCCGCGCGCCTGCCGCTTTATGGCGATTGGGCAGGTTTCCAGCCCGACGTCTGGTGGTATGAACAGTAACAAGAAACGATACAGATACAGGCAAACCATGATGCGCAACGCCCCCCTGATCGCGGTCCTGACCGCACTTCTTGCCGTAGCCGGATGTGCCACGATCGACGGTGTCGGACGTGATATTTCCGGCGGGGCCAACCGGGTTTCGGGCTGGCTGAACTGATCCGTCCCGACACTGGGACGCGTGTCACACAGACCCGGCCGCAACCTTGGCCACAGCCCCCGGCACCGGGGACATCGCGCTTGACGCGGCACTGTCCGACCATCATCTACCGGCGCAGCCTGCACAGTCGTGCCATCAGCGTCCTTCAACACTCCCGCCGCCCGGGGCCAAGACCACCCTCAACCGCAGCGCCCTGCGCCGCCATGGACCGTCATGATCAAGCTTGATATCTTTTCCGACCCGGTTTGTCCGTGGTGCCTGATTGGCAAGACCAACCTTGACCGCGCGCTGGAAGCCGCCGCCGATCACCCGTTCGATATCGAATGGCACCCGTTCCAGCTTAACCCCGGCATGCCGCCTGGGGGCATGGACCGCGCCGACTATCTGGAAGCCAAGTTCGGAGGCCAGATCGAGGCGGTGAAGGTCTATGCCACCGTCGACAAGGCCGCCCGCGATGCCGGGCTGGAGATCGACTTTGCCCGCATCACCCGGATGCCCAACACCCTGAACGCGCACCGCCTGATCCACTGGGCCGGGCTGGAGGGGCGGCAGACCGCCATCGTCTCGGCGCTGTTCCGCGCCTATTGGCGCGAGGGGCGCGATATCGGCGATGCCGCCACGCTGGCCGATATCGCGCAGGCCAGTGGCATGGACCGCGCCCTGACCCTGCGCCTGCTGGCCACCGATGCCGATGTGGCTGACCTGCGCGCCCGCGACCTGCACGCCCGTGAACGCGGGGTGACGGGCGTGCCATGCTTTATCATTGCCAACCAATACGTCGTGACCGGCGCGCAACCGCCGCAGGTCTGGGCCAATGTGATCGCCGAGTTGCGCGCGGCTCAGAACGGCAACACGCCGTCCTGATCCAGCGCCAACGGCTTGACCGCCAGCAGCGCCTGATCGTCGTTCAGGTCGAACACGAACACATGCACCGCGCCGCCCGCCAGCGTGACCCGGCAAAACACCCGCTCGGGGTCAAACTCGGCCGGGCAGGTATCCACATCCTCGTGCACAACCGCTGACTCGAACACCTCATAGGTCATCACACCGCCGGGCAGATAGGCCACATCCTGCGCCACCGCAGCCGCCCCATCGGCATCACACGCCATGGCAACACTTCCGATACCCAGCAGAACCGCCGCAATTCCGAAGATTTTCATATCCCGACTCCTTTTGTCAACAAATGCAGGATACATCAGAAAGATCGTCTGTCAATGCTCTGGTGACGCCGGGGCTCTGGCGACGCCGGGGCGGGCATGCTAACGGCATCGCGAAAGGACACCCCCATGTCAGAAACCACCCGCCCGCCACAGGCGCTGGGTCAGGTCGAGTTCATCGCCCTGATCGCCATGCTTTTTGCCACCATCGCTTTTTCCATTGATTCGATGCTGCCCGCCCTGCCGGAAATCGCGGCCGAACTGACGCCCGATTTTCCCAACAAGGCGCAACTGATCCTGACCAGTTTCGTCTTTGGCATGGGCCTTGGCACGCTGTTTGCCGGGCCGCTGTCCGACAGTTATGGCCGCAAACCCGTGATCGTTGCGGGGGCCTTGCTGTATTGCGCAGGCGCGCTGATCGCCTATGTCGCGCCCAGCCTTGAAACCATGCTGGCGGCGCGCGTCATTCAGGGTCTTGGCGCGGCGGGGCCGCGGGTCGTGGCGCTTGCGCTGGTGCGGGATGTGCTTTCGGGCGCAAGGATGGCGCGGATCGTCAGCTTTGCGATGATGATCTTCACCCTGGTGCCCGCCGCCGCCCCCTTGATGGGCAGCGTCATGATCGCGGGTTTCGGCTGGCGCAGCATCTTTCTGGCCTTTCTGGGCTTTTCCGCCCTGTCGATGCTGTGGCTGACCCTGCGCCAGCCCGAGACCCTGCCGCCCGAGCGCCGCCGCCCGTTCCGCGCTGCACCCTTGTGGGCGGCGCTGGTCGAGGTGGTGTCGCATCGCAGCATTCGCCTGTCGATCACCGCGCAAACGCTTGGCTTTGCAGCCCTGTTCGGAACGCTGTCATCGACCCAGCAGTTGTTCGACCAAACCTATGGCCGGGGTCAGGATTTTCCGCTGTATTTCGCCCTGATCGCGGTGCTGGCCGGCAGTTCCTCGCTTGTCAATGCCTCGCTTGTGGTGCGTCTGGGGATGCGGCGGATGATCGTGACAGCCTTTGGCGCGCAAACGTTGATCTCCGCCAGCTTCGCACTGGCCTTTGCGCTGAACATCTGGCCCGAGGGCCTTGCCTTTTATGCCTATCTGGTCTGGACCATCGGCGTGTTCTTCATGGCCGGAATGACGATGGGCAACCTCAACGCGCTGGCGTTGGAGCCCGTCGGCCACATCGCGGGCATGGCGTCAAGCGTGATCGGCGCGCTGTCCACCGTGCTGTCGGTCATGCTGGCAGTGCCGGTGGGTCTGGCCTACAACGGCACACCCTTGCCGCTGATGATCTCGGTCACGGTGTTTGCCGGCTTGGCGCTGTGGGTGATGCGGCGGGCGTAAGGCACCTGCCCATGCGCCACGCGACCCCCTCCCCCTTCGTGGGGAGGGATGGGGTGGTGGGGGCACGCGCGCCCTACCCCTTTGGCCGCACGATCTTTTCCGCCAGATCGCGGGCGATGGCGAAGGCACCCTTGATGCGGTCGGCATCCGACTTCCAGTCCCGCAGCAGCACGATCTTGTTGCCCTGCACCCGCGCGCCCACACCTTCGGCCTTGATGAAATCGACCAGCCCCGCCGGATTGGCGAACTTGTCGTTGTGGAATTGGATCGTCGCGCCCTTTGGCCCGGCATCAATGCGGGAAATCCCGGCGCGTTTTGCCATCGCCTTGATCCGCACGATCAGCATCAGGGTGTTGACCTCTTTCGGAAGCGGCCCGAACCGGTCGATCAACTCGGCGGCAAAGCCCTCAAGCTCTACCTTCGTCGTCAGCCCCGACAACCGACGATAAAGACCCAGCCGCACGTCAAGGTCGGTGACGTAATCTTCGGGGATCATCACCGGCAGGCCCAGGTTCAACTGCGGCGACCATTGGTCATCAATCGGGGCCAGACCATTGATTTCACCCGATTTGATCTTGGCAATCGTGTCTTCCAGCATCTGCTGATACAGCTCATACCCCACCTCGGTAATATGGCCCGACTGTTCCTCGCCCAGCAGGTTGCCCGCGCCGCGCAGGTCAAGGTCGTGGCTGGCAAGGTTGAAACCCGCGCCCAAACTGTCGAGCGAGCCCAGCAATTTCAACCGCTTCTGCGCCTGCGGTGTCAGCGGGCTGCGGGGTTTGGTGGTCAGATAGCAATAGGCGCGGGTCTTTGACCGCCCCACCCTGCCCCGGATCTGGTAAAGCTGGCTTAGGCCGAACATGTCGGCGCGGTGGATGATCATCGTGTTGGCGGTGGGGATATCAAGCCCCGATTCCACGATGGTGGTGGCCAGCAGCACATCATATTTGCCGTCATAGAACTGGTTCATCCGGTCATCCAGATCGCCCGCCGCAAGCTGGCCGTGCGCCACCACATGCGTCACTTCCGGCACATGGGTTTTCAGGAAATCCTCGACCACATGCAGGTCGGAAATCCGCGGCACCACATAAAACGACTGCCCGCCGCGAAAGCGTTCGCGCAACAAGGCCTCGCGGATGGTGATGGTGTCAAACTCGGACACATAGGTGCGAATGGCCAGACGATCGACCGGCGGCGTCGCGATGATCGACAGGTCACGCACGCCGGTCAAAGACAGTTGCAGGGTGCGCGGAATCGGCGTGGCGGTCAGGGTCAGCACATGCACCTCAGACCGCATTTCCTTCAGCCGTTCCTTGTGGGTCACGCCGAAATGCTGTTCCTCGTCGATGATCATCAGGCCAAGGTTCTTGAACTTCACCGCCTTGGCCAGCAGGGCATGTGTGCCCACCACGATATCGACGGTGCCTGCCGTCATCGCCTCGCGCGTGGCATTTGCGTCCTTTGCACTCACAAACCGCGACAACGGCTTGATCGTTATGGGAAATCCGCGAAACCGTTCGACAAAGCTGCGATAGTGCTGGCGCGCCAGCAGCGTGGTCGGGCAGATCACCGCCACCTGCATCCCCGACAGCGCCGCCACAAAGGCCGCGCGCATCGCCACCTCGGTCTTGCCAAAGCCCACGTCACCGACAATCAGCCGGTCCATCGGGCTGCCCTTTTCAAGATCGGCCACCACATCGGCAATCGCGGCCAACTGGTCATCGGTTTCCTGATAGGGAAAGCGGGCGGCAAACGCCTCCCAGATGCTGTGGGGGGCTTCCAGAATGGGCGCATGGCGCAAGGCGCGCTCGGCCGCGATCCGCATCAGGCGTTCGGCGATCGCCTTGATGCGGTCTTTCAGCTTGGCCTTCTTGGCCTGCCACGCCCCGCCGCCCAGACGGTCCAGCAGGCCCTCTTCATGGCCATAGCGCGACAGCAGTTCGATGTTTTCCACCGGCAGGTACAGCTTTGCACTGTCGGCATATTCCAGAGCCACGCAGGCATGGGGGGCCCCCAGCGCGGTGATGGTTTCCAACCCAAGATAGCGGCCAACGCCATGTTCGACATGCACCACCAGATCGCCCGGCGTCAGGGTGTCAACCTCACGCAGGAAGTTTTCGGCCTTGCGCTTGCGCTTGGGCTTGCCGACCATGCGCTCGCCCAGCACGTCCTGTTCCGACACCACCGCCAGACCGGGGGCGACAAAGCCTGCCTCCAGCGCCCAGACCATCAGGAAGATGCCGCCCCGACCATCGGGCACATCGCGGATATCGCGGATGTGTTTCAGCCCGGTCAGGCCGTGGTCTTGCAACAAGCCTTCCAGCCGTTCGCGCGCGCCGTCGGACCAAGAGGCGATCACCACCTGCCGGTCTTCACGCAATGCGCGAAGATGGTCGGCAAAGGCCCCGAAAAGGCTGATGGTTTCCACCTGACGTTCCGGCGCGAAACTGCGCCCTTGCCGCCCGCCCGCATCCAGCACACCGGGACCGGGACTTTGCGGATAGGGCGACAGTTGCACCACGCGGTGCTGCGCCACCGCCGCCTCCCACACGGCATCGTCCAGATACAAAAGCCCCGGTGCCGCAGGTTTGTAGACCGTATCCAGCCGCCCCTTTGCCGTCATCGCCTCGTGCCGCGAGTCGTAGGCGTCGTCGATCGCTTCCCACCGCGACAGGCGCATCGGCGTGACCTGATCGTCCAGCATCACCGACGCGGTTGGCAGGTAGTCAAACAGCGTCTCAAGCCGGTCGTGGAACAGGCCCAGCCAATGTTCCATCCCCTGATGCTTGCGCCCGGCACTGACCGCCTCATACAGCGGGTCGTCCGAGCCGCTGACGCCAAACTCGATCCGGTAAGCCTGCCGGAACCGGGTGATCGACGCCTCATCCAGAATGACCTCGGATACCGGCGACAGGTCCACCGCCTGCAACTTTTCCACCGTGCGTTGGGTATCGGGGTCAAAGCGGCGCAAGCCATCCAGCACATCGCCGAAGAAATCCAGCCGCACCGGCCCGGCGTGCCCCGGCGGGAAGATGTCGATGATGCCGCCGCGCAGCGCATAATCGCCCGGTTCGGCCACGGTCGAGACCGGCGAAAACCCCATGCGCGACAAAAAGCCCTTGAGCTGCGCCTCATCCACCCGGCGGCCGACCTGCGCGGTAAAGCTGCTGGCTGCGACCGTCTGGCGCGCCGGCACCCGCTGCGTGACGGCATTGACCGTGGTCAGCAGCACGAACGGCCCCGGCACACCCGCCACCAAGGCGGCCAGCGTCGCCATCCGGCGCGCGGCGATTTCAGGGTTGGGCGAGACGCGGTCGTAAGGCAGACAATCCCAGGCCGGGAAATCCAGCACCACCGCTGCAGGGGCCATCACCGACAGCGCGGCGCGCATCGCCTCCATCCGCTTGTCGTCGCGCGCGACATGGATGACCGGCCCCCCGCGCGCCAACTCGCGCGCCAGCAGACGCGCGTCAAAGCCTTCGGGGGCGCCGCCAAGCAAGATCCGGTCGGGGGGGGAAGCGATGTTCATGGCAGCGTTACCTACGCGGACCCTGCGTCCCGTCAAGGGCGCGTTACGTGATGTTCTGATACATCCCGAACATCGCGGTGACAAAAATAGACACCATGCCGATCAGTTGCACCTTGAAGCGCTGCCGCATCAGGGCCGTCACCAGATCGGCGCCTTCCAGCGCCTCGGTTTCCACTTGCAGGGACGTGCGCAGCGACAAATAGATGACCAGCACCATCGGCGCAAACATCAACAGAACCGCTTGGGCAAACTCGACATCATAGGCAATCGCCAGCAAAGCCAGCGCCGACAGGATGAAGCAGGTCAGACCGATCACCCACAACCCGCCATTGCGCGAGATATACAGCATGCGCCGCGCGTTGATCCGGGCCAATGCGGTCATGTCCTCGGCGGCCATACCGCCCTTGCGGCGGGCCTGATTGATCAGATCGAACGGCACCCCCAGCACCCAGTGGCTGGCCGAAGACCACAGCACCGCAAGCGCGATCCAATACCACAGGTTCGAGAAGGACCGCATGTCGATCAGAACAAAGATCAGTTCATACCATTCCAAAGCCCGACATGCCCTTCGTCAAAATCGCATCCTCAGGCTTGCAGCCTTGCGCCATTCCATGGCAGGCAAGGCATGAACCTGCAAGCCCCAGCCAGCAAAAGAGCCCGTGCCATGCGCCCAACCGTTGCCCCGACGCCCACCCTTCGCTTTCGCCGCCTGCGCCGCACCGCGGCACTGCGGGCGCTGGCGCAGGAACACACGCTGTCGGTGAACGATCTGATCTGGCCGATGTTCGTGCGCGATGGTGTGGCCTTGCGTGAACCGATTGCCTCGATGCCGGGGGTGGAACGGTTGTCGATTGATCTGGTGGTGAAGGCTGCCGAAGAAGCGGCATCGCTGGGCATTCCGGCGATCTGCCTGTTCCCCTATACCGATCCGTCCAAGAAGACGGAAAGCTGCGAAGAGGCCTGGAACCCCGACAATCTGGCCAACCGTGCCATTCGGGCGATCAAGGCAGCGGTGCCCGAGGTGGCGGTGATGACCGATGTGGCGCTGGACCCCTACAATGCCAACGGCCACGACGGTCTGGTGCGCGATGGCATCATCCTGAACGATGAAACCATCGAGGCATTGGTCAGGATGTCGCTGGTGCAGGCCGAGTGCGGCGCCGATATCCTGGGGCCGTCCGACATGATGGATGGCCGCATCGGGGCAATGCGCGCGGCGTTGGAGGCGGCACGGCATCATGATGTGGCGATCATGTCCTACTCGGCGAAATATGCGAGCGCGTTTTACGGCCCGTTCCGCGATGCGGTCGGGGCGTCGGGGGCGCTGAAGGGCGACAAGAAGACCTATCAGATGAACCCTGCCAACAGCGACGAGGCGATCCGCCTGATCGAGCGTGACCTGATCGAAGGCGCCGACATGGTGATGGTCAAGCCCGGCATGCCCTATCTGGACATCTGCCACCGGGTGAAGACCACCTTCGGCGCACCGACCTATGCCTATCAGGTGTCGGGCGAATATGCGATGATCAAGGCGGCGGCGCAAAACGGCTGGGTTGACGGCGACCGGGTGATGCTGGAAAGCCTGATGGCGTTTCGCCGTGTCGGTTGCGACGGGGTGCTGACCTATTTCGCGCCCGCAGCCGCGCGGGCCATCCGTGCCGGACGGGCCTGAAACCCGCGTCGTCTTATCGGCAATCCGCCGCCGCCAGCCACCAAGATGCCATGACAAGCCGCGAAAAAGCCGCTATATCTGGTTTAACGGGGCCGATAGAGCCCCCTTCCGCCTGCGGGCGGTCACACGAGGCGAAGGGCAAGCGACATGACATTCTACAGTGGTATCTCCAGACGTGGTTTTCTGGGCGCAACCGGGGCCACCACCCTGCTTGCCGCCTGCGGCAACGGCATCGGCAGCACCGGTGCCGCCCAGATTGATGCGCGGGTCAACTCGACACAGGACTATCTGTTCAACAGCTTTCCTGGCACCCGCGATCTGGCCAGCCGCGCAGCGGGGGTGCTGTACATGCCGCTGATCACCGAGGCCGGGCTGATCTATGGCGGCGGCTATGGCCGGGGGGCCTTGCGCGTTGGCGGGGTGACGGTGGATTACTACTCGGCCACCCGCGCCACCTTCGGGTTTCAGATCGGCGCACAGCAATATGCCCATGCGCTGTTTTTCATGACCGAGGCCGCCCTTGGCCAGTTCCGCCGTGGCCAAGGCTGGGCCGTCGGGGCCGATGTGCGCTATGCCACACCGGCGCAGGGCGCGTCGCTGGGCAAGGAAACCACCGAGATTGAGCCGGTGATCGCGCTGGTGTTCGGCCAGCAAGGGCTGATCGCCGGGGCCTCGCTCGCCGGGGTCAAATACAACCGCATCATTCCATAAGGCGCTCCCCGCCGCAGGCATCGGTGCCTCCGGCGGGAGTATTTGCAAAGCAGCAATCGCTTGCGTGCAGATCAGCGCAAGCGGCGGATCAGGCTGGAGGTGTCGTTGCGGCCGCCACCCATGCGCTGTATGTCCTTGTAGAACTGATCGACAAGGGCTGTGACCGGCAACGAGGCGCCGATGTCATTGGCGGTGGCAAGGCAGATGCCCAGATCCTTGCGCATCCAGTCCACCGCGAAACCGAAATCGAAGCGGTCTTCCAGCATGGTCTTGTGGCGGTTTGCCATCTGCCACGATCCTGCGGCACCCTGGCTGATCACCTCGACCACCTTTTCGCCGTCAAGACCGGCCTTTTCACCAAAGGCCAAGGCCTCGGCCAGACCTTGCACCAGACCGGCAATGCAGATCTGGTTCATCATCTTGGCGATCTGCCCGGCGCCACTGTCGCCCAGACGGCGGCAGATCTTGGCGTAGGCGGCGATCACCGGCTCGACCCGGTCATAGTGGTCTTGCGAGCCGCCGCACATCACCGACAGCACGCCGTTATCGGCCCCCGCCTGCCCGCCCGACACCGGGGCATCGACAAAGCCAAGGCCAAGGCTTTCGGCCAAGGCCCACATCTCACGCGTGACCTGCGCCGAGACCGTGGTGTGATCGACAAACACCGTGTCCAGCGCCATTCCGGCAAAGGCGCCGTCCGGCCCTGCGCAGATGCCGCGCAGGTCGTCGTCATTGCCGACACAGGCAAAGACCACATCCTGCCCGCTGGCGGCATCGCGCGGGGTTGCGGCGGACCGCCCCCCGTGTTTTGCCACCCAAGCCTGGGCCTTGGCTTCGGTGCGGTTGTAGACCGTTACCGTATGGCCTTTGGCCGCCAGATGGCCCGCCATCGGAAAGCCCATCACCCCAAGCCCCAAGAATGCCACCTTTGCCATCACAGCCTCCCCTATGCGTTGCGCTTTTTCTGTCGATGCCTTAGCTATCAGCCTCAACCCTGCCGTCAAGAACAGGCCCCCCCATGCTTACCGTTTTCCGTTGGCTTTTGCGGCTGATTGCCGGGCTGGTGGCCTTTGGGCTGCTGGCGCTGCTGATCGTTTATTATTTTCTGGAGCGGTCGGTGCCCGATTACAGCGCCCGCTACACGCTGCCCGGCGTGTCGGCCCCGGTCGAGATCTTGCGCAACAATGACAATGTCCCGCACATCTTTGGTGCCAAGGATCAGGATGTCTTTTTCGCGCTTGGCTTTGCCCATGCGCAAGACCGGCTGTGGCAGATGACCATGCTGCGCCGCACCGCCCAAGGCAGGCTGTCCGAGGTGTTTGGCAACCGCACCCTGAAGATCGACGAATTGCTGCGCCGCTATGACCTTTACACCCTGTCGCTGCAATCG
Source organism: Gemmobacter nectariphilus (assembly GCA_020721445.1). Taxonomy (GTDB): domain Bacteria; phylum Pseudomonadota; class Alphaproteobacteria; order Rhodobacterales; family Rhodobacteraceae; genus Pseudotabrizicola; species Pseudotabrizicola nectariphila_A. The sequence continues at coordinate 11,451 of DYMU01000006.1, forward strand.
GTCGAGGCACAGGATGCACCCACCCGCACCGCACTGGAGGCTTATGCCGCCGGGGTCAACGCCTGGATCGGCCAGATCAACGAAGGCGCACGTGGCCGCGGCGCGCCCGAGTTCTTTTTCTTCACCAACGAGATCGCGGCCTGGTCGCCTGCCGATTCCATTGCCATCCTGAAGCTGATGGCGCTGCAACTGTCTGGCCATCTCGAGGCCGAGGTGCTGCGTGCGCGCATGTCGATGCTGCTGTCGGAAGACCGCCTTCGCGATATCCTGCCCGATGATCCGGGGCAGGCGATCACCGCCCTGCCCGATTATGCCAGCCTGATGCCGGGGGTGGTGCCATCAGGCGGCGCGCTGCGGATGGCAACGAACGACCCCTTGTCGCCGTTTCCGCGGCTGGCCTTTGCGGGCGCATCAAACGCCTGGGCGGCAGTGCCGGGGCGGTCGGCGGCGGGCGGCACGCTTTTGGCCAATGACCCGCATCTGGGCTTTACCGCGCCGACGACCTGGTATCTGGCGCGGCTTGAACTGCAATCGGGCGGCGTGATCGGGGCCACCATACCGGGCGTGCCCAGTATTCTTACGGGGCGGTCGGCGAAGGTGGGCTGGGGGCTGACCTCGTCTTACGTCGATGATCAGGACGTGGTGATGGAAAAGCTGAACCCCGCCAACCCCGAGGAATACGAAACCGCCACCGGGTATGAAGGCTTTGTCACCCGCCGGTCGATCATTCAGGTCAAGGATCAGACGCCGGTCACCATCACCCTGCGCTGGTCAAAGGCGGGGCCGGTGCTGCCGGGGTCGCATTATGATCTGGCCTCGGTCACCCCGCCCGGCCATGTGGCGGCGCTGTCGTGGACGGCGCTGTCGGGGGCGGATACCACGATGACGGCAGCGTTGCGGGTGATGCAGGCAGGCTCGATCGACGAGGCCATCGAGGCGGGGCGGCTGTTCATCGCGCCGTCACAGAACCTGATGCTGGCCGACCCGTCGGGAATTGCGTTGCAGGTGATCGGCCATGTGCCACGCCGTGCCGCGGGCCATCCGACGCAAGGCCGGATGCCCGCACCCGGCAATGATGCCGCGGCACGGTGGGACGGCGTGATGCCTTATGACAGCAACCCGCGCGTGGTGAACCCGACCAGCGGTATCCTGGGCAACACCAACAACAAGACCACCGCTCTGCCCTTCCCCGACCATCTGTCCTTCCTTTGGGGCGATACCCAGCGAATTCAGCGCTGGCTGACCCTGATGAAGACCCGCGAGGTGCATACCCGCGAAAGCTTTATCGAGGCCCAGCTTGACACCGTGTCCTCTGCCGCCCGTGCCATTCTGCCACTGATCGGGGCCGAGTTGTGGTTTACCGGTGAAGCCGCCCCCGAGGGCACGCCGGAACGGCTGCGCCAACGCGCGCTGACGCTGCTGGCCCAGTGGAACGGCGAAATGAACGAGCATCTGCCCGAACCCTTGATCTATATGGCCTGGTTGCGGGCGCTGAATGACCGGCTGATCCGCGACGAACTTGGCCCCTTGGCCGATGAAATCACCCACCCCGATCCGGTGTTTCTGGACCGGGTTTTCCGCAACACCGGCGGTGCGGCGGTGTGGTGTGACGTGATCCAGTCGGCGGCGGTGGAAAGCTGCCCCGACATTGCCCGCATCGCGCTGGATGAGGCGCTGATCGGGTTGACCGCGACCTATGGCCCGAACCCCGAAAGCTGGCGCTGGGGTCAGGCGCATGAGGCCACGCATGACCACCCTGTTCTGGGCGAGGTGCCGTTCCTGAAATGGTTCGTCAACATCCGCCAAAGCACCAGTGGCGGCGACCACACCTTGATGCGCGGTCGCACCAAGGGCGACGGGCCAAACCCCTATCTGAACGTGCATGGCGCGGGCTATCGCGGGGTTTATGACTTTGCCGACCCGGATTCGTCGGTATTTGTCATCTCTACCGGGCAATCGGGCCATCCGCTGTCACGCCACTACGATGATCTGGGCGAACGCTGGCGGCGTGGCGATTATGTGCCGATGAGCCTTGACCCCGACCTTGCGCGCGCCGCCGCCGTTGGCAGCACGACGCTGGTGCCACAGTAATCTGCTGCCACGGTAATTCAGGCGGTGGCGGCGTTGGTCTTGGCGGCCAGCGTGCCCTTGGGCCAACCCGTGATCACCTGCCAGGCAATCGCCGGGATCACCCCAAGCGCCAGAACCGTCAGCAGCACCCCACCCATCACCAGACCATTGGCCATCAACGCCGAGGCGTAGGCGGCCAGCGGAAAGCTGAACGCCCCCCACAGTGCCGAAAAACCCGACGCGGTGATCCAGCGGCCAGACACCACCAGCGCGATCAAGATCATCGCGCCAACCGCCAGCATGACCTGCGCCAGAAGTGTCAGGCCCAGCAAAGCCGCCACCGTGGCAAACAGGCTGGCCGGGGCCAGATGAATGGCCAGCAGCGGGCGCAGCGGCGCGGGGGGAATGCGGCGCACCAACTGCCACAGGCTGATGCCGCAGATCGCCACTGCAACAGGCAGCGTGCCCCACAGCAGCGCCTGCGCAAGCAAGGTCCAGCCCAAAGGCACGGCGGCAAGCGCGCCGACGATAAAGCCGACAAACGACAGGTGCCAGACCGGTGTCACCTCGCGCGCCTCAACCGGGGCGGCCAGCAGGCTGCGGATCGTCAGGACCGCCAGCCCCGCTTGCAGCGCAAGGCCGATGACCAGCGCCGCCGTCGCCGCCACCGGCAGGAAAAACACCAGAATCGCGGCAACGCCAAGCGCCCCCATGGTGGCCGCCGCCAGACCGGCGCGGCCGGGCAGGATGCGCAGATCCTCCAGCACGACCGCCGGGCGGCGCGCCAGTTTGATGCCGTAAGCCACCGCGCAGAACAGCCACAGACCCGCCACCAGCCCCAAGGCCAGATCGGCCAGACCTTCGGGCACCTGCGCCACGATCGAGGCCCGCTTCAACGCCAGCGCCAGCCCGATCAGCCCCAGCACCGCCGGAAACACCGCCGGCGGCATCCGCGCGAACAAGGGCAGCTTTCGCGGCGGAAACTGGGGCGGGGGAAAGGCTTTGGGGCGAAAACGGCGGGGCTCTTGGGCCATGCGGGCATTCCTTTGGACTTGCCCCCTGACAAACCCCATTCACCTTGCGGATGCAAGGGGCAGCCTAGCAGGGCAATACCAGGCAGGTCGGCCCCAAGGCCCGCAAATCCGCCCCGGTGCCCAGCTTGAACCGCGCAAGGCCGATGGCGTCTTCGGTGTTGATATCGCCCAGATCCAGCGTCCGCACCCCTTCGGCCCGCAGCGCCAGCGCCGCCTGCCACAGCAGCACCCGATGCGCCCCGGCGCTGCGGGCCAATTCGTCGGCATGGCCCAGATGATAGGTCGCCCCGTCGCCATGGCGGACGAAAGCCATGCTGGCCCGCACCTGCCCGCTGCGGCACCACTGCCACAGGCGCATGCTTTCGGCCGGCAAGGCAAGGCTAAAGGCCCCCGGCAAGGCGCGATAGCCGCGCGCCTTTCGCTGCGCCGCCTCGGCCGCAATCAGGCCGGGCAATACCTTGACCGGGGCGGCCTGTGCCCGAACCCCGCGCCCTTCTGCCGCTGTCAGCGCGTTGCGCCACTTGCCCGCCATGCCGCGGCGCAGATCGTCAGGGTCAGGCCGCAAATCCCATAGCGCGACATGGCGCGGCGTCAGCAGCGGCACGATGCCGGGCCCCCGCAACGCGTCTTCCGGCGTGGCGATCAGCGCAGCCCCCTGCCGGGCCAGCCGCCGCAACGCCCGCCGCTTGTCCGCCAAGCCCAGATCCACATTCCAGACCGGGCCGCGCAACAAGACCGAAAGCCCGCGCCGCCGCAGCATCTGCGCCGTGGCCAGGACCTGATCCCCGTCCTGATCCCCGTCCTGATCGCCCTCGCGCAACACCGCCGCCTCGACCCGCGCGCCACAGGCCCGCGCCGCATGCGCGTAAGCCTGCGACTGCTGGAACGCAGCCCCCGGGGCATCCGCGAAATCAGACCAATGCCATCTCATGCATCCGTTAACGCAGAAGAAACTTAAGCGTAGTTTAATGCGGACGATGCGACACCCGAAACTGACCCGCCAGCTTGCCCCTGCCCCACGCCTGACGCTGTGGGTGCCGACCCTTGTTGCCTGCGCGCTTGGGGCGGTATTTCTGGCCGTGCTGGCGCTGGTTTAGCGGTAAAGCAGGCTTTGCCCGTCCGCAAAAAGATGCACCTTGGCCGGATCGGCCCCCAGCGACACGGTCTTGCGGCGCAATTCGTTGTGGATACCGGGCAGTTTTGCCACCACCTGCGCATCCTTGCCCTGGCGCTTGCAGTAAAGCAGCGTCACCTCGCCAAGCGCCTCGGTAAACTCGACCTCGCCGGTAAAGATTGCGGCACCCGTGGTGGCCAGCAGGTCTTCGGGCCGCACCCCGATGTTGACGCGCCGCCCCCGGTCCGACTGAATCGTCGGCACCGATGACACCGCCACCCCGCCATTGGCCAGCATGACGCGGGTCTGCGGGCCGGTTTCCACCACTTCACCCGCCATCAGGTTCATCGCCGGACTGCCGATGAATTGCGCCACAAATTCGTTCTGCGGCCGTTCATACAACTCAAGCGGCGCGCCGACCTGGCTGATGCCACCGCCCGCCAGCACCACGATCCGCGTCGCCAGCGTCATCGCCTCGACCTGATCATGGGTGACATAGATCATCGTCGAATGGGGCATCGATTCTTTCAGTTGCGCAATCTCGATCCGCGTGGCCACCCGCAGCGCGGCATCCAGGTTCGACAGCGGCTCGTCAAACAGATACACCTTGGGGTCGCGCACAATGCTGCGCCCGATCGCCACCCGCTGCCGCTGCCCGCCCGACAGCGCCTTGGGCAGACGGTCCAGATATGGCTCGAGTTGCAGGATGCGCGCGGCCTTGGCGACGGCGGCCTCAATCTCGGCCGGGGATTTCTTGGCGATTTTCAGCGCAAAGCTCATGTTGTCGCGCACCGTCATGTGCGGGTAAAGCGCATAGGACTGGAACACCATCGCAATGCCGCGCTGTGCCGGTGGCACGTCGTTCATCCGCTCGCCATCAATCAGAAAGTCACCGGCGGTGATCTTTTCCAGACCGGCGATCATCCGCAGCAGCGTGGATTTTCCACAGCCGGATGGGCCGACAAAAACGATCAACTCGCCCTTCTTGATGTCAAGGTTGATGTTCGCCAGAACCTTCACCTCGCCATAGGCCTTTTCCACATTGATCAGTTGCAAATCGGCCATGGCCACCCCTTCCCTTACGCCTTGCGCATCAGACAAAAGCCCCAGGCGCCGAGTGTCACCTCGCCGCCCATGGCCGCCGTGGCACCAAGGTCTCCTCCGATTGCCACCCAACTCCCTTCGGGCAGTTGGGTGTGTGCCGGGCCTTCGCCAAGGTTGAAGGCGCAGAAAATCTCGGCATCGCCCATCTCGGCGTCTTGGGTGCGGCGGAACCGCGCCAGATCGCCCGTCGCCACCAGATCGACCAGATCGCCCCCCTGCAACACCGGGTTTTCGCGGCGAAACGCCAAGGCGCGGCGATAGTGGGTCAGCATCGAGGTGGGGTCTGCCTCTTGCGCCGCGACCGACCGGCCCAGATGCGCCGCCGTCACCGGCAACCATGGCTTTGCCGCACTGAAACCGCCATTGGCATTGTCTGACTGCCAGACCATCGGTGTGCGACAGCCATCGCGGCCCTTGAACTCGGGCCAGAAGGCGATGCCATAGGGGTCAGCCAGATCTTCAAAGGCGATATCCGCCTCGGGCAGGCCCAGTTCTTCGCCCTGATACAGGCACAAAGACCCGCGCAGGCACATCAACAGAACCGTGTAAGTCTTTGCCGCCGCTTCGGTCAGGCCCCAGCGGGTGATGTGGCGCACCGTGTCGTGGTTGGAATAGGCCCAGCACGGCCACGCATCGGGGGCGACCGCATTCATCCGGGCAAAGGTGTCTTGCAGCAAGCCCGCCGTCAGCCGCGCCGGTTGCAGCATCTCGAACGGATAGCACATCTGCACCTTGTCGCCGCCCGAGGTGTACTCGGCCATGATCTCAAGCCCGCGCTGCGCATCGCCCACCTCGCCCACCGCCGCCGCATTGAACGGGTCCAGCACGGCACGGAATTTGCGCAGGAATTCATGGTTTTCCGGTTGGTTCTTGTCAAACAGGTGCAGCTGATGGTTATAGGGGTTCACCGATGGCGCGATCGTGTTGTTGCGCAGGTCTTTCGGCAGCGCAGGATTGTCGCGCAAATACTTGTCGGCAAAGTAGAAATTGATGGTGTCCAGCCGAAAGCCGTTGACCCCGCGCGCCAGCCAGAACCGGGCCACGTCCAGCAGCGCATCCTGCACCGCGTCGCAATGCAGGTTCAGGTCGGGCTGGCTGGTCAGGAAGTTGTGCAGATAGTATTGCTCGCGCCGGGTATCCCATTGCCACGCGCTGCCGCCAAAGATCGACAGCCAGTTGTTCGGCGGCGTGCCATCGGGCTTGGGGTCTGCCCAGACATACCAGTCGGCCTTGTCGTTGCTGCGATCACGGCGCGACTGCACGAACCACGGATGCGCGTCGCTGGTATGGGACAGCACCAGATCAATCATGACCCGCAGCCCAAGCGCCTGCGCCCGCGCCACCAGCGCGTCAAAGTCTGACAATGTGCCGAACATCGGGTCAACGTCGCAATAATCGCTGACGTCATAGCCGAAATCCTTCATCGGGCTGGTGAAGAACGGGCTTATCCAGATCGCATCGGCGCCTAGGCTGGCGATATGGTCCAATCGCACGGTAATGCCGCGCAGATCGCCCACCCCGTCGCCGGTGCTGTCTTGATAGCTGCGCGGATAGATCTGATAGATCACCGCCCCGCGCCACCAGTCTGCATCCGTGCCGATCACTTCTTGCATTTGCCCTACCGCCTTACTTGACCGAGCCGGCCAGCAGGCCGCGCACCAGATATTTCTGCATGGCAAAGAACACCATCAGCGGCACCGCGATGCTGATGAAGGCGGCCGTGGCCAACACCTCCCAGTTGCCGCCCCGGGTGCCTAGCAACTCGACGATCTGCTTGGTCATCACCGTCGTCTCTCCCGTCGAGTCGATCAGGAACACCAGCGCCACCAGCAGATCATTCCATGTCCAGAGAAACTGGAAGATGGCGAAGGAGGCAAGCGCCGGAAACGAAAGCGGCAGGATGATCCTGGTGAAAATCTGGAAATCCGACGCGCCATCGACCTTGGCACATTCGATGATGTCGCGCGGCAGGCCGACCATATAGTTGCGCAACAGGTATATCGCCAAAGGCAGGCCAAAGCCGGTGTGCGCGAGCCAGGTGCCCAGATAGCCCTTGCCGATGCCAATGTCGTTGTGCAGTTTCAACAGTGGGATCAGCGCCAGTTGCAGCGGCACCACCAGCAGGCCGACGATGGCGGCAATCAACAAGGCGCGGCCCGGAAAATCCATCCACGCCAAGGCATAAGCCGCAAAAGCTGCGACAAGGATCGGGATGATGGTGGCCGGGATCGTGACCGTCAGCGTGTTGAAGAACGCCTTCGCCATGCCGTCGGTATTCTTCGGATCGAACAGGATGGCGCGGTAATTTTCGGTGGTGAACTCGGGCGGGGTGGCGGCGGTGCTGAAGATGCGCGGCAGCCGGGTGCCTTCGGTCGTGACCGGGCTGGACAGCACATAGGTGCCGTCTTCGATCACCGTCAGCGTGGCGCCGCCGTCCAGATCGACCACCTGCCCCGGCGCATAGGCCTCGGGCTGGCGCGAGGAGGTGCCCCAGGCGCTGACGCGGGCATCGGTCGTGTCAAACAGCCGGCCTTCGATGACGAAACGCCCGTCAACCTCGACCTCCGTCCCCTCAACCCTTATGGCGGGAACCTGCCGTTCCTGGGTGCCCAGCGAGGACCACCAGCCGGAACTGGCGATCTGGTCGGCGGTGCGGAACGACGACACCAGAAGGCCCAAGGTCGGGAACAGCCACAGCGCGACCAGCACCGCCATCGAGATATTGACCGCCCAGGTCAGCGCAGGCTTCTTGCCAACGATATTATCCATGCACGGCTCCTGTTGCGTCGCGGGCCATCAGCGCATCTCCTTGCGGGCGTTGTAGACGTTCCAGATCAGGATCGGCGTCACCAACAGCATGATGATCATCGCACTGGCCGACCCGATGCCCCAGTCATTGGCGCGAAACAGCTTGTCATACATGTAATTGGCCAGCACCTGGGTTTCCCACTGGCCGTTGGTCATGGCAAAGACGATGTCGAACACCTTGAGCACGACAATGGTGATCGTGGTCCAGACCACCACGATGGTGCCCATGATCTGCGGCACCTTGATCTTGAAGAATATCTGGAACGGGTTGGCACCATCGACAATCGCCGCCTCAATGGTGTCTTCAGGCACCCCGCGCAGCGCCGCCGACAAGATCACCATTGCAAAGCCGGTCTGGATCCAGACCAGCACGATCATCAGGAAAAAGCTGTTCCAGAACGGGATGGTCAGCCATGTCTGCGGCTCGGTGCCGCCAAAGAAGAGATAGAGCGCGTTCAACACGCCGATCTGTTCCTGATCGACGGGGCGCGTGTCATAGACCAGTTTCCAGATCACCGCAGCGCCGACAAAGGAAATCGCCATCGGCATGAAGATCAGCGATTTTGCCAGATTGCCCCAGCGGATGCGGTCGGAAAGCTGCGCCGCCAGCAGGCCGAACACAGTCGACAGCGCCGGCACCACGATCAGCCACAGAAGGTTGTTTTGCAACGCCTCCCAGAACTTCGGCTCGGCAAACATCTTTTCATAGTTTTGCAGGCCGACATAGGCATAACCGCCGCCGGGCAGCCGCTGGGTCAGCGACAGGCGCAAGGTCTCGATCACCGGATAGGCCAGGTAAACCGTCAGCGCCAGCAGCGCGGGCGCCAGAAACAGCCAGGGCCGGATCATGTTGGCGCGGGTAATGTTATCCCCTGCGGTTCGCTCACCCGGTGGGAGCAAAAAGTTGACCGCAACATACAGCAGCCAGACTAACGCCACAGATAGGACTAGTCGAAAAAGATTACCTGCCTCTTGCAACACAACCAGCGGAAACGGCCTCCCGTAAAGCAGCACGATAGCCAACGCTGGGAGCAAAAAGAAAAAAAGCATTCCCACTAAGCGCGAACGATCAGCCTTGCCTTTCTCTATGCCTCGGGCCGGAAACAGAACCTTGTCCAGAAACAGGTTGGACGCGTAGAAATAGCCGACGCAGCCGCCAACGCCGATGATGATGGTGATCAAGCCCTGCAATGCCGGGTTCATGGCGCGCGATCCTCCCCCCGAGGGTTCCCTTTTTTGGTGGTCGGTTTGATCCGACCTTATGCTCTGCACTGTGACCGACTGCGCAGAAAAGAAAACCCCCGGATGCAGATGTCTGCATCCGGGGGCGTTTGCTTACTGCATGGCGTCCCAGGTGGTCTGGATCGCATCGGCCACATCCTGGGCCGGTTTGCCGCCGGTGTAATCGACCATGCCGGTCCAGAACGCGCCGGCACCAATGGCCCCCGGCATCAGGTCAGACCCATCAAAGCGGAAGGTGTCGGCGCCCAAAAGGATGCCGCCCATCTTTTTCAGGGTGGCGTCGCCGTAAAGCTCGACGTTCACGCCCTTGTGCGGGGTCAGAAAGCCCTTTTGCGCCATCCAGATTTCATGCGCCAACGGCACCTTCAACCAGTCGATGAAGGCGCGCGCGGTCGGGCTGTCCTTGGTGATGGCAAAAACCGTGCCCGCGCCCAGAACCGGCTTGCCCAGATCCTTGCCCGCATAGGACGGGAAATAGAAGAAATCGGCATCCACGCCCATGGCCGTGCCTTCGGGGAAGAAGGCCGGGATGAACGACGCCTGCCGGTGCATCATGCATTGCGGTGGCGATGAGAACAGGCCCTTGGGGCTGTCACGGAAATCGGTGGTGGCAACCGCGCCCTTGCCACCGGCCACATAGGCGTCTTGCACGAACCAACCGAATTCTTCGATCGCGGCCACGACTTTGGGATCGTTGAATTTCAGGCCATTGCTGACCCAGGCATCATAATCGGCCGGGGTGTTGACGCGCAGCATCATGTCTTCGACCCAGTCGGTCGCAGGCCAGCCGGTTGCCGCCCCCGACCCCAACCCGATGCACCACGGCGTCACGCCATCGGCGGCCATCTGTTCGGTCAGCGCCTTCAGGTCTTCCATCGTTTCGGGGACGGCGTAGCCTGCGTCCTCAAAGTTCTCGGGCGAATACCAGACCAGCGATTTCACGTCGATCTTGTAGAAAAAGCCAAACAGCGCCGGGTTGCCATCGGGGCCTACAAAGGTGGAAAGGTCCACCCAGGACTGACCGGCCGCATAGTTTTCCTGCAACCATGTGGCATCGGCCTCGGTCAGCGGGGCAAGCTGGCCCAACTTGGCCAGATCGGCCGCAAGGCCCGGTTGCGGAAAGGCCGAGACGTTGGCGGCAGAGCCGGATTCGGCGTCGATGCGCACCTGAATTTCAAAGGCATCAGAGCCGACGTATTTTGCGTCAATGCCAGTGGCCAATTCGAAATAGGCCAACATCGATTCCAGCAGTTCCTGATCGGGGCCAAGCCAAGGCCCGGCGATGGTCAGCTCTTGCCCGGCCAGATCGCCATGCGCGGCCTTGAACTCCTCCATCGACGCCCAGTTGAACGCCCCCTCGCCCACGGGGAATTTCAGGTCTTGCGCAAAGGCACCACCCGCCATCAGGGCCAGCGCCGCGGCGCTGACGTAAAGTCTGGATTTCATCTGTCTTCCTCCCGGATACCCCCGCCCATCTTGCGGGGCGCTGTGCCAATGACGTTGTCGCGCAAGATCAGAATCGCAATCAAACCGCTTTGGATGCCGAACCATTGCCGAACTGCCGTTTCAAGTCAATCCAGACTGCCTGCGCCTGCGGCATCATGCGGTGTTTGCAGCCGCAGAAACCGGCAGCGGTGAAAGGGCAACGCCGCGTTTGTCTTTGACCTGATCTGACGGGCTGGCTAAGGTCCGGCGGAATTGAAACCGTTTTGGGCGTTTTGCGTGGCATGAACCTCAAGGAACTGGCCTCAAGACTCGGGCTGTCACCCACCACCGTCAGCCGCGCGCTGAACGGTTACCCCGAGGTGAACGAGGCCACCCGCGAACGCGTGATGGCCGCCGCCAAGCGCCACAATTACCACCCCAACACCCGCGCCATCCGGCTTGCCACCGGGCGCGCCATGGCGGTGGGGCATGTCATCCCGATCGCCACCCGGCATGAGATCGTCAATCCGGTGTTTGCCGATTTCATCGCCGGTGCCGGAGAGACCTACAGCCGCAACGGCTATGACATGGTGTTGTCGGTGGTGCCCGATGACCAGGAAGAGGCCACCTATCGCGGCCTGAAATCCAAGGGCAACGTCGATGGCGTCATCGTCCACGCGCCGCGGATGAACGACCCGCGCATTGCGCTGTTGCATGATATCGGCCTGCCGTTCGTGGTGCATGGCCGCGCCACCGGGGCCGCGCTGCCCTACAGTTGGCTTGACGTGAACAACCGAAGGGCGTTTCAGCGCGCGACCGAGTTCTTGCTGGATCTGGGCCACAGCCGCATCGGGCTGGTCAACGGGCTGGAGTTCATGGATTTCGCCATCCGCCGCCGCACCGGCTATGTCGATGCGCTGGTGGCGCGGGGTATTGCGCCCGACCCAGGGTTGATGGCCTCGGACGAGATGACCGAGATCGCCGGCCACCGCGCCGCCCGCGCCATGCTGGCCCTGCCGCAGCGGCCATCGGCGTTTCTGGTGGCCTCGATGATTTCGGGCATGGGGGTGCGCCGGGCGCTGGAAGAGGTCGGCCTGCACATGGGCCGCGACATCAGCGTGATCATCCATGACGACGAGTTGTCCTACATGAAGAATGGCGAGGACGTGCCGATCTTTACCGCCACAAGGTCGTCGGTGCGCAGCGCCGGGCGTCTGACAGCGGAAATGCTGCTTGACATCATTGCCCACCCCGGTTCCGCGCCACAGCACCGCCTGCTGGAGGCGGAACTGATCATCGGCCAATCCACCGGCCCCGCCCCGAAGGTCTGACCCCCATGCCCAGCACGCCCCCGCCCAGCACGCCCCCGCCCAGCACGCCCCCGCCCAGCACGCCTCCCCTGTCGCGGTTTGATTTTCCGCCCGGTTTCCTGTTCGGTGCCGCCACCGCTGCCTATCAGATCGAAGGATCGGGCTTTGGCGGTTGCGGCCCCTGCCATTGGGATACATTCGCCGCCACCCCCGGCAACGTGGTGCGGTCCCAGGATGGCACGCGCGCCTGCGACCATTACCACCGCTGGGAGGCGGATCTGGATCTGCTGACCGCCGCCAATATGGATGCCTACCGGTTTTCCACCTCTTGGGCACGGGTGATGCCCGACGGCGTGACGGTGAACGCGCAAGGGATGGATTTCTATGACCGTCTGGTCGATGGCATCTGCGCCCGCGGGCTGCAACCGTTTCAAACGCTGTATCACTGGGAACTGCCCTCGGCGCTGGCCGACACCGGCGGCTGGGCCAACCGTGACACCGCCGCCCGCTTTGCCGATTTCACCGAAACCATCACCCGCCGCATCGGCGACCGCGTGGCCAGCATCGCCACCATAAACGAACCGTGGTGCGTGGCCTGGCTGTCGCATTTCGCGGGCGTCCACGCGCCGGGCCTGCGCGACATCCGCGCCACCGCCCGCGCCATGCACCACATCCTGCTGGCGCATGGCATGGCGGTAGAGCGGTTGCGCGGCATGGGCCAGCCCAACCTTGGTATCGTGCTGAACTTCGACTATGCCCAACCCGCCTCTGACAGCGCCGCAGACCAGTTGGCCGCAGCCCGTTGGGATGGCATCTTCAACCGCTGGTTCGTTGAGGCCATCACGCAGGCTGCCTATCCCCAGATCGTGCTCGAAGGTCTTGGCCCCCACATGCCTGATCGCTGGCAAGACGACATGGCGCTGATCGGGCAACCCATCGACTGGTTGGGCGTCAATTACTACACCCGCCACCTGCACGCCGATGACCCTGCCGCCGCCTGGCCGCATTTGCGCGACGTGCCCGGCCCCCTGCCGAAAACCCAGATGGGATGGGAAATCTACCCCGACGGGCTGCACCATTTCCTGACCCGGCTGGCGCGCGATCACATCGGCAACACCCCGATCTACGTCACCGAAAACGGCATGGCCAATGCCGATGTGGTTGAAGATAATGCCGTAAATGACGGTATTCGAAGCGATTTCATGTTTTCCCACCTTGCGGCCACCCGACGCGCCATCGCAGACGGGGCCAATGTGAAAGGCTTTTTCTACTGGTCGCTCTTGGACAATTACGAATGGGCCGAAGGCTATGCCAAACGCTTTGGTCTGGTGCATGTCGATTTCGACAGCTTGCAACGCACCCCGAAAGCCTCGTATCACGCCTTGGCCCGCGCCCTTGCGCGCAATGACCAAGGACGCCTTCCATGACCCTGTCGATCCTGGCCGATATCGGCGGCACCAACACCCGGGTGGCGCTGGCCGACGGTGCCCGCGTGCGGCCCGGCAGCATCGCGCGCTATGCCAACGCCGACTATCAATCGCGCGGTCAGGACATCGCCGATATCCTTGCCGATTACCTGAAAACCTCGGGCCAGACCGTTACGGGCGTCTGTGTCGCCGCCGCGGGCCCCGTGCAGAATGGCGTGGCGACGATGACCAATCTTGACTGGGTGATGGATGCGGCCAAGCTGCACAGCGCCACCCGGGCCAGCCGCATTGCCATTTTGAACGATCTGCAAGCCCAGGGCCATGCGCTGGGCCATATCGCAGCCGCCAACCTGCGCCCGGTGATCGACGGCCCCAAGGCCCCCGGTGCAATGCTGGTGGTCGGGATTGGCACCGGCGTCAACGCCGCCCCCGTCCACGGCACAGGGGCCGCGCGCCTCGTCCCGCCCTCGGAATGCGGCCATGTCACCATGCCGGTGCGCAATGACGAAGACCTTGCCCTGATGCGCTTTGTCGAGGCAAGGCTTGCCCGCAGCGGCGAGGTGGCGCATTGCGGCGTCGAAGAGGTGCTCTCTGGCCGTGGCCTTGCCAACCTGTTTGCCTTCGCCGCCGCCGATGCGGACAGCAGCGCAACCTCGGCGCAGGTCTTTGCCGCGCTTGACGCCGGCGATGCCACGGCACGCCATGCCGCGCAGATCTACACCCGCATCCTGGCGCAGATGCTGGCCGATCTGGCGCTGATCCACCTGCCCTACGGCGGCATCTATCTGATCGGCGGCATGGCCCGCGCCATGACCCCGCATTTCGCGGACCTCGGTCTGGCCTTGGCATTCCGCCAACCCCGCCGCGTCGATCTGCTGGAAACAGAGTTTTCGGTGACCGTGATCGAAGATGATTTCGCCGCCCTCACCGGCTGCGCCGCCTATCTTGCGGCCCAGTCCGTCTGACGGCAAACTTCGGCCTAAGCCGCTTTCTCTTTCGACAAATATCCTCGGGGGGCGCAGCCGCAGGCTGCGGGGGGCAGACAGCCCCCCTCTTGATCCCGAAGACCGCGCCGCCAGATCACCTCGGCAACCGCTCGGACAGAAATTGCAGCGCCACGCCCAGACCATCGGGCGCGATGCCATGGCCGGTGCCCCGCATGACATGGCCAAACACCTCGAACCCCGCCCCGGTCAGGGCGTCGCCTGCCAGCCCCATGTCGGCAAACGGCACCACCGGATCGGCGTCGCCATGGATCAGCAGCACCGGCGGCTTGACCCGCGCATCTGCGGCCAACAGGTCGGGCAGCAGCAAGCGCCCCGAGATCGCCACCACCCCGGCCACCGGCACCGCCCGGCGCGGGGCGACATGCAGGCTGATCATCGCGCCTTGCGAAAACCCGACCAGCGCCAGTGCCTCTGGCCCGACGCCTTCTTCGGCCATCAGCCGGTCCAGAAAGCCGTTCAGGTCTTCGGCCGCGCGCCGCAATCCGGCGATGCTGTCGGCCTCGGTTGATCCATCCAGCCAAGGGATCGAAAACCACTGCCGGCCGAACGGGTTGCCCGCACAGGGTTCCGGCGCGTCCGGGGCATAGAACGCCGTTGCGGGCAGGTGCGGCGCCAGCGGATCGGCCAGACCCAGCAGGTCGGCGCCATCGGCACCATAGCCATGCACGAACACCACCACGCTGCGGGCCCGGCCCTTGGCCACGCCCCGCCGTGCCGATTGCAACTGCCGCATCACCGTATCCCTTCGTGCTGCTTTGCGACGTGGTAATAGGCCCAAAGCGCGCGCGCGGCAACCGCGCGCCATGGCGTCCACGCCTCGGCCATCGTCCGCAACGCCCGCTCGCCGGGCCGCGCCTCCAGCCCGAACAAGAGCCGTGCCGCCTCTTGCAGGGCAAGGTCTGCCGGCGCAAAGACATCGGCGCGGCCAAGCGCGAACATCGCGTAAATCTCGGCCGTCCAGCGGCCGATGCCCGGCACCGCCACCAACTCGGCGATCACCGCCTCATCGGGCAGCCCGCGCAAAGCCGCATAGTCGAGGCGCGCCGCCGCCAGGGCACGGCCATAGCGCGCCTTTTGCCGCGACAGGCCAAGCCCGCGCAAAGCGTCATCGCTGGCCTGCGCCATCGCCTGCTCGTCGGTCATCCCTGCCGCCAGCAACCGCGCACAGATCGCATTGGCCGAGGCGACCGAGACCTGCTGGCTGACAATCGACGACAGTAGCGCCTGAAACCCGTCCGCCCGGCGGCGTAGCGGCAACGGCCCGGTCAGCGCCAGCGCATGGGCAAAGCGCGGCTCGCATGCGGCCAGCCACGCCGCCCCTTCGGCAAGGCAGCTTTCCGTCTGAATGATCCGTCCCACCATGACCCCAGCCTTGCCCGGCCGCCTGCACACAGGCAAGCCGGAACCTGCGCAAAAATGCATATTGAAGGCACAGCGAAAACCCCCTACCCCTTGGCGCCATGACCCATAACCCTGCCCTTCCCGACACCACCGCCCGGGACGCGCTGGCCAAGCGCAATGTGCTGGTGCTGGTCGCAGCCCAGGCGATCCTTGGCGCGCAGATGCCGATGATCTTCACCATCGCCGGGTTGGCCGGGCAGAACCTTGCCCCCAATGCCTGCTGGGCGACGCTGCCGATCAGCTTTTCGGTGATCGGATCAATGCTGGCCGCCACGCCGCTGTCGGCCTTCATGCAGCGCCATGGCCGCCGCGCGGGCTTTGTCGTCGGGGCCGCCGGGGGGGCCTTGGGGGCAGCAATCGGGGCTTATGGTCTGCTGACCTCAAGCTTCGTGCTGTTCTGCATCGGCGCATTGCTGACCGGCATCTACATGAGCGCGCAGGGCTTTTACCGCTTTGCCGCCGCCGATACCGCGTCGGATGCGTTCCGGCCCAAGGCGATTTCCTGGGTCATGGCGGGGGGCCTTTTGTCGGCCGTGCTGGGCCCGCAACTGGTCAAGGTCACTGCCGAGAGCATGGTTGTGCCGTTCCTTGGCACCTACCTTGCCGTGATCGGGCTGAACCTGGTGGGCGTGTTCCTGTTCGCGGGCCTGAACATCCCCAAACCCCGCGCGCCGTCGATCGGGGCGCCACAAGGCCGCAGCCGGATGGAGCTGATCAAGACCCCGGTGATTGCCGTCGCCATGATCTGCGCCACGGTGTCCTATGCGCTGATGAACCTTGTGATGACCTCATCGCCCTTGGCCGTGGTCGGTTGCGGGTTTGAAACCGGCATTGCCGCCGATGTGGTGACGGCGCATGTGCTGGCGATGTATGCGCCCAGCTTCATCACCGGCCACATCATCGCCCGCTTCGGGGTGGAACGGGTGATCGCGCTGGGGCTGATCATCCTTGCCGGTTCGGGCGCTGTGGCGATGGCGGGGGTCGAGCTTGAGAACTTCTTCATCGCGCTGATCTTGCTGGGCATTGGCTGGAACTTTGGCTTCATCGGTGCGACTGCCCTCTTGACCAACGCCCAACGCCCCGAAGAACGCGGCCGCCTGCAAGGCTTGAACGACCTGATCATCTTTGGCGGTGTGTCGCTGGCCAGCTTTTCGTCGGGCGGGTTGATGAACTGCTCGGGCGGGTCGGTTCAGGCAGGCTGGCAGATGGTGAACATGGCGATGCTGCCGTTTCTGGTGCTGGCAGGTGGCGCGCTGATCTGGCTGTGGACGCAACCGCGCGAGATGCGCGGCTGACGCTTTCGCCGGCGGCGGCGGGTGCCTCCGGCGGGAGTATTTGGGCAAGAAGCAAGCCCGTATGCTGTCAGAACAGGCCTGTGGTGGCTTGCCACAGCAGCCTGCCGCGCCTTGTAAACTCGGACACTTGCAAACGTCCTTCGGCCACCGCAACCGGATCGCGCGCGGCCTGACGCAGCAGCGCTTCGGCCTGCCAGCCGGGCAACAGCGCCGGGCGCACAAGGCGCGGTATGGCCGTGCCCGCCCGACGCGCTGCATTCAACCGGATCAGCCCGCGCAGGGCAAGCTTTGACACCGCCTCGGGGCGGCCATCCAGCAGCGGGATGCGGCCTCGTGCCGCCAACTCTGGCACCGCGCGCAAATAGGCGGCCAGACCCGCGGCAAAGCCATAGGCGCGCACGCCGGGTTCTGCCTCTGGCGGTGCCCGCAGCGCCAAGGCCGCCAGCCACATCAGCCCGCCGGCGGTGTCGTCAATATAGCCATCCAGCGCCGCGTCATCGGCAAAGGGATCGCGGTAGATATCCCAGCGGCGCGCCTCGATCAGCCGGTCAAGCAGGTGCACCGGCAGCCCGGCAGTTTCGATCAGCGCTTGCAGCGGGCCTGCCACCTCATGCGCGCGGGGGGGGGTGGGTTGGGCCACCACATCGCGCCACCATTGCAGCCGCATCTCGGCGATCATCGGCTCGGCGGTGACCCACGGCGCGCGGGCGACCTCAAGGTTGAAAGCATAAAGCGGGAACAGCTTTTCGCGCGCCGCAACGGGTGCCGCAAGCGTGGCCAGAAAGCGGTCGGGATCGCCCCGTTCCACCAAAGCGGCGCAGGCGGCCACGGTCATGCCGGTTGCACCACGGTCAGGTAATAGCCGTAGTCATCGCCATGGTTGCGCCACAGGTCAATTTCGGCCAGCGTCTCGTCCAGCACCTGTGCCATCTCGGCATCGGCACCGGGACGCATAGACGCCACGCGGACAGACAGCGGGCCGTAGTAGGCCTGCCACGCTGTCTTTCCCAGCCAGCGCGCACCAAGGATGCGATAGCCCGCCGCCTCGATCCGGGCGATATGACCGGGCAAGTCCAGCATGCCGGGATATTCGGTTGCCCAGAAGGCGCGGCTTTGCGGGGCAGGCTGCGTGGTGCGCCACAGGCAATCGGAAAACGCCACCACCCCACCGAGGGCCAGATGCGCCCGCCACGCGGCAAGCGCTGCGGGCACACCGGGGCCGTACGCCGCCCCCGCCGACCAGATCAGGTCGAACTGCCCGTCGGGGGCCAGCATGTCACCCACACGCGCCTCGACATCGGGCTGTTCGGCCCGGATCCGGTCGATGAACGGTGGGTGCAGGTCCAGACCCAGCACACGTGCCGCCGGACGCTGCGCTCGCAACAGCGCAAGGTCGGCCCCCGGCCCACAGCCCGCATCAAGGATACGGGCCCGCGCGGGCGTGCCTGCCAGCCCAAGCGCCCAGTGCAGGCTTTCGGCATTCCCCGGCGCCTCGCGCGTCAGGCCCGAATGCAGCGTGAAGAACGCCGCGTTCATTCGACGGCCTCCAACCGCGGTGCACCGATATCGCGGATCAGCTTCCACTGGATTGCTTCCAGCAGCGCCTCGAAGGACGCATCGACTATGTTCGCGCTGACCCCGACGGTTGACCAGCGCCGGCCCTGCCCGTCTTCGCTGTCGATGATCACCCGCGTCACCGCCTCGGTGCCGCCATTGGTGATGCGCACCTTGAAATCGACCAGTTTCATCGCGTCGATGCAGGCCTGATACGGCCCCAGATCCTTGGCCAAGGCCCGGGCCAGCGCGTTCACCGGCCCCCGGTCGGTGCCGGTTTCGTCCATCGATTCTGACACCGACAGCATCTTGCGATCACCGATCTTGACCACCACGACCGCCTCGGACAGGCTGACCATCCGGTCATACTTGTTCTTGCGGCGTTCCACCGTCACCCGGTAGCGCTTGACCTCAAAGAATTGCGGGTTCAGCCCCAATTCGCGCCGCGCGAGCAGCTCGAAACTCGCCTGCGCGCCGTCATAGGCATAGCCCTGATCCTCACGCGCCTTCACCACCTCGAGGATCCGCCCCAAGGCCGGATCTTTCGGGTCGACCTCGATCCCCGCCTGCGCCAGACGTGCCCGCAGGTTCGACTGCCCGGCCTGATTGCTCATCGGGATCACCCGCGCATTGCCCACCCATTCGGGCGGGATATGCTCATAGGTGCTGGGGTCTTTCAGAATGGCCGATGCGTGCAACCCCGCCTTGTGGGCAAAGGCACTGGCCCCGACATAGGCCGCAGCGCGCCGCGGAACCCGGTTCAGGATGTCATCCAGCATCCGGCTGGTCTGCAACAGCCCGCGCAGCGCCTCGCGGCTGACGCGCGTGTCAAACCGGCTGGCATAGGGTTCTTTCAGCAGCAGGGTCGGGATCAGCGTGGTCAGATTGGCATTGCCGCAGCGTTCGCCCAAGCCGTTCAGCGTACCCTGCACCTGCCGCACCCCGGCATCAATCGCGGCCAGCGACCCCGCCACCGCATTGCCGGTATCGTCATGGCAATGGATGCCAAGCCTGTCCCCCGGAATGCCGCTGGCGATCACGTCCGAGACGATCCGCCCAACCTCGGCCGGCAAGGTGCCACCATTGGTGTCGCACAGCACCAGCCAGCGCGCCCCTGCCTGCAAGGCCGCCCGCAGGCACGACAGCGCAAAACGGGGGTTGGCCTTGTAGCCGTCAAAGAAATGCTCGGCATCAAACAGCGCCTCGCGTCCTTTGCCGGCCAGATGCGCGATGCTGGACGCAATCGCCTCGCGGTTTTCTTCCAGCGTGCAGCCAAGCGCGGTGGTCACCTGAAACGGATGGCACTTGCCCACCAGACAGACCGCGGGCGTGCCCGCATCCAGCACCGCGGCCAGCACATCATCATTCTCGGCCGAGCGCCCCACCCGCTTGGTCATGCCAAAGGCCGTCATGGTGGCGCGGGTCCGGGGCGCATCGGCAAAGAACTCCGAATCCGTCGGGTTCGCCCCCGGCCAGCCGCCCTCAATATAGTCCACGCCCAAAGCATCCAGCGCCCGCGCGATGGTGGCCTTTTCGAGCGCGGAAAACTGCACCCCTTGGGTCTGCTGCCCGTCGCGCAGGGTGGTGTCGTAGAGGTAAAGCCGCTCACGCATCCTCCGCCCCTTTCTCTTTCGAAAACCCTTTCTCTTTCGAAAAGTATCCTCGGGGGGAGTCGCCACTGGCGACGGGGGGCAGACAGCCCCCCAGACCGCGAATTTTCGCAGAAAATTCGTTCACAGCAACGCCTCCAGTTTGGCAGGGTCGAAACGATGTCCCGGAACGAGATTGACGCCTTCCTTTGTCATGCGAACCTCAACACCAGCCCCAGTGAGAGCAGCTTTCATACGATCAACCTGACTGTAGTCGTTGCTCAACTTTGCTTGGGCGCGTAGTTCAGACATCCGCACTGAGAGGCGTGATAAATCAACACCCCGTCGCGTTCTTGCCAGCCACTCTGATTGCGTACCCGTCAAAATACCCAGCACATTTGCCGTTGCCTTAATTTTTTTCGCGTAATCCGGGGTCTTCGCGCTGTCCAGAATATGCCAATTCACCGCCATTCCGTGCAAGAGTTGCATAGCACTTGCGGTATTCAGATCATCCGTAAGGTCATCTATAATTCTTGGAGAAACATCCAATTTGTCGAAATCAGTGAGATCACCAACGGCTTCATATAAATATGAAACTATCTGAAAAGCCTCATTGGCTTTCTTCTCTGTCCAATCCATCGGCTTGCGATAATGCGTGCTCAGCAGCACGAACCGGATGACTTCCCCCGGAATCCCCTGATCCAGCAAATCCCGCACCGTGAAGAAGTTGCCAAGGCTCTTGGACATCTTCTTGCCCTCGACCTGCAACATCTCGTTGTGCAGCCAATAGCGGGCGAAGGCCCCATGCTCATGCGCGCACGCACTCTGCGCGATCTCGTTCTCATGATGCGGGAATTGCAAATCCAACCCGCCGCCATGAATGTCAAAGCTTTCGCCCAGCAATTCATAGGCCATGGCCGAGCATTCGATATGCCAGCCGGGGCGACCGAAACCCCAAGGGCTGTCCCACCCCGGAACCCCGGCCTCCGACGGTTTCCACAGCACGAAATCCATCGGGTCTTCCTTGAACGGCGCGACCTCAACCCGCGCGCCGGCGATCATGTCATCGACCGACCGGCCCGACAGCGCGCCATAGTCGGCATAGGACCGCACCCGGAACAGCACATGGCCCGCGGCCTCATACGCATGGCCCTTGGCGACCAGCCCTTCGATCATCGCGATCATCGCGCCGATGAACTCGGTCGCGCGTGGCTCGTGCGTCGGGCGCAGGGCCCCCAAGGCGTCCATGTCGGCGTGATACCAGCCGATCGTCTCGTCGGTGATGTCGCGAATGGCGCGGCCCGTGGCGGCGGCCTTGGCGTTGATCTTGTCATCGACATCGGTGAAGTTGCGCACATACGTCACGTGGTCCGTGCCATAGACATGCCGCAGCAGCCGAAACAGCGTATCAAACACCACCACCGGGCGTGCATTGCCCAGATGCGCCCGGTCATAGACCGTCGGCCCGCAGACATACATCCGCACGTTGTTGGGGTCCAACGGCTCGAACACCTCTTTCTTGCGGGTTTTCGAGTTTGTCAGCCGGATCGTAACCATATCCCAGTTCCCTATGCGCAGGCGGCATCCAGGCGCGGGGTCTAGCAACTTCCGTAAGCTTTGGAAATGTTGACAAGCACCCGCGCGACCAAAGGTCAGCAGGTAATGCAGCAGATGGTGATGCAAAGCGGTGTCATGATCCGGTGTTTACGCCCGCCAAAGGTAATCGCCAAGCGAAATTTGCGCCCTTGCACACCGTCGCCGGCCATGGCCAAACTGACGCCAAAGGAGACCCCGATGGATCACGACGACCTGCGCCATTGGTCAAAGCGCGCCGCCGACTGGGCGCATGACTACCACGCCACCTTGCGCAACCGCCCCGTCCGCGCGCCGCTGACGCCGGGCAAGATCGCCGCACAACTGCCTGATCACGCGCCGGAATTGGCCGAAAGCATGGACGCAGTCTTTGCCGATTTCGAAGCCATTTTGCCCGGCATCACCCATTGGCAACACCCCCGGTTCTTTGCCTATTTTCCGGCAAACGCCTCGCCTGCCTCCATGCTGGCCGAACAACTGGCCAATGCCATCGCCGCGCAAGGCATGATCTGGCAGACCTCTCCGGCGGTGACCGAGGTGGAACAGGTGATGATGGTCTGGCTGGCCCGCGCGCTTGGCCTGCCTGATGATTTTACCGGCACCATCCACGACAGCGCCACCACCGCCACCCTGTCCGCCGTGCTGACGATGCGCGAGCAAGCCTTGGATTGGCAAGGGCTTGCGGGCGGTCTTTCAGGCGGGCCACGGCTGCGGCTTTACGCCAGTGCCGAAACCCACAGCAGCGTGGACAAGGCCGCGCGGCTGTCTGGCATCGGTCAGGACAATCTGGTGAAAATCCCGACCGATACCAGCCTGTCGATGAAGCCCGGCGCGCTTGCCGGGGCCATTGCCGCCGACCGCGCCGCCGGATATCTGCCTGCGGGCGTGATCCTGTCCGCCGGGGGCACATCGGTGGGCGCCTTTGACCGGATGGAAGATTGCATTGGCGTGGCCCATGTCAACAACTTGCCGGTGCACGTCGATGCAGCCTGGGCCGGATCTGCGATGATCTGCCCCGAGTTCAGGGACTTGTGGCGCGGCGTTGACGCAGCCGATTCAATTGTCTTCAACCCGCATAAGTGGCTTGGCGCGCAGTTTGACTGCGCCGTGCAATTCCTGCGCGACCCCAGCGACCAAGTCAAAACCCTTGGCCTGCGCCCCAGCTATCTTGAAACTGCGGGGCGTGAAGAGATCGTCAATTTCAACGAATGGACCGTGCCGCTTGGCCGCCGCTTTCGTGCGCTGAAGCTGTGGTTCACGCTTCGCGCCTATGGGCTTGAGGGGTTGCGCACCCGCATCCGCAACCACGTGGCCTGGGCGACAGAGGCGCGTGAGGCCATCGGCGTCTTGCCGGGCGTGACGCTGACCTCGGACCAACGCCTGTCGCTGTTCACCTTCGCGCTTGGCACCGATGCTGCAACCGAGGCGCTGCTTTCCCGCATCAACGATGATGGCCGGATTTACCTGACCCAGACCCGCCACCGCGACCGCCTTGTCATCCGCATGCAGGTGGGCCAGTTCGACTGCACCCGTGATGATGTGATGACCGCCCCCCAAGTCATAGCCGAGCTTTTGCCATGATCCGCATTCTAGCCATTTTCCTCTTTTTGTTCATGCCCTTGCAGGCCACAGCTCAGGTCTTGCCTGACCCTTTGTCCGACACCGTCAGCGATTTCGCCGATCTGCTGCCCCCAGACAGCGAAGCCCGCGTCGTGGCGGCCCTGACAAAAGGCCGCGCGCAGACCGGCGTGCATGTCGTGCTGGTCACGATGGACCGGATCGCCGACCATGGCGGCGCAGGCCATCGTATCGAGGATTATGCCAAAACCCTGTTCAATCAATGGGGTGTGGGTGATGCCTCACGTAATGACGGTATCCTTGTTCTGGTTGCCAGAACCGACCGCGAAATGCGCATCGCCCTAGGATCGGGCTATGAGGTGATCTGGGACAATGCCGCCCAACGGGTGATCGACCGCTATTTCCTGCCCGCGTTCCGTGATGACCGTTACGCCGACGGCATCGAGGCCGGAATCCCCGCCACCTTTGACCTGATTGCCGCGCCCTTTGCCGCAGGGGCCGACACCCCACCCGAGCCGCAAAAAACCTGGAAAGACATCTCCCCTCTGGCGATCTTCGGGCTGTTCTTTGCCGGGATCGCGGGCCTGATCGTCCGCTCGGCGCTTGCCGATGTGCTGGTGCGCGTCAAACCCTGCCCGAACTGCGGCAAACGCCGCCTGTCGCGCCACCGCGAGGTGATCGAGGCCGCGACCCAAACCCGGGCGGGTCATGGCCTGCTGCACACCCATTGCGACGCCTGTGGCTGGGACAGGACCGAGCCTTACACCATCGCACGACGCTCGGACACGTCCTCATCCGGCGGCTTTGGCGGTGGGTCGTCCTCGGGCGGTGGCGCGTCCGGGCGCTGGTAGGCTCAGGCCCGCTCTTCCAGCTCCAGCCACTCGGCCTCGGCCTCGCGCAGCGCAAGCTGGCGTTCGGTCAGCGCCTCGGTGCCCTTGCGGAACTTGGCCGGTTCCTTGTGATAAAGCTCTGGCTCGGCCAAAAACGCTTCCAGCTTGGCAATCTCGGCCTCCAGCCGCGTGATGATGGCAGGCAGATCGTCCAGCCGCTTGCGTTCGGTGAACGACAGGCCGGTGTTTTTCGAGGGCTTGGGCTGCTCACGCGCCGGGGGGGCGGCCTTTGCGGCGGCCTTGGCGGCCTCGGCCATCGCTTCGGGCCGCTGGGCCGCATAATCCGACCAGCCGCCCGGATAGGCGGTGGCGCGACCATTGCCCTCCATCGCCACGGTGGCCGTGGCAATCCGGTCGATGAAATCGCGGTCATGGCTGACCAGCAGCACGGTGCCGTCATATTCGCCCAGCACATCTTGCAACAGATCAAGGGTTTCCACGTCCAGATCGTTGGTCGGCTCGTCCAGGATCATCAGGTTGGACGGCCGCGCCATCAGCTTGGCAAGCAGCAGCCGTGCCTTTTCACCCCCCGACAGGCTGCGCACCGGGGCCCGCACCTGCCGTTCGTCAAACAGGAAATCCTTGAGGTAAGCCACCACATGCTTGGGCGTTCCGCGCACCATCACCTGATCCGACGCGCCCGACACCGCCATCAGCGGATCACCGGTCAGATTTTCCCACAGGCTGGCATCGGGGTCCAGTTGCGCGCGGGTCTGGTCAAACACCGCAATCTCCAGATTGGTGCCCAATTTGACCGTGCCCTCATCGGGGGCGATTTCGCCGGTCAGCATCTTCAACAGCGTGGTTTTGCCCACCCCGTTGGGGCCGACAAAGGCCACCCGGTCGCCGCGCAGGACCCGCAGGTCAAAGCCCGACAGAATGGTCTTGTCGCCAAAGCGCTTGCCGATGCCGGTCGCCTCGATCACCTTCTTGCCGCTGGTGGCGCCCGAGTCGATCTCCAGCATCGCGGTGCCCTGTCGGCGGATCTGGGCGCCGCGCTCTTCGCGCAAGGCGGCCAGCGCCCGCACCCGGCCCTGATTGCGCTTGCGGCGGGCCGAGATCCCCTCAACCGCCCATTTCGCCTCGGCCTTGATCTTGCGGTCCAGCTTGTGGCGGGCATCGTCTTCCTCGGCCCAGACGGTTTCGCGCCATTCCTCGAACCCGTCAAACCCCGATTCGCGCCGCCGCACCTCACCCCGGTCGACCCACAATGTCGCCTTCGTCAGCGTCCGCAGAAATGCCCGGTCGTGGCTGATCAGCACAAAGGCGGTGCGGGTGGCTTTCAACTCCGCCTCCAGCCATTCGATCGCCTGAATGTCCAGATGGTTGGTCGGCTCGTCCAGCAGCATCAACTCGGGCGCTTCGGCGAGCAGCTTGGCCAGCGCCGCGCGCCGGCGCTCACCGCCCGAGGCTGTGGCCACCGGTGTTTCGGGGTTGAACTTCAAGCCCTCGGCCACCATCGCCACGCGGTATTCCTCGCCCTCGGGCAGCGCACTGGCGGCAAAATCGCCCAAGGTGGCAAAGCCCGACAGATCTGGGTCTTGCTCCATATAGCCGACGCTGACCCCCGGCGGCACCACGCGCAGGCCACGGTCAGCTTCCGCAAGCCCCGCCATCACCTTCATCAGGGTCGATTTTCCCGACCCGTTGCGCCCGACCAGCGCCACCCGGTCACCGGGCTGAACCACCAGCGACAGGTCGTTGAACACAGGGTTCCCGCCAAAGGTCAGCGAGATATCGGAAAGCTGGAGAAGGGGTGCGCGTGCCATTGCGCCTCAGCTATGCGGACAGCCAAGCGCCGTCAAGCCGCCAGCACCGAACCACCCTGCCCTGCCGGCTTTCTCTTTCGAAAAATATCCCGGGGGGCGCCGCAGGCGGGGGGCAGCGCCCCCTCTTTGCCCACCCGCGGTCACACCAGCCGGGGCGGGCGGGCCGGGTCCATCCCCGGCGCGGTGCCGGGGGTCTGGTCGGGGGTCTGCGGCGCGGGCAGATCAAAGCGCAGCGCCACACGGGCCATGCTGACCACCGCCGGGTCGGCGCTGTGCAGGAAGGCCACATCCAGCTCCCCCGCCTCCAGCCCCGAGAAAATCAACGCCTCCGAGGCCGCGCGGGCAAGGGGGGCTTGCGCGCCCTGCGCCACGTCCAGAAACGCCAGCATATGCCCGCGCCGCCCGCCGCGATAGGTGACCGCCGCCAACAGCGCACCAGAGGCCAATCCACCGGCGCGGGCAAGTTTTGCATCCAGCCCGGTGATCAGCACTTCGGGCAGGCCCTTGGGTGGGTGGAACCGCTCTGGCAGCGCCTCCACCTCTTCGGGGCCGTCTTCCAGCGTCACCGCCAGCCAGTCCAGCGCCTCGGGCGGCAGCAGCATTTCGCTGCGGCCGACGCCCAGGTTCACCCCCAACCCGATGCCTTGGCCTTTCAGCAGCCCGGCAATCACCCGCCCCGGCAGCGCCGCATAGGGCGCAATGCCGCCGGTGAACGCCGCAAGCCTGTCCTCGCGGTCAAACACCAGCACGAAGCGGCCGTCCTCCAGATCAAACACCCGTGGGTCCAGCGTGTCGCCCTGCGCCTCGTGCTGCAAGAGCAGGAACATCTCGCCATCGGCCAGCCGTTCAAAGAACCGCAGCCGCAGCGCTTCGTTGTCGGGGTCGGCGTGGGCGGCGGCGTGGGCTGCGTCAAGCAGGCTGATCGGGTCGGTCATTGGCTGCCTCCATCTGCGATGCCTTGGCCTAAACCGGCCCGGCCCGGCTTGCAAGTTCTGCAATCTGCGCCGTAAGCTATCGGCCGGGTCAGACGCGAGGTCGGGATGGAGACGTGGATCATTTGGGCATTTGTGTCCATGGCCTTTGCCGGCTTTACCTCGGTCATCGCCAAGATGGGGCTTGTCGGGATCTCGGGTGAGTTGGGATTGACGATCCGCACCCTGTTTGTCGGCGCTTTCGTGATGGGCTTTGCGCTGATCTTTGTGGATCGCGGCGAACTTTCGCAGATCAAGCCGGTCAATCTGTTCTGGCTGGGTCTGTCGGGCGTCACCACCACGGGATCGTGGATCTTTTACTACAAGGCCATCAAGGTGGGCGATGTGGCCACCGTGGCGCTGATCGACAAGGGCTCAGTCGTGGTGGCGATGGCCCTTGCCTACCTGCTGCTGCGTGAGGTGATCACCTTGCGCATGCTGATCGGGGCGGGGCTGATCCTTGCCGGCCTGCTGGTGATCGCGCGCAAATGATCAGCGAAACAGCACCAGCGCCTCGGGGCTCCAGGCCACATCGACCTTTGTGCCGACATCCATGATCAGGCGACCAGGCACGTTGCGCATCGACAGCCGCACCTCGACATCGGTTCCGCCCAGATAGACGTCGTAATAGGTCATGTCGCCGAAATAGATCACCTCGTCGATGACGCCGGCCACCGTACGCTCGGTGCTGGTCTGGCCGGGGTAAAGCAGCGTCAGCGTCTCGGGGCGCAGGCCCACCATTGGCGCGTCGCCCCGGCCCGCCGGGCATTGCTCGGCGTTCAACTCCACCCGGCCCAGCCCCTTGGCCTCGACCTCGATCTTGCCGCCCGAGTCCCCAAGCACGGTGGCGGGGATGAAGTTCATCGTGCCGATGAAATCGGCCACCTTCTTCGAGTTCGGGCGGCGATACAGGGTTTCGGGGTCGGCCAGTTGCGCAATTTCGCCGTCAAACATCACGGCGATGCGGTCCGACATCACCAGCGCCTCTTCCTGATCATGCGTCACCAGCACAAAGGTGATGCCGACCTGACGTTGCAACTTGATCAACTCGACCTGCATGTGTTCGCGCATCTTCTTGTCCAGCGCCGACAGCGGTTCGTCCAGCAACAGCACCTTGGGCTTTAGGATCAGCGCCCGCGCCAGCGCCACCCGCTGCCGCTGGCCGCCCGACAGCGCATGCGCCGCGCGTTTGCCAAAGCCTTTCAGGCCGACCATGGACAGGGCCTCTTCCACCGCGGCTTGTTTTTCGGCCTTGGAGCGCGGGTCGCGGCGCAGGCCGAAGCCGACGTTTTCTTCCACGCTCATGTGCGGGAAGATGGCATAGGACTGGAACACCATGTTGGTGGGCCGCTCGTTCGCGGGCACACGCGCCATATCCTTGCCGTCAATCAGCACCACGCCGGTGTCGATGCCTTCAAAGCCCGCAATCGTGCGCAACAGCGTGGTCTTGCCGCAGCCCGACGGTCCCAGCAGCGAGAAGAACTCGCCGGCGCGGATGGTCGCCGATATTCCGCGCAAGGCGTGATAGTCGCCGTAATATTTGTGCACATCCCGGAACTCGATCATCGTGGGTTTGGTCGTGGTCACAGGAAGCCTCCGGTATCTTTTCCGCCGGTCTTGGCGATGCCACGCCTGCGGAAAAACTCTGCGATGGAAAGAAGCATCACCGACACCAGCACCAGAATGGTGCCAAGCGCCAGCATGGCGGGAACCTTGGCCGGAAAGCGGAACTGGCCATAGATATAGGCCGACAGCACGGTATCGGCCCCGGCAAGAAAATAGGCGATGATGAATTCATCCAGGCTGATGGTGAAACAGATCAGCAGGGACGAGATGATGCCGGGCATCACCAAGGGCAGAATGATCAGCCGGAAGGTGGCCACCGGCCCCTCGCCCAGATCGTAGGCGGCTTCTTCAAACGCATTGTCCAGCGACTGGAACGCCGACGACAGGATCGCCACCGAAAACGGTGTGGTGATCAGCACATGGCCCAGAATGACGGTAAAGATCGACAACGGCACCGAGATTGCCAGAAACACCACCAGCAGCGACATGGCCACGATCATTTCCGGCAGCACCAGGGGCAGCATGATCAGCCCGATCAGCCCGCCCTTGGCCGGAAAGGTATAGCGCGTGCTGGCGCGGGCGGCAAAGATGCCAAGGGTGGTGGCAATGATCGATGTGCTGCCCGAGATGATCATCGAGTTCTTCAACGCGGTCCACAACTGCGCATCGCCCCACATCTGCACGAACCACTGGGTGGTGAAGCCCGACAGCGGAAAGGCGATGATCTTGGAATCGTTGAAGGCAAAGATCGGCAACAGCAGGATCGGCGCATAGAGAAAGATCAGATAGCCGATGGCATAGGCGCGCAGGCCGGGGGATTTCATCACCGAACCTCTATTTCTGGGGGCCAAGGAAGCGGCGGTTTGCCAGCACGAACAGCACCGAGATCACCGCGACGATGGCCATGGCCGACACCGCAATCGCACTGCCCAATGGCTTGTTGTTGATCTTGAGCATCTGCACCTCCATCATGTTGGCAATCATCGGCAGTTTGCCGCCGCCAATCAGATCGGGCGTCACATAGTCGCCGATGGTGGGGATGAACACGATCAGCACCGCCGCAATCACGCCGCCCATCGACAGTGGCAGCGTCACCCGCAGGAAGGTGCGCAATGTCGTCTCGCCCAGGTCTTGCCCGGCCTCCAGCAGGCTGCGGTCGATCTTTTCCAGGCTGACAAAGATCGGCAGAATGGCAAAGGGCGCATAGGCATGCGCCAGCGTCATCACCAGCGCGCCGATGTTGTAGTTGATCCAGGTCAGCGGCGTGTCGATGATGCCCACGCTCATCAGGCCCGAGTTGATGACACCGTTGTAGCCAAGGATCACCTTCCACAGAAACACCCGGATCAGATAGCTGGTCCAGAACGGAATGGTGATCAGGAACAGCCAGAGCGATTTCTTCTCGGGGGCGACGTAGAAGCTGACGAAATAGGCGATGGGATAGGCGATCAGCACCGTCACCACCGTCACCGACAAGGACACGATCAGCGACCGCAGCATGATGGCGCGGTAGACCGGGCCGGTCCAGACCTCGATGTAGTTTTGCAGGCCAAAGTCCCAGACGATATTGCCGCCCTTGCCCGACACCAGCGAATAAACCAGCACCGTGCCCAAGGGTGCCGCCAGCAACAGCACGGCATAGAGTGCCGTCGGGCTGATCATCATCAGGCCAGATGCCCTTTCGGACCGCCCGAGCCCGGATTTCGCTTTTGCCATGACGCCCCCTGTCGCGCCGCCGGTGCCCCGACGCCCCTGCCGTTATCATCCGGCTTAGATCAAAGCTAGGCACAAGCCTGACAGGCTGGCAAGGCCCGCAGCATACCCGGCCATAGAAAAAGCCGGACCAAAGACCCGGCTTTGCATCATTTCAAGGCGCGAGCGAGGTCAGCCTGCGATGCGTTCAATCGCGATGGCGCGCTTTTTCAGCTCATCATACAGCGACGGCACCACGCGGACCGAGCCGACAGCCGCCCGCAGCGCATCGGACAGCCGGGCCTCATTGCCGGCACCGCCTTCAACGCGCCAGACCATGCGGCGGGCGACGCCATCATCATAGACAATCTCGGTGATGCCCCCACGAGTGCGCCAGCCCAGAAAATCTGCGCCACCATGTGGTGCGTGGAACGTGGTTTCAAATGCCATCGGTTCAGCCTGCCTCGGGTCTGCTGCGTCGTTACGCACGACTGCTTTTTATGACCTTGAAATTGCGGCAAAACCGGGGCTTGGGTCAAGCATGCCGACGGCCGGACCATTGCAAGCCGCACCAACAGAGTCCATCGTGCAACAGGTGGGTCGCTGCCGCCTTGGTATTGCCGCCACTTTGCCACGTTTCCGCCACAATTGGCCCCTTGCCGGGTCAGACCATCAGGTCAGCAGGCGGTTGCGCCAGCAGTTGCGCCAGCCGCGTCAGGGCCGCCTGAAACTGCTCGATCGGCATGTTGCCCGCCATCGCCACCCGCACGGCATTGGGGGCGCGGCCGTGGATCAGCGCGTATTCATCAGCCGACCGCACCATGACGCCCGCGCCTTCCGCCCGCGCGACAAAGGTGCTGGCCCGCCAGCCCGATGGCAGGCGCAGGAACACAAAGCGCAAGCCCGGTTGCCAGACCAGATCGAACGCACCCAGCGTGTTCACCGCCGCCTGCAACCGAGTGTCCAGATCGGCCTGCACCAGATCGCGCAGGCGCGCGGCCTCGCCCGATTGCAGCAGATGCAGGACCATGGCCTCGATCGGGCGCGACAGGGCAAAATAGGCGTGTTGTGCCGTCAGCCTGCCGGCCTGCCCCATGCCGGGGGGGGCGACGATATAGCCAAAGCGCAGGCCCGCCGACAGGGTTTTCGACAGGCTGCCGACATGCCAGGTGCGTTCGGGCGCCAGCGCGCGGATCGCAGGCAGCGCATCGCTGGCCACCGAATAGCAATCGTCGTCGATGATCTGCAGATCATGCCGCCGCGCCACGTCGACCACCGCCTGCCGCCGGTCCGCCCCCATCCGGCCGGTGGTGGGGTTTTGCGCCTCGGACGTCAGGCACAGAACCTGCGCGCCATGGCGGCGGCACGCAGCATCCAGCGCCTGTGGCAGGATGCCTTGGTCGTCCATCTCGACCGCCACCACCTCGGCCCGTGACAGGCGCGCGGCGTGTCGAAAGCCGGGGTAGGCCAGTTCCTCGGTCAGCACCACCGGCCGATCCCCGCGCAGGCAGCACAGGAAGATCAGGTTGATCGCGTTCTGGCCGCCATGGGTCAGCACGATATCCTCGGCCGACATCGGCCCCAGCACCCGGTCTGACAGCCAGCTGCAAACCGCCTCGCGCAGCGGGGACTCGCCACGTTGGCTGGGGTAGTCGATCCAGTCGATCCCTGCGTCTTGCGCCACAGCCTGCATCGCTGCGGCAATCGCGGCACCCTGCCCCAGATCGGGCAGGATCGGCGCGCGCAGATCGGTGCGGCCCTGGTCGCGGGCGGGGTCACGCTCGATATACAGCGCCTGGGTCGGGCCAAGGCGCGGATGGCTGGCGGCGACAAAGGTGCCACGCCCGACGGTCGCGGCCAGCATGCCCTCTTGCGTGGCAAGGCTGTAGGCGCGCGCCACGGTGCCGGGGGTCACCTTCAGCTGCCACGCCAGTTCGCGCACCGTGGGCAGTTGCGCGCCTTCGGCCAAGCGCCCGTCGCGGATCGCATCGCGCAGGGCGCGGGTCAACGCCAGATATTTCGGACCGTCCTGGCCCGACAGGTCTGGCAGCCATATTGTATCAGCCACAATGTTCCTCTGGCGATTCACCTGATGGTTTTGTATCTATATACTATGGCATGTAATGTCATTGTATCAACACAAAAGGATGGCGTCCCATGTCTCCGGTCGAAATGCTGGTCTTCCGCTCTGCCGAACTTCCGCCCCTGTCGCGGCTGGTTCTGGCTGCCGCGGTCCGCGTCGTGACATGGGAGGAACGCCATCGCACCCGCAAGGGCCTGAAACGGCTGGATGCGCACCTGCTGCGCGACGTGGGCCTTGACCCGCTTGCCGCGCAATCCGAGGCCGCGCGCAGGTTCTGGCAGGACTAAGGTCGCCAAATCGACCAATTCCCCAACTCGGCCGGAGGTTCCGGCCATTTTTTTCATATAGGACAGTGCTTTGCGGCCCGTTCTTACCGGCGGGGCCGTTCACTGCGGGCAGCAAGGGCGGCTTGCGCCATAGAAACCAGATCGACGCGGCGGGCCATTTCCACCTCGCCCTCGGCGCTGAAATGGTCACCGTCCGACCAGAGCAGCCGGTCACAGCCACCCAGATCGCGGGGAAAACGCAGGTCAAACGCCGCCATCTGTGACAGGTAGGCAAAGCCATGATCCGCCGCGCGCCGCATCAGTGCGGCATCCAGCCGTTGATAGGGGGCCTCGGTGTTGTCGCGCAACACCAGCCCCCGGTCGCAGCCCCGGCCCACCAGCCACTGCAACTGCACCTGAGGTTCCACCCGCGGCCCGAACCAGACAATCGGCAGCGACGCCGACACAGTCGCCACCCAGTCGGCGATTGTGTCGATCTCGCCTTCGGCCAGTTGCAGATCCGGGGCGGCCACCTCCAGCGGCAACCGTTCGATCTGGCTTTGCACCCCTGCGGTGCCGTCGAGCATCAGGAGATAGGCCCCCGACATCTCGAACAACATCAGATCAAACACATCGGGATGGGCTGTCATGAAGCCAAGGGCGGAGTCAAAAGGACACGCGCGGTCGGTTGTCAGCACCGGGCGACACGAGGGCTTGGTGAAGCCCGCGACAAACGGCTGATCCGGCCGGGCCGACACGATGCCGAACAGGTCGATCGCATGGCTATCACCCAGCACCGCCACCCCTGCCCCATGCCGGGCATGGCAATCGGCAAGCCGGGCGCCGGTTTGCTGATCGACGGTTTCGACATTGAACCGGCAAGCGCCGTCATCTTGTGGCAGGTGCATCGCGGTCTCGGCCCGGAGAATGGCGTTCAGAATCAGCACCTTGGCCGGAAACGCCTGTCTCCACGCCGCATCAAAGCCGTTGGTCGCCATCCCGACCGACGCCACCCCGACAAGGCCAAGGGCTGCAACCACCGACGCGCTGAACAGCACTGCAGGGCGGGCCAGCAGCGGGGTCGGGCGGCGGCGGAACGGCTGTTCGACAAAAGCCCATGTGGCCGAGGCCAGAGCAAAGGTCAGCACCACAAGCGCCAGCATCACCGCAACCTGCGCCTCTGAGACAAAGCGCAGCCGGGCGATGGCGAACAGCGGTTGGTGCCACAGATAGGCGCTGTAGCTGATCAGGCCGACCCTAACCAGCAGCCGCCCGCCCAGAACCCGGCCGACCACGGTTGACGGCCCGGCAAACAGGATGACCAGCGCGGCGCCAATCACCGGCACCAGCGCCCAAAGGCTGGGAAACGGCGTGTCGCCGTCAAACAGCAGCATCGCGGTCAGGATCAGTCCAAGGCCAAGCGCCGCCGCACCCTGATGTGGGAAGATATGGCGGCGATGCAGCACCAAGGCCACCAGCGACCCGACAAGCAATTCCCACGCGCGGGTTCCGGTAAAGAAAAAGCTGCGCGCGGCGTTTTCGCGCCATCCCCACTCGGCAAGGGCCAGACTGGCAAGCGCGATACCCGTCAGCAAAACCACCGTACCCCGGTGCGACCGTCGCCAAAGCAGCGCCAGCAGCGGCGGGAACAGCAGGTAATACTGCTCTTCGACTGCAAGGCTCCAGGTGTGCAGCAGAGGCTGCAATTCGGCATCGGGGGCGAAATAGCCGACCTCGGTCAAAAAGTAGAGGTTCGACAGGAACAGGATCACCGCCACAAGGCTTTCGAAAAAGCCCTCAAGCTGCATTGGCAGCATTGCCCAGAACGACATCGGAATCGTCGCCGCGATCACCACAAACAGCGCGGGCAAGATCCGCCGGGCACGGCGTTCGTAGAACCGGGCAAGGCTGTAGCGGCCGGCGTCAAGCTCTTGCACCAAGAGCGTGGTGATCAGGTAGCCCGAGATGACAAAAAAGATGTCGACCCCGACAAAGCCGCCGGGCAACACCGAAAACCCGGCGTGGAACAGAATGACCGGCACCACCGCCACGGCGCGTAATCCGTCGATCTCTCGCCGATAATCCATCTGCCCCCCGAAAGGCCGCCGGGATACACTCTGCTAAAAGAAAAACGCGGCACGATGGCCGCGTTTTTCAGTCGTTTCGGCAACCAGATCAGCGCTTCGAGAACTGGAAGCTCTTGCGGGCCTTGGCCTTGCCGTATTTCTTGCGTTCCACCACGCGGCTGTCGCGGGTCAGGAATCCGGCGGCTTTCAGCGCGGGGCGCAGGCCGGGTTCATACAGCTGCAAAGCCTTCGAGATGCCGTGCTTGACGGCCCCTGCCTGACCCGACAGACCGCCACCCACAACGGTGGCCATCACGTCGAACTGGCCTTCGACATTGGCGATGGTGAAGGGCTGCTTCAGGATCATTTGCAGCACCGGACGGGCGAAATAGGCCGCCATTTCCTTGCCGTTGACCACAACCTTGCCGGAACCGGGCTTGACCCAGACACGGGCGACCGCGTTCTTGCGCTTGCCGGTGGCATAGGCGCGGCCAAGCGCGTCACGCACCGGCACGCGGGGCGCTGCAACCGGGGCCGCCACATCGGCGGTGGTGCCGGACACGGCGTTTTTCAGATCGTCGAGGGATTTGATGTCAGCCATGCTCATGCGCTCCGGGTGTTCTTCGGGTTCAGCGCGCCAACGTCCAAAACGGTCGGCTGCTGCGCTTCGTGCGGATGGGCTGCCCCTGCATAGACGCGCAGGTTGGTCATCTGCTGGCGGCCAAGACGGTTGCGGGTGATCATCCGCTCAACAGCCTTGATCACCACACGCTCGGGGTGGTTGCCTTCCAGCACCTGCCGCGCGGTGCGCTGCTTGATGCCGCCCGGATGGCCGGTGTGCCAGTAGTAGATCTTGTCGGCGCGCTTGTTGCCGGTCATCTGCACCTTGTCGGCGTTGATGATGATGACGTTGTCACCCATGTCCATGTGGGGGGTGAATGTCGGCTTGTTCTTGCCGCGCAAGATATTGGCGACGATCGTGGCCAAGCGTCCCAGAACGATGCCTTCGGCGTCGATCAGTATCCACTTTTTCTCGATGTCCGCCGGAGTAGCGGTAAAGGTTTTCATCGTGTCGTCCCATGAAGGAAGGGCAGAGGCGCACCTCTGACAATTCGGATGGCGGCTTATCGCGCATCACCGGCGCAGCGTCAAGCTGCAAAACCAATATAAAATTACTCTAAAACAATGGCTTACGTTTGCGGTATTATATTACCCCATGCTTTCCGCCGCAATCTGGCGCAGGGCGCGGGCGCGGGCGGGCGGGATATGGGCAATCTCGACCCCGGTCAGCACATGCAGCGTGTCCAGATCCGGGTCGATCACCGCGTGATCGCTGACCCAGCCGCCCATGCCCAGATAGGTGCGCAGCAAGGCGGGGATCTCGGCGCTGCCAGTTGCCTGCGACCAGGCGTCCAGTGACACCCGCAACGGTGCGCGCGGGCCGGGGCGCCACAGGTCAGGCGCCACGCGCGCCGACAGCAGGTGCAAGGCGGCGGCATGGCGCGCCGGGTCCGACCCCATGAAGCTGGAACAGCCAAACAGCAGCGCAATGCCCCAGTCATCGACCAGACGCGCCATCGCCGCCCAGGCCAGCCGCAGGATATCGGCATCATGCCGGTCGGGGTGCAGGCAGAACCGCCCCAATTCCATCAACGGGCCGGGATAGCTGGCCAAGCGCGACAGATCATAGAACTGCGCGCCATAGGACGCCAGAACAGCGTCCCCACGATAGACCTGCACCCGGTAACAGGCGACCAGCGTGCCTGTGTCGCGGTCTTCGACCAGCATGTGCCGGGCGGTGGCGTCAAAGGCATCGCAATCGCGGCCATCGTCACGGGCGCGGCCACGCCTTGCATAGAACGCCAGATGCCGCAGCGCCTGCGCCCGCGCCACATCCGCGTCTCCCTCGGCAAGCCGTGCCAGATACCTGCCGCGCGTCAATGGTTGCACAGGCGCCGCTCCCTTTGCCCTTGGCAGACGCCCTGCCCGGACCTAGATTCCCGCCGTGCGGTCGTTTGCAGCGGCAGCATCAGAAAACCACAGGAGGTTCGGATGGACAAGGTGATCAAGTCGGATGATGAATGGCGCGCGGCGCTGTCTGATCTGGCCTTCAAGGTGACGCGCAAGCATGGCACCGAACGCGCCTTCACCCATGACGATTTTCCCAAGGCCCCCGGCACATTTCGATGCGTGTGCTGCGACGCGCCGGTGTTCGACAGCGGCACCAAGTTCGACTCGGGCACCGGCTGGCCCAGCTTTTATGCGCCGATTGCCGCCGAGAATGTCGGTGAAACGGTGGACCGCAGTTTCTTCATGCGCCGGACCGAGGTGCATTGCGCCCGCTGCGACGCGCATCTGGGACACGTGTTTCCCGATGGCCCCGCCCCAACCGGCCTGCGCTATTGCATCAACGGCGTTGCGCTGACCTTTGACCCCGAGGCCGAGTGACAAGACCCCGGGTCAGTTGCCCAGAATCTGGCCCGGATTGACACGACCAAAGTTTGAGAACAGTCGGCGCAGCACGCTCATGCCCTTGACGTTGGACTCTGTCACCCGGCGTGACAGCGGCACGATCTGGCCGCGCTCCATGCCGAAACGCTCGACGTTTTGCAACACGCCCGCCTCGGAAAACGTCAGGGCAACCACCTGACGGTCAAGCTCTTTTGGCGGATAGGCGCCTTTGTATTCCCAGCGGCTTTGCACGTAGAACCAGCCGGTGTCATTCAACAGCCCCGAGGCCGAGGGCCGCCCGACCTTGGGGGCCACGGTTTCGCGGGTGTCGGTGCCGACCACAAGCTGGGCAAGGTCTTCTTCCACCGGAACATAGCCATGATTGCGATAAACCGCAGCGCAGGCTGCAAGGCTGGCGGCAAGGCCCAGCATCACCAGGCCCCGTGCCCACCGGGCCAGAACCGATGGACCCGTGGTCCGGTCGCGCTTTGATGTCGTCACTGGCATCCGTGTCAATCCTTGCTCGGCCCCGACGCGCACCTGCCGTGCGTCGCCCAAGACGTCTGCCTGCCTTGCAGCACTTGCCAAGCCGGCCTGTGCCGCTTAGGTGCGAAAGACAACAAACCGTCTCCTGACACAAAGGCTTACAGAAACACGTGCGCCGGTTCAAGAATGGAACGCGTGTCGGTCTGTCAGCCGCTTTGATCCGAGGGTCATCATGGCAAAACTGCCCCAATCCCCCGCCGCATCGCCCGCCACGCCCGAACTGTCGCTGCGCCACCCGTTGCGCAGCGCGGCGCTGTCCAGCCGCAAGCCCACCCGCTTTGACCTGACGCCCGATGCCGCCACCCGCGCCGCTATCGCCCACAGCCTTGGCCTGCTGGAGGTGCCTGCCCTGCATTTCAAGGGCGAAATCCGCCCCTTGAGCGCGCAGGATTTCGTGCTGGAGGCCGAGTTGCAGGCCAAGGTGGTGCAGGCCTGTGCCATCACCCTTGCCCCGGTTCCGGCCAAGCTGCGCGAAACCGTTGTCCGGCGTTATATCCGCGACTGGCAAGACCCGCAGGGCGACGAGATCGAGATGCCCGAAGACGACAGTGCCGAGGCCCTGCCCGAAGTGATCGACCCCGGTGCCGTGGCGATCGAGGCGCTGCTGCTGGCGCTGCCGCTGTATCCGCGCGCGCCGGGGGCCGAGCTTGGCCGCCTGGACGCGGCCCCGCCCGGTGCTGCGCCGATCAGCGACGCCGACCTGAAACCCTTTGCCGGTCTGGTAGCCTTGAAGGGGCGGCTGGAAGGCGACGACAAAGCCTAGTCGGCGCAGCCGGACAGAAAGCGCTTGCGCCCCCAAGAATTCCGGCTATGTTTCGCGCCTCATTCGGGGTGTGGCGGCACGCCCCCGGCGGCTTTGCTCGCTTGAAGAATCGTCATAGAAAACAGGGGCCTGTCCCCACTACCCAAAGGTCGCGACATGGCTGTCCCGCAGAACCGAGTCACAAAATCCAAGCGTAACATGCGTCGTGCCCATGACGCATTGGTTGCCGGAAACCCCGCTGAATGCCCGAACTGTGGCGAATTGAAGCGTCCGCATCACGTGTGCGGCGCTTGCGGCCACTACGATGCCCGTGAAGTCGTGGCGACGACCACTGAGGTCGATCTTGACGAGGACGCGGCGTAAGCCGCGGCCAGACAGCACCCGCCATGTCGAAGGAACGGCAATATCCTGCGACGGATACGCGTGACGGCGGGTCTTCCATAGTCATTTCGGTAGATGCCATGGGCGGCGACCGTGGGCCGGCAGCGGTTGTTGCCGGTCTTGGTCTGTCTGCCGCCAAGAACCCGGATGTGGCGTTCATCTTGCATGGCAATGCGGCCGAGTTGGCGCCGCTGATCGCGCGCCACGCCGGTCTGGCCGACCGCGTGACGGTGGTGCATGCCGACCGGGTGGTCGAGATGACCGACAAACCCAGTCAGGTGATGCGCCATGGCGAGGGCACCTCGATGTGGGCGGCGATTGACAGCGTGAAGTCTGGGCAGGCGCAGGCCGCCGTGTCCTGTGGCAACACCGGCGCGCTGATGGCGGTCGCGATGATCCGGCTGCGCAAGGTGGCCGGGGTCAACCGCCCGGCCATCGCGTGCCTGTGGCCCAGCCGCAACCCCGGTGGTTTCAACGTGATGCTGGATGTCGGCGCCGGGATCGAGGCCGAGGCCGAAGACCTGTTGCAATTCGCCACGATGGGTGCGGCTTACGCGCGGATCGGCCTTGCCCTGTCGCGCCCGCGCATCGGCCTGCTGAATGTCGGCACCGAAGAGCACAAGGGCCGCGCCGAACTGAAACAGGCGCACGACCGGATGACCGAAGCCGCCGAAGCGGGCGGCTTCGATTTCGTCGGGTTCGTCGAAGGCGGCGATATTCCGTCCGACCGGGTCGATGTGATCGTGACCGACGGTTTTACCGGCAATATCGCGCTGAAAACCGGCGAAGGCACCGCCAAGCTGATCTCGGAACTGCTGCGCGAGGCGTTCGGGGCCGGACTTTTGTCGAAATTCGCCGCCCTGCTGGCGCTGAATTCGCTGAAACGGCTACAAAAACGCATTGATCCGCGACGGGTGAATGGCGGGGTGTTCCTTGGCCTGAACGGCACGGTCGTCAAATCGCACGGCTCGGCCGATGACACCGGGGTTGCCGCTGCCATTGGCCTTGCCATTCAACTGGCGCGCACCGGCTTTGTCGAGCGTCTGGCGGCGCGGGTCGCGTCCACCGGGCGAAAGCCGATGGCAACAGCAGAAACGGCGCTGGTCGCCATGGGAGACAGGCACCAATCATGACAATCCGCGCCGTGGTGATCGGTGTCGGGCATTATTTGCCCGTCCGCGTTGTGACCAATGCCGAGATGGAGACATTTGTCGATACCACCGACGAATGGATCCGCACGCGATCAGGCATCGAGCGGCGGCATTTCGCGGCAGAAGGTGAGACCACGTCGCAGATGGCCAGCCATGCGGCGCGTGCCGCGCTTGCCGATGCCGGTTTGCTGCCCGATGACATCGACGCCATCATTCTGGCCACCTCCACCGCCGATCTGACTTTTCCTTCGGCCGCCACCATGGTGCAGGGCGAGTTGGGCATGACCCGGGGCTTTGCCTTTGACGTGCAGGCGGTTTGCGCCGGATTCGTCTTTGCCTTGACCACGGCCAATGCGCTGATCGTCTCGGGCCAGGCCCGGCGGGTGCTGGTGATCGGTGCCGAAGCCTTCAGCCGCCTGATGGACTGGACCGACCGCTCGACCTGCGTCCTGTTCGGGGATGGTGCGGGTGCCCTGGTGCTGGAGGCGCAGACCGGCACCGGCAGCCCGGCCGATCGCGGCATTCTGGCCAGCGACCTGCACTCGGATGGCCGGTTTCGTGACCTGCTTTATGTCGATGGCGGCACCAGCACCGGCACCACCGGCAAG
Source organism: Gemmobacter nectariphilus (assembly GCA_020721445.1). Taxonomy (GTDB): domain Bacteria; phylum Pseudomonadota; class Alphaproteobacteria; order Rhodobacterales; family Rhodobacteraceae; genus Pseudotabrizicola; species Pseudotabrizicola nectariphila_A. The sequence continues at coordinate 52,205 of DYMU01000006.1, forward strand.
CTGCGCATGCTGGGCAAAGAGGTTTTCCGCCATGCCGTTGAAAAGCTGGCACAAACCGCCCATGCCAGTCTGGACAAGGCCGGTCTGATCAGCGCCGATGTTGACTGGATCGTGCCGCATCAGGCCAATATCCGCATCATCGAAGGCACCGCCAAGAAGATGCAACTGCCGATGGATCATGTGGTGGTCACCGTGCAAGATCACGGCAACACCTCGGCGGCATCCATCCCGCTGGCGCTGTCGGTCGGCAAGGCGCGCGGCCAGATCAAACCCGGCGATCTTCTGGTGACCGAGGCGATTGGCGGCGGTCTGGCCTGGGGGTCGGTGGTTCTTCGCTGGTAAAGCGATTTAACTACACCGCCCAAGCCTCTGATATTGACTCGCAAATCGGGTGGGCGCATCCTTTCGCAAAAAGCCGGGGGATGGACGAATGAGTGAAAAGACCTTGACGCGGATGGACCTGTCGGAAGCGGTGTTTCGCGAAGTTGGCCTCAGCCGCAATGAATCGTCGCAATTGGTGGAATCGGTCCTGTTGCACATGTCCAACGCGCTTGCGGCGGGCGAACAGGTCAAGATTTCCTCGTTCGGCACGTTCTCGGTGCGCGACAAGTCGGCCCGTGTCGGACGCAACCCCAAGACCGGCGATGAGGTTCCGATCAGCCCGCGCCGGGTTCTGACGTTTCGGCCGTCGCATCTGATGCGTGACCGGGTCGCCGCCGGCAAAAAGACGTAATCGAACAAGAGGAGCGCGTGGCGCATGCAAAAATCGCCCGACGCCTTCCGCACGATTTCCGAAGTGGCCGAGCTGCTGGAAACCCCGGCCCATGTGCTGCGGTTCTGGGAAAGCCGGTTTCCGCAGATCCGCCCGGTCAAGCGGGCCGGCGGGCGGCGCTACTATCGCCCGGCCGATGTGGCGCTGCTGACCGGTATCAGGCGGCTGCTGCACGATGAGGGGATGACAATCCGCGGCGTGCAGAAAATACTGCGCGAACAAGGGGTTCAGCACGTATCGGGCGTTGTGGACGATCTGGACACCGCCGAAGATGACGCCGCCATCGAAGCCGCGGTGACGGCCTCGGTCGGGACGACTGACGGGACGGTAGGCGTGACCCCAGCCGTCGCAGACAGCGCGCAGGTGATCGACCTGCAAACCGCGCTGCGACAGGTGCCTGACCATGCGGCCGAGGCGGATGCCAAACGCGCCCCCGGTAACGATGCCCCGCCCGTCTTGCACGCCCCGCCCGTCTTGCCCGCCGTAACCGAGGGGACTGACCTGTTTTCCCGTCTGCCCGCAGCGGAACCGCAAGATCAGGCCCCCGCCCTGCCCGACGTGTCCGAGGCCCCGATGGCGGTATGGGCCGAAGAGACCGCTCAGGATGTAGCCCCATTCCCGCCAAGCCCCGATGCCCAAAAGGCGGCTGCGCCGGCGTCTGCAACTGCCGCTGTCGCATCTGGCCACCCCACCCCGGTTGCTCCGCCGCCGGCGCCTGCCCCGGTGATGACCAACTCGCCGCAGACGGACCCGAACCTGACAGACCCGAATCCTGTCGCCCCAACTCTGGCGCAACGTCTGCGCGCCACCCGGGCCAAGACGCTGTCACTTGATACCCGCGCCACCTTGGCCGCCCTGCGCGATGCGGCACAGGTCTTGCGTGACCGGATGACCGCTGCGCCGCGTGGTCCGCTCTAGGCCCGGCCGGATCGGGGGAACCTGGTGCTTTCCCGCTTGTGCCGCCCGCGAATATCAGTATGTATCCCCGCATGTTCGGGCCGTAGCGCAGCCTGGTTAGCGCGTCCGTCTGGGGGGCGGAAGGTCGAGAGTTCGAATCTCTCCGGCCCGACCATTACCAAAACCGCCCGCTTGGTCTTGCACCTTGCGGGCGGTTTGTGTTTTCAGCCTTGGGGGAACTGCGCATGATCGGCACCGGGGTTCTTGCCGCCCAACATCTGCGCCAGATGATTGTGGCGGGCAGCATCAGCGCCACGCCCGCCATCCTGCCCGGCCAGGTGCAGCCTGCCAGCCTTGACCTGCGCCTGGGACAGACGGCCCACCGGGTCCGCGCGTCATTCCTTGCCGGCAAGGGCTGCCCGGTGGCGGATCGTGTGGCCGAGTTCGAGATGCACCGGATGGACCTGAGCCAGGGCGCGGTGCTGGAGAAAGGCTGCGTCTATGTCATCCCGCTGATGGAGCGGCTGTCGCTGCCCGCGGGCCTGTCGGCGGTGGCCAATGCCAAATCCTCGACCGGGCGGCTGGATCTCTTGACCCGATTGATCACCGATGGCGGGGTCGAGTTTGACCGCATCCCCGAAGGCTATGACGGCCCGCTTTATGCCGAGGTCTGCCCCCGGTCGTTTTCGGTGCTGGTGCGCGCAGGCCAGCGCCTGAACCAGATCCGTTTTCGCGCGGGCCAGGCCGTGCTGTCTGACGCCGATCTGGCCGCGCTGCACCGGGTCGAGCCTTTGGTCAACGGCACCCCGGTGATTTCCGAAGGACTGGGCTTTTCGGTCGATCTGCGCCCAGCACAGGGTGATCTGGTCGGCTACCGCGCCAAGCCCCATACCGGGGTGATTGATCTGGACCGGATCGGCCACTACCCAGCGGCCGAGTTCTGGGAGGAAATCCGCACCCGCGATGGCCGCATCATCCTTGACCCTGGCGCGTTCTACATTCTGGTCAGCCAAGAGGCCGTGACCATCCCGCCCGACTATGCCGCCGAAATGGCCCCCTATCTGGCGATGGTGGGAGAGTTCCGGGTGCATTACGCGGGTTTTTTCGACCCCGGTTTCGGCCACGCGGCGGCGGGCGGGGCTGGCTCTCGCGGTGTGCTGGAAGTGCGCTGCCACGAGGCCCCTTTCGTGCTGGAGCACGGTCAGGTGGTGGGGCGGCTGGTCTATGAGCGCATGGCCGAGCGTCCCGATGCGCTTTATGGCGAAAAGATCGCGTCAAATTATCAGGGCCAGGGCCTGAAACTGGCCAAGCAGTTCCGCTGACCCGCCGCGTCGCCGCCTTTCTTGCCCCCAACCCCCCACCCTCTCCCTCCCCCACAAGGGGGGAGGGAAGCGTCAGGCGGGGCAATGTGAACGCCAGATGGCCGATGTGCGCCTCCGGCGGGAGTATTTCAAAAGCAGCAATGCACAGGGCACGATTGTTGATTGCTGCTTGAAAAATACTCCCGCCGGAGGCGACCGCGACCTGCCTCAGGTCACGACATCTGGTTCGGTGCGACCGGTAAACTCGGCCAGCCGCGCAAGCGCATGGGCTGCCCCGATCACCGGGGCAAGGGCATCTTGCGGATCAAGGTCAAGACCATCGGGGCCGGCGGCAAAGCGTTCCAGATAGACGCGCAGCGTGGCGCCTTCGGTGCCGGTGCCCGACAGCCGCAGCACGATCCGGCTGCCCCCCTCAAACAGGATGCGCACGCCCTGTTGCAGGCTGACCGCACCATCAACCGGGTCGGTATAGGCGAAATCATCGGCCGCCACGATGGTCATGCCTTGCACCACCTGCCCCGGCAGGCTGGCAAGGCTGTCGCGCAGAGCGGCCATCAGCGCCTCGGCACGGCCGGAGGCGATTGCTTCGAAATCATGGCGGCTGTAGTAATTGCGGCCATAGGTTGCCCAATGATCGGACAGGATGTCTGCCACCGATTGCTTGCGCACCGCCAGAATGTTGAGCCACAAAAGGATGGCCCAAAGCCCGTCTTTCTCGCGCACATGGTCGGACCCGGTGCCGAAGCTTTCTTCGCCGCACAGGGTCACCTTGCCGGCATCGAGCAGGTTGCCAAAGAATTTCCAGCCCGTCGGCGTTTCATACTTTGCGATCCCCAGCGCATCGGCCACCCGGTCAGCGGCGGCAGAGGTGGGCATCGACCGCGCCACGCCGGCAAGGCCACGGGCATAGCCGGGGGCCAGATGCGCATTGGCCGCCAGCACGGCAAGGCTGTCGGAGGGCGAGACATAGACCCCGCGCCCGACCACCATGTTGCGGTCGCCATCGCCATCCGAGGCGGCGCCAAAGTCGGGGGCGGCCGCGCCCATCATCTCGGCCATCAGCTCATGCGCCCAGGTCGGGTTGGGGTCGGGGTGCATGCCGCCGAAATCGGGCAGCGGCATGGCATGGGTGACGGTGCCTTTGGCGGCACCCAGACGGTTTTCGAGGATGTCCACCGCATAGGGCCCGGTGACCGCGCACATCGCGTCCATCCGCATCCGAAACCCGCCGGCAAACAGCGCGCGCAGGGCGCCAAAATCGAACAGGGTTTCCATCAGGTCGGCATAATCGGCCACCGGGTCGACCACGTCGACGATCATGCCGCCCAGATGATGCCGCCCGATGGTATCGAGGTCGATGTCCTGCGCCTCGAGGATCTTGTAGTCGGTGATCTCGGTGGTGCGGCGATACATGGCTTCGGTCACGGCCTCGGGGGCCGGGCCGCCGTTGGGCATGTTGAACTTGAGACCGAAATCTTCATCCGGCCCCCCGGGGTTATGGCTTGCCGACAGGATGATGCCGCCATCGGTCTGGTGCAGACGGATCAGATGGCTGGCCGCCGGGGTTGACAGCAGCGCGCCCTGCCCGACGATCACCCGATGTACGCCATTGGCGGCCGCCATCCGGCAGATCACCTGCGCCGCGCGGTCGTTGAAATAGCGCCCGTCGCCGCCCAGCACAAAGGTCTTGCCCGCCCCGTCCGCAGAGCGCGCGCCCACCACATCGAAAATCGCCTGCACGAAGTTTTCCAGATAGTGATGCCCCATGAACACCGGGGTTTTCTTGCGCAGGCCGCTGGTGCCCGGTTTCTGCCCGGGGATCGGTTGGGTGGCGATGGTGGTGATCATGGGTTCTCTCCCTTGGCCGACCCCGCTTCGGGGGTCGCGCGGAACAACAAGACGCAGTGGGCGGGCAGGTGTGCCGGGGCATCGCCCGTGGTCAGCCCCGGGCGGGTGGTGTCCAGCACCAGCTCCCACCGGGCGGTGGCGGGCAGGACCAGCGGCACCCGCGGGCCGCAGTTGAGATAGGCCAGCACGGCCGCTTCGCCCGCGTCGGGGCCTTCGGCATCCATCCGCACTTCCATGCCGATCGCCCGGAACGCCGGATCGTGCCAGTCTTGCGGCGCCGGCGAGGTGGCGTCCGGTTTCAGCCAGATCACATCGGGCAGGCCATCGGCGGCGCGTTGGCGCGCATGCAAGAACCGGTGCTGACGCAGCACCGGCAGGGCCTGACGCAAGGCGGTCAGCCGGGCAATGAAGTCGATCAGATCGTCATCATGACGCGACCAGTTCAGCCAGGTCACCTCATTGTCTTGCGCATAGGCGTTGTTGTTGCCGCCCTGGCTGTGGCCCAGCTCATCCCCCGACAGCAGCATCGGCACGCCCTGCGACAAGAACAGCGTGGCCAGCAGGTTGCGCTTGCGCAAGGCCCGCGCGGCCAGCACCTTGGCATCATCTGTTGGCCCTTCGACACCCAGGTTGTCGGAATGGTTGTCGCAATGGCCGTCGCGGTTGTCTTCGCCATTGTTCCAGTTGCGCTTGACGGTAAAGCTGACCAGATCCTGCAAGGTAAAGCCGTCATGCGCAGTCACAAAGTTGATCGAGGTGGTCGCGGCCCGGCGCGAATGGTCAAACCGTTCGGCACTGCCCAACAGCCGCTTGGCCAGATCGGGCGTCAGCCCCGCATCACCGCGCCAGAACCTGCGCACGCCATCGCGGAACTGATCGTTCCATTCGTGAAACGGGTGCGGGTAGCCGCCAAGTTGATAGCCGCCGGGGCCAATGTCCCAAGGCTCGGCGATCAGCTTGACCCGGCTCAGCACCGGGTCTTGCCGCACCGCATCGAAAAAGCCGCCATTCGGGTCAAAGCCATGCGTCTCACGCCCCAGAACGGTGGCAAGGTCAAAGCGGAAGCCATCGACATGGCCGACCTCGACCCAATAGCGCAAGCTGTCCATCACCATGCGCAGCACCATCGGATGCGTAAGGTTCAGCGTGTTGCCGGTGCCGGTGTCGTTCACATAGTTGCGCCCGCCATCGGCCAGCCGGTAATAGCTGGCATTGTCCAGCCCGCGAAAATTCAGCGTCGGCCCCCATTGGTCACCCTCGGCGGTGTGGTTGTAGACCACGTCCAGAATGACCTCGATCCCCGCCGAATGCAGGCGGCGGACCATGGCCTGAAACTCCCACAGCGCGCCCTTGGTCATGTAGCGCGGCTCGGGCGCAAAGAACGCCAGGGTGTTGTAGCCCCAGTGGTTGCGCAACCCCTTGGCCACCAGAAACCGGTCGTCGATGAAGGCCTGCACCGGCAGCAGTTCCACCGATGTGATGCCCAGCCGGACCAGATGGTCGATCACCGCATCGGACGCAAGGCCCAGATAGCTGCCGCGAAACCGCTTCTCGACGCCGGGGTGAAGCTGGGTCAGCGCCTTGACATGGGCCTCATAGATCACGGTTCTGGTGTCGGGCACCGCAGGCGGCATGTCATTGCCCCAGGTGAACGAGGTGTCAACCACCACCGCCTTGGGCACGGCAAAGGCGGAATCGCGGGGGTCAAACGACAGATCACCCCGGCTGGAGCCGACCTTGTATCCCATCACCGCATCCGACCAGCGCAGTCGCCCCTCCAGCGCCCGGGCGTAAGGGTCCAAGAGCAGCTTGTTGGGGTTGAAGCGATGGCCGCGTTCCGGGTCATAGGGGCCATGCGCCCGGAAACCGTAGACCGTGCCGGGCGTCACCCCGGCGACATGCATGTGCCAGACATCGCCATCGCGATGCCGAAACGGCAGCCGCGCCAGTTCCTTGCGGCCATCGGGCGAAAACAGGCACAATTCGATCAGATCGGCATGGGCCGAAAACACCGCAAAGTTGACGCCATCGCCAACAAAGCTTGCCCCCATCGGCCAGGGTCGCCCCTCTGCCAGACCATGCCCGCCAAGGCGCGGTGCCGCCGACGCGGTCTGCGCCTCTGTCACTGGCGCAGACCTTCATAAAGGGCAGCATAGGCCGCGGCCGAGGTTTGCCAGCCCACCGGATGCGCCATCGCGTTCTTTTGCATCCGCGCCCACAGTTTCTTGTCGGCATAAAGCGTGACCAGCCGCGCCAGCGCCTGCTGGAATGCCATTGCATCGGTCGGCTGAAACACCAGGCCCGTCGCCACCCCGGCGGCCAGGGTGGCAGGCGTGGCGCCGATCACCGTGTCAACCAGACCGCCGGTGGCCGACACCACCGGCAAGGTGCCGTAGCGCAGGCCATACATCTGGGTCAGTCCGCAAGGCTCGAACCGGCTGGGCACCAGCACGGCATCGGCACCCGAAAACAGCCGGTGGCTCAGCGCTTCGTCATAGCCGATCTTGGCTGCCACCCGGCCCGGATGCGCCTGCGCCAGACCCCGCATCGCCGCTTCCAGCGCCGCATCGCCCGACCCCAGCACGATCAGCCCGCCGCCCGAGGCCACGAACTGCGGAACCACCTGCGCCACCAGGTCGATCCCCTTCTGATCGGTCAGCCGGCTGACCACAATCGCGAGAGGTCCGGGCACCGACAGGCCAAACTCCGCGCACAACGCCGCGCGCGCCATGGCCTTGCCCGCCATCGCCTTGGCGGAATAGGGCACCGCTTCGGCCTCGGGCGACCAGATCGCGGTGTCGATCCCGTTCAGGATGCCCGACACCCGGTCCGCCCGCGCCGCGATCACGCCTTGCAGCCCCATGCCGAACTCGGGCCGCATCAGCTCGGCGGCATAGCTGGGCGACACGGTCGTGATCCAGTCCGCCGTCACCAATCCGGCCTTCAGGCTGGACAGGCCGCCATAATATTCCAACGCCCCGGGATAGAACTGTTCGGCCGGCAGCCGCAACTCGCCCAACAGGCTGGCCGGGGCCCAGCCCTGGAACGCAATGTTGTGCACGGTGATGACCGACTTCACCCCCTCGGCCCCGTGATAGGCAAGGTAAGCTGGCGCCAGACCGGCCTGCCAGTCATGCGCATGCAAGATGTCGGGCCGCCAGCCCGCCACCCCTTCGCGCGCCAGCCGCGCCGCCATCCACGACAGGGCAGCAAAACGCTGCGGATTGTCCCACCAATCGCCCCATGGCCCGTTGTAAAGTCCACCATCGCGGTCAAACAGATGCGGCGCATCCAGCAGCATCAGGTCAATCCCCGCGACCTGGCCGAAAAACACCCGGCCCGTGCCGCCGAACAACCCCGGCTCATGCCAGACCTCGTTCATGTCGGCCGTCAGGCCGCGCAGCGACCGATAGGCCGGGATCAGCACCCGCATGTCCCTGCCCGCGCCGGCCAGCGCCGCGGGCAGCGCCCCTACCACATCAGCCAGCCCCCCGGTCTTGACAAAGGGCACGCATTCCGAGGCAACCGACAACACCCGACCCTTCATCTTCCGCCCTTCATTCCTCTTGGCCAAAATACCCTCGGGGGGTCCGGGGGGCAGACAGCCCCCCGGGCGTTGCCACCCACCCTGCCCTAGCCCAGCACACGCGCCCGTGCGTCCAGCATGTCCTGGGTGATCAGCACAATGCCGGTCTCCGATCGCCGGAACCAGCGGGCATCTTCCTCCGGGTCTTGCCCGACCACAAGCCCCTCGGGGATGATAACCCCCCGGTCCACCACGCAATTTCTCAGCTCGGCCTTGCGGTTCACCGTCACCTGCGGCAAGGCCACCACATATTCAAGGCTGCTGAACGAATGGGTGCGGCAGCCGGTGAACAGCAGCGAATTGCGCACCTCTGACCCCGACACGATGCAATCGCCCGCCACCAGCGACGATATCGCCGTGCCTCGGCGGCCTGCGGTGTCATGGATGAACTTGGCTGGCGGCACGATCTCGGCATAGGTCCAGATCGGCCAGGAATTGTCGTAAAGGTCCAGTTTCGGCACGAAATCGGTCAGGTCGATATTGGCCTGCCAGAAGGCATCAATCGTGCCCACGTCGCGCCAATAGGGTTCATCCTCCAGCCCGCTTGTCACGCAACTGTCGGCAAACTGATGCGCCACGGCCTTGCCGTGCTTCACGATCTGCGGAATGATGTCGTTGCCGAAATCATGGCTGGAATTGGGGTCTTCGGCATCGCGGATCAGCAGGTCGCGCAAAAAATCCCAGTTGAAGACATAAATCCCCATCGAGGCCAGAGCATTGTCTGGGTCCCCCGGAATGCCCGGCGGATCGGCCGGCTTTTCCAGGAAATGGGTGATGCGCATGTTGGCGTCGACATGCATCACGCCAAAGGCTGTGGCCTCCATCCGGGGCACGGTCAGGCAGCCGATCGTCACATCGGCGCCAGTGGCCGCGTGCTGGGCCAGCATGATCTCGTAATCCATCTTGTAGACATGGTCGCCGGCCAGGATGATGACGTATTTGACCTTGTAATCATCCACGATATCAATGTTTTGCGTCACCGCATCGGCGGTGCCCATATACCATTTGGATTCGTTCACCCGCTGGCTGGCGGGCAGGATATCCAGATATTCGTTGCGCTCGGCCCGAAAGAACCCCCAGCCGCGCTGCATGTGGCGGATCAGGCTGTGCGCCTTGTATTGGGTGGCAATCGCCATCTTGCGGATGCCCGAGTTCAGCGCATTGGACAGGGCAAAGTCGATGATCCGGGTCTTGCCGCCGAAATAGACCGCCGGCTTGGCACGGCGGTCGGTCAGTTCCTTCAGGCGGCTGCCGCGCCCGCCCGCCAGAACGAAGGCCATCGCCTGCGATGACAATCTCTGGTTTGGCCTTGCCTTCATCGTGTCGTCCCCCGTCGGTTATGCGCGCGCACTGTCTTGGTGCAGATACACTGCCGACAATGGCGGCAAGGTGACAAGAGCCGAGTGCGCCCGGCCATGCCAGGGCGTGTTTTCGGCCAGCACACCGCCCAGATTGCCACGGTTGCCGCCGCCATAGGCCACGGCGTCGGTGTTCAAGAGTTCATTCCACTGCCCGGCGGCTGGCAGGCCCAGGCGATAGCGACGCTCGACCGGGGTCATGTTGACCGCCACCACCACCATCGCGTCGCCCACCCGGCCCTTGCGGACCCAGGCATAGACCGAGGCCTCGGCATCGTTGCTTTCGATCCATTCAAAGCCTTCTGGCCTTGTGTCATTGACGTGCAGCGCCGGCGTGTCGCGATAAACCCGGTTCAGATCCCGCACCAGCGCCTGAACTCCGGCATGGGCAGCGATCTCAAGCTGATGCCAATCCAGGCTTTGGTTGTGGTTCCATTCCGCGCCTTGGGCAAACTCTTGCCCCATGAACAGCAGTTTCTTGCCCGGATGCGCCCACATGAAACCGTAATAGGCCCGCAGGTTGGCAAACTTTTCATCGCCCGTGCCCGGCATCTTGGCCAGCATGCTGCCCTTGCCATGCACCACCTCGTCATGGCTGATCGGCAGGACGTAATTTTCCGACCAGGCATAGACCAGACCAAAGGTCATCTTGTGGTGGTGGTATTTGCGAAACAGCGGGTCTTTTTGCATGTAGGACAGGGTGTCGTTCATCCAGCCCATGTTCCATTTGAAGCCAAAACCCAGACCCCCGTGGTTGACCGGGCGGCTGACCCCCGGAAAGGCGGTGCTTTCTTCGGCCACCGTCATCACCCCCGGCGATTCGCCATAGGCCACGATGTTCATGCGCTGCAACATCGCGATGGCCTCGTAATTCTCGCGACCGCCATCACGGTTGGGGATCCACTCACCCGCACTGCGGCTGTAGTCACGATACAGCATCGACGCCACCGCATCGACCCGCAGCCCGTCAATGTGGTATTCCTCTAGCCAGTACAGCGCGTTGGACACCAGATAATTCTGCACCTCGACCCGGCCATAGTTGTAGATCAGGGTGTTCCAGTCCTGATGAAAGCCTTCTCGCGGGTCGGCATGTTCATAAAGCGGGGTGCCGTCGAAATGGCCCAGACCATGCGTATCGGTCGGGAAATGCCCCGGCACCCAATCCAGCACAATGCCCAGACCCTTGCGGTGCGCGGCATCGACAAAGGCGCGAAATTCCGACGGCGTGCCGTGGCGGATGGTGGGGGCAAATAGCCCCACTGGCTGATAGCCCCACGACCCATCAAACGGGTATTCCGACACCGGCAGCAGTTCCAGATGGGAAAACCCCATGTCGACCGCATAATCGACCAGTTGTTCGGCCAGTTCGGTGTAGGACAGCATCCGGTCGCCCGGTGCCCGCCGCCATGATCCCAGATGCACCTCATAGGCCGAAATCGGGGCGTCGACGTTTTGCCGGGTGTGGCGGGTCTTCATCCAGTCATCGTCGGAAAAGCTGCCGCCGATGGTTCGGACCACCGAAGCATTGGCCGGCGGATGTTCAGACCCGAAACCGACCGGATCGGCCTTGAGCGGCAAAAGCTGCCCGAACGGCCCGCGAATCTCGTATTTGTAGGTTTCGCCCTCACCCAGACCGGGCACAAACGTCTCCCACACGCCGGTGGCCCCCCGGCGGCGCATCGGGTGGCGGCGGCCATCCCAGATGTTGAAATCCCCCACCACCGACACCCGTTCGGCATTGGGGCCCCAGACCGCGAAATGCGTGCCCTGCACCCCTTCGTGGGTGATGACATGCGCGCCCAGAACCTGCCACAGCCGCTTGTGCGTGCCTTCGCCCAGCAGATATTCATCCATCTCGCCCAGCACCGGGCCAAAACGGAACGGGTCTTCGAAGGCCCATGCCGTGCCATGGCCTTCGGCGCGCAGGCTGTAGGCGGCCTTGCGCGGCAGGGCACACAGGAAAAGACCTTGGCCCCAATGGGTTGCCTCAACCTCTTTGCCGGCTTTCCCACTTAGCACCCACAGCCGTTCCGCCCCCGGCACAAAGGCGGTGACAACCCATTGTCCTTCACGCTTGTGTAGGCCCAGAACCGAGAACGGGTCGCCGTGACGGCCTTCCACCACCGCCCAGGCGGCGTCATTGTCGATCAGCGTATCGGTCATGCTGTCTCCTCCCAAAGCTCAGCAGACCCACCCGGTTACAGGGCGGATGTGATGGACCAGACATCTTTCATATAGCTGCGGATCGTGCGGTCCGACGAGAAAAAGCCCGAGCGCGCGGTGTTCAAGGCCGCCATTGTCACCCAGGCCTCGCGATCTTGGAACGCCGTGTCAACGCGTGCCTGTGCGGCGTTGTAAGCGTCAAAGTCACTGGCGACGAGGAAATAATCGTAATGCCAGACCCGATGCACCAGATCGTGGTAGCGGTCCTTCTGATCCGGGCTGAACCGGCCTTCGGCGATCATCTGCAACACGTCCTGCAAGGGCTGGCTTGCCTCAATCGCCTTGCGGGCGTGGTCGGGGTCTTGCCGACGCGCCATCACCTGTTCGGCGGTCAGGCCGAACAGGAAAAAGTTCTCGGCCCCGACCTCTTGCAAGATCTCGACGTTTGCGCCGTCCAGCGTGCCGATGGTGGGCGCGCCGTTCATCATGAACTTCATGTTGCCGGTGCCCGATGCCTCTTTTCCGGCAGTCGATATCTGCTCGGACAGATCGGATGCCGGGATCAGCCGTTCGGCCATGCTGACGTTGTAATTGGCCGGATAGACGATCTTCAGCAAATCCCCCACCACCGGATCACTGTTAACAACCACCGCCACATCATTGATAAGGCGGATGATTTCCTTGGCGACCACATAGCCGGGTGCGGCCTTGCCGCCAAAGATCTTGACGCGCGGCACCCAGTTGCCGTTCGGGTTGTTGCGGATGTCGTTCCAGTGCGAAATGGTTTGCAGGATGTTCAGCAACTGGCGCTTGTATTCGTGAATCCGCTTGATCTGCACATCGACCAGCGCATCGGGGTTCAGGCTGACGCCTTCATGGCTGGCCATCCAGTTTGACAAGGCCACCTTGTTGGCACGTTTTGCCGCCTCAAAGTCGTCGCGGAACGCCTTGGTTGCAATGGGCTTTTCCAGACCTTTCAGACGATCAAGATCATCTTCCCAACCGCTGCCGATGGTGCGGGTGATCAGGCTGGCCAGCGGCTTGTTGCACATCTTGAGCCAGCGGCGCGGGGTGACACCGTTGGTTTCATTGATGATCCGGTCGGGGTGCAGGGCATGCAGTTCGGGAAACAGGTTCTTCTTGATCAGGTCCGAATGCAGCGCCGACACACCGTTGACCTTGTGCGCCATGATGAAGGCCAACTCGCCCATCCGCACTTCCTGATGCTTGACGATGCCAACGTAATGCGGGCGCGTGCGGTTTTCATCCTTGTGCCACTGGTCGATCCGCTCGACGATCTGCATGTGGCGCGGCAGCACATTGCCAAAGGTGAAGGTTGCCCACCGCTCCAACGCCTCGGGCAGCAGGGTGTGGTTGGTGTAGCCCAGACATTCGCGGGCAATCGGCAGTGCCGTCGCAAAGGGCAGGCCGTGCACATCGCACAAAAGACGGATGAGTTCCGGCCCGGCGATGGCCGGGTGGGTGTCGTTCATCTGGATGGCCACATATTGCGGCAGTTTGGTCAGGTTCTTGTGGCTGACCAGAAACCGGCGCAAGATGTCTTGCAAGGCGGCCGAGGTCAGGAAAAATTCCTGCTTCATGCGCAATTCCTTGCCCTGATAGGTGGTGTCATCGGGGTAAAGCACGCGGCTTAGGGTGCGCGCGAGGTTTTCCGGCTCGGCCGCTGCGGCATAATCGCCGCGATTGAACCGCTCCAGATCAAACTGGGTGGTCGGGTGCGCCCCCCACAGCCGCAAGGTGTTGGCCCACTTGCCCTGCCACCCCACCACCGGCGTGTCATAGGCGGTGGCAATGACGGTCTCGCCCGGCACCCAGACATCCTTGTCGCCACGATGCTCAACCGTGCCCTTGAATGGAATGGTATAGGCGGCCTCTGGCCTTGCAAACTCCCACGGGTGGGCCTGTTTCAGCCAGTCTTCCGGGGTTTCGACCTGACGGCCGCCTTCGAACCGCTGGCGGAACAGCCCGTGTTCATAGCGGATGCCATAGCCATAGGCCGGGCAGCCCAAGGTCGCCATCGACTCCATGAAACAGGCCGCCAGCCGCCCCAGACCGCCGTTGCCAAGCGCCGCGTCGGGTTCGTCTTCGACAATGGTGCGAAACTCGTGGCCGAAGTCATGCATCGTCTGTTCGGCAATGTCGCGCAGACCAAGGTTGACGGTGGCATCTTCCAGAATGCGGCCGATCAGGAATTCCATCGACAGATAGTAGACCCGCTTGTGATCGCTGTCCCATGTCTTGCGTGTCGATTCGAACCACGGCCCGACAATTCGGTCGCGAATGGCGAAAGACAGCGCCATGCGCCAGTCATAGGTGCTGGCGTGGTCAGGGTCTTTGCCCAGCGTGAACGCCAGATGGCGCAGGATATCGGCTTTCAACGTGGTCGGGGAGAGGCTGAGGTCGTTCAAATCGGCATCCACATGTTTGGGTCAAGACAGCGTGCCGACAGGCTAAACCGATACCGGGAAGGGTCAAGCGCGCCCTTGGTCCCAGACGGGGCTGGCCCTGCGGCAGCAGCTTGCGCGTCCCCCAAGTGGTAGCGCACCCAAGCGCCGAAAGCACGTGAATAAAACGTAATAGTTTCCGTTTGTTGCAGTATTCAAAGCGCTTTGAAAGGCAGCCCTGCCCTGCTGATATGCAACAAAACGCCCCCCAACCGGCACGGCGGTGGGGGGCGGGTCATGCCTAAAGGTGCGGCATCAGGCCTCTTGTTTACGCATCAAGAGGGATTCTGCGGTGTAGACCAGAATGGCAAGGCCCATCGCCCCGGCCGCCGCAACACCCAGCAAGACCACCCAGTCAATCGGGCCGCCAATGTCGGAAAAGCCCGACGAGGTGATGGATTGGACGAACAGCACGGCGGCCACCGCGCCAAAAGGCATCGAAAGCTGGGCGTATAGGAACTTCTTCATCGACAGGCTGCGGTCACGGATCAGCACAAACAGATAGGCGAGGGTGATGACGATCGCCGCCACGGCCATGGCCCAGAACAGGCCTTTGCCGAACATTTCTTCCCAGACCGCGATCAGGGTTTCCAGCGTCAGTTGTTTCATGGTGATCCTCCTTATGCCTTGCCGCGCAGCATGGCGTTGTATGTCGGCTTCAAAGCAGTTTCCTTCATCAGCCAGCTGATCCACAATTCTTCCAGCGGGGCGATCACACCGGGGAACGAGGGCGTCAGGTTGTCGTTGTAATCGAACTCGATCAGCATGGCGCGGCCGATCTTGGTGATCATCGGGCAAGAGGTATAGCCGTTGAACACCTCGGTCCCTTCCTTGCCCTGAATGTTGGCCACCAGGTGATCGGCAACCACCGGAATATGCCATTTCACGCTTGCCGCCGTCTTGCCCTTGGGCACGCCATTGACGTCGCCGACACCAAAGATATTGGGATAGCGCAGGTGACGCAGGTTCGACTTGTCCACCTCGATCCAGCCTTGGCCCACCCATTTGTCAGCCCAGGACAGGCCCGCCTCTTGCACCACTTTCGGGGCAACCATCGGCGGGATCACGTTGATGAAGTCAAAGGCGATCTTTTCTTCGCGTGCCGGCGTGTCGACAATCACGCCGTCCTTGATCGTCTGCGTGGCCGGGACCACAAAGGTTGCGGTCTTGCTGGCGGAATCCACGCCCTTGAGCACATGGTCCCAGCGGACATCGAAGTTGCGATCGCGAAACAGCAACTTGAGCTTTTCGCTGATCACCGGAACCGAGAACAGCGCCTTGTTGTTCGAGCCATAGATGACCTGAGACTTGTCGCGCGTGCCTTTGCGGCGCAGGAAATCGTCAGTGATGAAGGCATATTTCAGCGGCGCGCCCGCGCATTTCATTTCCGTCGCCGGACGGCTGAACAGGGCCACGCCGCCTTTGTCGGTGAAGGCGTCCATCTCCTTCCAGGTGGCTTCGGCGTAGTCAGGCCCGGCATAGACCGCACCTATGCCATTCTGGCCGACCTGCGCCAGATCGAAGCCTTCGACAGCGCCCCAATCGAGGGTCAGGCCAGGGGCAAGGATCAGATAGTCATAATTCAGCTTGGTGCCGCCCGTGGTGGTCACGGTCTGCGCCTCGGGGTCGATGTTGGCGGCGTATTCTTCCACCCATTTGATCGACTTGGGCAACCAGTCGCCAGTGGGCGAAACCGAATAGGACGCCGGTTTCAGCCCCGACGCGATCAGCGTGAACCCGGGTTGATACAAATGCTGCTTGCGGCCATCGACGATGGTGATCTCGGCCCCGTCCAGCCGGTCGGCCAGCGTATTGGCCAGACCGGTGCCACCGGCCCCCGCCCCAAGGATCACGATCTTGGCTTTGGTCGCGACGGCTTGCGCCCGGGCCGGACGCACCATGGCTGCCGCTGCCAGACCGCCTGCCGCTGCACCCAGAAATCCGCGTCGGGTCGAGGCCAGAAGCCGGGGGTCGTAAAAAAGTGTCATGTCGCACTCCTCCTGATCATATTCCGGTATATGATTGTATGCCTTTGGCTGCGATTTGATCTAGATCAATTCCGGTGCCCAAACGGCACAAAAAGTCGTCTTTGACATGCAAGTTAATGTGATCAGGCCCGACTCCAGATGATCTGGATCATATTCATCTTTTCCGTCGTCACACATCTTATCGCACAACTGTCACGAATTTAAGTCTGATTGAGGGAACAGCCATGCGTTTGACCACCCGCACCAATCTTGCCATGCGAGCCTTGATGTTCTGTGCCGCGAACCCGGGTCGCATCGTGCGCAAGCACGAAGTTGCGGAAACCTGCAATGCCAGCGAAAACCACTTGGCGCAGGTCATTCATCTGCTGGCGCAAAAAGGGTTCTTGCGGACGATCCGCGGCCGCTCGGGCGGGTTGATGCTGGGTCGTCCGGCCGAAACCATTCACGTGGGCGAAGTGTTTCGCGCGCTGGAGGCCACGCTGCCGTTTGCCGAATGTTTCGCCGCCAGTGCAAACCATTGCCCGCTGTTTGCCGCCTGCCGGCTGAAATGCGTGCTGAACGGTGCGCTGGAAGCGTTCTACGCCAAGCTTGACGAGGTTTCGGTCGCCGATCTGATGAGCGACAATGTGGAACTGGCCGACATTTTGAAAGTCGCCTGACCTGCGATGCGCGCCGGGCGCCCCCGGCGTGCGCAAGGGCCTCGCGCACACAGGTTAATGTGCGGCCTTGCGGCCCGCAACCTGTGCCCACAACGGTGCCACGATGCGCGTGACCAGCGGGATCAGCACCATCCCCAGCGCCAGACCGAACACCCCGTCCATCGCCGCCTTGGCAAGCCATTCAACCGCGCCCGGCGCCTGAGGCACCATCTGCCCGGCCAGCACCGCAAGGTCGTGGATGTGATGGCCCAGCCAGCCAAAACCCAGCACCTCCATGCCGTGAATGACGATCGACCCGCCCACCCACAGCATCGCCAGCGTGCCGACGGTGGACAAAAGCGACAGCAGCTTCGGCATCCCCACCACCAGCCCGCGCCCGATGGCACGGCCGATGCCGGTGCCGCCCGCCGCCATGTGCAGCCCGATGTCATCCATCTTCACGATCAGCGCCACCGCACCGTAAACCGCGATCGTGATCATCAGGCCCACCACGGCCAGCGTCACCGCCTCGATCCAGACCGTGCCTTGCGGAATGGCGGCAAGCGCGATGGTCATGATCTCGGCCGACAGGATGAAATCGGTCTTGATCGCGCCGGCCACCTTTTGCTCTTCCAGATGCGTCGCCTCGCCGGTTGCAAAATCGGCCTCGATCACCGGATCGGCATGGGGAAACAGTGCATGGGCCACCTTTTCCGCGCCTTCAAAGCACAGATAGGCACCGCCCAGCATCAGCAGGGGCGTAATCGCCTGCGGCAAAAACGCATCCAGCGCCAGCAGGGCGGGCAGCAAGATCACCAGCTTGTTGCGCACCGACCCCAGCGCAATGCGCCAGATGATCGGCAATTCGCGGGCCGCCGAAAAGCCGGTGACATATTTCGGCGTCACTGCGGCATCGTCGATCACCACGCCTGCGGCCTTGCTGCCTGCCTTGGCCGCCGCCGCCGCGATATCATCAACCGAACTGGCAGCCACCTTGGCAATCGCCGCCACGTCATCCAGCAAAGCCAGCAAACCGCTCATGCACGCCACTCCATTCCTTATCTGCCGCATCTAGCCTGCCAAATCGCCAAAGGCAAAGCCCGTCTGACGCAAGCCGCTTCTCTTGGGCGTGTCTATCCTTTATCCATTCCCGCATCAGGCCCGATGGGCCAATGGTGCCAGGGGGCAGACCGCCCCGCCTTGGAGAGCGTGCATGACCGACAAGATTGCCCTTTCCCTTGGCGTCGTGATCGTCGCCGCCATTCTGGCCGATATCCTTGGCAACGGCGGGCAGGCGATGCTGTTCTTGCTGACCAAGCTTGATTTCTTGCTGGAATGGTTGGCGTTCTGGCGCTGATCGGTACAAACTTGCGTTGCGTTTCAGGGCGATCCGGGCTTGTTGACGCGCAACGCGACCATCGAGTCGCTGTGCAAGGGAGTTTGCCATGACAGTCAAGGTCGCCATCAACGGTTTCGGGCGCATCGGGCGCAATGTGTTGCGCGCCATCATTGAATCGGGGCGCACCGATATAGAGGTTGTTGCCATCAACGATCTTGGCCCGGTGGAAACCAACGCGCATCTCTTGCGCTTTGACAGCGTTCATGGCCGCTTTCCCGGTGTGGTGACCACGCGCGACGACTGGATCGACGCCGGCCGTGGCAAGGTCCGCGTCACCGCCCTGCGCAATCCGGCTGACCTTCCGTGGTCGGATGTGGACATCGTGATGGAATGCACCGGCATCTTCACCAGCAAGGAAAAGTGTCAGGCGCATCTGGAAAACGGCGCCAAGCGCGTGCTGATTTCCGCCCCCGGCGAAAATGCCGACAAGACCATCGTGTTCGGCGTGAACCATGACACGCTGACCGCCGATGACCTGATCGTGTCAAACGCCTCGTGCACCACCAACTGCCTGTCGCCGGTGGCTTATGTGCTGAACGAGGTGATCGGCATCGAACGCGGCATGATGACCACGATCCACAGCTATACCGGCGACCAGCCCACGCTGGATACCATGCACAAGGATCTGTATCGCGGGCGTGCTGCGGCCTTGTCGATGATCCCGACCAGCACCGGCGCTGCCAAGGCCGTGGGTCTGGTGCTGCCCGCGCTGAAGGGCAAGCTGGATGGGTTTGCCATCCGCGTGCCGACGCCGAACGTCTCTGTCGTGGACCTGAAGTTCATCGCCAAGCGCGAAACATCCGTGGCCGAGATCAATGCCGCCATCAAAGCGGCCGCCGATGGCAAGCTGAAGGGCATCCTTGGCTATACCGAGTTCAAGAATGTCTCGATGGACTTCAACCACGATCCGCATTCGTCGGTGTTCCACATGGACCAGACCAAGGTGATGGACGGCACGCTGTGTTCGGTGCTGTCGTGGTATGACAACGAATGGGGCTTTTCCAACCGGATGGCCGACACGGCTGTGGCAATGGGCAAGCTGATCTGATCACGTCTTTTTGCCGCGTTGTTTCGGGCCGGTCGCTATTTGTGACCGGCCCTTTCTTTTTGTTTCCGGCCAAAGGAATTAGCATCGGCCCATGGACCTTATCGCCCTGATTGCCATCCTGTCGGCCCTGTTTGTGGTCATCGCCCTGTCCGAGCCGCTTGGCGCCCGGTTGCGGCTGCCGGTCACGGTAATTCTGGCCACCGTGGGCATCGCCATTGGTGCCGGTGCCGCCTGGTTCTGGCAGACCGAGATGACGGATGCGCTGAACCCGGTGGCGCAGGTGATCCTGAACCTGCCGATCAACTCAAATCTCTTCCTTTACGTCTTCCTGCCGGTGCTGATCTTTCAGGTCTCGCTGACGCTGAACCTGCGGCGGCTTTTGGATGACTGGGTGCCGGTGCTGGTGCTGGCGGTGATTGCGGTGGTGGTGGCGACCTTCGTCATCGGCCTCGCGTTGAAACCCTTCACCACCCTGCCGCTGATCGCCTGCTTGCTGATCGGGGCGATTGTCTCGACCACCGACCCGTCTGCCGTGGTCAGCATCTTTCGCGCAACCCCTGCCCCGCAACGGCTGGCCCGCATCGTCGAGGGTGAAAGCCTGCTGAACGACGCCGCCGCCATTGCGCTGTTTTCGGTGTTTCTGACCGCCGTCGCCGCGCGGGAGGCCGAGCCCGACATTGCCGCCGCCCTGCTGCGCCTGCCCTGGCTGATTGTGGCGGGGGCCGTGGTGGGCTGGGTCGGGGGCCGTCTGGCGGTGCGGCTGATGGGCTGGATGAACCCCTGGCCGCTGGCGCAGGTCTCGGTCAGCTTTGCCACGCCGTTCATCACCTTCCTGACGGCCGATCAGGTGGTGGGGGCCTCGGGCGTGGTGGCGGTGGTGGTCGCCGGCATGACGGTGAACTTTCTGTCGCCGGGCCGGATCTCGCCGGCCGCCCTGTCGCAATTGCGCGATGCCTGGGCGCTGATCGCCTATTGGGCGGGGGGGCTTATCTTCGTGCTGGCAGCACTTTTGGTGCCGCGCATCCTGCAATATCTGCGCCCCAATGACGTGGCCCTGATCGGTGTCACGGTGATTGCGGCCTTTGTGGCGCGGGCGATTGTCCTTTACGGCCTGCTGCCCCTGCTGACCGCCGCCCGCCTGTCGCCAAAGGTCAGCGCGCCCTATCGCATTGCCATTCTGTGGGGTGGATTGCGTGGCGCGGTGACGCTGGCGCTGGCGCTGGCCGTCACCGAAAACCCGGCGATCTTTGTCGAAACCAAGCGGCAGGTCGGCATCATCGCCACCGGCTTTGTGCTGTTCACGCTGCTGGTGCAGGGCACCAGCTTGCGCGCGATGATCGCCTGGCTGGGGCTGGACCGGCTGTCGCCGCTGGACCGGGCGCTGTCGGAACAGGTGGTGGCGGTGTCGTTGCAAGAGGTGCGCGAAACCGTGGCCGAGACCACGCGCCAGTTGGACCTGACCCCCGCCATCGTCAGGGATGAGGCCGTGCGCTTTGGCGAACGGCTGAATGCTGCGGTCGACCGCGCCGACGAGGCCCGCGACATTCTGGACAAGGACCGCGTCACGCTGGGCCTTGTCGCGCTTGCAGGGCATGAACGCGACCTGATCCTGGAGGCGTTTCAGGAAAACCTGATGACCGCCCGGCTGGCCGACCAGATGCTGGCCGATGCCGACCGCCTGATCGAGGCCACCCGCACCGAAGGCCGCTCGGGCTATCGCGCACAGGCGCGCCGGGCGCTGATGCCGGGCCGGGCGATGCGGGCGGCCGAATGGCTGCACAACCGGTTTCGCCGGAAATCCCCGCTGGAACGCATCACCGAAGACCGCTTTGAGATGCTGGTGGCGCAGCGCCAGATGTTGCGGGCACTGACCGGCTTTGTCGAAAGCCGCATCCTGCGCATCCATGGCCGTCGGGTGGCGGGGCTGTTGCATGACCTGATCAAGCGCCGGGTCGAGGACGCCACGCATGAATTGGAGGGCCTGCGCACCCAGTTTCCCGGATATGCCGAACGGCTGGAACGCCGTCTGATCCGCCGCCTTGTGTTGCAACGCGAAGAAGCCGAATATGACCAGATGACCGCCGATGGCCTGATCGGCCCGGAACTGCGGATGTCCCTGCGCGAGCAGACCGCCGCCGAGCGCGCCGCCCTTGCCCGCCGCCCCCGGCTGGACCTGCGGTTGCAGCGGTCCGATATCGTGCGCGGCTTTCCGCTGTTTTCCGATCTGGACCCGGCGTCGCTTGCGCAATTGTCGGCGCAGATGAAGACCGTCTATGCCAAACCGGGCGACGTTCTGATGCGCAAGGAAGACCGCCCCGACCGGGTCTGGTTTGTCGCCTCGGGCGCGGTCGAGCTGGAACAGGCCGGCAGCCGGGTCATGTTGGGACGCGGCGAGATGTTCGGGCAATTGTCGCTGCTGTTGCGCCGGCCGCGACGGGCGCGGGTCACGGCCATCAGCCACACCACCTTGCTGACGCTGGAAGAGGCGCGCTTTCTGGCCCTGCTGCGACAGGCCCCGCAATTGTGCAGCGCGGTCAAGGCCAGTGCCGAAAAGCGCGGCGTGGCGCTGGACCCGGCATTGCTGGCACAAGTGACCGCGGAGGCAGGGGCACCCGGACGCGGCACAGGCTTGCTGCGGGCGTTGAAATAGCGCCGCATCCGCCATCAAACCCCGTGCCGACCTTATGCCATCCCGGCATAGCGGCTGCGCAGCGCCCGGGCGACCGGCGGTGTCACGAAATGCGACACGTCCCCGCCAAGCCGGGCGATTTCCTTGACCAGTTTCGACGCGATCGCCTGCCGCTTGACATCGGCCATCAGGAACACCGTCTCGATGCTGGCGTCCAGCGCCCGGTTCATGCCAACCATCTGAAACTCATACTCAAAATCGGCCACCGCGCGCAGGCCACGCACGATGATGCTGGCCCCGACATCGCGGGCACAGTCGATCAACAGGTTTTCAAACGGGTGCACGATGATTTCGCCCCCGGTTTTCGCGGCGATGGCGGCACATTCGGCCTCGACCATCGCCACCCGCTCTTCCAGATTGAACAGCGGCCCCTTGTCACGGTTGATGGCCACCCCGATCACCAGACGATCCACCAGCGCCATCGCGCGCCCGATGATATCGACATGACCCAGCGTGACGGGATCAAAGGTGCCGGGATAAAGGCCGATGCGCATGGGGATCTCCCGCGTTAAGTGACGGCCGAACGCAACAATAGTGCGCGCCCGGATGCAAGCCCGAATGTGCCGCAGTGCAGCAAAAGTTTCGCCCGGACACACGCACCCGTCGCGCAACCGCGCAGGAAGGATGCCTGTCAGACCATGGCAGGCACCGGGTCAGAAACCCTTGATCATGCCTTCCAGCGCCACGTTTTCCATCGACAGTTGCGACAGACGGGCCTTGACCACATCGCCCAGAGAGATCAGGCCCACCATCCGGTCGCCTTCAACCACCGGCATGTGACGAAACCGCCCGACTGTCATCCGCTCCAGCACCGCGTCTGATCGGTCCGACCTTGTGCAGGTCTGCACCGGGTGGGTCATCACCGCCTCGACCGGGGCAATCAGGCAGACCGTGCCGTTGCGCGCGACCTCCTTGACGATGTCACGTTCGGACACGATGCCCAGAATGGTCTTGCCGTCGTTCGACACCACCACCGTGCCGATCTTGCGCGAGGCAAGGATTTCCGCGACATGGCTGACCTCGGTGCCGGTGGCCACGGTGACCACGCCATCATCGGCTTTCGATTTCAGGATTTGACTGACCAGCATACCGATCCTCCCCATAAGCATGGGGTCAGGGTCCGCCCCCTGCGACATCCTGTCAAGTCAAAGCTTCCAGCCGTTGCACCTCGCGCCGGATCCCTTGCGCCAGCAGCCCGGCAAAGCGGTTCAGCCGGGCCGAGCGGGCATCGCCTTCGTGGCGGATCAGCCAGAAGGCGCGGGTCAGGCCAAGGGCCGCGGGCAGCAGCTTGACCAGTTCAGGCGCAAAAGGCAGCGCAAAGTCATGCACCACGCCCACCCCGGCCCCGGCGCGCAAAAGCTGCAACTGCACCGAAACCGAGTTTGACGCCATCGGCGGTGCCCCTGCCCCCAGCCCGCTCAGATAATCCAGTTCCCTGTCAAAGATCATGTCGGCGATGTAGCCAACCACCCGATGCGCGGCCAGATCGGCCAGCGCGTGCAAGGGCGGCGCTTTGGCCAGATAATCGGGGTGTGCTGCCAGATGCAGGCGGTAATCGGTCAGCTTTTGCACCGTCAACCGCCCGGCCTGCGGACGGCTGACGCCAATCGCCATATCCGCCTCGCGCTTGGACAGGTTGAACACCCGCGGCAGCGCCACGATCTGCACCTCCAGCCCCGGATTTTCGTCGCAGATCGCACAGATCACCTGCGGCAGGACATAATTGGCGCAGCCATCCGGCGCGCCCAGCCGGATCTGCCCCGAAAGCCCGGCGCCCTTGCCGCCGGTCAGCACCTCTTGCGCACCCGACAGCGCCGCCTCGGCGGCTTCGGCATGCGGGATCAGGGCAGCGCCTTCCTCGGTCAGGGCATAGCCTTGCGGCGATTTCAGGAACAATCGCGCGCCGGTCGCATCTTCCAGCCGCCCGATGCGCCGCCCCACCGTGGCCGGGTCAAGCCCCAGCCGCTTGCCCGCGCCAGACAGGCTTTCGCTGCGCGCCACCGCCAGAAAGATGCGCAGATCATCCCATTCCATACCCTTGCAATCCTGCAAAACCCTTTTGGGATATTGCCGCTTTATCGCGCAAATCTGCAAGGCTATTGTCATGAAAACCTGTAGGGAGGCTGCGATGAAAGAAATCGGTCACTGGATCAACGGCAAGCATGTTGCGGGCACCTCGGGCCGCATGGCCGATGTGTTCAACCCCGCGACGGGCGAGGTGCAGGCGCGCGTCGCGCTTGCCAGCAAGGCCGAGCTGGACGCCGCCACCGCCGACGCCGCCCGCGCGCAGGTCAAATGGGGCGCCACCAACCCACAGCGCCGCGCGCGGGTGATGATGAAGTTCGTGGACCTTTTGAACCGCGACATGGACAAGCTGGCCGAGGTGCTGTCATCGGAACATGGCAAGACCCTGCCGGATGCCAAGGGCGACATCCAGCGCGGGCTTGAGGTGATCGAGTTCTGCATCGGTGCGCCGCATCTGCTGAAGGGTGAATTTACCGACAGCGCGGGCCCCGGCATCGACATGTATTCCATGCGCCAACCCATTGGCGTGGCAGCCGGAATTACCCCGTTCAACTTTCCCGCCATGATCCCGTTGTGGAAGATGGGCCCGGCCCTTGCCTGCGGCAATGCCTTCATTCTGAAGCCGTCGGAACGTGACCCGTCAGTGCCGATGATGCTGGCCGCCCTGATGCAAGAGGCAGGGCTTCCCGATGGCGTCTTGCAGGTCATCAACGGCGACAAGGAAGCGGTGGATGCGATCCTTGACAACCCCGAAATCGCCGGCATCGGTTTCGTCGGATCGACCCCGATTGCCGAATACATCTATGGTCGCGGTTGTGCCAACGGCAAGCGGGTGCAATGCTTTGGCGGTGCCAAGAACCACATGATCATCATGCCCGACGCCGATCTTGATCAGGCGGCGGATGCGCTGATCGGTGCGGGCTATGGTGCTGCGGGCGAGCGTTGCATGGCGATTTCGGTTGCCGTGCCGGTGGGCGATGAAACCGCCGACCGGCTGATCGAAAAGCTGATCCCGCGGATCGAAAAGCTGAAGGTCGGCCCCTACACCTCGGGCAATGATGTCGACTATGGCCCGGTCGTCACCGCCGCCGCCAAGGCCAATATCCTGAAACTGGTAGAATCGGGTGTGGCGCAGGGCGCGACACTGGTGGTCGACGGCCGCAATTTCGCGCTGCAAGGCTATGAGGACGGCTTCTTTGTCGGCCCGCATCTGTTTGACCATGTCATGCCCGACATGGACATCTACCGCCGCGAGATTTTCGGCCCTGTCCTCTCGACCGTCCGCGCCAAGACCTATGAGGACGCTTTGAAGCTGGCGATGGATCACGAATACGGCAATGGCACCGCGATCTATACCCGCGACGGCGACACCGCGCGCGATTTTGCCAACCGGGTCAATGTCGGCATGATCGGCATCAACGTGCCGATCCCGGTGCCGCTGGCTTACCATACCTTCGGCGGCTGGAAGAAGTCGTCCTTTGGTGATCTGAACCAGCACGGGCCGGACTCGTTCCGCTTCTACACCCGCACCAAGACCATCACCGCCCGCTGGCCAAGCGGAATCAAGGAAGGCTCGGCCTTCAATTTCAAGCAGATGGATTGAGGCTGCCGTCAAAGGCGCTAAACTAAGGCGTCCCGCAGTGCGGGACGTTTTTCATTTGGACAGGCCACGATGGATTGGACCACCCCCCTCAATACCACCGCAGCCCATCGCAGCCTGCTGGCGGCTTTGCCCGAGCGCACCGTGCCGCGGGGCAATGTGCTGTTCCAGCCCGGCGATCCGGCGCAGGGCTTTGTCGTGGTGATCTCGGGCCGGATCGAGGTTTATCTGACCGGGGCCTCGGGCCGCGAAATCCTGCTTTATGCGGTGGAACCCGGTCAATCCTGCGTGCAGACCACACTGGGCCTGATGGGGGATGAACCCTATGCCGGTGAGGCGATCACCGCCACCGAGGCCCGCGTGGTGATGATCCCCAAACCGCTGTTTCAACGCCTGATGAACGAAGACGCGGGCTTTCGCGCCTTTGTCTTCACCAGCTTTGCCCGCCGGATGCAGGACGTGACCCGCCTGTTGGAGCGGGTTGCCTTTGGTCGCATCGAAAGCCGTCTGGCGCTTGCGCTGCTGGATCTTGCCGAGGGCAACCTGGTCACCGCGACACAGGCCGAGCTGGCCGCCCGCATCGGATCGGCGCGCGAGGTGGTGACGCGGCGGCTGGATGCCTTTGCCCGTGCGGGCTGGGTGGCGACCGATCGTGGCACGGTTCGGCTGCTGGACCTGCCCGCCCTGCGTCAGGTTGCCGCACCCCTTGAGTGATCAGGTCACAGACGCACCCTTTTTATAAGGATAGGGTCTTCTTGTCCTGGGGTCGTTCCGGCCCCGCATGACCTGAAAGGAAACGCCATGTTGAAAAAAAATGTCGGCGGCATTGACCGTATTCTGCGCATCGGTGTCGGGCTTGCCCTGATCGCCGGTTTCTTCCTGAATTCGGGTGGAACCTATAGCTGGCTGTATCTGATCGGCATCGTGCCGCTGCTGACCGGCATCTTCCAGACCTGCGCGCTGTATTCGGTGCTGGGCATCAACACCTGCGACATCAAGAAGTAAGCCGCTTCAAGCGGGCAAAAGCGGCCCCTCGGGGCCGCTTTTTGCTGCGTGGGTGGCAAGGGTCAGCCGGGTTATTGCTGCGATGGCTCCGCCTTCGGCAGTTCGGCTAAACGTCACGATTTCCGGTTGTTACAGCGCAAAGCTGCAATCACTCCGCCGCATGGCGACGCGGTTTCAGCATATCGGCCAGATAGCGCCCGGTGTGGCTTTCGCTCACCTTGGCCACATCTTCCGGTGTGCCCTCGGCCACGATCAAACCACCGCCATCGCCGCCTTCCGGGCCAATGTCGATGATCCAGTCGGCGGTCTTGATCACGTCAAGATTGTGCTCGATCACCACCACCGTATTGCCCTGCTCGACCAGTTCATGCAGCACCTCCAACAGCTTGCGCACGTCTTCAAAGTGCAGGCCGGTGGTCGGCTCATCCAGAATATACAGGGTACGACCCGTGGCACGGCGTGACAGTTCCTTGGACAGTTTCACCCGCTGCGCCTCACCGCCCGACAGCGTGGTGGCCTGCTGGCCAACCTTGATATAGCCAAGCCCGACCTGACACAGCGCATCCATCTTGTCGCGGATGCTGGGCACCGTCTGAAAGAACACCTGCGCATCTTCACACGTCATATCAAGAACGTCTGATATGCTTTTGTCCTTGAACTTTATTTCCAGCGTTTCCCGATTATAGCGATGGCCCTTGCAGGTCTCGCAGGTCACATAGACATCGGGCAGGAAATGCATCTCGATCTTGATGACGCCATCGCCCTGACAAGCCTCACACCGGCCGCCCTTGACGTTGAACGAAAACCGACCCGGCTGATAGCCGCGCGCCTTGGATTCGGGCAATCCGGCAAACCAGTCGCGGATCGGGCCAAAAGCCCCGGTATAGGTGGCGGGGTTGCTGCGCGGCGTGCGGCCAATGGCGCGCTGGTCAATGTCGATCACCTTGTCAAGGTGTTCAAACCCGGTGATCGTCTCACAGGGCGCCGGCGTTTCGCGCGCGCCATTCAGCTTGCCCGCAGCGGTCTTGAACAACGTCTCGATGGTCAGCGTCGACTTGCCGCCACCTGAAACCCCGGTCACACAGACAAACTTGCCAAGCGGAAAATCAACCGTCACGTTCTTGAGGTTGTTGCCGCAAGCCCCCACCACGGTAAGCTTTTTACCGCTGCCCTTGCGGCGCACCTTTGGCACCGCAATCTCGCGCGCGCCCGACAGGTATTGCCCGGTCAGGCTGGCCGGGTCCGCCGCCACCTGCGCCGGCGTGCCATGCGAGACCACCCGCCCGCCATGCACCCCGGCACCGGGGCCAAAGTCAAAGACATAATCCGCCTCGCGGATCGCGTCTTCGTCATGTTCCACCACCAGCACGGTATTGCCGGCATCGCGCAGGTTTTTCAGCGTGGTCAGCAGCCGGTCATTGTCGCGCTGGTGCAGGCCGATCGACGGCTCATCCAGCACATACAGCACCCCGGTCAGGCCCGATCCGATCTGGCTGGCCAGCCTGATCCGCTGGCTCTCGCCGCCCGAAAGCGTGCCGGCATTGCGCGACAGGGTCAGATAGTCCAACCCCACATTCACCAGAAACCCAAGACGTTCACGGATTTCCTTCAGAATCGCCCGCGCGATTTCGTTCTTCTGCACCCCAAGGCTGTCTGGCACCGACCCGATCCAGGCATAGGCCTCCTTGATCGACATCCGCACCACCTGGCCCACGTGCAGCCCGGCAATCTTCACGGCCAAAGCCTCGGGCCGCAACCGATAGCCACCGCAGGCCCCACAATCGCGGTTGTTCTGATAGCGCTCCATATCCTCGCGCGACCAGGTGCTGTCGGTTTCCTTGTAGCGCCGCTCCATGTTCGGGATCACGCCCTCGAACACCCGCTTCACCTTGTAGACGCGACCACCTTCATCATAGGAAAAGTTGATCTCCTCGCCATGTGATCCATGCAGGAACACCTGCTGCACATGCGCGGGCAGGTCTTTCCATTTCTTTTTCTTGTCAAAGTCATAATGCTTGGCAAGCGCATCGATGGTCTGGGTGAAATACGGGCTTTTCGACTTGGACCAAGGTGCAATCGCGCCTTGCATCAGCGTCAGTCCCTGATCGGGCACCACCAGCCGTTCGTCAAAGAACAACTCGACACCCAAGCCATCGCAAACCGGGCAGGCCCCGAAGGGCGCGTTGAAGGAAAACAGCCGCGGCTCGATCTCGGCGATGGTAAAGCCCGACACCGGGCAGGCGAACTTTTCCGAATAGGTGATGCGCTGCGGCTCCCCCTCGCCCTCGGCAGGTGCAGTTTCCACCACGGCAATGCCATCGGCAAGGTTCAGCGCGGTGCGGAAACTGTCGGCCAGCCGCACCTCCAGCCCTTCGCGCACCACGATACGGTCGACCACAACGTCGATGTTGTGACGAAACTTCTTGTCCAGCGTGGGCGGTTCTTCCAATTCGTAAAACGCACCGTTCACCTTGACGCGCTGAAACCCCTGTTTGCGCAGATCCAGAAACTCCTTTCGGTACTCACCCTTGCGGTCGCGCACGATGGGCGCCAGCAGATAGGCGCGGCTGCCCTCGGGCATCGCCATCACCGCATCCACCATGTCCTGCACCTGCATCGCTGTGATCGGCAGGCCGGTGGCCGGAGAATAAGGCGTGCCGACACGTGCAAACAGCAGGCGCATATAGTCGTAGATCTCGGTCACCGTGCCAACGGTTGACCGCGGGTTCTTGCTGGTGGTCTTTTGCTCGATCGAAATCGCCGGCGACAGACCGCTGATATGGTCGACATCGGGCTTGCCCATCATGTCCAGAAACTGCCGGGCATAGGCCGACAAGCTTTCAACATAGCGGCGCTGACCCTCGGCATAGATGGTGTCAAAGGCCAGGCTCGACTTGCCAGACCCCGACAGCCCGGTGATCACCACGAACTGATCGCGCGGAATGTCGACATCCACGTTCTTCAGATTGTGTTCGCGCGCACCCCGCACTTCGATGAACTTCTGCTCAGCCATGGACCACCCCGTGATATCCGTCAACAGATAGGCGGTTCCAACCGAGTCTCCAACGGGAAATATGGAACTTTGCAGGAACGTCTGCAAAACTGGCTTTACATATTCGGCATTTCGAATGTATTTATGCTGCATAGCAGCACAGGTGCCCTCATGTTCAACTTCCTTCGCCCCTCGGCCCGCCAACCGCGTCTGGCCGTGGCCGATGTCATCGCCATGGTCGCCCGTGGCGAGATGACCTTGCTTGATGTGCGCGACATGGCCGAGGCAAAGGCGTCAGGCAAGGCCAAGGGTGCCGTGGTCATTCCGCTGGCGCTATTGCCGCTGAAGGCCGACCCGTCCAAGCCGGACTGCCAGTTGCCGGCAGACAAGCCGGTGGCCATCTACTGCGCCACCGGCGCGCGATCGGGTATGGCGGTGCAGATGCTGACGCGTTACGGCTATCCGGCGGTGCACAACATCGGCGGATTGTATGACTGGAAGTCCGGCGGCGGTCAGATCGACCGGATCTGACGCCCATCCTTGCACCCCTGCAAAATCCCGCCTGCCGGGCTTTCTCTTTCAAGAAATATCCTCGGGGGGAAGGCGCGGCACGCGCCTTGGGGGGCAGACAGCCCCCTGCTTTGCCTCTTACATGTGCAACGCCCGGCCGTAGGCGTCCAGCACCGCCTCGTGCATCATCTCGGACAGGGTCGGATGCGGGAAGACGGTGTTCATCAGGTCTTCCTCCGTCGTCTCCAGCGCGCGGCCGATGACATAGCCCTGGATCAGCTCGGTCACTTCCGCGCCGATCATGTGCGCCCCCAGCAGCTCGCCGGTCTTGGCGTCGAAGATGGTCTTGATCATGCCTTCGGACTCGCCCAGGGCAATTGCCTTGCCATTGCCGATGAACGGAAAGCGGCCGACCTTGATGTCGAACCCGGCCTCTTTCGCGCGGGCCTCGGTCATGCCGACGCTTGCGATCTGCGGCTGGCAATAGGTGCAACCGGCAATGCTGCCGGGCTTTATCGGGTGCGGATGGCCACCCGCGATCAGTTCCGCCACCATCACGCCTTCATGGCTGGCCTTGTGCGCCAGCCATGGCGCGCCGGCGATATCGCCGATGGCATAGAGGCCCGGCACGCCGGTGCGGCAAAACTCGTCCGTCACCACATGGCTGCGGTCGATCTTGACGCCCAACGCCTCCAGCCCCAGACCCTCGACATTGCCGACAATGCCAACGGCGGAAATCACCGTGTCAAACGCGTGGCTTTCGATCTTGCCGCCGATCTCGATATGGGCCGTGACGCCGACACCGGGTTTGCGGTCCAGCTTTTTGACCGTGGCTTTTTCCAGAATGGTCATGCCCTGCTTGACGAATTGCTTGCGGGCAAAGGCGCTGATTTCGGCGTCTTCCACCGGCAGGATGCGGTCCATCACCTCGACCACCGTGGTCTTGGCGCCCAGCGTGTTGAAAAAGCTGGCAAACTCGATCCCGATCGCACCCGAGCCGATCACCAGCAGGTTTTTTGGCATCCGCGGCGCCATCAAGGCATGACGATAGGACCAGACCAGATCGCCATCCGCCTCCAGCCCCGGCAATTCGCGGGCGCGGGCACCGGTGGCCAGGATGATATCGGGGGCGGTCAGATCTTCCACGCCCTTGTCGGTTGTCACCGACACCACACCCGCCCGTGGCAGCGTCGCCACGCCCATGAACACCGTGACCTTGTTCTTCTTCATCAGATGGCCGATGCCGCCCGACAGTTGCTTGGCCACCGCACGGCTGCGGGCCACCACGGCGGGCAGATCATAGCTGATGCCTGTCGCACCCAGGCCAAATTCACGCGCGCGCTCCATCAGGTGAAACACTTCGGCGCTGCGCAGCATTGCCTTGGTCGGGATGCAGCCCCAGTTCAGGCAGATGCCGCCAAGGTTTTCGCGCTCGATGATGGCGACCTTCCGGCCCAACTGGCTGGCACGGATCGCAGCAACATAGCCGCCCGGTCCGGCACCGATCACGATCACATCAAAGCTTTGGCCTGCCATATTTCCCTCCCCGGAAAGTAGTTCAGCCTTAAACCATTATTTCGCGCCGGGCAACGCGGTGAATGCCCGGCGGCTATGCGCCCTGCGCATGGCTTTTCATCGCGCGCACCAGCGCGCCATAGCCCCCGGCGTCCAGAAATGCCTGTTCCTCGGCGGTGGTGTCGCGGCCAAGCGCTGCGTTGCGAAACGGGAACCGGCCAAAGCGCGCAATCACCTCGCGGTGCGCGCGGGCGTGCAGCAACAGTTCGGCGTCGCCCTCCATCTGCTCGGCCATCAGCGCCACGGCACGGTCCTGATCGGCCATGGCTTCGGAATGCTCGAACGGCATATAGAAAAACTGCCGTTCCGGCACCGGGGCCTGCATGTCCCAGCCCGCGTCCAGCGCACGATGTGCCGCCGCCCGGGCACGGGCATCGGTGGCAAAGGCCTCGGCGCGGCCGCGGTGGATGTTGCGTGCAAACTGGTCGGCCACCACGATATAGGCCAGCGTGCCCACCGCACCGTCAACCCAGTGTTCCAAACCGTCGTCGTGCAAGGCCTGCCACAGCGCGCCAAATCGCCCGGCAATCAGGGCGTCGATGTCTTCGCCGCCGGCATACCAGCCTTCGGGCCCGATCTCGCCCAGCCAGAAATCCAGAACTTCGATAGGGTCGGACATCGGCACCTCCTGCGTTGGGGCAGGGTGGCAGGCCCGCACCGGAAAGGCAATTCAGTTCAGCCTTGCGTCTTCGGCATCGACCAGCGCGGCCGACTCGACCGTGACAACCGTCGCCGTGGGCGGCACCGGCGTATAGCCCGAGGTGACACTTGGGGTATCGCGGCGCTGTGTCATCCGCCATGCTGCGTAAACCGCCAGAAGGCCGAACAAAACGCCCATATACAAAAAGAACCCCGATGGCCCGATCTGGCTGATCATCCAGCCGGTGATGATCGGACCCGAAATCGCCCCCACGCCGTTGATGAACATCAACCCGGCCGAGGCGGCCGCCATGTCGGTCTTATCCAAATAATCGTTCACATAGGCCAGAAGCAGCGAATACAGCGGGTTCGACACCGCGCCGCTGATTGCCCCGATCGCCACCAGAACCGGAAAGGACACGTCAAACAGCACCGGCACCATCAGCGCCACCGCGCCAAAGGCCGACAGCGCCAGCACCACAAACCGCCGATCCATCCGGTCCGACAGCCAGCCGATCGGGTATTGCAGCACCAGACCGCCGACATAGATCGCGGCCACGAAGATCGTCAGGTCGGCGACCGACAGCCCCGCCGTGGTGCCCCAGACCGCTGCCATGCCGAATTGCGCCGAGAACACGCCCCCCAGCAGGAACACACCAACGCAGCCCAACGGCGAGGCCTGATACAGCCTGCGAAACGACAGCGGTTTGGTGGTTTCAAACGCCGGCGCTTGCGAGGCAGACAGCAGGATCGGCGTGAACGCAAGCGACACCAGAACTGACGGGATCACGAACAGGATATAGCCCGACGCATCGCCGATGTTCAGCAAAAGCTGCGCCGCGATGATGCCGACCATCTGCACGATCAGGTACAGCGACAGCGCCTGCCCGCGGTTTTCATTGGTCGAGGCGTTGTTCAGCCAGCTTTCGGTGACGATATAGACGCCCGAAAAGGAAAAGCCGATCACCACCCGCAAGGCGGCCCAGACCATCCAGTCAGGTGCCGCGGCATAAAGGATCAGCACCGCCGAGATCAGCGAGCCAAGGGCCGCAAACACCCGCACATGGCCCACACGCCTGATCATCTCGGGGGCCATGCGGCTGCCGAACAGGAAACCGACGAAATAGGCCGACATCACAATGGACATCTGCAGGGTCGAAAACTGCTCGATCCCGCCCCGGATGCCCAGCAATGTGCCTTGCATGCCATTGCCCAGCATCAAAAGGCCCAGGCCCAGCAACAGCGCCCAGGTATTGCGCAAAACGGTCAGCATGTCAGGTTCCTTCGGTCGGTGTGTCCAGCCTAGGCCAGGCGGGTGAAGATGCCATGTCGCAGGCGACGGTCTGTCGGGGGAAAGCGGCAGGGGCGCAGGTGGCCCCCCACCCCCATCCCCTCCCCACGAGGGGGAGGGGAGCCGCGCAATTTCAGGGTCAACGCCCAGACCCCAAGGGCGCTGAGATCACGCACGAAGCACCGCCCTCCCCCCTTCGTGGGGGAGGGATGGGGTGTTCGTGGGGGAGGGATGGGGTGGGGGGGCCGCATCACGGGATGAGCAAGGACGCATCGCCATAGCTGAAGAAACGGTAGCCTTGCGCGATGGCATGGGCATAGATCCGGTCAATCCGGTCCTTGCCCATCAGGGCCGACACCAGCATCAGCAGCGTCGATTTCGGCAGGTGAAAGTTGGTCATCAGCGCATCGGTGGCGTGGAAGGTAAAGCCGGGATAGATGAAAATATCGGTCGGCCCTTCCCAGGGTTCCACCCGGCCGGAACGTGCCGCGGTCTCGATCAGCCGCAGGGCAGTGGTGCCGACTGGAATGATCCGACCGCCCGCAGCACGGGTGGCGTTGATCTGCTCGGCGGCCTGCGCCGTGACCTGCCCCCATTCGGCGTGCATCTTGTGTGTGGTCACGTCCGCAACCTTGACCGGCAGAAAGGTGCCCGCGCCGACATGCAGCGTCACCTCGGTAAAGCTGACACCCTTGTCCTGCAACGCGGCCAGCAACGCGGCGTCAAGATGCAACGAGGCGGTGGGGGCGGCCACGGCCCCCTTGTGGCGGGCAAAAACGGTCTGGTAATCGTCGTCGTCCTGCGCGTCGGGCGCGCGTTTGGCGGCGATATAGGGTGGCAGCGGCATCGCGCCGGCACGGCCCAGGGCGGCATCGAAATCATCCCCGGTCAGGTTGAACACCAGCGTCAGGTCGGTTTCGGATTTCTCGGCCACCGTGGCCGACAGATCGGCGGAAAACGTGATGACCTCGCCTAGGTTCACCTTTCGCAACGGCTTGGCCATCGCCTGCCAGCCGGTTGCGGCAGGTTCCATCAGGGTGATCTCGACCCTCGCCTCGGCATCGCCACGACGGCGCTGCCCGGTCAGACGGGCCGGGATCACACGGGTGTTGTTCAACACCAGCCGATCACCGGGGCGCAACAGGCCCGGCAGATCGCGCACATGCAGGTCGGAAATCGCATCACCCTGGGCCAGCAGCAGACGTGCCGCACTGCGGGGCCGCGCCGGGCGGGTGGCGATCAGACCTTCGGGAAGATCAAAGTCGAAGTCGGAAAGTTGCATCAGTTGCCTTTGCGCAAGACCGGGGCCGGGCTGCGAAAAATCTCGCGGAACATGCCGGGCGTCAGAATCGACAGCGGGTTGACCTGCACTTGCGGCGCATCGGCGGTGCCGCGCAAGGCGTAATTGAAACCGAACAAACCTTCACCCCGCCGGGTCAGCATCGCGCCGATGCCGTTGAACAGATAGACCGGCGACACCACGCCTTGCATCGCAAGCCGTTTGGTCTGCGTGCCATAAACCCCCGCAAGCGAGACACCAAGGCTGGCACCGATGGCCGATCCGCTGGTGATTTCAATGGCTTGCGGGGTGATAATGAAATCGGCCACCGCCTCGGAAAACGCCAATCCCTCTCCGTTGAGTTGTTCCAGCAACCCCACCACCGAGATCGCCGACAGCAATTCGGCCAGCACCGAGGCATTGCGCACCCGAAACCGCGCGATCTGTGCGCGGCCATCATACTGGCCCTTGTCGGCGCGCGGGGTCAGGGTCAGGCTTAACGTGCCGCCGCGCGCCGAGCGGAAGATGCCTGCCGCCCGCAGCGCCGCCCCCGCATCGCCTGATTGCAGACGCACCGCGGTGCCATGGCGTGACGGGGCGATCTCGCCGGTCACCGCGGCGGCACCGTTGACGCTGGCCCGAAAGCTTCCGTTCAAGCCGCCCGTTTGGGCAAACTCGCCCTGAAAGCCGGTCAGCACGATGCCGTCACTGACCACCAGCCGGTCCAGCGCCAGCGACAGCCCGCCCGCACCCTGCGCCGCCGCTGGCCCCGCCGCGGGCAGCGCAAGGTGGCGCAGATCAACCGTGCCGCCGGGCAGGCTGATATCGGGCGCGCGCCCTGCCCCGCGCCCGGTCAGGGTAACGGGGCCATCCAGCCAGTCGTTCAACTGCACCCGGGAAAACCGCGCGCGATCAAGGCTGCCGTCCGCCCGCAAGGCGATGTCGCCCTCGGCCGTCAGGCCGCCGCCCGACACGGCCAGACGGCTGATCTGCGGCGGCTGGCCCAGACTTGCCTCTACCTCCAGCGCGCCGCGATCGGCAGGGGATTTGATCCAGCCGACGGCGGGCAGCGCCAGTCCGATCCCGGCCAGCGACGAGGTCAGGCGCAGGGTGCCGCCCCCCTCGCGCGCCAGATCAATCTGCACCTGCGCCTGCCCTGCCCCGCGCAGCAGGCCCTCGGGCAGGCCAAGCCCGAATTCGGCCACCGTTTCGGGCGACAGGGTCAGTTGGCCCTCGATCCGGCTTTTTCCCTTGGCTGCGGGCCCGAAGCCCTGGGTAAAGCTGACATCGAACGGCACCTTGCCGATGCGCCCCGGCCCGTCGATGATCAGCCCCTCGGGCGTCGCGGTCAGCGACAGCTGGTCGGCGGTGATGGTCTTGCCTTTGACCAGCGTCTCCGAGGACAGGTTGCTGATCGTGCCTTGCACCGTATAGCTGACATCCTTCAACTCGACCCGCCGCACCAGCGGCAGCGACAGCCGGGTGTCCACCACCGCGTGGCCCTGTCCAATATCCGGCGTGCGCCCGGCCTTGGCCATGAAACCGAACGGCGGCAGGTCCAGCAGCGACAGGGCGGCGGTCAGCGAGCTGTCACTGCGCAGGCGCATCTCGGCCATCGGCGGCTTTGCCCGCACATCCGGCACCCGGAAGACCGAGCCGGCAATATCAATCGGCCCGCCAAGTGGCGGCTTCACCTGCCCCACATCCAGCACCACGGTATAGGCGTTGTCGTCGATCGACGACCGCCCCCGGCCTTGGGTGATCGGCGGCAGCGTGCGCAGGAACCGCACCTCGGCATCGGCAAATTCATAGCCCAGCGACAGCCGCGGCTCCGCGCCCGGGGTCACCCGCAGGGCGGCCTTGACATCGGTCAGCAGGCCACGGGCCACGTTTTGCCCCACCCAGGCACGGGTTTGCGGCACCGCCATCTTGGGCCAAAGTTGCAGCAGGCGGTCGTGGGCAATGGCATCCAGCCCCAGATCCAGCGCCAGCGCCCAGCCCTTGGGCTGCACCTCGGCCCAGCCCGCAAGCGAAAGCCGCTGGCCGCCATCTGCGATCAGCGACACCTGACCGATGTCCAGCCGGAACGGGTCCAGCGTCAGCCGCGCGTCCATCGCGCCGCTGCTAAAGGCCAGCGGGCGATCAAACAGGCCCTCGGGGTCAACCTGCGCCTCGGCCACGGTCACCTGCCCGACAAAGCCGGCTGGCAAGCGCCCGCCCAAAGGTCCGGTCAGGATCGTGCCCGCGGCATCCAGCGGGTAGGACTGGCCCGAGGCTTTCAGCCGCAAGGTGGGGCTTTCCACGCTCAGATCACGGATCAGCACACGGCCCTTGTCGGGGTCATAGCCCAGGGTCAGGGCGGCACTTTCAAACACCAGCGCCCGCGCATCCGGGTCGGGGCGCAGCGCCCCGGCCCCCAGCGAGATCTGTGCATCCAGCGACATCAGGCCGGCATCGCTGATCTGCGCCGCGATCTGGCCCGACAGCGGCGCATCCAGCACGCCCAGCCAGCCCAGCACCGGGGTTTGCGCGGCCATGTCCACGGCGGATATCCCCGAGACGCTGGCCGTCATCCGCACCGCATCCTGCCCCTTGGGCCGCACCAGCGTGACCAGCGCCTGCGCCGGGGCCACGCCGTCGGACGCCAGCGTCAGCCCCAGTTCGGCCGCCAAGGCATCGTCGCGGTTCAGCAAGGTGATCCGGCCATCGCCCACCGTCCAGGTCCGGTTCAGCCGCAGATCCTGCACCGTCAGCGTGGTGGCCTCGGCCTTGATCCGGTCCAGCCGCGACAGCGCGGGCAGGTCCAGCGCCGCGTCGATCCGGGCCAGCAGATCGGCCAGACCCAGAATGGGCGGGCCCGCATCACTGCCGCCAATGCCCAGATCAAAGCTGCCATCGGCCTGACGGCGCAAGGTGACGGCCGCCCCGATGATCCGCAGGCTTGCCGGGCGCAGCGCGCGTTCGCTGACAAAGGCGCTGCCGTCAAACGTCAGGCGCAGATCGGGCAAGCTCAGCAAGGTGTCGCCCGCGCCTTGCATCAGCCGGGTATCTTCCAGCCGCAGGCCGGGGGTCCAGTCTTCGTCAAAGGCCACTTCAATCGCGCCCACCGACACCGACGCCCCCGCCAGCACCCCGCGCAGCGCGGTGTTGGCGCGCATCTCGATCTCGGCCACCGCCCATACCGGCAACCGCAGCGGCTTTCCGCTAAGCGCCAGCACCCCCAGACCCGTGATCCCGGTCAGAGCCGCCAGCAAGATGACCAGTTTCAGCGTGACCCGCCCGGCATGGTGGGCGCTGCGCAGCGCAAGGCTGCGGCGCGGCGCAGATGCGGCGGCCTCTGCGTCCCGGTCCGGGTCGCCTTGCGCTGACGCTTCGGTCACTGCGCTGATCCTTTTTTGCCCAAGACCTGCCCCACGAAACCTGCCAATGCCTGCTTGTCGTGCAGACTTGTCTTTATCTTCGCGGATTGACCGCTAAAACGCAAAGGGTCGTGATCCCGCCCCGCCCCGAACAGCAAGGAGATGCCCATGCCCGCCCAGACCCCCGCCGCTAACCCCGCCCCTGGCACCGAAGCCCCGGATTTCACCCTGCCGCGCGACGGTGGGGAAACCGTCAGCCTGTTGGGCCTTCGCCCCGGCAAGGTGGTGCTGTATTTCTACCCCAAGGACGACACCCCCGGCTGCACGCTTGAGGCACAGGATTTCACCGCCCGTCTGGCCGCGTTCACCGCCGCCGGCACCAGCGTGATCGGCATCAGCAAGGACAGCGTCAAGGCACATGACAAGTTCTGCAAGAAGCATGGCCTTGGCATCATCCTTGCCAGCGACGAGGAAGGCCACACCTGCGAAGACTATGGCGTGTGGGTCGAGAAAAGCATGTATGGCAAGACCTACATGGGGGTTGAGCGCACCACCTTTCTGATCGACGGCGCGGGCAAGATCGCGCAGGTCTGGAACAAGGTCAGCGTCAAGGGCCATGCCGACGACGTTCTGGCCGCGGCGCAAGTCCTGTGATGCAAACCCTGGCCGAGATGGCGGTGGAGGTTCTGTCCACCGCCGACGGGCGCACGAAATGTGCCCTTGGCCGCCAGCATGCGGCGGCGTGGTTTGCCGCCCGCGCGGCAGGCGCCGTGCTGCCCATCGGCCAGGCCACCCCGCCCGAGTTTCCGGCCCGGCCCGCCGCACCCGAACTGCTGGACCCGCGCGACGTGCCGCGCCGCCGCCCCGGCAGCCTGATCGGGCGACAGGCGCTGTTGCACGCGGTGGCACATATCGAATTGAACGCGGTCGATCTGCACTGGGATATCATCGCGCGCTTTGCGCATCAGCCGATGCCCCTGGGCTTTTACGACGACTGGGTCAAAGCCGCCGATGACGAGGCCCGGCATTTCGGCCTGATCTGCGATTGCCTTGAGGCGATGGGCAGCCATTACGGCGCACTGCCCGCCCATGCCGGAATGTGGCGCGCGGCGTCCGACACCGCGGGTGATCTGCACGGCCGTCTGGCGGTGGTGCCGATGGTGCTGGAGGCGCGCGGGCTGGATGTGACCCCCGGCATGATCGAGATCTTCCGCCGTGCCAACGAGGCAGGTGCCGTGGCGGCGTTGGAGGTGATCGATGCCGAGGAAGTGGCGCATGTCGCTTACGGCTCAAAGTGGTTCAACTGGCTGTGCGGGCGTGATGGGTCGGACCCGAAGGACGTATTCCACAGCCTTGTGCGACGCTATTTCCACGGCGTTCTGAAGCCGCCGTTCAATGAAGAAAAGCGCGCGGATGCGGGCTTGCCGCCCGATTT
The DNA here is from genome assembly GCA_020721445.1 of Gemmobacter nectariphilus. Classification (GTDB taxonomy): domain Bacteria; phylum Pseudomonadota; class Alphaproteobacteria; order Rhodobacterales; family Rhodobacteraceae; genus Pseudotabrizicola; species Pseudotabrizicola nectariphila_A. The sequence continues at coordinate 92,088 of DYMU01000006.1, forward strand.
CTATTGGCCGCTGACCGAAGACCTTGTGCCACGGACCACAGCCTGAACCATGGTTTTGACCCGCCAATCGGCGGGAAACTGCCGAAAAGCCTGAGATTCTGGCAAGATACCGAAGGTTCCGGTCATATTTGTTGCGACATGGCTACGGCTTGGTTATGAAAACCACACCTGTTTGCGCCCGATTGCGGGCGGCATGAACCTAATGCCCAACGGTCAAGAACGGAACGCCATCAGTGCTCACCCGCCTTTCCTACCGCATCAACCTTGGCTTTGAACGGTTCTTTCCCGAACGACGCCTGTTCCTGAAATCCGACAGTGAAACCCGGTTCATCCGGCTTCGCCCCGTCACCCAGGCGATTGCCTTAGCCGGGGGCGCCATCGCCCTTGGCTGGATGATCCTTGCCACCGCGATCATCTTGATGGACTCGATCAGCGCCGGGTCGGGTCGCGATCAGACCCTGCGCCAGCAAACCCTGTATGAACAGCGGCTGAACGCGCTGAGCCAGGACCGCGATGCCCGCGCCGAAGAGGCCGCCCGCGCCCATGACCGGTTCAATCTGGCGCTGGAACAGGTGGCGCGGATGCAGGGCCGCCTGCTGGCGTCGGAAGACCGCCGGCGTGAGCTGGAGACCGGGATCGACGTGATCCAGAACACTCTGCGCCGCACCATCAAGGAACGCGACGAAGCCCGCGCTCTGGCCGAGCAAGCCAATGTGGCCCTGGCCTCGCAAGGTGGGGCACCCAAGACCGAAGCCGGACGCGCCAGGGATGCCGTCGACACGCTGGACATCATGGCCGACGCTTTGGCCGTCACCGCGCGGGAACGTGACCTGATGGAAGGCGCTGCCGAAAAGTCGGCCGAGCGGGTCGAGGCTGTCATGGCCGAAAAGAAGGCGCTGCAATCGCGCAACAACGAGATTTTCGCCAAGCTGGAAGAGGCGGTCAGCGTCTCGATGGAACCGCTGGACAAGATGTTTCGCGAAGCCGGCATGTCGCCCGATGACCTGCTCAAGACGGTCAAGCGGGGCTATTCGGGTCAGGGCGGCCCGCTGTCGCCCTTGGTGCTGTCAACGTCGGGGTCGGTGTCAAACCCCGATGAGGTGCGCGCCAATGCCATCTTGCAAGGACTGGACCGGATGAACCTGTATCGTCTGGCGGCGTTCAAGGCGCCGTTTGCCATGCCGGTGAACGGCGCGTTCCGCTATACCAGCCCGTTCGGCATGCGTCGCGACCCCAAGGGCGCGGGGATGCGGATGCATGATGGCATTGATCTGGCCGGGGCCTATGGCCTGCCGATCTATGCCACCGCCGATGGCGTGGTGACCGAAGCCGGCTGGGGCTCGGGCTATGGCCGTCTGATCAAGATCAAGCATGAATTCGGGATGGAAACGCGCTATGCTCATCTGTCGACGCTTCGGGTAAGCGTTGGCGATAGGGTCTCGCGCGGCGACAAGATCGGTGATATGGGGAATTCTGGCAGGTCCACCGGGACCCACCTTCACTACGAAATCCGCATCGGCGGCAGACCCGTGAACCCGATGACCTTTATAAAGGCAGCGAACCATGTTTTCTAAGAGCCGAATCAATGAACCCGGGCCCAAGGCAGATGACAAGCCGAAAGCCCCCGAAACCCAGGCTTCGAAACCCAGCATGGACTTTACGCCTTCCGCCCCCAAGGGCAAAGTTTCCGCATCCGTCCTGTCGTCCGATCTGACCATCGTCGGCAATCTGCGCACCACCGGCGACATTCAGGTCGAAGGCACGGTTGAGGGCGATATCCGCGCCCACCTGCTGACCGTCGGCGAAAGCGCCACCATCCGTGGCGAGATTGTTGCCGACGATATCGTGGTGAATGGCCGCGTCATTGGCCGAGTTCGTGGCCTGAAGGTGCGGCTGACCGCCACCGCGCGGGTTGAAGGCGACATCATTCACAAGACCATCGCCATCGAATCTGGCGCGCATTTCGAAGGCTCGGTGCAACGGCAAGATGATCCGCTGGCCCAGGGCCGCCTGACCGCGCCGCTGCAACAGGCGCAACTGGCCCCCCCCGCCGCGCCTGCGGCCAAGGCACCTTCGGCCACCAAGCCTGCGGATGGCGTCTGACGTTCACCTGCGGTTCTGATGACAAAGGCGCGCCCGGGTGGCGCGCCTTTTGCATGGGCGGGGGCAGCGCGCGCGACCCGGCAGCCAACCGGGCCGCGCCACACGCGCAAAAAGCCTATTCGGCGTTGGCCTCGGCGCGGCTTTTGCCGGCCACATCCATCGCCAGCGTTGCCGCCATGAACTGATCCAGATCGCCATCCAGCACGCCGCTGGTGTCGCTGGTTTCCACCCCGGTGCGCAGGTCTTTGACCATCTGATAGGGTTGCAGCACATAGGACCGGATCTGGTTGCCCCAGCCCGCCTCGCCCTTGTTGTCATAGGCGGCGTTGATCACCGCGTTACGCTTGTCCAGCTCCAGCTGATACAGCCGCGACTTCAGCGCGTTCATGCAGATTTCGCGGTTCTGGTGCTGCGATTTCATTGAACTGGTCACCACGATATTGGTCGGCAGGTGGGTGATCCGCACCGCCGAGTCGGTGGTGTTGACGTGCTGCCCGCCCGCACCGGAAGACCGGTAGGTGTCGATGCGGATCTCGTTGTCGGGGATGATGATCTCGATATTGTCGTCGATCACCGGATAGACCCAGACCGAGGAAAATGACGTGTGCCGCCGCGCCGCCGAGTCGTAGGGGCTGATCCGTACCAGACGATGCACACCCGATTCAGACTTCAGCCAGCCATAGGCATTGCGCCCGGAAATCTTGTAACTGACCGAGCGGATGCCCGCCTCTTCGCCCGCGGTTTCCGACTGCATCTCGACCTTGTAGCCCTTCTTTTCGGCCCAGCGGACATACATCCGCGCCAGCATGCTGGCCCAATCGCAAGACTCGGTGCCGCCTGCGCCGGCGTTCACCTCAAGGAAGGTGTCATTTCCGTCGGCCTCGCCATCCAGCAGCGCCTCCAACTCCTTGTCGGCGGCCAGCTTGGTCAGGTCACGCAAGGCGGCCTCGGCGTCAGACACGATCTCGGCGTCGCCCTCGGCCTCGCCCATCTCGATCAACTCGACATTGTCACGCAGGCCGCTGTTGATCAGCTTGTAGGTGCCAACCGCATCCATCAACGCCTGACGCTCACGCATCAGCTTTTGCGCCTTGGCCGGATCGTTCCACAGGTTCGGGTCTTCGATCATCGCATTGAACTCTTCCAACCGATGCGGGGCAGTGTCCCAATCCATCCGCTGGGCCAGCAGTTTCAGCGATTTCTCAATGGCGGCTACGTTGTTTTGCGTCTCGGCGCGCATGGGTCTTGTCCTTCGGGCTGATCCCCGGCTGATAACGAAAAGGCAGCTGCCCGGCAAGGGCATGCCCCTGCCGCAGCCCCGCCCGGTGCATGGTCAATACAGCCCGCCCGAACTGAGCGTGCCGAAATCGGCCTTCTTGGGAATGGATTTGCGCGCGCCCGTGGCCGTGGTCACGGTGGCCGAACTGCCGGTATCGGTTTCACCGGCGGCAAACAACGGCAGGTTGCTGCCCATGCTGAAACCACCATCCACCATCGCGCCAAGGCCAAAGATCGGCTCTTCGCCTTCGCGGAAGTATTCGGCCACCACGTTGTCGCCCGTGGCATCATCGGACAGCCGCGCGCCAGAGAAACGGTCGATCTTGATGAAATAGCCGCCCGGCGGCACCTTGAACTTGGCCCCGCCATATTTCTTGATCGCGGTGCGCATGAACTGTTCAAACACCGGGCCACAGAAGCCGCCGCCCGACGCGCCGGCCATGGTGCGCGGCTGGTCATAGCCCATATAGCAACCGGCCACGATGTTGCTGGTATAGCCGATGAACCACACATCCTTTGAGTCGTTGGTGGTGCCGGTCTTGCCCGCAACCGGCACCGGCAGGTTGATGCCGCGCGCCGTGCCGCGCTGGACCACGCCTTCCATCATGCTGGTCAACTGATAGGCGGTGATCGCATCCATCACCCGCTCGCGGTCGGATTTCAGCCGCAGGCCCGCGCCAGGCGCAAGGTTGGCAAGCTGGCAATCCTCGCACACCCGCTGATCATGGCGATAGACGGTGCGGCCATAGCGGTCCTGCACCCGGTCGACCAGCGTCGGTTCCACCCGTTCACCGCCGTTGGCAAACATCCCGTAAGCCGCCACCATCTTGAACAAGGTGGTTTCCTGCGACCCCAGTGCATTGGCCAGAAAGGCATTCATCCGGTCATAGACGCCAAAGCGTTCGGCATATCCCGCCACCGTCTGCATGCCGATCTCTTCGGCGATCCGCACCGTCATCAGGTTGCGCGACTGTTCAATGCCGGTGCGGATTGTGGTCGGGCCATAGAACTTGTTCGACGCGTTCTTGGGCCGCCACAGGCCCTGTGGGGTGTTCACCTCGATCGGTGCGTCAACCACGATGGTGGCGGGGGTAAAGCCGCTGTCCAGCGCCGCCGCATAGACAAACGGCTTGAAGCTGGACCCCGGTTGCCGGGTCGCTTGCGTCGCGCGGTTGAACACCGAGTCCAGATAGGAAAACCCGCCCTGCATCGCCAGCACGCGCCCGGTGACCACGTCCATCGCCATGAAGCCGCCCTGCACCTGCGGCACCTGCCGCAGCGACCAGCGGACAAACGCGCCGGTCTTGTCATCGGTGACAGCCCGCACCAGCACCACATCGCCGACATCGACCAGATCGCCGGCCCGCTTGGCCTTGTTGCCAAGCTTGCCATTTTCCAACCGCTTGCGCGCCCAAGTCACATCCGTCGCCGGAATGAAATGGCCATCCGCATCTTCGGCCTGACCCTCGATGCCGATCCGGGCCGAGGTGTCCCCAAGCTCCAGCACCACCGCCGGGAACCAGCCCGCCACATCGCGCGGCACCTCGACTTCGGCCAGCGCGGCGCGCCAGTCGGCCTCGGACGTCAGCCGGTCAACCGCAATGGTCTTGCCGGTGCCACGCCAGACACCCAAGCCCCGGTCATAGCGTTCAAGGCCCCGGCGCAGCGCCCGCGCGGCGGCGGTTTGCAGCTCGGGGTCAACGGTGGCGCGGATCGACAACCCGCCGCCAAAGAACTCTTCTTCGCCAAAGGTGCCCGAAAGCTGGCGGCGGATTTCGTCGGTGAAATAATCGCGCGCGGGCATCGCCTCGCGGTAAGAGGGATAGTCGCCGTTCTGTACCGTCTTCAGCGGCAGGGCCTTTTGCGCCTCATAGGTGGCCTGATCCAGATAGCCGTTCTGCAACATCTCGCGCAGCACATAGTTGCGCCGTTCAACCGCGCGGTCATAGTCGCGCACCGGATGCAGGCCGCGTCCCGGCGATTTCGGCAAGGCCGCCAGATAGGCCGCCTCGCCCGGCGACAGTTCCAGCAGGGTCTTGTTGAAATAAGACTGCGCCGCCGCCGCCACGCCAAAGCTGCGTTGGCCAAGGTCGATCTCGTTCAGGTAAAGTTCAAGGATCTTGTCCTTGGTCAGGGTCTCTTCCAACCGGCTGGCAAGGATCAGTTCCTTGATCTTGCGCTCGCCGGTGCGGTCGCCTGACAGCAGGAAGTTCTTCATCACCTGCTGGGTGATGGTGGATGCCCCGCGCAGATTGTCACCCCGGCTGACAATCGCATCGCGCAAGGCCCCGGCCATGCCGGTCACGTCATAGCCGTTGTGGGTATAAAAGTTCTTGTCCTCGGCGCTGATGAAGGCCTGTTTCACCAGATCGGGAATTTCCTCGATCGCCACGAACAGCCGGCGTTCCTTGGCGAATTCGTCGATGATGCGCCCCTCGCCCGAATAGATTCGGCTGATCGTCGGCGGGGTGTATTGCGCCAGCCGTTCATGACTGGGCAAGTCACTGGAATACATATAGAAAATAGCCCCCACCGAAAGGGCTGCAAACAACACCCCCATGGTGACAAGGGTGAATATCCCCCCCAGAAATGAGCCTATGAACCGAACCAAATCGTAACCCCCGTCGCATGTCGCGTCGTTATACAGGACGCGGGCCCTGCGGTCAAAACGATCGCCCCTGCCCCAGCACCGCCTCGCGCAATCGTCACAAATCCCGCCTAACGGCGGCGCAAGGCCGACAGGGCCGCATCCTCTGCCGCCCAGGCGCTGATGCCGTCGCGCAGCGCCAGCGCCATCCGGGCCCGCCAGTCGGGGTCGGTCAGCCGCGCCAGATCGCGGGCCGAGGACAGAAAGCCAAGCTCCACCAGCACCGACGGAATGTCGGGCGATTTCAGCACCGAAAATCCCGCCGTCTGCCTTGGGCGGCGGTGCATCGTGACGCCTGCCGCCTTGATCGAGGCTTCCAGCGCCCCCGCCAACCGGTCGATCCGTGGCTGGGTTTCGGTCCGCGCCATGTCCATCAGCACCGTCGCCACCAGATCATCCTGCGCGGTCAGGTCGACGCCAGACAACAGGTCGGCCCGGTCATGGCGTTCGGCCAGCGCCTGTGCTGCGGCCTCGCTGGCGTCTTCCGACAGCGTGTAAAGCGTCACCCCCACCGCCTCGCCCTCGGCCAGGGCGTCGGCGTGCAAGGACACAAACACATCCGCCCCCGCCGCCCGCGCAATCGAAATCCGCGCCTCCAGCGGCACGAAGATATCGTCCTCGCGCGTCAGCACGGCCAGCATGTCGCCGTCGCGCAAGATCAGGTCCTTCAACTCGCGCGCAAAGGTCAGCACCAGGTCTTTTTCGAAAAATCCGTCGCGTTCCGCCCCCGGATCAATGCCGCCATGGCCGGGGTCGATCACCACCACCAAAGGCCCGGCCTCGCGCGGCATCGACCGTGGCACATCGGCCACCACCGGCAAGGCCCATTCGGCGGGCTCAGGCCGGGCGGCCGCGGTGGCAAAGTCAGCCGCGCTCGCCGGGGCCAGATGCAGGCGCACCACGGCCCCGCCCTCTTGCGTGCGCATCTCGGCCACCTGCACCAGATGCGGCCCGGCAAGATCCAGCACCAGCCGCGACCAGCCCTGTCGCACCACGCCGGCCCGCAGACCGACAATCGCGGCGCTGCTTTCGCGCACCTGCCCCAGACCCGACCAATCAACCTCGCGCATGTCCAGCACCAGCCGTGGCGGCTGATCCAGCACCCGCACCCGCCACGGCACCGCCTGGCTGACGGCAAGCGCCACCGTCACCCCGCCGTCACGGTCTTCGATCGCCGAGGCCGCCGACTGCAACCGCGCCAGCGCCGACAGCTCTTGCCCCGCCACAATGGCAGGCCACAGCACCCCCAGAAGAACCAGACCCCAAACCCTCATGCCTGACACGCCGATTTCCTCTTGGCCCAAATACCCCCGCCGGAGGCGCACCTCGTCATCGCGCGGTCCCGTCCGCGAAAAAGCGCTGCAACCGTGCCAATCCTTCAACGATGTCCGCCGTCGCCCGCGCATAGGAAAACCGCAGGCTCTGCCGCCCGCGCACCGGGTCGAAATCCACCCCCGGCGTGACCGCCACCCCGGCCTCGTGCAGGATCTGCCGGGCAAAGGCCAGGCTGTCATCGGTGCGGTGCGCCACGTCGGCATAGACATAAAACGCCCCATCCGGCGGCGCGATGCGGTCAAAGCCGGCCTTTGGCAGCCCCTCCAGCATCAGCTGGCGGTTTTTGGCATAGGTGGCGCGGTTGGCCTCCAGCTCGTCCACGCAGTCAAGTGCTGCCAGCGCCACGATCTGGCTGGCGTGGGCTGGGCAGATGAACATGTTCTGCGCCAGACGCTCGATCGTGCGCACATGATCCCTTGGCACCACCATCCAGCCAACCCGCCAGCCGGTCATGCTGAAATACTTGGAAAACGAGTTGATCACATAGCAGTCATCGGTGATCTCAAGCGCCGAGACCGCGCGCGCACCATAGTGCAGCCCATGATAGATCTCGTCCGAGACAAAGCTGATCCCCCGCCCGGCGCAATGCTCGATCAATGCGGTCAGCGCGGCGCGGTCCAGCATGGTACCGGTCGGGTTGCCGGGGGATGCGACGATCAGTCCCGCCATGTCGACCCCCGCCAGATCGGCGGGCGTGGGCTGCAAGCGGTTGGCCGGGCGTGTCGGTATCCCCACCGGCTGCAACGACAGCGCGCGCAGGATCTGGCGATAGCTGGGGTATCCCGGCTCGCCCAGGGCCACCCTGTCACCCGCCTCGAACAGCGCGGTAAAGGCCAGCAGAAACGCCGCCGATGACCCGGACGTAACCACAACCCGTTCGGGGTCAAGCGTCACGCCGTACCAGCGCTGGTAGTGCTGCGCGATCCCTTGCCGCAGCGCAGGCAGGCCCATGGCAACCGTATAGCCAAGTGCCCCGCTCTCCATCGCCGCGGCCAGCGCCGCCCGTGCCGCCGCAGGCGCAGGCGTGCCCGGCTGGCCCACCTCCATATGAATGATCGTCCGGCCCGCCGCCTCAAGCTGGCGGGCTTCTTCCATCACATCCATCACAATAAAGGGATCAACCGCGCCCCGTCTTGAACTTCGCATGCCCGCCCCTCTATGCTTTGCCCCGAAGTGTCCCGGATCGCGGGGCAAGGTCAACCCCGACCCGTCATTCTGGCTCCAAGGACGTCCCATGATCCGCAAGACACTGATCGGCATCACCGCACTGATGCTTACCGCCCCTGCCGCATTGGCCGAGATGACCGCAGCCGAGCGTGAGGCATTTCGCGCCGAGGTTCGGGCCTTTCTGCTGGAGGAACCCGAGGTTCTGGTCGAGGCGATGGATGTGCTGAACGCCCGCCAGCAACAGCAGGCCGCCAACCGCGACCTGCAAATGCTGCGCGACAATGCCGACCTGATCTACCGCGACCCGAACTCCTGGGCCGGTGGCAACCCGGATGGCAACATCACCATCGTCGAGTTTGTCGATTACCGCTGTGGCTATTGCCGCAAGGCGCATGACGAAGTGACCGAGCTTGTCAAATCGGATGGCAACATCAAGCTGGTGATGAAAGAGTTCCCGATTCTGGGCGAGCAGTCCACGATTTCGTCGCAATTTGCCATCGCGGTGCGCCTGCTGCATGGCGACGACGCCTACAAGGCCGCGCATGATGCGCTGATCGCGCTGCGCGGCGATGCCACGGCGGAAACCCTGTCGCGGCTTGCCGCCGATCTGGGCCATGATCCGGCCGCCGTCGCCGACAAGATGCTGACCCCCGAGGTGCAGGCGATCATCGACACCAACCACGCCCTTGGCAGCATGATGGAGATCAGCGGCACCCCCACCTTCATCGTCGATGAAACCATGGTGCGTGGTTATGTGCCGCTGGACGGCATGCGCCAGATCGTGGCGGGTCAGCGCGAGGGCTGACCGGCGCCAAAAGCCCCCCACCCCCATCCCCTCCCCACGCAGGGGGAGGGGCGTTGAGATGCGCTTGCGTCACGTGCCTTATGGCAAGCGAAAAAGCGCCTCCCTCCCCCTTGTGGGGAGGGATGGGGTGGGGGGCGCTTGGGGGGCCATGCACCTCAGCCCTTGCTCCGCTCCAACACCCCCAGCACCGACCGGGCCGCCCGCAGCCCCGGCGGCTCACCGCCGCGCCCCAGCCGCTGCATGGTCAGGCGCATGGCTTCAAGTTGCGGCCCGCCGCCCTCGGCCAGCAGCCGCAGCACCTCGGGCGCGATCAGATCGGCGCGGCACCGCTCGCCGATGAACTCGGGGATCACCCGGGTCTGCGACACCAGATTGACCAGCGTCACCGTGTCGATCAGCGCCGCGCGCCGCATCAGCCACAGCGTGACCGGGTTCATGTCATAGGCAATCACCATCGGGCAGCCGTTCGCGGCCAGTTCCAGCGACACCGTCCCCGAAGCCGCAATCGCCACATCGGCCGTCGCAAAGGCTGCGCGCTTGGTGGCAGGGTCTTCGATGATCTGCGGTGCAACCGGCCAATCGGCGGTCAGATCCCGCACCAGCCCCGCCACGCCGCGCACCGTGGGCAAGGCAACCCGCACCAAAGGATGCGCCGCTTTTACCCGCGCCAGCACCCGCCCCAGCACAGGGGCCAGCCGCGTAACCTCGCCCTTGCGTGACCCCGGCAAGGCCAGGATCAGCGGCCCGGCGCCCTGCATCGTGGCACGCTCGGCATCGCTTGCCAACGGTTCGGCCACCACCGGATGCCCGACGAAATCGCAGCTCATGCCCGCCGCGGTCATATAGGGCGGCTCGAACGGCAACAGCGCCAGCACGTGATCGACCACGCGCGCCATCTTGGCCGCCCGCCCCGGCCGCCATGCCCAGACCGAGGGCGCAACATAATGGATGGTGGGAAAACCGGGGCGCGCCGCCTTGATGATCCCAGCCACCCGCAGGCAGAAATCCGGACTGTCGATGGTGATCAGCGCCTGCGCGTCACTGTCCAGCGCCGCCTGTGCAGCCTGCGCAATCCGGCGTTTCAGGGCGACATACTTTGGCAGCACCTCGACCAGACCCATCACCGACAGCTCCTCCATCGGGAACAGGCTGGTCAGCCCTTCGGCCTGCATCAGCGGCCCGCCCACCCCGGCAAAGCGCACCCCCGGCGACAGGATTTTCAGCCCCGCCATCAGGGCCGCGCCCAAGCGGTCGCCCGAAGGCTCGCCGGCGATCAGGAACAGCGTCAGCGCGCCCACAGGAACAGACCCGCGTCAGTGGCGGCACGGATCATTTCGGGCAGGTCAAGGCAGATCACGCCGCCCGCCTGCCAGACGATGCCGCCAAGCCCCGCCTTTGCCACCCGCGCCACGGTTTCCGGGCCAAGCGCCGGCAGGTCCACCCGCATGTCCTGCCCCGGCTTTGGCGCCTTGTAAAACAGCCCGCGCGCGCCGATCGGGCGCAGCGCGGCAGGCATCCCGGCGACACCGGCCAGCATGGCATCGGTGCCGGGCAAAGCCTCGACCGCAAGGCACAGGCCTTGCGCCACGACGCAGCCCTGACCCACATCCACCGCCCCCAACGCCGCGACAATCGCTGCCGCACGGGTGGCATCGGCCTGATCCTGCGGGCCAACGGCGCCGCACAGCACCCCCGCCCCCGGCACCAGCGCCGGCGCAATCTGCGCCGTGCCCGCGACCGCAAAGCCCGCTTCGCCAAACAACGCGATCACCGCGCGCAAGGTGGCATCGTCGCCCTGCGCCATCGCCGCGAGCAGGCGCGGCACCAGTTGCGCGGTGGCGGCGTCAAACAGCGCCGGGTCCAGCCGGGGGCGCTGCACCGCACCGGCAAAGGTCACGGTCGTCACCCCCGCATCCTGCAACGCGCGAAAGAACGGCACCAGACGTTCCACCCGAAACACCAGATCAACCGCCACGCCATCGGGCACAAACCCCTCCAGCGCACAGACCATGGGCGCATTCAACGCCCGGGCCACGGCGGCAGGCAAGCGCCCTGCCCCGGCGATGATCGCGGTTCGGGTCATTTCGGGGTCAGGAAACTGCGGTCGCTGGCCTGCAGGATGAAGTCGGTCATCTCGCGCACATGCGGGCTTTCGGTTTCTTCCGACAGGCGCCGTGCGCGATCCACAAACGATCCCTCGCCCTGCGCCAGCATCTGATAGCCCGCCCGCAAGGCGGTGATCTCGGACCGTTCCACGCCGCGCCGTTTCAGACCCACAAGGTTCAGCCCGTCCAGCACCCCGCGCGGGCCTTGCACCAACCCATGTGGCAACACGTCATTGGTGACCATCGTTACCGCGCCGATGATCGCGCCGCGGCCCACGCGCACCCATTGATGCACGCCCGACAAGCCGCCCACGATAACATCGTCGCCGATCTGGCAATGCCCGGCAATCGCCGCCTGATTGGCCAGAATCACCCGGTTGCCAAGGCTGGCATCATGGCCGACATGGGCGCCGGTCATCAAAAGGCAATCGTCGCCGACCCGCGTCACCCCGCCCCCGCCTTCGGTGCCGGTGTTCAGCGTCGCCCCTTCGCGGATCTTGCAACGCGCGCCCACAATCAGCCGGGTGTGCTCGCCCTTGAACTTCAGGTCTTGCGGCACCTCGCCGACGCAGGCGAAGGGGAAAATAACCGTGCCTTCACCGACTTGCGTCCAGCCTGTCACCACCGCATGCGACTTGACCACAACCCCCGCCGCCAACGAGACCTCGGCCCCGATCACGGCAAACGGGCCAACCTCGACGCCGGCAGCAATCTGCGCCCCGGCCTCGATGATGGCCGAGGGGTGAATGCGGGCGGTGGGATCAATCGCCACGGCTCAGGCCTTCGGCACGTCGAACATGGCGGTGAAGGTGGCTTCGCAGGCCAACTCGTCGCCCACCATGGCACGGCCCTGAAACCGCCAGACCTTGCCGCCGCTGCGCAGCGCCGTCACGTGCAGTTCCAGCACATCGCCCGGCACCACCATCCGGCGGAACTTGACGCCATCGACCCCCATGAAAAACACCTTGGCGTTCTTGTCGACCAGGTCCATCGAAATGCCGACCAAGATGCCGCTGGTCTGCGCCATCGCCTCGATGATCAGCACGCCGGGAAACACCGGCATGCCCGGAAAGTGGCCGGTGAACTGCGGCTCGTTCATGGTGACGCATTTGATGCCGACGCAGGACTCGTTCACCTTGATGTCGCGCACCCTGTCAACCAGCAGAAACGGGTAGCGATGCGGCAATATCCGCTGGATCAAGCCGATATCGGCTTCGGTCACGGCAGGCGGCAAGGCGTCGGTCATCGGGTCTGTCCCTGTCTTGGGGCGGCGCCGGGGCAGGCGCGCGCTTTGGCATTGCCTGTTGCTAACAAGTCAAACCGCAAGGGGCAAGGGATGCGGGCCGCTTGCCCCGGCCTAGGGCGCTGGTTCGGGAACCGCATCCGGGGCCGGCGCGGACGTGGTGCCATCGCCCAGAACCGCATCCAGCCGGGCAATGGCCTGTGTGGTGATATCAACCCGATCAAAGCTCAGGATCACGGCAGAACGGTCTATGATCGCCACGGCACCCAACTCTTCCATCAGGCCAGCCAGCACCGGAATACTGGCCTTGAAGAACGCCTGCTGATCTTCTTCGCGACGACGGGTCAGGGATCGGCTCTTGCTGTCTTGCGCGGCGCGCAATTCCTCGACCCGGGTGTCAAACTCTTGGGCAAGGGCGCGAAACTGATCGGCGGGCATGGTGGCCCGGCGCACTGTCAACTGCCGCTCTTCTTCTTCCAGCGAGGCTTCCAGCCGCCGGTTTTCCGCGATCAGCGCCGCCGAAGCCGCCTCAAAGCGCTGTTCGGCCGCTTGCCCCATCAGGGAGCCGGAGAACAACCGCTCACGGTCAAGCGTCGCGAACGACGATTGCAAGCTTGGCACCGGGTCGACCTGCGCCGGTTCCTGCGCTGCCACGGGGGTCAGAGCGACCGCCACAAGCAGCCCGACCATGCCGCCCGCAGCCCGCATCAGAACTTCGTCGAGATCGTCAGATCGAAGGACTGTTCCTTGTCGTAGTCTTCTTTTTGCAACGCCTTGGACAGGTTGAACCGCAATGGCCCGATCGGCGCATCCCACAGCACCGACACGCCAACCGAGGCACGGGCATTGAAACCGGTGTCGATGGCCACGCCATTGGCATCCAGCGCCCCGCCGTCCAGCCCCCAGACCGAACCAACATCCATGAACACCCCGCCTGAAACGCCGTATTCTTCGGGCAGGCCCAGCGGGAAATCGGCCTCGAACCGGGCGACGGCAAAGAAATTGCCGCCCAAGGCATCATCGGTCACCGTATCGCGCGGACCGATGCCATTGCCTTCAAAGCCACGGATCTTGCCGTTGCCAAAGTAGCGGTCGGTCAGGCGGGTCTGATAGCTTCCTACCGATGCAACTGCCCCGGCCTCAAAAATCGCCCGCAAGGTCACGTCTTCATTCAGCACCTTGCGCTCGGCCAGCGCCTGCACTTCGGTCGAGATATACTTTGCATCGCCGCCCAAGCCGGCGAAATCCTGGCTGAAACGCAGCACCAGCGCCCGGTCCGGGCTAAGCCCGCCCGCACGGGTATCATAGGAATAGCTATAGCCGATGGCCGAGATCAGCTCACCCTCGCGCAACGAGTCGGCCTGAATGGTCGGGTTGAACACCGTAACCGGGGGAGCCCCGACATTGACGCCGACGTAATCCTTGATGGTGTTTTCCGACAGCCCATAGCGCAGCTCCATCCGGCTGATCTCACCCACCGGGAAAGACAGGCTGGCCGTCAAACCGGCGCTTGCGGTGTCGTAGATTGCGTCCTGTTGATCGGTCTGGTTGTAAAACGCCCCCAGTGACAGCGACAGGTCACGCCCCAGGAACGCCGGTTCGGTGATGCTGATCGACGAGTTGGAGTTGTCGACGCCGGTCGAAAGGTTGACCGCAACGGCCTGACCACGGCCCAGAAAGTTGGTTTCGGAAAAGCCGATGTTCAGACCAACGCCCGAGTTGACGCCATAGCTGGCACCAAAAGTCAGCGACCCCGTCGGTTGCTCTTCGACGTTCACATCGACCACAACCTGATCGGCGGCAGACCCGGGGCGCGCTTCGACATCAGAGCTTGCAAAGAACCCAAGTGCCCGGATGCGTTCTGCCGACTGGCGCAATTCACGCGGGTTGAACGGGTCGCCTTCGGCGCTGCGGAACTGGCGGCGGATCACCTGATCCAGCGTTGTCGTATTGCCTTCGATGTCGATCCGCTCGACAAAAACCCGCTCGCCCCGCACCAGCGCAAACTCGATGTCCAACGTGCCGTCGCGGTCATTGCGGGTGATGCGCGGATCCACCCGGACAAAGTTCAATCCGTTGCGCAGGGCCAGGTTTTCCATCCGGGCAATGGTGTTTTCAACCACCAGCGGCGAATAGACCACGCCCGGCCGCACCCGTGCCAGCGCCTCATATTCGGCGGCGTCCACTCCGTCCACCTCGGACACCGTGCTGATGGCACCAAACCGGAACTGGCGGCCCTCGCGCAGCGAAAAGCTGACAAACACCGCATCCCGCTCGCGCGAGACTTCGGCCGAAGAGTCCGTCACCTGAATGTCGACATAGCCGCGCGCCAGATAGAAGTCGCGCAGCAGCTGCTTGTCGAGGTCAAGCCGTTCGGCAACATAGGTGTCGCGCTGGATCAGGTTGCGCAACAGCCCTGCCTGCTTGGTTTCCAGCACCTGCCGCAGGCGACGGTCACTGAAGGCCCGGTTGCCGACAAAGGACAGGCGCTCGATCTCGGTCACGCGGCCTTCGGTGATCTCGAACGCCAGATCCACCCGGCCACCGCCACGGCGGATCAGCTTGGGGGTGACCGTGGCCGCAATCCGGCCCCGCGCACGATAGACTTCGGCGATCAGCGCGGCGTCTGCCTCGGCGGTGCTGGGCGAATAGACCCTGCGCTGCTTTGACCTGATGATTTCGGCAAGTTCCTCATCCTTCAGGCGCTTGTTGCCTTCGAAGTTGATGGTGCTGACAATGGGGTATTCGGTGACGCGGATCAGCAAGGTGCCGCCCTGGGGCACGATTTCAACCGTCTCGAACAACCCGGACCGGACCAGACCCTGATAGGCATCGTTCAGGCCACCCGCCGTCAGCACCTGCCCGCGCTTGATTCCCGCAAAGCCAAGGATCGTGGCATTGTCGACCAAAGAGTTGCCTTCGATGGCCACCTGATTGAAGCTGTATTCCTGCGCCGACAGGGGCGTTAAGAAAACCGCCGAAACCGTTGCCGTGGAAAGGAAAAGCGCGGTCAATACCCGGCTGCGAAAAGGCCACCCGCCAGTCGCGGTTTTCACACGGCCACCCGCTGTATCGTGCATGACAACGCCCCATCCTCAACAAACTGTTGTGTTGTCACTAACTTGAAGCGTCTGACTTGTCAAAGCGTTGCATGTCACGCGGCGCAGCCATGGGCCACACGTTGCAGCTTTGCAGCAATGCAAAACGCCAGACCTTTGCCAAGCCTGGCGCGAATCCGCAGCAAAGCCTGCGTCATTCAGGGCAGCATGATGGCCTGCCCCAGAAAGGCCCCTGCCAAAAGCCCGACGATCACGGTGCCAAGTGTGAAGATCCGGTCGGCATTGATCCAGACCAGAAACGACAAACCCTGATAGCTTTTGATGACCAATTGCATAATGACACCTCGCTCTTCGCATCAGATTTGCAAAAGATTGCGGCCCAAATATGGCATTACGCCACCGTCAGCGGTCAGGGGCAGAACAGGTCATTGGTCAGCGCAAACACCATCAGCGACAGCAGCAGTGCCAGACCGGCCGCCATCATCATCCGCAACGCGCGCTCGGCCGGGGGTTTGCCGGTCACGGCCTCCCATGCGTAGAACACCAGATGCCCGCCATCCAGCACCGGCACCGGGAACAGGTTCATCAACCCCACCGCCACCGACAGCATGGCGATGAACCAGACAAAGCTTTCGACGCCTTGGCTGGCTGCCGCGCCCGAGCTTTCGGCAATGCCGATCGGGCCGCGCAGGTTGCAACTGGAAATCGCGCCGGTCACCATGTGCCACATGCCGGACAGCGACGTGGTCGTGATCCGCCAGGTCTGCTGGCCCGCAATCCCAACCGCCTCAAACGGGCCGGGGATGCGGGTCAACGGCTCAAAGCCGATACCGCCGTTCAGGCCGATCAGCCAGCGGGTTTCAAACCCGCCTTCCGGCAGTGGCAGGTCCATCCGGCGCGGGGTCAGGGTGGTGTCAAAGGTCTGGCCCGCACGCCAGACGTTCAGGGTCAGGCTGCGCCCGTCGGACGCGCCCACCATGTCGCGCAACTGCGAAAAGCTGGCAATCGGGGTGCCGTCAATGGCAAGGATCACATCGCCTGCCAACAACCCGGCGTCAAAGGCCGCCGATTGCGGCTGCACCCCGCCTGCCAGCGCCGGAAAGGGATAGGGGCCGTCAAACGCCACCCGTTGTCCGCCGCGTTCCACCACATAGGCAACCGAAGGGCTGGGCGGCAGCGCCTCGGCCACCTTGACCACCGCGGCCAGATCAGGGGTCGGCGTGCCGGCAAGTTCCAGGATCCGGTCCCCGGCCTGCAACTGCTGGCCCTCAAACGGCAAGGCGGGCATCTTGCCCACGATCGGGTCATCGGTCGCAACCCCTGTCCACAGCACCATGCCGGTAAAGATCACCATGGCACTGGCGAAGTTGAACGCAGGCCCCGCCGCCACGGTCAGGGTGCGCGCCCAAAGCGGTGCGCCGTGCATGGTGTGGCGGCGCTCGGACTCGGCCATGTTGCGGATCGCCGCGCCATCAACGCCCGAGGCCGCGTTGCTGTCGCCCAGAAACTTGACATAGCCGCCAAACGGCAAGGCCGCCACCTGCCAGCGGGTGCCGCGACGGTCCACCTTCGAATACAGGATCGGCCCAAAGCCCAGGCTGAACACCTCGGCATGAATCCCGGTCCAGCGCCCGACGATGTAATGGCCGTATTCGTGGATCGCCACGATGATCGAAAGCGCAACAACAAAGGCGATCACAGTCCAGACAAGGCCGCCGAAACTGGGGATAAGGCCGATCAGATCCAAGGGGTCTTCCTTTGTTGCTTGTGCCGCCCGAGGGCTGCCTTAGGTGTGGCGCGTCTGGCCAAGGGCCACGGCGGCTTCGGTCGCGCGCACCCGTGCAAGATGGTCTGCGCCAAGGATGTCCTCAAGGGTCATCACGTCAGTTTCAAGGCAAAGATCGGATGAAAGCCGGGCAAGCGCGGTTTCGACCACGCCCGCCATGTCCATGAACCCGATTGCGCCGGAAAAGAAGTGGTCCAATGCAATTTCCTTGGCCGCATTGAACGCAGCCCCGGCAAGGCCACGGGTGGCCATCACGTCGCGGCACAGGCGCAGGGCGGGATAGCGCCCCAGATCGGGCGCACGAAAGGTCAGCGTGGCGATCTGTGCCAGATCCAGCCGCGCCACCGGCAAGGGCGCGCGCTGCGGCCAGTTCAGCGCATAGCCGATGGAATGGCGCATGTCATGCGCGCCGATATGCGCCATGATCGCGCCGTCCTGAAACCCGACCATCGAATGGATCAGCGATTCCGGGTGAATGATGACCTCGATCTTGTCGGGATCAATGCCGAAATATTCACGGGTTTCAATGACTTCCAGCGCCTTGTTGAACATGGATGCCGAATCGATGGTGATGCGCTGTCCCATCGACCAGTTCGGATGCGCAAGCGCCTCGGCCACCGTGGCGCGCGCCAGCGCCTCCATCGGCCAGTCGCGCAAAGCGCCGCCCGAGGCGGTCAGGATGATGCGTTCGACCGCGGCGATGTCTTCGCCCACCAGCCCTTGAAAGATCGCCGAATGTTCGCTGTCCACCGGCAGGATGCGGGCGCCATGCTGAGCGGCGGTCGCCATCAGCAAGGGGCCGGCGGTGACCAGGCTTTCCTTGTTGGCCAGCGCCAGCGTGCGGCCATGCCGCAGGGCGCGCAGGCCGGGCACAAGGCCGGCAGCACCGACAATCGCGCTCATCACCCAATCGGCGGGGCGGTCGGCGGCCTCGGCAATCGCCCCGCTTCCGGCGGCGGTTTCAATGCCGGTTCCGGCAAGCGCCTCGCGCAGCGCGGGCAGGCAGGCCTCATCGGCGCAGACCGCGATTTCGGCGCGCACGACCCGCGCCATTTCGGCCAGTCGCGCCACATTGCGCCCGCCGGTCAGGGCCACCGTGCGAAAGCTGTCGGCCCCGCCCGCCCGGCAGATCAGGTCAAAGGTGTTTTCCCCGATAGACCCGGTGGCCCCGAAAATCGAAATCGACCGCATGACGTTATTCCCCCATTGGCCCGGGCATCGGCAAGGACGTGACCAGACCCAGCAGCATGATCAGCACCACCGCGCCGATCAGTGCATCAAACCGGTCCAGAAAGCCACCATGGCCCGGGATCAGGTTTGAGCTGTCCTTGACCCCGGTCCGGCGCTTGATCCAGCTTTCCGCGATATCGCCCATCTGCCCGGCAAAGGCTACCAGTGGCGCCAGCACCACCACCAGCCACGAGGCATGACTAAGCGCCACAAACACCAGCGAGACCAGCACCGCGCCGACCCAGCCCGCCACAGTGCCCGACCATGTCTTCTTCGGGCTGATCGCCGGCCAGAACTTTGGCCCGCCCAGCATGCGCCCGACGAAATAGCCCGCCACATCCGACACGATCACGATCGCCACCAGCCACAGGATCGCCGGCATGCCGGGGGTGCGCAATTCGATGAAGCCCCAGCCCGCCACCATGATCGCGATGCCATAGATCGTGGCAATGCGCCGGTCGCGGCGCGGCGTCAGCGCCAGTGCCAGCCCCGGCAACATCAACAGCGCGGGCGCCAGATCATCGCGCAACAGCACCGCCCCGGCCAGACAGGCCGCGGCAATGGCCGCCAACGCAAACGGCGTCGTGCGCTGCCCCGGCGCGGTCATGTTCGCCAGTTCCCAAAACATCACCCCGGTCAGGGCAATGACCATGATCAGAAACGGCACCCCGCCAACCCACACATCCGCAACCCCGATGGCCAGCATGAACAGCCCGGAAATCATGCGCTTGCGCAGATCGGCCCAACGGGCCACGGCTTGGGTCATCCGGCAGCCACCCCGCCAAAACGCCGTTCCCGCTGACCAAAGCGCGACACGATGCGGGCCAACTCATCGGGGGTGAAATCGGGCCACAGCGTTGGCGTGAATTCGTATTCCGCGTAAGCGGTCTGCCACAGCAGGTAATTCGAGGTCCGGGTCTCTCCACTGGTGCGGATCACCAGATCGGGGTCGGGCAGATCGGCGGTGTCCAGATGTGCCGCGATCAGCTCATCTGTCACCTGATCGGGCCGCAGCGCGCCTGCGGCCACCAGCGTCGCAATGGCGCGGGTGGCGCGCGCAATTTCATCGCGGCCACCGTAATTGATTGCGACGGTCAGGTTCAGCCGGGAAAACGACGCGGTGCGCGCCTCGATCCCGTCCATCAACCGGCGCAGACGGGCGTCCAGCCGGGTGCGATCGCCGATGAACCGCATCCGCACGCCTTCTGCGGCCAGACGATCGGCCTCGCGCTCGATATAGCGGGCAAAGATCGTCATCAGACCCACCACCTCTTCGGTGGACCGTTTCCAGTTCTCGGTCGAAAAGGCGTAGATCGTCAGCCAGCGAATGCCAAGGTCCGGCGCACAGCGCACGATTTCCTTGACCCGCTCGGCGCCCTTGCGGTGGCCGACCAGACGCGGCCAGCCGCGGTTCGTGGCCCAACGGCCATTGCCGTCCATGATGATGGCCACGTGATCCGCGCAGCGGGGGGGTGTCGGGTTTGCCGTATCGGAGGAAGCCAAGCCCCTACCCCTTATTTTGATCCGCGCCACAGGCCTTCGGCCAGAAATCCATCACCATTCACCGCACCAAGCATCCAAGACGCAGGGCTTAGACCTGCATGATCTCGGCCTGTTTGCTGTCAAGCGTGTGATCGACCAGCTTGATATACTTGTCGGTCATATCCTGAACCTCGCCCTCCCAGAACTTGACGTCATCCTCGGACAAGCCGTCTTTCTGGGCCTTCTTGATCTGGTCCATCCCGTCACGGCGCAGGTTGCGCACCGCCACACGGGCATGTTCGGCATATTGCGCGGCGACCTTGGTCAGCTCCTTGCGGCGCTGTTCGTTCAGTTCCGGGATCGGCAGCATGATGATGGTGCCATTGGTCTGCGGGTTGATGCCAAGACCGGATTCGCGGATCGCCTTTTCCACCTTGTTCACCATGCCCTTGTCCCAGACGTTGATCGTCACCATCCGGGGTTCGGGCACGTTGACGGTGCCAAGCTGGTTGATCGGGGTCATCTGGCCGTAGGCATCGACCTGAATGGGTTCCAGCATCGACCCCGAGGCCCGCCCGGTGCGCAGGCTGGCAAATTCGGTGCGCAAGGCGTTGATCGCGCCATCCATCCGGCGCTCAAGATCGGCGGTATCCAGTTCGAAATCATCTGCCATCGTCTTCTTCCTTCGTCTTCCCCATGCGCGGCATAAAGACCTTGGCAGCCTCTATATGCGATGCAAAGCCAGCGGTATAGCCCCGAGCGTTGCGGCAATACATCAGTCATGCACAAGGGTATAGGTGCCCTGCCCCGCCATGATGCCGCGAAAGCCGCCCGGTTCGTTCAGCGCAAACACCACCAGCGGCATCCGGTTGTCACGGCACAAGGCGATGGCCGAGGCATCCATCACCTTCAGGTTCCGGCGCAGCACATCGTCATAGCTGATGGCGCCGTAGCGCTTGGCGTCGGGGTTGGTCTTGGGATCGCTGTCATAGATGCCATCGACATTCTTGCCCATGAAGATCGCCTCGCAGGCCATCTCGGACGCGCGCAGCGCAGCGGCGGTGTCGGTGGTGAAATACGGATTGCCGGTGCCTGCGGCAAAAATGCAGACGCGCTTTTTCTCAAGGTGGCGCACGGCGCGGCGGCGGATATAGGGCTCGCAGACCTGATCCATCGGAATGGCGCTGATCACGCGGGTGAACACCCCGATCGCCTCTAGCGCTGCCTGCATCGCCAGCGCGTTCATCACGGTGGCGAGCATGCCCATGTAGTCTGCCGTGGTCCGCTCCATCCCTTGGGCGCTGCCTTGCAGACCACGAAAGATGTTGCCGCCGCCGATCACCATGCAGATCTCGACGCCAAGGTCATGCACCGCCTTGACCTCGCGCGCGACACGCTCGACCGTGGGCGGGTGCAGGCCATAGCCCTGATCGCCCATCAGCGCCTCGCCCGAGATCTTCAGCATCACCCGCTTGTATTTGACGTGGCCGTCATGAGCCGTATCGGACATCGGCGTTCCCCGTATTTCGTTTTGCGATTGGACTGCGGCGCAAAATGTCGCAAAACGGCGGCGGGTTCAACCTGTGACGGATGACGAAGTGGGGGTTTCACACCCCCACGCCCCCGTGGGGTATTTTTGCCAAGAGGAATATGCACGCCATGCTGGGCTTGCCTGCTGTGTCACGCGAAGCCCCGGTGCTGCTGGCCGGGCCGACCGCCAGTGGCAAATCGGCGGTGGCAATGGAACTTGCGGCGCGCGATGGCCGGGTGATCGTCAATGCCGATGCGATGCAGGTCTATGGCTGCTGGCGGCTGCTGACGGCGCGGCCATCGGTTGCAGATGAAGCCGCCCTGCCACATGCGCTGTATGGGCATGTCGGGCGGGATCAGCCCTATTCGGTGGGGCATTGGCTGCGCGATGTGGCGGCCTGGCTGGACCGGCCGGTGGTCATTGTCGGCGGCACCGGGCTGTATTTCAGGGCCTTGACCGAAGGGCTGGCCCACGTGCCTGCGATCCCGCCCGAGGTGCGGGCCGAAGCGGATGCGCTGCGGATGGCCGACCCGGCAAGGATGCTGGCCGCGCTGGATGCGCGCACGGCGGCGCATATCGACCTTGCCAACCCCGCCCGGGTGCAGCGCGCCTGGGAGGTGTTGCGGGCCACCGGGCGCGGGCTGGCCGACTGGCAAAGCCAGACCCCGCCACCCCTGATCGCGCTGGCGCAGGCCGAGGCTTTGGTGTTTCACCCCGAGGTGGCCTGGCTGAACGCCCGGATCGACCGGCGATTTGATCAGATGATGGCGCAGGGCGCGCTGGACGAGGTGCGCGCCGAACTGCCGCTGTGGCAACCGACGCGCCCCAGCGCACGCGCCATCGGGACGCCGGAACTGGTGGCATATCTGCGCGGACAGGTGGCGCTGGATGCGGCGGTAGCTGCGGCAAAACTTGCCAGCCGCCAATATGCCAAACGTCAGCGCACCTGGTTTCGCAACCGGATGCGCGATTGGCAGAAAATCGCCATCGGCTGAGCAAAGAGCCGCCGAACGCCATGGGTTATCCACAGCCGCCGCGATCGCCTGTGGACAAGGTCATAATTTCGCTTGGGTTCAGCGGTATGAGGCGCTTATCTGGCATTCACAGAGCCAGTTTGGGACTTACATGACCGCGCATGCCGCCTTGTCACAGTTGCGCATCGTTGCGATCCCTCGCCTTGCTGTCGGCGGGCGCTGGCGCGTGGAAGCGATGCGGGCGATCTCCGAGCCGATGTTCTTGTGGTTCACCAAGGGCCAGGGCCGGATCACCATTGCCGGGGTGACGCGCGGCTACACCGCGCACAACGCGGTGTTCATTCCTCCCGGCGTGATGCACGGCTTTGAGGTGGGTCCGCAGGTCTATGGCACGGCGGTGTTCTTCGGCCGCGACAGCGGCGTGACCCTGCCAGACGCGCCACAGCATCTGCGCATCCGCGAAGTGCATGCCCAGCAAGAGGTGAACGTGCTGCTGGACAGCATGCAGCGCGAGATGGACAGCGACATCCCGGCGCATGACCGCGCAACCCGGCATTATCTTGGGCTTCTGAGTGTCTGGCTGGAACGCCAGGCGGTCAAGGCCGCCGGCGAGGCGCCCAAGCCCGATGCCGCGCGGCGGTTGGTGGCGCGCTACACCGCATTGCTGGAGCGCGAGTTTCGCAACGGCACCGGGGTGGGCGCGTTTGCTGCGGCGCTTGGCGTCACCCCCACCCATCTGACCCGCTGTTGCCGCATCGCCTGTGGCAAGTCCGCCATCGAGGTGCTGCAAGACCGCCGGATCTTTGAGGCCCGCCGCCTGCTGAGCGAGACCGACCTGCCGGTGGCCAAGGTCGGCGAGGCGCTGGGGTTCACCTCGCCTGCCTATTTCACCCGGTCGTTCCAGCATCTGACCGGCCGGTCGCCCACCGCCTTTCGGCGTGAGGTCTAGGTCGGTTTTCCGCCTTGATCTGTCGCTTTCACACCGACCGCTGTTACCAAACCTTCAATTTTGAGTCGCCACTGGAGGTTGACCTTCGGGGCAAAGTGTTGCGTTATGGTCCAATAGCAGCGCGAAATTGTGGGTTTGATGCAGGATTGCATGCCTGCAATCTGGCATGCGCAACCGGGCAACCGCCTGAAAATACAATACAAGATGGCAATGCCACGCAGGGAGAAGACAATGACAGACATCATGACCACGGATCGCCCAATGCATCGGGCAGCGCAAGACTATGCCAACGAAGTGCGTGCAGGCAGCCTGAGCCGCCGCGAATTTCTGACCCGCGCCACGGCACTTGGCGTCGCAGTGCCAGCGGCCTATGGCCTGCTGGGTCTGACCGCCCCCGCAGCCGCGCAGACCCCGACCATGGGCGGCACGCTGCGGATGTCGATGGAAACGCGGGGACTGAAAGACCCGCGCACCGCCGACTGGAGCGAGATCACCAACTTCACCCGTGGCTGGCTGGAATATCTGGTCGAATACAACAACGATGGCTCGATCCGCGGCATGCTGCTGGAAAGCTGGACCACGAATGACGACGCTACCGAGTACACCTTGAAAGTGCGCCCCGGCGTCAAGTGGAACAATGGCGACGATTTCACCGCCGAAGATGTGGCCCACAACATCACCCGTTGGTGTGATGGCACCGCCGAGGGCAATTCGATGGCGGGACGAATGTCATCAATCATGAATGCCGAGACAAAGTCGAAGCGCGAAGGTGCCGTCACGGTGGTTGATCCACTGACGGTCACTCTTAAACTCAATGCCCCCGACATAACACTCATCGCGGGCATGGCGGATTATCCTGCAGCAGTGATGCACAAGTCCTATGAGAATGGTGACCCGACCCTGTCTCCCGGAACGGGGCCGTTTCTGCCCGAAGTGAACGAAGTCGGCGTCCGGCAGGTTCTGGTCAGGAACGCGGCACACACCTGGTGGGGCACGGCTGTCTATGGCGGTCCCTACCTTGACCGCATCGAATACATCGACCTTGGCTCTGACCCTGCCGCCGAAGTGGCCGCCGCCGGTTCGGGAGAGATAGACGCCACCTATCAGTCGGTCGGCGAATTCATCACCGTGCTGGATGGTCTGGGCTGGGGCAAATCCGAAGCCGTCACTGCGTCCACATTGGTGGTGCGCTTCAGCCAATTGGCCGACGAATACAAGGATGTTAACGTCCGCAAGGCCTTGACTATGGCAGTCGACAACAATGTCGTGCTGGAATTGGGATATTCCGGTCTTGGGACCGTGGCCGAAAACCATCATGTCTGCCCGATCCACCCGGAATATGCCGAACTGCCCCCGCTTGTTGTCGATCCCGCGGCATCCAAGCAGATGATCGCCGATGCCGGCATGGCCGATTTCGAGTTCGAACTGATATCTCCAGACGACGCGTGGCAAGCGGCCACCTGCGATGCCATCGCCGCTCAGATTCGCGATGCGGGGATCAAGATCAAACGGACGGTGCTGCCCACGGCGACGTTCGGCAACGACTGGCTGAAATATCCTTTCTCTGCGACGCAATGGAACATGCGGCCTTTGGGCGTGCAAATCCTTGCCCTTGCCTACCGCTCGGGCGAGGCATGGAACGAGGCAGCCTTCTCGAATGCCGAGTTTGATGCCGAACTGGCCAAGGCAATGGCAATCGCCGACGCCGATGCCCGCCGCGTGGTGATGAAGCGGATCGAAGAGATCTTGCAGCAGGAAGGCGTGATGATCCAGCCTTACTGGCGCTCGACCTTCCGCCACTATGACCCGAGGGTCAAAGGCTGCGACATGCATGCAACCTTTGAACATCACCACTACAAGTGGTCGATCGACGCCTGAGCAACCGGTCCGCGGCGCGTGCCTGACACCGGGCGCGCGCCGCGGCCTTCGGCCAGACTGTCCCCTTGCCCCCATGGGAAAGGAGAACGATGCTTTTCTTCATCCTCCGGCGTTCCGGCGTCATGGTGCTGACGGCACTGGCGCTGACGTTTGTCGTGTTCTTCATGACGAACCTGACGCCGAACCTTGAAAAGCTTGCCAAATCCGAAGCATCGGTTCGCATGTCGGATGATCAGGTGGCAAGCTGGCTGGACAGTCACGGTTTTACCCGCCCGCTGCTGGCGCGCTATGGCGAATGGCTGGGCGTGGTGCCGGGCTGGACCCATACCGACGCGTCAGGCCGCGTGACCGGGCGCTGCATCGGGCCAGACCGCGCCGCCGATGCAGCACCTGCGCGCTGTGGCGTGCTGCAAGGGGAATGGGGGCAATCATCGGTGTTCAAGCGCCCGGTGTCGGAAATCCTTGCCCGGTCGCTGGGTCATACCGGCTGGCTGATGCTGTGGGTGATGCTGGTGATGGTGCCCACCGCCCTGCTGATCGGGGTCTTGTCGGGCATGCGCGAAGGCACCGCCACCGACCGCATCCTGTCGACCTTTGCCATCGCAACCACCGCCACCCCGGAATATGTCTCGGGTGTGATCCTGATTGTGGTGTTCGGCTCGGCCACCGCCGGGATCTCGCCGATCCTGGCCGAATGGGGCTGGATTTCGGGGCGCACCCTGTTTCAGGGCACCGCCACCAGCGCGATGACCAAGATCACCTTCTGGAACTTCGGCCTGCCGGTCATCACCATAGCACTTTATGGCATCGGCTATATCGCCCGCATGACCCGCGCCTCGATGACCGAGGTGATGACCCAGCAATATATCCGCACGGCGCGGCTCAAGGGCGTATCATTCGCGCAGATCATCGTGAAACACGCCCTGCGCAACGCACTTATCGCGCCTTTCACCGTGATCATGCTGCAATTTCCCTGGCTGTTGAACGGCGTGGTCATTGTCGAGACCCTGTTCAACTACAAGGGCTTTGGCTGGACGCTGGTTCAGGCCGCCGGCAACAATGACATCCAGCTTCTGCTGGCCTGTTCGGTGGTGGCGGTGCTGGTGGTGCTGGTGACACAGCTGATCTCGGACATCGGCTATGTCTTCCTGAACCCCCGCATCCGGCTCAGTTGAAAGGCACGCAATGGACCCGCTTACCTGGCCCCTGATCCTTGCCAAGATGGCCGTGCAGTTCGTGCCGGTCTGGATCGCGCTTGGCCTGACATTCGCGCTGTCATGGCACTATCGCCGCCGCCTGGGGCTTTACGGCCAGCTGTATGACTCCTCCGTCGGCAGGCTCGGTTTTGCCATCGTGATGTTTTGGGTGTTCACCGCGCTCTTTGCCGACCTGATCGTGACCCACGACCCGTTGGCCCAGCTTTCGGGCATGAAGAACGCCCTGCCCGGCGCGCCCGTCAAAGGCTCCGAAGGCACATGGTATCTGCTGGGCGGCGACAATCTGGCGCGTGATGTGTTCTCGCGCATGGTGATGGGCGCACGGCGCGTGCTGATCATCGCCCCCGCCGCCACGGTGATTGCCTTCATGGTCGGCATCACCCTTGGCCTGCCGGCGGGCTATTTCGGCGGCAAACTCGACACGGCGCTCAGCTTCATCGCCAATCTCGTGCTGGCCTTCCCGGTGATCTTGCTGTTTTACCTGCTGGTCACGCCCGAGATCAGGGTGACCGGCATCCCCACCGCGCTGGCCGCCGTGCTGTTCCTGTTCCCGGTGATCTTCGTCGCCGTCCTGCTCAACAGCCGCTATTTCACCAACCCACCGCGTCGCAACCTTTATGTCGGCGCGTCCCTCGCCCTTGGCCTCTGGGCCTATTCCGGCCTTGCCTTCAACATGGACCCGACCGGCCTGTGGTCGATGGACCCCAATCTGCTCAACGTCTTCGTCTCGGTGGTCTTCGTCAACGCGCCAACCGTGTTCCGCATCGTGCGCGGCATCGTGCTCGACCTCAAATCGCGCGACTACGTTGCCGCCGGCCAGACCCGCGGCGAAGGCCCGTGGTATATCATGCTGTGGGAAATCCTGCCCAACGCCCGTGGCCCCTTGATCGTCGATTTCTGCCTGCGCATCGGCTATACCACCATCCTGCTGGGCACGCTTGGCTTTTTCGGCCTTGGCGTCAGCCCCGAATCCGCCGACTGGGGCAGCACCATTGACGATGGCCGCCGCCTTCTGGCGATCTACCCCCACCCCGCCGTCGTCCCTGCCCTTGCCTTGATGAGCCTGGTTCTCGGCCTCAACCTGCTCGCCGACGGTTTGCGCGAAGAATCGATGCGCGACTGACTTTCTCTTTCGACAAATATCCCGGGGGGCAGCCAGCGTATCGCCATCGGTTCAAGAAACGATGGCTGCGGGCTGGCCCCCGGTCCCGCAGATTCCCAAAGGAACCGACATGACCGAATGGGACACCTCCAAACCCATCCTCGAAATCGAAAACCTCTCGATCAGCTTCTTCACCCGCCTGCGCGAGATTCCGGCGGTGATGGATTTTTCCTGCAGCGTGATGCCGGGCGAAGCGATGGGGCTGGTGGGCGAATCCGGGTGTGGCAAATCCACCGTGGCACTGGCCGTGATGCGCGATTTGGGGCGCAACGGCCGCATCACCGCAGGCTCGATCCGGTTCAAGGGCCGCGACCTGACCCATATGACCGAAGACGATCTGCGCCACATCCGCGGCAAAGAAATCGCGATGATCTACCAAGAACCGATGGCCAGCCTGAACCCCGCGATGCGGGTGGGCGACCAACTGGCCGAGGTGCCGATGATCCACCGCGGGCTGTCGCACGCTGACGCCATGGCACAGGCCCGGCAGATCATTTCCGACGTGCGCCTGCCCGACCCCGACCGCATCTTGCGCGCCTACCCGCACCAGTTGTCGGGCGGCCAGCAGCAGCGCATCGTCATCGCCATGGCGCTGATGGCCAAGCCCGCGCTGTTGATCCTGGATGAGCCGACCACAGCACTTGATGTGACGGTCGAGGCGGGCATCGTCGATCTGGTCAAGGATCTGGGGCGCAAATACGGCACCTCGATGCTGTTCATCAGCCACAACCTTGGCCTGATTTTGGATGTCTGCAACCGGCTGTGTGTGATGTATTCCGGCGAGGCGGTGGAAACGGGCACTGTGACCGAGGTGTTCGACCGCATGCGCCACCCCTATACCCAGGCGCTGTTCCGCTCGATCCCGCTGCCAGGGGCCGACAAGAACGCGCGTCCGCTGATCGCCATTCCGGGCAATTTCCCGCTGCCGCATGAACGGCCAAGGGGCTGCAATTTTGGCCCGCGCTGCGATTATTTCGAAGCAGGGCGCTGCGATGCCGCCACCGTTCCGATGGATCTGGTGCCGGGGTCAAGCCGCCACGAAACCCGCTGCCTGCGCTGGCGCGACATCGATTGGGCGGCCCCGCCCAAGGCAGGCCGTGTCACCGAAAAGCTGGCGCCGGGACGGCTGGTGCTGAAGCTTGAGGATCTCAAGAAATACTATTCCGTGTCATCCGGCGCCTTTGGCGGTGGCGCGGAAAAGGTGGTCAAGGCCAATGAATCGCTGTCCTTTGAGGCGCGCGAGAATGAAACCCTTGCCATCGTCGGCGAATCCGGTTGCGGCAAATCCACCTTTGCCAAGGTGCTGATGGGGTTGGAGACCGCGACCGATGGCCAGATCATGCTGTTTGATGAAAACGTGCAGGACACCCCGATTCAGGCGCGCAACACAGACACGGTGTCCAAGCTGCAAATGGTGTTCCAGAACCCTTTCGACACGCTGAACCCGTCGATGACCGTGGGCCGCCAGATCATCCGCGCGCTGGAGATTTTCCAGAAGGGCACTTCCGACGCCGACCGGGTCGAGCGGATGCTGACCCTGATGGATATGGTCAAACTGCCGCGCGCCTTTGCCGACCGGATGCCGCGCCAGTTGTCGGGCGGGCAAAAGCAGCGCGTCGGCATCGCCCGCGCCTTCGCCGGCGGCGCAAAGATCGTGGTGGCCGATGAGCCGGTGTCGGCGCTGGATGTGTCGGTGCAGGCCGCCGTCACCGATCTGTTGATGGATATCCAGCGCGAAAACCACACCACGCTGTTGTTCATCAGCCATGATCTGTCGATCGTGCGCTATCTGTCGGACCGTGTGATGGTGATGTATCTGGGCCATGTGGTGGAAATGGGCACCACCGATCAGGTGTTCAGCCCGCCCTACCACCCCTATACCGAGGCGCTGCTGTCGGCGGTGCCGATTGCCGACACAAGGGTGAAAAAGCGCCGGATCGTGCTGGAGGGCGACATCCCCAGCGCCATGAACCCGCCGCCCGGCTGCCCGTTCCAGACCCGCTGCCGCTGGAAAACCGAAGTGCCGGGGGATTTGTGCGACACGGACCTGCCACCGGTCAAGGTGATGGCGGGCGGCCACCAGATCAAATGCCACCTGAGTGACGATATCCTGAACGGGATGGAGCCGGTGATCAGCATGGCCGCCGACGAGGCGCGGGGCTGACTGCGGATGCCTCCGGCGGGAGTATTTCGCAAGCAGCAATGCAAAGGCGCGGGATCAGCTTTTGATGGCATGCACCGGCAATAGCGCGGCCGAGATGCGGCGGCCTTCGGACAACAGCACGTTGTAGGTGCGGCAGGCGGCGGGGGAACTCATCACCTCGACGCCGATGCCCGAGGCCTCGATCAGGGTGCGAAAGGCGGCGGGCGGGTGGGCAATCTCGGCCCCCATCCCGACAAACAGCACGTCAATCTTGCCGACCAGTGACAGCGGCGTTTCAGTATCGTCAAGGCCGCCCCAAGGCCCGGCATCCCACGGCGTGATCAGGCAAGCACCGCGCAGGACCGTGCCGCCGATGCGGAAAAAGCCCGGGCCATAGCCTTCGATCGGGCGGGCGGTGCCATACTGGATTTCGGTCAGGCGCATGGCGTCAGGCGTCGATATTGGCAAACTCGTCCGGCGCGCCCTTGTTGGGCTTGTCCGTTCGGTCAAGCCCGATGGCCAGCACGATGTTCTTGGCGACATAGACCGACGAATAGGTGCCGATCACGATGCCGAAGGTGATGGCAAAGACAAAGCCACGGATCACATCGCCGCCAAAGATCAGCATGGCGATCAGCGCGATCAGCGTGGTGCCGGTGGTCATCAGGGTGCGCGACAGGGTTTCATTGGCTGACAGGTTCATCACGTCACGCAGCGGCATTGTCTTGTATTTGATCAGGTTTTCACGCAGCCGGTCAAAGATCACCACGGTGTCGTTGATCGAATAGCCCAGAATCGTCAGCAAGGCCGCGACGATGGCCAGATCAAACTTGATCTGGAACAGCGCGAACACGCCTATGGTTATGATCACGTCATGCAGCAGCGCCGCGACCGCGCCGACCGCATATTGCCATTCGAACCGCAGCCAGATGTAGATCAGGATCGCCCCCGATGCCCCCAGAACGGCCAGAATAGCGCTCCAGATCAACTCTCCCGAGACCTTGGGGCCAACCGATTCAACCGACGGGAAGGTGATCGCCGGGTCAGCCGCCTTGAGCGCCGTCTCTAGCGCCGCAATGGTTTCAGGCAGCACTGCTTCGGCCCCGTCCTGGGCTGCGATGCGAACCTGCGCCACGTGCTGATCGGCGCGGAACGATGGATCGAACACCTCGGTGATCGACACGTCGCCCAGATCCAGCGTGCCAAGCGCCGTGCGATAGGCCCCGACATCGACCGGCGTTGTGCTTTCGGTGCGGATCGTGGTGCCGCCCTGAAAGTCGATGCCGAAGTTCAACCCCATCACCAGCCACAGCACCACCGACGCCACAACCATGAAGGCCGACGCGCCCAAGGTGGCCCATTGATAGGCGAAGAAGTTGATATTGGTGTGTTCGGGCGCAAGCCGCAGACGAAAGGCCATGGGTTCTTTCCCTTACACGACAATGGTTTTCGGACGACGCCAGTTCAGCCAGACCTCAACCAGCACCCGCGTCACATAAAGCGCGGTGAAGACCGAGGTGATGATGCCCAGACCCAAGGTGATGGCAAAACCGCGCACCGGGCCAGAGCCAACCAGAAACAGCACGGCGGCGGTGATAAAGGTGGTGATATTGGCGTCGATGATCGCCGACAGCGCCTTTTCATAGCCCAGTTCCACAGCACGGCCCGGCGATTTGGCGTGGCGCAACTCCTCGCGGATCCGTTCAAACACCAGCACGTTTGCATCTACCGCCATGCCGATGGTCAGCACGATGCCCGCGATCCCCGGCAGCGTCAGCGTGCCGCCGATGGTCGAGAGCAGACCAAACAGCAGCGCCACGTTGATGCCAAGGGCGATGGTGGCAAAGGTGCCGAACAACCCGTAGCTGGCGATCATGAACACCACGACCGCCCCCATGGCGATCAGCGCCGCGGTTTTGCCCGCGTCAATGCTGTCTTGCCCCAGTTCCGGGCCGATGGTGCGTTCTTCCAAAAACACCATCTCGGCCGGAAGCGCCCCTGCCCGCAGCAGCACCGCCAGATTGGTGCTTTCCTCAACGGTGAACGAGCCCGTGATGATCCCCGACCCGCCCGGAATATGGCTTTGGATCACCGGGGCCGAGATCACCTCTTGGTCCAGCACGATGGCAAAGGGCGCGCCGATATTGGCGGCGGTATAATCGCCAAACTTGCGCGCGCCCGAAGGGTTGAAGCGGAAGTTAACCGCCGGTCGGCCGTTCTGGTCAAAGGCGGGTTGGGCATCGACCAGTTCCTCGCCGGTCACCACCGCGGTTTCCTCGACGATGTAATAACTGCCCTCTTCGTCCATCGAGGGCAGCAGCACATTGCGTGCCCCCGCACTGGCCCCGGCATCGGTGGTGCGGCCCACCACCGGGTTGAAGGTCAGCTTGGCGGTGGTGCCGATCAGCGCCTTCAACTCGGCCGCCGAACCGATGCCGGGCACCTGGATCAGCACGCGGTCGGCACCCTGACGCTGGATCGTGGGTTCGCGGGTGCCCACCTCATCGACCCGGCGGCGAATGATTTCAAGGCTTTGCTGCAAGGTCCGGTCATCTGTGGCGGCGCGTTCGGCCTGCGACAACTGGATCACGATGTCCAGCCGTTCGGCGGTCACGTCAATGTCGTTCTGGCCCACCCCGGTCAGGCTGACCACCGGCGTGGCAAGGGCGCGCACCGCCTCCTGCGCCACGGCCATGCCTTCGGGGTTGGAAATCGCCACCCGCAGCGTGCCATCCGGGCTGGGCTGGCGGCGCACATTGCCGACCGCATCGCGCTTGTCGCGCAGCGCATCGCGCACCTCGGGCCACAGCGCATCCATCCGCGCCTTGTAGACATCCTCGACCTTGACCTCGGCCAGCAGATGCGCACCGCCGCGCAGATCAAGCCCCAGGTTCACCAGCGCCGATGGCATCCAGTCGGGCCACAGCCCGCGTTGCGCCGCCTGGTCGACAGTTGCGGTGCCACCCGCCGCTTCAATCGCGGCGACGGCGTCATTGTGGCGCTCTACCGCCGTGTAGTTCAGGTTCGGAACAGCCGCGACGATCCCCCAGGCGCATATCGCCAGAATGATCACACGCTTCCACAGCGGCATCGAGTTCATCGCGAAGGTTCCCTTCAGGCGGCGGCAGGTTCGGTCTTGTTCATCACCTGAACAATCGTCGCCTTGACGACCTTGACCTTCACGTTGTCGGCGATTTCCACCACAACGGTGCCATCTTCATTGACATGGGTCACCTTGCCCACGATCCCGCCTTGGGTCAGCACCTGATCGCCACGGCGCAAAGCCTCGACCATGGCCTTGTGTTCCTTCAGTTTTTTCTGCTGCGGGCGGATCAGCAGAAAATACATGATCCCGAAAATCAGGATCAGCGGCACAAAACTGGTGAACATCTCGGCACCGCCACCTGTGGCGGCCTGGGCATAGGCGGGGGTTGCGAACATCGGCATCCTCATCACTGTCGGGCGGGAGCGATCCCGCGTGTCATCGGCGCGCACCCTATAGACGGGGCTGCGCGGGCGCAAGCGGGGCACCCGTGGCCCCTGCTGGCCGATATATGCGGGTCGGGCGCGGAATGGTAGGGGCCACCCTCGCGTTTTCGACGCGGCGTTTCCCGCCCCACTTTCGCCGCCTGTTCAAATCGGGCATAAGCCGGGGCAACACCACCAAGAGGCCCGCCATGCACGATATCAAAGCCATCCGCGAAAACCCCGCCGCCTTTGACGCAGGCCTGTCGCGCCGGGGGGTGCGACCGATGTCGCTGGAGATCCTGGCTCTGGATGCCGACCGCCGGTCGAAGATTGCCGCGGCCGAGGCGGCGCAGGCCGAGCAGAACAAGGCCAGCAAGGACGTGGGTGCCGCAAAGGCCCGCGGCGATGATGCCGAGTTCGCGCGCCTGCGCGCGCTGGTGGCCGAAACCAAGGCCGACATCGCCCGGCTGACCATCGAGGCCGGGGCCGAAGATGACGCGCTGCGCGACATGCTGCTGTGCATCCCCAATCTGCCGCTGGACGAAGTGCCCGATGGCCGCGACGAGGCGGACAATGTCGAGCTGCGCCGCTGGGGTACGCCGCGCAGCTTCAACTTCGCGCCGAAAGAGCATTTCGAGATCGAAGGTGTGAAACCGGGGATGGATTTCGAGACCGCCGCCAAACTGTCGGGCAGTCGCTTTGTGGTGCTGAAAGGGGCCGTGGTCCGCGTGCACCGCGCGCTGGCGCAGTTCATGCTCGATACCCATATCGACGACCACGGCTTGCAGGAAACCTGGACCCCGGTTCTGGTCAAGGACGAGGCGATGTATGGCACCAACCAACTGCCCAAGTTCGCCGAGGACAGCTATCAGACCACCAATGGCTGGTGGCTGATCCCGACCGCCGAGGTGACGCTGACCAACTCGGTCGCGGGCGATATTCTGGACGAGGCCACCTTGCCCTTGCGGATGTGCGCCCATTCGCAATGCTTCCGGTCCGAGGCGGGCAGTGCCGGCAAGGACACCACCGGCATGCTGCGCCAGCACCAGTTCGAAAAGGTCGAGATGGTGACGATCTGCACACCCGAGACCGCGCTTGCCGAACATGAACGCATGACCCGCTGCGCCGAGGCGATTTTGGAAAAGCTGGGCATCCCTTACCGCACCATCGTTCTGTGCACCGGCGATATGGGCTTTGGCGCGCAAAAGACCCAGGATCTTGAGGCATGGTTGCCCGGCCAGAACAAATACCGCGAGATCAGTTCGGTTTCCACCTGTGGTGCGTTTCAGGCCCGGCGGATGAATGCGCGCTATCGTGCCGCAGGCGGAAAGCCTGACTTTGTCGCTACGCTGAACGGATCGGGCCTTGCCGTGGGTCGCTGCCTGATCGCTGTTCTGGAAAACGGACAACAGGCCGATGGCTCGGTCGATCTGCCCGCCGTGCTGCACCCCTATCTGGGCGGCAAGACGCGGATCGCAGCCTCGGGAGCCTTGGAATGAAGCCCGTTCGGGTTTCGGGAGTTGACAGAGCATGACCCTACGCGCGCTTTTTCTGATCCTTGTCACCATCGCCTTCGGGATCGCGCCGTTTCTGACGCCGCCGTTCACCGGCTATGACCCGGCGCAATTCCCGGTGCAGATTGCCAAACCGGCGGTGCAGCCTGCAGGCTATGCCTTTGCGATCTGGTCGGTGATCTATCTGTGGCTGATCGTTCACGCGCTTTACGGCTTTTGGGCCCGCGCCCGCAGCCTTGACTGGGACGAGGTGCGTGTGCCGCTGATGACCTCGCTGGCCATAGGCACGGTCTGGCTGGCGGTGGCGGGGCTATTTCCGCTGCTGGCCACAGTGGGCATCCTGTTCATGCTGGGCACGGCGCTGGTCGCCTTTCTGCAAGCTGACGAATATTATGATCCGTGGCTGCTGTCGGCGCCGCTGGCAATTTATGCGGGCTGGCTGTCGGCGGCCTCGGCCGTGTCGGTGGGCGTGTTGCTGGCAGGCTATGGCATTCTGAGTGACAGCCTGTCGGCGCTTTTGATGATCGGGGTGGTGCTGGCGGTGGCCAGTCTGGTGCAATGGCTGCGGCCCCGGATGCCGCTTTATGGCCTGACCGTGGTCTGGGCGCTGATCGGCATCGTGGTGGCCAATCTGCAAGGCAACCTGATCGTGGCGACGGCGGCGGGCGGGGCGGCCTTTACCATCGCATCCTTCACGTTCTGGGAATGGCGCCGGCATAACCCGTCGCTCTAGTGCTTGACGTCCCCGCGCGGCTAAGGCAAGCCACGGCCCATGCTGCGCATTGAAGACATCACCTATAACGTCGAAGGCCGCCCCTTGTTCGAAGGGGCCTCGGCCACCATTCCCACCGGCCACAAGGTTGGCCTTGTGGGCCGCAACGGCGCGGGCAAGACCACGCTGTTTCGGCTGATCCGGGGCGAGTTGGCGCTGGAAGGTGGCACGATCACCCTGCCCGGCCGCGCCCGCATCGGCGGCGTGGCGCAAGAGGTGCCGTCCTCTGCGACATCGCTCTTGGATACCGTCCTGCAAGCCGATGAGGAACGCACCAGCCTGCTGGCCGAGGCCGAACACGCCCACGACCCGCACCGCATTGCCGAGATTCAGCACCGCCTGTCCGACATCGACGCCTGGAGCGCCGAAGGCCGCGCCGCCAGCATCCTGTCCGGTCTGGGCTTTGATGCCGAGGCGCAAAAGCGCCCCTGTTCCGATTTTTCGGGCGGTTGGCGGATGCGGGTGGCGCTGGCGGGCGTGCTGTTCGCGCAACCCGACTATCTGCTGTTGGACGAACCGACCAACTATCTGGACCTTGAAGGGGCGCTGTGGCTGGAAAGCTATTTGCAGAAATACCCCCATACCGTGCTGATCATCAGCCACGACCGGGGTCTTTTGAACCGCGCGGTGCAGGGCATCTTGCACCTTGATGACCGCAAGCTGACCTATTGGCAGGGCGGCTATGACCAGTTCGCGCGGCAAGTGGCCGAACGCCGCGCCGTGCTGCAAGCCGAGGCGAAAAAGCAAGAGGCCCGCCGCGCCCATCTGCAAAGCTTCGTTGATCGCTTCAAGGCCAAGGCCTCCAAGGCGGTGCAGGCGCAAAGCCGGGTCAAGATGCTGGAGCGGATGACCACGATCACCGCCCCGGAAGATGCCAAGAAAGTGGTCTTCACCTTCCCCGCGCCGGAAGAGCTGTCGCCCCCGATCATCAACATGGAAGGGGCAGCCGTCGGCTATGGCGGCCCCGCGGTGCTGAAAAAGCTGTCGCTGCGCATTGATCAGGACGACCGCATCGCCCTGCTGGGCCGCAACGGCGAAGGCAAATCAACGCTGTCCAAGCTGCTTGCCGGCAAGCTTGAGGTGATGGAAGGCAAGATCACCCGGTCGTCGAAACTGCGCATCGGCTATTTCGCCCAGCATCAGGTCGATGAATTGTTCATCGACGAAACCCCCCTGCAACACCTGCAACGCCTGCGCCCGGCCGAAGGCCAGCCCCGGCTGCGTGCAAGGCTGGCAGGGTTTGGCCTGATGGCAGATCAGGCCGAAACCGTGGTCGGCCGCCTGTCGGGCGGGCAAAAGGCCCGGCTGTCGCTGCTCTTGGCCACCATCGACGCGCCACACCTGCTGATACTCGACGAACCGACCAACCATTTGGACATCGAATCGCGCGAAGCACTGGTGGAAGCCCTGACCGAATACTCCGGCGCGGTGATCCTTGTCAGCCATGACATGCACCTGCTGGGGCTGGTGGCTGACCGGCTGTGGCTGGTCAAGGGTGGTGCTGTCACCCCCTTCACCGAGGATCTGGAAGCCTATCGGCGGATGCTGCTGGCCGGTGATGACGTGGAAAAGCCGGTGGCAAAACCTGTTGAGAAACAGAAAAAAGCCAGCCGTGACGACATGTTGGCACTGAAAGCTGAAGTTCGCAAATGCGAAGAGCGGCTGGCGAAACTGAACGACATGCGCGACAAGCTGGCCAAAAAGCTTGCCGACCCCGAGTTGTACGAAGCCGCCCGCATCGGCGAGCTGGAAACCTGGAACAAGAAATACGCCGAGGTGATGAACGGCCTCGACAAGGCCGAGGCGCTGTGGCTGTCGGCCCAGGAAAAGCTGGAAGGCGCCGTCGCATGATGCTGCTGCCGGATGGCTTTCTGGTCACCGGCTTTGTCACCCTGTTCGTGGTGATGGACCCGATCGGCCTGGTGCCGATGTTCATTGCCCTGACCCAGGGCATGACCGCGGCCCGCCGCCGCGCCATCGCCCTTCGCGCCTGCCTGATCGCCGCCGGGCTGCTGTTGCTGTTCGGGCTGGCGGGCGAGTCGATCCTGACCTTCATCGGCATCTCGATGCCGGCCTTTCGCATCGCGGGCGGCATCTTGCTGTTCCTGACCGCACTGGACATGCTGTTTGAGCGCCGCACCCAACGGCGTGAAAACCAGACCGCAGACCCCGACCATGACCCTTCGGTTTTCCCGCTGGCCACCCCGCTGATCGCGGGCCCCGGGGCAATTGCGACGATGATCCTGCTGACCGGGCAGGCGGGGGGCGACTGGATGGCCACCGGGCTGGTGATCGGGCTGATGCTGTCGGTGGTCCTGATCAGCTTTCTGTTCTTTCTGGCCGCCGCGCCGCTGGAGCGTGTGCTGGGCCGCACCGGCAATCTGGTGGTTACGCGGCTTCTGGGGATGCTTCTGGCGGCGCTGTCGGTGCAATTCGTGATTGACGGCATCCGCCAGACCGGGTTGATCTGACACGCGTCCGATTGCATCCCCGCCCCCGCCACCCTAGCTTGCGCCCAGCAACACGAGGGCCGAATGGACAGCGACAGCCTTGCAAGACTTGCCTATCTTGGCCTGCTGCTGGCGGCAGTCGCGGGTTGGGTTCTGGTCGAATACCGCCGCCGCATGGGCGAAGCCCTGCGGGTCGCCATGG
The DNA here is from genome assembly GCA_020721445.1 of Gemmobacter nectariphilus. Taxonomy (GTDB): domain Bacteria; phylum Pseudomonadota; class Alphaproteobacteria; order Rhodobacterales; family Rhodobacteraceae; genus Pseudotabrizicola; species Pseudotabrizicola nectariphila_A. The sequence goes on from DYMU01000006.1 coordinate 130,588, forward strand.
CCTGGGGGCTGATCTTTCTGGGTCTGATGGCGGGCTATGGCCTGTGGGCCGACATCCGCACCGATGTTCTGCCCCGTCAGGCAGTGGTCGAAGGCGAAGCCATCCGCCTGCGCCGGTCGGACGACGGGCATTATTACCTCGTGCTGGAGATCAACGGCACCAAGGTGCCGTTCATGGTCGACACCGGTGCCAGTGACATCGTGCTGTCTCGCGCCGACGCCAGCCGCCTTGGCATTGATCCCGCGTCCTTGCTGTATCTGGGTCAGGCAAATACCGCCAATGGCCTTGTGCGCACTGCGCGTGTCCGGCTGGAAACCATCACCCTGGGCCCCCACACCGACATCGGCCTGAACGCCGTGGTGACCGAGGGCGACATGGATGGCTCACTTCTGGGCATGGCCTATCTGCGCCGCTACCGGATTGAAATTGCCGATGGCCAGATGATCCTGCGGCGCTGAACCTGCGGCGGCGCACCCGGACGCAGCCTCGGCACGCTCCGCGGGGAGTATTTGCAAAGCAGCAAAGCCGATCATCGCACGACATGGCATTGCTGCTTTTGCAATACTCCCGCCGGAGGCGCAGATTTCCGGCACAAGACCCCGCTTCAGGTTTTCTCGGCCTTCTTTTCCCATTTGCCGCTGTCTTCCGACCAGTATTGTGCGGGCAATCCGGCATCGGTCAGCCACTTCCACTGACCGCGGGCGTGCGACAGACGGTCGGGGTTGGCACCGTCAAACAAGATCCAGACCCGGTCCAGCGCGCGGGCCTCGGCCTCGGAAACCTCGGCGCTGTCGATCAGCATCAGGGCTTTGGCTTCGTTGACGACCGCCCCCATGCCCAGCAGCACGGGCTGGCGGGCGTCGTGGGGCCCGCCCTCGCGGCCATGCGGCAAAAAGCTGCCCTCTGGGTGCAGCCAAAGCCGCGTATCCAGCCGGTCAAGCGCCGCTGCATCGGTGCCACGGATCATGATGCGCCAGCCCTGCCCCAGCGCCCGCCCAAGCAGCACGCGTGCCGTCTGTTCCACGTCTGACCGGGTCAGGTGATAGAACATCACGATGCCCATCGGGCGTTACTTCGCCTCGAACCGGTCGCGGATCAGCCGGTTCAACGCCATCACCCCCCAGCCGGTGGCCCCCTTCGGTGCCAGAGTGCTGTCGGATTTCAGCAGCGCTGTTCCGGCGATATCCAGATGACACCACGGCAGATCAGGTTTGACAAAGCGCGCGAGGAACTGCGCCGCGGTGATCGCGCCGCCATCGCGCCCGCCGACATTCATCATGTCGGCGATGCGCGATTTCAGCTTGGCGTCGTAGGCCTCACCCATCGGCATCCGCCATGCGCCTTCGCCTTCGGCCTTGGCGGCCTTGAGGAACGCATCACACAGCGCGTCATCGTTGGAAAACACCCCGGCGTTTTCATGGCCAAGCGCCACGACGATCGCCCCGGTCAGGGTGGCAAGGTTGATCATCGCGCAGGGTTTGAAGCGGTCTTGCGCATACCACATCACATCGGCCAGCACCAACCGACCCTCGGCGTCGGTGTTGATCACCTCGATCGTGTCGCCCTTCATCGAGGTGACCACATCACCGGGGCGCTGCGCCCGGCCATCGGGCATGTTTTCGACCAGACCGACGATGCCCACCACATTGGCCTTGGCCTGGCGCATCGCCAGCGTGCGCATGACACCTGCCACCACGCCGGCGCCGCCCATGTCCATCGTCATTTCTTCCATGCCCGCCGCGGGCTTGATCGAGATGCCGCCGGTGTCGAACACCACGCCCTTGCCGACCAGCGCAAACGGGGCCTCGCCCTTCTTGCCGCCGTTCCATTGCATGACCACCACCTTGGAGGGGGTTTCCGACCCCAAGCCCACCCCCAGAAGCGCGCCCATGCCCAGCTTCAGCAGCTCGTCTTCCTCAAGGATTTCCACATCCAGCCCCAACTCGTGCATCGCCGCCAGACGGGCGGCAAAGTCGAAGGTGGTCAGCACATTGGCAGGCTCGTTCACCAGATCGCGGGTGAAGAACACGCCTTCGGCGACGGCCGCCCCGGCGCTTGCTTCGGCGGCAATGGCTTCGGGTTTGGCGACCATCATCGTCACCGGGCCGGGCAGGGTTTTTTCGCCGGTCTTGTGGGTGGCAAAGTCATAGGCCCGCAGCGCAAGGCCAAAGGCAATGTCGGCGGCTTGCGGATGCGCCTCGGCCACGACCAGCGTGCCCTTGGGCGACAGCACGCGCCCGACGGTCGCGCCGGCCTTGCGCGCTTCGGCCACGGTTGCCTTGCGCGGCAGGCGGATCAGGTGCAGCACTTCGGCCTGCATCCCCACCGGGAAGGCAAGCTCCATCCCCTCACCGGGTTTCAGCCGACCAAAGCCGTCCGACGCCACCGCCCGCGCCAGCGCCCCGCGGGTCAGCTTGTCCAGCCGCTTGGCAAGCGTGGGCAAGGTGCCGACATCGACCACCACCGCGACACGCCCGGCACACAGGGCAAGGGCTTCGGCGTCAGGGTCGCGAAACTGAATGGGCACAGGGTGGGACATCGTTTCCTCGCATCGGGGTTGGGCATCGGGGTTGGGCATCGGGGTTGGGCTTTGGTTTGCACCTTTGGCAAAGGCTAGCCCGCCCCCCGCCGATTGACCAGATATGAGTTTCCAATCCTTCACAATTCGCCTAATCTTGCACAGTTGCGCGTGAAGGAGCAGTTGAGGCCGTGGCAAGATTTGACAGATACCTGCTGTCGCAACTTCTTGCGCTGTTTGGCTTCTTTTCCCTGCTTCTGGTGTCGATCTACTGGGTGAACCAGGCGGTGGGCCTGTTTGACCAATTGGTCGGCGATGGCCAGTCGGCGCTGGTGTTCATCGAGTTTTCCTTGCTGACCTTGCCCAATGTCATTCGGCTGGTGCTGCCGATCTCCACTTTTGTGGCCGCCCTTTATGTGGCCAACCGGCTGATCGGCGACAGCGAGCTGGTGGTGATGCAGGCCACCGGGTTTTCGTCGTTTCGTCTGGCGCGGCCGGTGGTGTATTTCGGGCTGTTCGTGATGGTGATGATGTCGGTTCTGACGCATGTGCTGGTGCCGGCCAGCAGCATCAGCCTTGCCGCCCGCAGCGCCGAGATTGCCGACAATGTCACCGCGCGCTTTCTGCGCGACGGGCAGTTCATGCATCCGGCCAAGGGGCTGACCCTGTATATCCGCGAGATCAGCGAAACCGGGGAATTGCGCGACATCTTTCTGTCCGATGATCGGTCGGAAGGGCAAACCCGCACCTACACGGCGCGCCGGGCCTATCTGGCGCGCGGCGATCAGGGGCCGAAACTGTTGATGTTCGATGGCATGACCCAGCAACTTACCCATGCCACCCGCCTGTTGTCGGTCACGCGCTTTGCGGATGTGACCTATGATCTGGCAGGCATGCTGGGCGACGGCCGCGGCAGCCGACGCACCCTGGATGAGGTGGCAACGCAGGATCTGCTGCTTGCCAGCCAGGCTTTGCAGGAAGAACTCGGTGCGTCCCGCGCCGTGATGCACCTGGAAGGCCACGCGCGGATTGCACAGCCGTTTCTGGCAGTGGGTGCGGCGATGATCGGCTTTGGCGCGCTGCTTTTGGGGGCCTTCAGCCGCTTTGGGCTGTGGCGCCAGATCGGGGTCGCGGTGGCGCTGCTGGTGCTGGTGCAATTGATCGGCACCCAGGGCGCGGGCCTTGCCAAGCGCCAAGAGGGTGCCTGGCCCGCGGTCTATGCCGCCCCGGTGATCGGCATCGCTCTGGGTGTCTTGCTGCTGTGGTTGTCGCAGCGCCCACGTCGGCTGGGTCGCCGGGCGAGCAACGGGGTGGCCTTGGCATGATCCTGTCGCGCTATATTGCCCGCCGGTTCTTCACCGCCTTCATGCAGGTTCTGGCAGGTTTCTGGGCGATCATGATGCTGATCGACATGGTCGAGCAATTGCGCCGGTTTTCCGGGCAGGGCATCAGCACCGCCGGGGCGCTGCATCTGGCCGCGATGAACACCCCCGCCAGCCTGTATCGCATCTTGCCGCTGATCATGATCCTTTCGGCGATCGCGATGTTTCTGGCGCTGGCGCGGTCGTCGGAACTGGTGGTGATCCGCGCGGCGGGACGCTCGGCGCTGCGGTTCTTGCTGGCGCCGCTGCTGGTGGCGCTGGTGGTTGGCGGTGTTTCGGTGGCGGTGTTCAACCCGCTGGTGGCAGCCACGCAAAAGGAATATGATCGGTTGTGGTCAGAGGCGGCAGATGGCGCGGTCAGCACCTTGTCGCTGGCTGACAGCGGGCTGTGGCTGCGGCAGGGCAGCGATGCCGGCCAGACCGTGATCCGCGCGATGCGGGCCAATACCGATGGCACGGAACTGTTCGGCGTCACCTTTTTGTTGTTCGGCACCGATGGCTTGCCTTCGGTCCGCGTCGAGGCCCAAAGTGCGCGGCTGCAACCCGGCGCATGGGCGTTGACGGGGGCCAAGCGATGGGACATGTCTGGCACAAACCCCGAGCGCGAGGCTGCGATCCTGTCCCCCGATGCCACCATCCCGTCGAACCTGACGCGCGAACGCATCCGCGACAGCTTTGGCGAGCCGTCTGCCGTGCCGTTCTGGGGCCTGCCCGCCTATATCGCCGGGCTGGAGCGGGCCGGGTTTTCGGCCCGCGCGCACCGGGTCTGGTATCAGATGGAACTGGCGCAACCCTTGTTGCTGGCCGCGATGGTGCTGGTGGCGGCGGGCTTTACCATGCGCCACGCCCGCTTTGGCAAGACCGGCATGCTGGTGCTGTTTGCCATTCTGGGCGGTTTTGCGATCTTCTTTTTGCGCAACTTCGCCCAGATCCTTGGCAACAATGGACAAATCCCGATCTTGCTGGCAGGCTGGGCAGCACCTCTGGCGGCGGTCTTGCTGGCGCTTGGCTTGCTGCTTCATCTGGAGGATGGCTGATGGCCCGCCTGGCCCCTTGGCGCAAACTGGCACTGGCCTTGGTCACGGCGGGCGCGCTTGGCGCGTTTGACACGCCTAGGCTGGCAGCGCAGGACGCGGCAGTGCAGGACATGGCAGCGCTTGTCGCCAATTCGGTGCAGGTCGATGCCGCCGGGCAGTTGGTCGCCGATGGCGGGGTCGAGGTGTTCTTTCAGGGCCGCACCTTGCGCGCGTCGCGCATCGTCTATGACCGCACCCAGGATCGGCTGACCATCGACGGGCCCATCGTCATGGTCGATGGCGACACCACCATCCTTGTGGCGCGGCAGGCCGATCTGTCGGCCGACCTGACCGAAGGTGTCTTGCAAAGCGCGCGGCTGGTGCTGAACCGCGAATTGCAGCTTGCGGCGGGCCAGATCCTGCGGATGGGCGGGCGCTATACCCAGCTTGACAATGCGGTCGCCTCATCTTGCAAGATCTGTGCCGGGGCCAAGGCGCCGCTGTGGGAAATCCGCGCCCGCCGCATCTTGCATGACCAGCAAGAGCGCCAGATCTACTTTGACCACGCGCAGTTTCGCGTCGCGGGCGTTCCGGTGGTGTATTTTCCCCGCCTGCGGATGCCCGACCCGACCCTTGCACGCAGCAGCGGCTTTCTGCTGCCGACGGTGCGCACCACATCGGAACTTGGGGCCGGGATCAAGCTGCCGTATTTTCTGACCCTCGGGCCGCACCGCGACCTGACGATCACGCCCTATCTGTCCAGCAATTCCGGCCGAACGGTGGACTTGCGCTATCGTCAGGCTTTTGTCACCGGCGAGATCGAGTTGAACGGCGCGCTGTCACGCGACGCCATCCTGCCCGAAGAGACCCGGCATTACCTGACGGCTGTGGGCACCTTCGATCTGCCGCGCGACTTCAAATTGCGCTTTGACGGCATCGTGGTCAGTGACCCGGCCTATCTGCTGGATTACGGCCTGCCCGACTATGACCGGTTGCAAAGCGAGGTCGAGGTCAGCCGCACCCGGCGCAACGAACATATCGCCGGTCGCCTGATCGGGATCAGCTCGATCCGTGCCGATGAGGTCAACGCAACGCTGCCAACGGTGATTTCGGATTTCACCTTTCACCGGCGGTTTTCGGGCGGCGTGCTGGGCGGCGAGGCCGGCTTGCGGTTTCAGACCCATGCGCATTACCGCAGTTCGCAAGACCCGCTTGACAGCGCTGCCGACCTTGACGCGATTGCCGATGGCCGTGATGTCGCCCGCGCGTCGCTGCGGCTGGATTGGCGGCGCAACTGGACCTTGCCCTTGGGCATGGTCGCCAGCACCCTGGCCGAAGTGACGACAGATGCCTACCGGATCGCCGAGGATGCCAGCTTTGGCGGCAACACCACCCGCACCCACCCTGCCGTGGCGGTGGAATTGCGCTGGCCCTGGGCCAAGACCGCGCCCAATGGCGTGGGTCACGTCATTGAACCGGTGGCGCAATTCGTCTGGTCGCCAAAGGGCACCGAGACCTTGCCCAATGAGGACTCGATCCTGGTCGAGTTTGACGAAGGCAACCTGTTTGCGCTGAACCGCTATCCCGGATCGGATGCGGTGGAACGCGGCGCACGGCTGAACCTGGGTCTGGCCTATACCCGGGTCGATCCTGCCGGCTGGACCCTCGCCGCCGCCGCCGGTCGGGTGTTGCGGACCGATGATCTGGGGCAATTTTCGGCTGCGTCGGGGCTGGATGGCAAACGCTCTGACTGGCTGCTTGCGGCGCAACTGACCCTGCCCCAGGGGCTTGGCCTGACCCAGCGCCTGCTGATGGATGATGATCTGTCGCTGACCAAGTCAGAAACCCGGCTGAACCTGTCGGGCGCGCGCTATGGCCTGATCGGGTCTTACGTCTACCTGTCCGCCGATACCGCCGAGGACCGCCCCGACGATATCGCCGAAATCGCCTTTGATGGCAGCTACAAGATGACCGACAGTTGGACGGCAAGTGCCGGGGCCCGTTATGACATCGAGGCCAACCGCACCAACCGCGCTGCCCTTGGCCTGAAGTATCGCAACGAATGTGTGCTGGTTGATCTTTCACTCTCGCGTCGCTTTACATCCTCGACTAATGTGACGCCGACCACGGATTTTGGTGTTTCGGTCGATCTGGTCGGCTTTGGATCAGGCGGCGTGGCAGGGCCTTCGCGTGCGTGCAGGCGCTAGGGGCTGGGCCACGAGGATGACGGGATGCGACAGAACAAAGGGCGCAAGCAAGTGACGGCGAACCAGATGACGACAGCTTTTCTTTCCGCGCTTCGGGCGCTGCCCCGCATGGCCACGGTTCTGGCGCTGGCGGTGGGACCGCTGGCTGTGTCCCCCTTGCCTGCCCTCGCCCAGGATGCATCGCTGTTCGACCCTGTGTTGCGCATCAATGGCACGGTGATCACCCGCTATGAAGTGGAACAGCGCAAACTGTTCCTGCGGCTGTTGCGCAGCCCCGGCGACCCCGAGACCGAGGCGCTGCGCGGCCTGACGCAAGACCGGCTTGCCGCCGCCGAGGCCAAGCGTTTTGGCCTGCGGCTGACGCCCAAGCAGATGGAAGCCGGGATGGAAGAGTTTGCCGGTCGCGCCAACCTGAGCACCGAGCAATTCCTTCAGGCGCTGGCGCAGGCCGGGGTGCAGGCCGAGACGTTTCGGGATTTCGTCGGCAACGGCCTGTTGTTTCGCGAATTGGTGCGGGGCCGGTTCCTGCCGACCGTGTCGATCAGCGAGGCCGAGATCGACCGCGCCATCGACACGGCCGTCGGACAAAAGCCGGTGCAACTGCTGATGTCGGAAATCATCCTGCCGGTGCAGGGCGACCCCGCGCCGCAGCTTGATCTGGCCCGCCGCCTGAAGGCCGAGATCACCACCGAGGCCGGTTTTGCCTCGGCGGCGCGGCGCTATTCGGCCTCGCCTTCTGCCGGGCGTGGCGGCCGTCTGGACTGGACCCCGGCCAGCAACCTGCCACCGCAGATCGTGCAGCTTGTGCTGCAACTGGGGCCGGGTCAGGTATCGGACCCGATCACCCTGCCCAATGCGGTGGCGATCTTTCAGTTGCGCGACGTGACCGAAGACACATCAGCAAAGTCGCGGGTCGTTGATGTGGAATACGCCGAATTCCTGCTGCCCAACACACCCGACGCGCTGGCCGAGGCCGCGGCCTTGGGCAATCGGATGGACAGTTGCAAAGACCTTTATGCCGAGGCCCGCGGCCTGCCCGCCGATCGGTTGACGGTGTCGACACGGACCATGGCAGAAATTCCATCGGACGTTGGCCTGCAACTGGCGCAACTGGATGCCGGCGAATACTCGGCCGCCCTGACGCGCGGCGGCTGGCGGGTGTTCCTGATGCTGTGCGGGCGCGCGCCGCAGCCCGATCTGCCGGAAGATGCGATCAGTGTCGCGGCGGCCGAGGGCGGTGAAGCTCCGGCCAAGCCTGCCATCGACCGCGAGGCGGTGCGCGAACAGCTGACCACGCTAAAGCTGACCGCCCTTGCCGAGGGCTATCTGGAAGAGTTGCGCTCGGAAGCCTTCATCGAGACGCCCTAGGCCATGCAACCGCTGGTGATGAGCTGCGGCGAACCGGCTGGCGTGGGGCCAGAGCTTGCCGTGAAGGCGCGGGCCGTGCTGGGCGCGTCGGTGCCGTTCGTATGGCTGGGCGATCCGCGCCATCTGCCGCCGGGCAGCGCGTGGCAAGCGGTCAGCGCGCCCGGCGAGGCTTTGGCGGTTGCCCCCGGGATCTTGCCGGTGCTGCCGCACGTCTTTGCCGCCCCCACCACGCCCGGCCAGCCCGATCTGGCCAATGCGCAAGGCGTGATCGACGTGATCGCGCGGGCGGTGGGTCTGGTGCAGGCGGGCGCGGCTTCGGCGCTGGTGACCGCCCCGATCCACAAAAAGGTGCTCAAGGATGGTGCCGGGTTCGCCTTTCCCGGCCATACCGAATATCTGGCGCATCTGGCGGGCGATGTGCCCGTGGTGATGATGCTGGCCTGCGAGACGCTGCGCGTGGTGCCCGCCACCATCCATATTCCATTGGCCGAGGTGCCACAGGCGCTGACGGCAGCGGTGCTGGAGCAGGCGATCCGGCTGACCCATGCCGGGCTGATCCGAGATTTCGGCATTGCCCGTCCGCGCATTGCCGTGGCGGGCCTGAACCCGCATGCCGGCGAGGGCGGGGCTATGGGCTGGGAAGACCTTACGATGATCGCGCCACTGGTGGCACGGTTGCAGGCCGAGGGCATGGCCATTGTCGGCCCGCTGCCAGCCGACACCATGTTCCACGCCCGCGCCCGGGCGGGCTATGATGCGGCGGTCTGTGCCTATCACGATCAGGCGCTGATCCCGATCAAGACGCTGGATTTCGATGGCGGGGTGAATGTGACGCTGGGCCTGCCGTTCATCCGCACCTCACCCGACCATGGCACGGCGTTTGACATTGCGGGCAAGGGGGTGGCACTGCCCGACAGTCTGGTGGCGGCCTGCCGGATGGCCTGGGCCATGGCAGCGGCGCGCAAGCACTAGGCGCAGGACTGGGGCCCTGCCCCAGACCCCGGGGTATTTGAGCCAAGAGGAAAGGGCTTTTAGGTTTGGGAACCATTGATGGCTTGCCACCCTTGCGTGAGGTGATCCGGGCGCATGATCTGGTGGCGAAACGGCAGTTGGGGCAGAACTTTCTGCTGGACCTGAACCTGACCGCCAAGATTGCCCGCATGGCGGGGGATTTGCCTTCCTGCGATGTGCTGGAGGTGGGGCCCGGGCCCGGTGGTCTGACGCGCGGGCTGTTGGCCGAAGGCGCGCGGCGGGTGCTGGTGGTGGAAAAAGACCCGCGCTGTGTGCCGGCACTGGACGAGATTGCCGCGGCTTATCCGGGGCGGCTTGAGATTGTGCAGGGCGATGCACTGGAACTGGATGTGGCGGCGCGGTTGACTGCGCCGATCCGGGTGGTGTCGAACCTGCCCTACAATGTCGGCACCGAATTGTTGATCCGCTGGCTGTCGCCCGAGGTCTGGCCGCCGTTCTGGACCTCGCTCACGCTGATGTTCCAAAAAGAGGTGGCCGAGCGGATTGTGGCCAAGCCAAGGGGCGACCATTACGGACGGCTGGCGTTGCTGGCGCAGTGGCGGGCGGATGCCAAGATCGTGATGCACCTGCCGCCCGAGGCCTTTACCCCAGCCCCTAAAGTGCATTCGGCGGTGGTGCATCTGACCCGGCTGGAGGCGCCGCGCTTTCCGGCCGAGGCGGCGGTGTTGGGCCGGGTAACAGCAATGGCGTTCAACCAGCGCCGCAAGATGCTGCGCTCCAGCCTGAAAGGGTTGGGCGGTGATGTCGAAGCGCTGCTGCAAGCGGTGGGGATCGCGCCGACGCAGCGCGCCGAAGAGATCGGGCTGGAGCAGTTTTGCGCCCTGGCGCGGGCAGTGGCGGCGCGCTGATCCTGCCTGCGGCGCACAAGCAAAACGCCGCCCGGTGCGGGGCGGCGTTTTTTCGTTACGCGGTCTTGCAGTGTTCGGTCATTCAGCGGCTTCGCGCGGGGCTGGAGGACCGCCATCGCCGCTGTCTTTCGGCTTGCGCGGGGCCCGGGCGCGACGCGCGGGCTTTGCGGCATCCACCTCGGGCGAGGCCGCCTCGGCCGGTGGGGCGGCGGCAACCGGAGCATCGGGCACCGCGGTTGGCGCCGGTGCTGTGTGGGCGGCAGGCTGCTGGTCGGGGCGCGGCGGACGCGGGCCGCGCGGCGGGCGGTTTTCGGACGCTGCGCGGTGTTCGGCAGGTGCGCGGTTTTCTGCGGGCGGGCGCGGACGATCGCCCTCGGGCCGGTCGGCGCGGCGGTTGCGGTCTTCGCGGCGGTCGTCGCGGCGGGGCTGATCACTTGCAGCCTCACGCCGGGGCGCCTCGACCGCGGTGTCGCGACGGGCCTCTGGGGTTTCCACCAGACCGGCATCGCCACCGCGCGGGTCATCGACGGCCGCCATGTCAGGCTGATCGTCATTACCGGCATCCGGGCTGCGGTCATCGCGCCACGAACGCGCCGGATCGCGATAGTCGCGCGTGCCGGTCTGGCCGTTCTGGCCACCATTCTGGCCCCCGTTCTGGCCCCCGTTTTGGCCAGACTGTTGCTGACGCGCCTCTTGCTCGGCGGCCATTTCGCGCTGCGCCTCGCCCAGAAGCCGGGTGTAATGCTCGGCGTGCTGCAAGAAATTCTCGGCAGCCACGCGGTCATTCGACAGTTGCGAGTCGCGGGCCAGCAACTGATACTTTTCGATGATCTGTTGCGGTGTGCCACGCACCTTGCTTTCCGGGCCGGAGCTTTCGAAAACACGGTTGATGATATTGCCGAGGGTACGCGGGCGGTTCTGCTTTGAACGCTGACGGGACTTGGAAGAGCGCATCTTGTCCTTTGATCCAGATGATCCGATTTGCCCGCTGTGCTGCACCCGGATGGTGAGGCCCCAAAGGGGAATGACAGACAAGGTCGGGTTTCAGTGCTGTCGGGACGGAAGCCGGAATGCCAACCGCGCCATGAAAGCGACTGCTGTCGAATAAACATGGCAGCACCAAGCTGACAAGACGATTCTGCATAAATTCGGCCGGATCAGCGCAAATGCGGCGATTATTCCGCAACCGTCAGCCCTGTTCTGGCAGATGGGCGGCAACCACCCGGTCGCGACCATCTAGATCGGGCAGGATTTTGGTGACAAAACCGGCGCCGTTCAGCAGTGCCGACACCGGCCTGCCTTGTGTCGGGCCGATTTCCAGCAGCACCCTGCCCCTTGGGGCCAGATGCGCCGCAAGCCCCGCAGCCAGCGCGCGATAGGCTGCCAGACCATCACCACCCGGGGTCAGGCCGATGTGCGGCTCGTGCAGGCACACCTCGGGCGACAGGGCGGCCATCTCATCGGCGGCAATATAGGGCGGGTTCGACACGATCAGATCGAAGCGGCCGGAAACCGGGGCGAACCATGTGCCGCAGGCAAAGCTGGCGCGGGCGTCAAGGCCAAGCGCGGCAGCGTTGGCCCGTGCCACCGTCAGCGCAGCCAGCGACAGATCGACGCCCAGCCCGGCGGCACCGGCTCGGTCTGCCAGCAGCGACAGCAGGATGCAGCCCGAGCCGGTGCCAAGATCAAGCACGCGGGAAAAGGGGGCCAACAGCGCCGCCGCCACCAGCGTTTCGGTCTCGGGGCGCGGGTCCAGCACATCGCGCGTCACAGCAAAGCGGCGGCCCCAGAACAGCCGATATCCGATCAGGTGCGACACCGGTTCGCGCGCCGCCCGCCGCCCGACCAAAGCGGCGAAGCGTCCAAGGTCATCCGCAAGCGCCGCCTCGGCCAGATGCAGGGTCAGACGGTCGGGAGCGATGCCCGTGGCATGCGCCAGCAGCGCGCGGGCATCGGTGGCGGGGTCGGGCACATCGGCGGCGCGCAATTGCGCCACAGCCGCGGCCAACGCCTGCGCGAAGGTGGTCATATCCCGGCCTCGGCCAGTTTTTGCGCCTGATCCTCGGCTTGCAGCGCGTCGATGATCGGATCAAGGTCTCCCGCCATGATCTGCCCCAGCGAATACAGCGTCAGGTTGATGCGGTGGTCGGTCATCCGGCCTTGCGGGAAGTTGTAGGTGCGGATGCGTTCGGACCTGTCGCCACTGCCCACTTGCGCGCGACGATCGGCAGAGCGGGCGGCATCAATCCGCTCGCGTTCCAGCTCGAACAGCCGCGCGCGCAACACCTGCATCGCAATCTCGCGGTTACGGTGCTGCGATTTTTCGGCGCTGGTGACGATCATCCCGGTCGGCAAATGGGTGATCCGCACCGCCGAGTCGGTGGTGTTGACGTGCTGCCCCCCTGCCCCCGAGGCGCGCATCGTATCAATGCGGATGTCGCTGGCCGGGATGTCGAGGTCTACCTCTTCGGCCTCGGGCAGCACGGCCACGGTGGCGGCGCTGGTATGGATGCGGCCTTGTGCTTCGGTTTCGGGCACCCGCTGCACCCGGTGCACGCCGGATTCGTATTTCAGCCGGGCAAACACGCCCTCGCCCTGCACATGGGCGGTGACCGACTTGATGCCGCCCAGATCCGATAGCTGCTGGTCCAGGATCTCGAACCGCCAGCCCTTGGCCTCGGCGTGACGCTGATACATCCGCAACAGGTCGGCGGCGAACAGGGCTGCCTCATCGCCGCCGGTGCCGGGCCGGATTTCCAGAATGGCAGGTCGGGCATCGGCGGTATCGCGCGGCAACAGCGCCAGCCGCAGCGCCTGTTCCATCTGCGGAATGCGCGCCTTGAGATGCGGCAACTCATCCTCGGCCAGACCCTTCATTTCGGGGTCGGCAAGCCAGCTTTCGGCCTGCGCCAGATCATCCAGTGCCGCCCGATAGGCATCTATCTGTTCGGCCACGGGTTTGAGGTCGGAATATTCCCGGCTGAGATTGGCAATCTCGGCCGGCGAGGCCCCGGCATTCAGCCGGGCTTCGAGAAACTCGAAACGCTGGGTGATCTGGGCGAGTTTTTCCAACGGAACCATGGCCGGGGGTTTGGCCTGTCTTCCGGACTTGGTCAAGAGGTGCCGCTGTCGGCGGGCCCGCACCAACCCGGATCACATTGGCCCGGATCACATTGGCCCGGATCACATTGGCCCGGATCACATTTGCCCGGATCACATTTGCGGGCGGTGAAATTGTCCCGGTCGTTGGGGAACCTATCGGCTGTCGGCGCGTTGCGCTCTGTTGGTCGGCAGCACGGCTGCGACAGCTTCAGGGAATGGGTCCAGCATGGCAAAAGTGACGTATCGGCCTGTATCGCGATTTCCCTTTCAGACCGACGCCACAGCGCGTCGCCCGCCCGCCTCGGTGCCGATGGTGGGGCTGTTCTTGCTGGCGATAATCGCCGCCATCGCCCTTGCCCGCGACTTTCTGATGCCGATCACCTTTGCCGTCTTGCTGTTTTTCGTCTTCGTGCCGGTGCGCCGCCGTCTGTCGCGGTTTGGACTGTCTGCGGCGCTGACGGCCACGATTGTGGTGGCGGCCCTGTTTGTCGGCATCGTTTCGCTGGCCTGGGTCATCTCGGGGCCAGCCGGGCAGTTCATTTCGCAACTGCCGGAAATCAAGGACGAACTTGCCCAGCGTCTGCAAAACCTGCGCTTCAATTCCGAGGCGATAAACAGCGCGATGACCCAGCTTGAGGCCGATCCCGGGACCGCCGCCGACCCGTCACCGGGGTTTGATACCGCCACGGTCGCGCTGGATGCCCTTTACACCACGCCGGGCATTCTGGGTCAGGTCCTGCTGACGCTGTTCTTGCTGTTTTTCCTGATCGCCTCGGGCGATCTGCTTTACCTCAAGATCGTGCAAAGCTTTGACACGCTTGGGGAAAAGCGCCGGGCCTATGCGGCGTTGCGCGGCATCGAAGACAGTCTGGGCAGCTATCTGGGGGCGATCACCGTCATCAATGCCGGGCTTGGCGTCGCGGTCGGTCTGACGATGTGGGGGCTGGACATGCCAGCACCGCTGCTCTTCGGGCTGCTGGCCTTTGCGATGAACTACGTGCCCTATCTGGGGGCGGCGGCGGGGGTTGGCATTGCCACGCTTGTGGCGCTGGTCAGCTTTCCCGATCTGTTCTGGCCTTTGGTTGTGGGCGGCAGCTACCTGCTTTTGACCACGGTCGAAGGCCAGGTCATCACCCCCTATTTCATCGCCCGGCGGTTGCAGATGAATCCGGTTGTGGTGTTTTTGACCGTCGCCTTGTGGGCCTGGCTGTGGTCGGTGATCGGCATGATCATCGCGGTGCCGCTTCTGGTGGTGATCTCGGTGATCTGTGACCACATGCCGGGGCTGGAAAAGCTGGGCAACTTTCTGGCCGGCGATGACCCGCCGCCGCTTGGCGATGACGCGGCCGACGAGGCCGCCTAAAGCTGCGCCAGCCAGTCGGTCAGGCGCTGCGCGTTGACGCCCAGATCGCTTTGGCCAAAGCGCAGCCTTGCCCTGACATAAAGCCCGTCGTCACGCACCTCGGCGGTGGTGTAATCGGGAAACCCCCACAGCGCCGACCGGGTTTCCCAGGTGATCCGTCCGGTGTCCACCGACCCGGCCAGCAGGGTGGTGCGCGGCGTGGCCATCGCGATCGCATCCAGCCGTGCCAGCAGATCGCGCGGCGCGCCCTTGGCCGCCGACAGGCGCAGCGTCGCACCGCCGGTCAACGGCACCACGCTGTCCCACGCCCCGGTCTGATCGGGCACAGCCACGTGCCAGGCCTGCACATCGGTCGGCGACAGCCGCACGAAGGCCATCAATCCCAGAGCGGCGATGATCAGAAAGGCGGTAAAAAGCCCCATGTTGCGCACCCATGATTTTTTCATTTTCGTGTTTTCGCCCAATGATAAAGACAGACAAGCTCATGTGCGACATGCGCCCCCGCAATCGCCGTGGCCCCGGTGGTATCATAGGGCGGTGACACCTCGACGATATCTCCGCCAACCATGTTGATGCCCGCAAGATCACGCAAGGCCGCCGCCGCCTGCCAGGTCTGCAAGCCACCCCAGACCGGGGTGCCGGTGCCGGGTGCTGCCGAGGGGTCAAGGCAGTCGATGTCGAAGGTCACATAGCAGGGCCGGTCGCCCACGATTGCGCGGGCCCGCGCCACCGCATGCGCCACGCCTTTTTCATGCACGGTGCGGGCGTCGATGAATTCGACCCCCAGATAATCATCGCACTGGGTGCGGATGCCGATCTGCACCGATGCCGCCGGATCAATCACCCCGGTCTTCACCGCCTTGTAGAAAAACGTGCCGTGGTCGATGCGGTCCATGTCGTCATCCGCCCACAGGTCGGAATGGGCGTCGAAATGGATCACCGCCATCGGGCCGTATTTCTCGGCATAGGCGCGCAGAATCGGCAGGGTGATGAAATGATCGCCGCCCAGCGTGACCGTGCCTACACCTGCCGCCAGAATGGTGCGGATATGGTCGGTCAAGAGGCCCGGAAAGCTGGGGGTATGGGCATAGTCAAAGGCCAGATCGCCATAGTCGATGATCGACATCTCCTCCAGCGGGCTTGTGGGCCAGCCATAGGGCGGGTCGAACGGTTGCAGGGCCGACGCCTCGCGGATGGCGCGCGGCCCAAAGCGGGTGCCGGTGCGATGCGTCACCGCCTGATCGAACGGCACCCCGGTGATCGCCAAATCAACCCCGGTCAGATCCTTGGTATAGGTCCGGCGCAGAAAACTGGTCGCCCCGCCAAAAGCATTCTCATAGGCCAGCCCGCGCAAGCCTTTGCGGGAAAAGGCGGTGTCCACCTGCGATTTTGCATCTTCCATTGCCATGTTGAAGGTTCCGTCGGCAAAACGGTCGTCATTCTGGCCCTCGGAGACGCACCTGATCCGGTGGGCACAGGGGACCCGGGCCCCGGCGGAATGTCAAGGCCACAGTTCGGGTTGCGCCTGCGGGACAGGTCGGGAGGCAGGCAAAGGCTGGCGCGCGGGGCCGGGTTCGGATGCCTCCGGCGGGGATATTTGCAGAAAGAGAAAGCGGCGGGTGCCGGTTTGACTGGAGGCGCGGGAGCGACGGGTCAAGCCAAGGGCTGCGCGCGCTCGACCAGTCGGGCAAAGAAACTGGCGCCGATCGGGGCGGCGTCATCGTTGAAATCATAGGCCGGATGGTGCAGCCCGGCGCCGGGACCGATGCCCATGAACAGATAGGCGCCGGGGCGGGCTTGCAGCATATAGCTGAAATCTTCCGACCCCATCTCGCGCCCGGCGCGCGCATTCACCGCCGCTGGGCCTGAGATTTCCACTGCCACCTCGGCGGCGAAATCGGCCTCGGCGGGGTGGTTCACGGTGGCGGGATAGCCCCAGTCATACTCGACCTCGGCCTTGACGCCGTAAGCGATTGCATGGCCCTCGACAATCTCCAGCACCCGGCGTTTGAGCAGGTCGCGCACCTCGGGCTTGAACGACCGGATCGTGGCGCAGAACGTGGCCACCTCGGGGATGATATTGCTGGCGGTGGTGCCGGCGTGGATTTGCGTGACCGAAATCACCGCCTCGTCCATCGCATAGACGTTGCGCGGAATGATGGTCTGCACCGCCTGCACCATGCCCACCACCGCCACCACCGGATCAATGCACTCATGCGGTGTGGCCGCGTGGCCACCCTTGCCCGTCACCGTGACCCAAGCCGTATCGACCGAGGCCATCAGCGGCCCCGGCGTGGTCTGGAAATGGCCCAAGGGCACGTTTGGCGCGTTGTGGATGCCAACGACGCGGGAAATGCTGAACCGGTCCATCATGCCCTCTTGCACCATCACATTGCCGCCGCCGCCCTCTTCCTCGGCGGGCTGGAAGATAAAGGCGACACGGCCCGCGAAATTGCGCGTCTCGGCCAGATACTTCGCCGCCCCCAGCGCCATCGTCACATGGCCGTCGTGGCCGCATGCGTGCATCTTGCCGGGGATGGTGCTGGCATAGGGGGCACCTGTTGTCTCGATGATCGGCAGCGCGTCCATATCGGCGCGAATGCCGATGGTTGGCCCGTCGCCCTGCCCGTTGATGATGGCCACGATGCCGGTCTGGGCGATGCCTTCGTGGATTTCATCCACCCCGATCTCGCGCAGACGCGCCACGATGAAGGCCGCGGTGTTGTGGCAGGCAAACTCCAGCTCGGGATTCGCATGGAGATGCCGACGCCAGCCCTTCATTTCCTCGGCAAAAGCCGCGATACGGTTCAGGACGGGCATGGGTCTTCTCCTTCGGATTCCAGCCTTTGATCAAATCTGAAATCGGAAGGCTCTGCAATGCCCCCCATCCCTTTGCCCCGCCCCGAAAGCGACCGTCTGGTTCACGATCCCGACGGTGGCCTGCCCCGCCTGCGCGAAATCATGGCCCGCCTGCGCGCGCCCGATGGTGGCTGTCCGTGGGACCGCGAGCAGGATTTCGCCACCATCGCGCCCTATACGGTCGAAGAGGCCTATGAGGTGGCCGATGCGATCGAGCGGCAGGCGTGGGACGAATTGCGCGGCGAATTGGGCGATCTGCTGTTCCAGTCGGTCTATCATGCGCAGATGGCCGATGAGGCCGGTCTGTTCGATCTGGGTGATGTAATAAAGTCGATATCTGACAAGATGTTGTCACGTCATCCTCATGTCTTTGGCGAAGACACCACGGGAAAAACTACCGCTCAGCAAACCGCCGATTGGGAAGCTCAAAAAGCCCGCGAACGCGGCCCTGCACGGGTGCTGGATGGCGTGGCGCTTGGCCTGCCTGCCCTGACCCGGGCGGTCAAGTTGCAAAGGCGCGCGGCGCGGGTGGGGTTTGACTGGCCCTCGACCGATCAGGTGGTGGCCAAGATCGCCGAAGAAGCCGCCGAGCTGGTGGACGCGCGCGCAAACCTGACCGCGGCGGAGGTGGCCGAAGAGTTTGGCGACCTGCTGTTCGTGATGGCCAATTTGGCGCGCCATCTGGAGGTGGACCCCGAGGCCGCCCTGCGCGCGGCCAATGCCAAGTTCACCCGCCGGTTTCAGCGGATCGAGGATTGGCTGGCCGAAGACGGTCGCGCCCCGGCGCAGTCAGACCTGACCGAGATGGACGCCTTGTGGAACCGCGCCAAGGCTGAGGAGAAAGCCCCAAAACCTGACTAAATTACATGTCTATTGACCAAAGTATTTTTGTCAGGTTTATTGGGTTGGCAATTTCTGACCAAAGGACTCACCCATGACCCTCCGCTTGTCCCTCGCCGCCCTCGCCCTTACCTCGGTGGCCCTGCCCGCCATGGCGCAAGAGATCAACGTCTATTCCCATCGCCAGCCCGAACTGATCCAGCCACTGGTTGACGCCTTCACCGCCGAGACCGGCATCAAGGTGAACGTGGCCTTTGTGGACAAGGGCATGGCCGAGCGCTTGACGGCAGAGGGCGACCGCTCGCCCGCCGATCTGGTTCTGACGGTGGATATCGCGCGGTTGACCCAGATCGTCGATGCCGGCGTGACCCAACCTGTCACCTGGGCGGTGATGGAGGCGAACATCCCCGCCGCCCTGCGCGATGCTGGCAACCAGTGGTTCGGCCTGACCTCGCGCGCGCGCATCGTCTATGCCAGCAAGGACCGCGTCGCCGACGGCGAAGTGACGACCTATGAAGATCTGGCCGACCCCAAGTGGAAGGGCCGCATCTGCATTCGGTCCGGCACCAACGATTATAACGTGGCGCTGACGGCGGCGGTTCTGGCGCATCACGGCGAAGAGGCAACCAAGGCCTGGCTGGAAGGCGTGAAAGCCAACCTTGCCAAAAAGCCCAACGGCGGGGACCGAGATCAGGTCAAGGCGATTGCAGCGGGCGAATGTGACATCGCCATCGGCAACACCTATTACATCGGCCAGATGATGAACGACCCCGAACAGCGCCCGGCGGCAGAAACCGTGCGCATCGTGTTCCCGACCTTCACCGATGGCGGCACGCATCTGAACGTCTCGGGCGTGGCGCTGACCAAGGCCGCCCCGAACAAGGACAATGCGCTGAAGTTCATGGAATGGCTGTCTGGCGACGCGGCCCAGGCGATCTATGCCGAAACCAACAGCGAATATCCGGTGAAGCCCGGCGTCAAACGATCTGATCTGGTGGCAAGCTGGGGCGAATTCACCCCGGATGCGATGCCTCTGACCGAGGTCGCCAAGCTGCGCCCGGCGGCACTGAAGTTGATTGAAGAAGTGAACTTCGACGGCTAGGATCATGAAATGAAACGAAGGCCCCGGAAATTATTCGGGGCCTTTGCATTTTGCCGCTGCCGCATCTGGACAAAGCTGCCGCCTGCCGTTTGACTGCGGCCAAAACGGAGGCTGCCATGACCAGACACCCGCGCAAGATCATCATCGACACCGACCCCGGTCAGGATGATGCCGTGGCCATCCTGCTGGCGCTTGCCAGCCCCGAGGATGTCGAGGTGCTGGGCATCACCGCCGTGGCCGGAAACGTGCCGCTGCCACTGACCGAACGCAATGCGCGCATCATTTGCGAACTGGCGGACAAGCCCGAGACGCTGGTATTTGCCGGCTGTGACCGGCCGTTGCAGCGCGCGCTGGTGACGGCGGAACATGTGCATGGCAAGACCGGGCTTGATGGCCCGCAACTGGCCGACCCGGTGATGCCGCTGCAAGCGCTGCATGGCGTTGATTTCATCATCGAAACCCTGCGGCGCGAACCTGCCCATACGGTCACGCTGTGCCCGCTGGGCCCGTTGACCAATATCGCAACCGCCCTGCAACGCGCGCCCGACATCACCGCCCGCATCCAGCAGATCGTCTTGATGGGGGGCGCCTATTTCGAGGTCGGCAACATCACCCCGGCGGCCGAATTCAACATTTACGTCGACCCGCAAGCCGCTGATATCGTCTTCAAATCCGGCGTGCCCTTGGTGGTGATGCCGCTGGACGTGACGCATAAGGTGCTGACCAACCGCAAGCGGATAGAGGCGTTTCGCGCGCTTGGCACCGAACCGGGGCGGATGGTGGCGGAATGGACCGATTTCTTTGAACGCTTCGACATGCAGAAATACGGCAGCGAAGGCGCACCGCTGCATGACCCTTGCGTGATCGCCTACCTGATCCGGCCCGAGCTGTTTCAGGGGCGCCATATCAACGTCCAGATCGAAACCATGTCCGAACTGACCATGGGCATGACGGTGGCCGACTGGTGGGGCGTCACCAAGCGCCCGGCCAACGCGCTGTTCATCGGGTCGGTCGATGCCGATGGCTTCTTTGCCCTACTGACCGACCGGATCGCGCGGCTGTAGCGATTATTCCAGTGGCAACAGCACCGTGAATGTGCTGCCCTTGCCCTTGGCGCTTTCAATCTTCAACCGGCCGCGATGGCGCTGGACGATGTGCTTGACGATGGCCAGCCCCAGCCCGGTGCCGCCCTTTTCGCGCGATCGGTGGCCGTCGACGCGGTAGAACCGTTCGGTCAGGCGCGGCAGGTGCAGCGGGTCCATCCCTTCGCCCTTGTCGATCACCTCAACCCGCACCGCGGGCGATCGGGGCAGGTAATCGGCCGCCACCCTGACCACCACCTCGCCGCCGGCACCGCCATATTTCACTGCGTTTTCAATCAGGTTCTGGAACACCTGCACCAGTTGATCGGCGTCGCCCGGCAATTCGGTGGCAAGGCCGGGGGCCACCTCCAGCCGCAGGGCGACATTTGCGGTCTCGGCGGTGGGGCGCAAGGTGGCCATGGTGGATTTAAGGATATCCAGCAGATCAACCCTTGTGGTCGGGCGCACCCGCTCTTCCGCCTCGACCTTGCTCAGGTGCAACAGATCGCGGATCAGGCGGTTCATCCGCCCGGCCTCACGCTCCATGATGGTCAGAAACCGTTCCCGCGCGGCGGGGTCGTCCTTGGCAGCACCCTTCAGGGTTTCGATGAAGCCGGTCAGCGCAGTCAGCGGCGAGCGCAATTCATGGCTGACATTGGCCACGAAATCGCGCCGCATCTGGCCCATCTGTTCAACCTCGCTCAGGTCTTCGAACACGCACAGCGCCCCGGCCTGGCGTGGCAGGGGGGTCACCGTCACACGGTGAACCACGTCTTGCGACGGGCCGGGCACCACCTGCCGCGCCACGCCTGCCCGCCCTTGGGTCAACGCCGCCATCAAAGCGGTCTGCACCTCGGGATGACGCAGGCAGATGGCATGGTGCCGCCCCAGCATGTTTGACCCGAAGATCGCCTGCGCCGGGGCATTCATCGCCGAAAGCCGTTCATCCTGTCCGACAATCAGGGCCGGCAACGGAATACCGTCCAACACCGCCGCTTCGACCATTCTTTTGCACCCACGCTGACTCTTGTGTCACGCCATAGCCGTTTTCTGCGGCAAAGGCGAGATAAGGACTTGATACGGACGGTGCCACAATTTAACCAAGATTTGGTACTGTGATGTGACGTTGCGTCAAGTGGCCGCTTTTACGAGTTTTAGTGACGCTATTGCGCCAAGGAGAAACTCGGTGACGGTGTTCAATTCCTTTCCCGACAACGGTTCGGACAAACCACCCCAAAAGACCGGAACCGTCGGTCCGTTTGTCGGTATTGGGTTGCCCACACCCTTGGCCAAGGCGATTGCCGCAGATCGGCCGATCCTGTCGCTTGATCCGGAAATGATTGGCAGTGCCGGGTTGAACAACCTGCAAGATGCGGTGGTGGCGTGCCTGTTGCTGGGTGGCAAAATGGACGCGCTGGATGTGATCGCGGCGCTGGTCGCGGCAAACTATCGCGGACCGTTGATGGTGGTGTCGCCACCTTTGCCCGATGGCCGGATGGTCACGCGCGAGCTGGAGGCCGCAGGACCGGGCCTGAAAATCATCCTTGTGCAGATCTAGCGGCCAGACCATCGCGAAAGCGGCGCGCATTGGTGCGGTAGCCTTCCGCCGATTGCAGCAGGCGCAGCTGCGCCTCGGCATCAAGGCTGCGCACCACGCGGCCGGGGCTGCCCATAACCAGACTGAAATCAGGAATGTCCTTGCCTTCGGTGATCAGCGCGCAGGCACCAATAAGACAGCCGCGGCCGACCTTCGCGCCGTTCAGGATGGTGGCCCCCATGCCGATCAGGGTGCCATCGCCAATGCTGCACCCATGCAGCATGGCGCGATGGCCGATGGTGCAATTGGCGCCGATGGTCAGCGGATAGCCGATGTCGGTGTGCAGCACGCTGCACTCTTGCACATTCGATCCGGCCCCAACGCGGATCTCTTCATTGTCGCCGCGCAAGGTGGCGCCGAACCAGACCGAGGCCCCATGCCCCAGCACCACCTTGCCGATGATGTTGGCATCGGGGGCGACCCAGGAGGTCGGGTCGATCTGCGGTGCAATGCCGTCAAGCGCGTAGATCATCTGGCCTCAAACTCCCGGTTCAGGATACGCACGAAATCCGACAGGCCGGGCTGGCGGTCGCGGCGCATTCGTTCAGCTGTAAGAACGGTCAGCAAGTCATTGAACGTGCTGTCAAGATCATCGTTCACCAGCACATAGTCGTATTCCGCCCAATGGCTGATCTCGTCGCGGCTTTTGGCCATGCGCCCGGCGATCACCGCATCGCTGTCTTGCGCGCGGCCGCGCAGGCGGCGGTCCAACTCGGCAATCGACGGCGGCAGCACGAACACCGACACCACATCGCGCCCCAGCGCCGAATTGCGGATCTGCTGGCCGCCCTGCCAGTCGATGTCGAACAGTGTGTCGCGGCCTTCGTTCATTGCGGTTTCCACCGGACCACGCGGGCTGCCATACAGGTTGCCGAACACCTCGGCATGTTCCAGCATTTGGCCATCGGCCACCAATGCCTCAAAATCGGCGCGGGTCTTGAAGAAATACTCGCGCCCGTCGGCTTCGCCCGGGCGTGGCGCGCGGGTGGTGGCCGAGACCGAAAACCGGATCGTCGGATCCCAGGCCATCAGACGCTTGGCCAGCGTCGATTTGCCCGCACCCGAGGGCGAGGACAAGATCAGCAAAAGGCCCCTGCGTTTGCCGGTGGGCTGCATCATCACTCCACGTTCTGCACTTGCTCGCGCATCTGATCGATCACGGTTTTCAGGTCAAGCCCGATCCGGGTCAGGTCCAGCGCCTGCGCCTTGGAGCACAGCGTATTGGCCTCGCGCATGAATTCCTGCATCAGAAAATCGAACTTGCGGCCCACCGGGACGGTATCGGCCAGCAGGGCGCGGGCGGCATCGACATGGGCGCGCAGGCGGTCCAGCTCTTCGGTCACGTCCTGCTTGACCGCGATCAGCGCCAGTTCCTGCGCCACCCGCGCCTCATCTGCGCCATCGGCATGGTCAAGGATGCGGGCAAGCGCGTCGCGCAGCACGGCACTTGCGGTCTGGCGCCGGGCCTCGGCTTCGGTTTGCGCCGCAGCGGTCAGGCGGGCGATCTGGTCCAGTTGGGCGGCGATCACCGCCTGCAACGCAGCGCCTTCGGCCGCGCGCATGGCGCTGAAATCGGCCAGCAATGCGGGCAAGTCGGCAAGGATCGCCGCGCGCAGCGGGGCGGTATCGTCATCGCTGGCCGCGGTTTCCAGCACGCCGCGCACCGCCAGCACATCGGCGGCGGTGGCCTGGCCCAAGGTTACGCCCATCGCCATCGCCGCGTCTTCAACCGTGCGCAACGCCGCCAGCACCGCCGACAGCACGGGGGTATTGACGCGCAGGGCCTGCTCGGCCGCGTCCGTCTCGCGGCTGACTTTCAGCGACAGGCTGACATTGCCGCGCGACAGCGCCTTTTGCACCTCGGCCCGCAGCGCCAGTTCAAGGCCATCGACCCAGTCGGGCAGCCGCAGCCGCAGGTCCAGCCCCTTGCCGTTCACCGACCGGATATCCCACGCCCAGGTGAACCCCGCGCCCTGCCCCTTGCGGGCGGAAAATCCGGTCATTGAAACGGTCATCCACGGTCCCCCTTGCGATGGTTGTGGCGTTTACCATGCATCCAGATTCATGCCCATAGCCGATGCGAACTGGTGTAGATTAACACTTGAGTAACGAAGTCCGGGCCACGGCTTTGCCCCTTCTTAACCCTCGCCGGGGCTGTAGACCGGGTGGGCACGGGGCAAGGCTGGACGGGCGCGACAACCGGGGTGTTCGTTGGAACATCGACGCCGCGGGGCGACAGGGTGCAAGGAGTGACAGCTATGGGCTTTGGTTGGACAGGCCGCGACAAGGGCGGCACGGGACACGGCGATCCGGGGATGATCAGCGAATTGCGCGCCTATTGGGAGGCGCTGCGTGACGGTGAAATGCTGCCCCGCCGCGACAGGGTGGACCCGCGCGGCATTTCCCGCGCACTGGAGCACAGCTTTCTGATCGAACGCATCGCCCCCGGCATTGCCCGCTTTCGCATTGCAGGAATGGTCTTCAACGATCTGATGGCGATGGATATTCGCGGCATGCCGGTATCATGCCTGTTTCTGGGCGACGCACGTGAGAGGTTGCAGATCGACCTTGAGCGGGTGTTCCGCACGCCCGCGATCCTGACGCTGGACCTTGCGGCCGAGCGCAGCCTTGGCCGGGCCAACCTGCACGGGCGGATGCAGGTGCTGCCGATGCTGGGCGCGGGCGACAGCAGCGATCTGGCGATCGGCTGTCTGGAACTGGATGGCGAGATCGGCCGCGCGCCACGGCGGTTTTCGATCAGCGAAGCCCGACTGGAACGGGTGCGGGCCAGCCATCAGGCCCCGCCGTTGCCGCAAGACAGCGCCCTGCCCTCGCCCGCGATTGCAACCGCCAACCTGCGCCCGCCCCGCGCCCAACCGGGCGTGCCGCATCTGCGTTTGGTCAAGGCCTGAGCGCGAACGGGCGACACCATCGGTGCCGCCCGTTTCAAAGCCTGCCCTGAATTAGCAGCGCAACCCGGTGTTTTACAGCGCGACCCGCTGGCCGTCTTGCCGCAGCGCCGACAGTTCCTCGGCCACCAGAAACGCCAGTTCCAGCGATTGGCTGGCATTCAGGCGCGGA
Organism: Gemmobacter nectariphilus; assembly: GCA_020721445.1. Classification (GTDB taxonomy): domain Bacteria; phylum Pseudomonadota; class Alphaproteobacteria; order Rhodobacterales; family Rhodobacteraceae; genus Pseudotabrizicola; species Pseudotabrizicola nectariphila_A. The sequence goes on from DYMU01000006.1 coordinate 155,985, forward strand.
TCGCATGCGGTGTGATAGCGGCTGGACAGGTCTTCATCGGTCACCGCGCGCAAGCCGCCGGTGCATTCGGTCACATCCTTGCCGGTCATCTCGACATGCACGCCGCCGGGAATGGTGCGCTCGTCCTTGTGGATGGCAAAAAACTCGCGCACTTCCGACAGCACCGCGTTGAACGGCCGGGTCTTGAAGCCCGAGGGCGACTTGATGGTGTTGCCGTGCATCGGATCGCAGGACCAGACGACTTTCGCGCCCTCTTCCTTGACCGCCCGAACCAGACGCGGCAGGTGTTCGTGCACCTTGCCCGCGCCAAAGCGCGCGATCAGCGTCAGGCGGCCCGGCTCGTTGGCCGGGTTCAGCTTGGCCATCAGCAACTTCAGGTCTTCGACGCTGGTCGACGGCCCGCATTTCAGCCCGATCGGGTTCAGCACGCCGCGGCAAAACTCGACATGCGCGCCATCGACCTGACGGGTGCGGTCGCCGATCCAGATCATATGGCCGGAACCGGCCACGTTCTGCCCGGAAATACTGTCCACCCGGCACAGGGCTTCTTCGTATTCCAGCAGCAGGGCTTCGTGGCTGGTGTAGAAATCGACCGATGTCAGGGTATGCGCGGTTTCGGAATTGACCCCGGCAGCCGTCATGAAATCCAGCGCGTCCGAAATGCGGTTCGACAGTTCACGATAGCGTTCGGCCTTGTCATGTTCGGCAAAACCCAGCGTCCAGCTGTGCACGCGGTGAATATCGGCAAAGCCGCCCGTGGAAAACGCGCGCAACAGGTTCAGGCTGGCGGCGGCCTGGGTATAGGCCTGCAACATGCGTGCCGGATCAGGGCGCCGGGCTTCGATCGTCGGCTCAAAGCTGTGGACGATGTCGCCGCGATAGCTGGGCAGCTCCACCCCGTCGATCACCTCGGTCGCGGCCGAACGCGGCTTGGCAAACTGGCCCGCCATCCGGCCAACCTTGATCACCGGCACCTTGGCGCTGTAGGTCAGCACGATGGCCATTTGCAGCATGACGCGGAAGGTGTCGCGCAAATTGTCGGCGCTGAATTCGGCAAAGCTTTCGGCGCAATCGCCGCCTTGCAGCAAGAAGGCCTTGCCCTCGGCGGCAAGGGCAAGTTGCTTTTTCAGCTTGCGCGCTTCACCGGCAAAGACCAGCGGCGGATATTTGGCAAGCTGCGCCTCGACGGCCGTCAGCGCGGGCGCATCGGGATAGTCGGGCATCTGCACCCGCGGTTTCGCGCGCCAGTCCGATTTCTGCCAGCCTTTGGTCATGGCCTTCTCCCTTTGTGTCCGGGGTCGTTTGTCGTATCGCGGCGTTGTATACGGTCTGGGGCGCGAATTGCAAAGGGCGAAAGGGCCGGGCGGTCGCCCCCGAAGGCCCCTTGCGGTGCGCCATGTTTCCTGTCGTAAATGCCCCAAAACCGACACATGCAGGTCGCAACATGCCCACGCCCGCCGCCCGCGCCCAGAAGACCGACCCACACGCCCCGGCGCGGCGCTTTGTGTTCGTGCTGCTGGACCGGTTCACCATGATGTCGTTTTCGGGCGCGATCGAGCCGTTGCGGCTGGCCAATTATGTCGCGTGCAAGCCGCTTTACGCTTGGGTTCTGGCCGGCGAAGGCGGGGTTGCGGTCACCTGTTCCAACGGGGCCACCTTCAAGCTGGACATGGGGCTGGAGGAGGTCGACCGTGACGACACCATTCTGGTATGCGGCGGCATCGACGTGCAGCGCGCCACCACAAGGCCGATCCTGAACTGGCTGCGGCGCGAGGCCCGGCGCGGCAACGTGATCGGCGGCATGTGCACCGGGGCCTATACCCTTGCCAAGGCCGGCTTGCTGGACGGCAGGAAGGCCACCATCCATTGGGAGAATCAGGACGGGTTCGCCGAAGAGTTCGAACAGGTCAGTCTGTCGAAGGCGGTGTTCGTGATGGATGGCAACCGGCTGACCACCGCCGGGGGTATTTCGTCGATTGATCTGGTGCTGAAGATCATCGCCGCCGACCATGGCAGCGATCTGGCGGCCAGTGTGGCCGACCTGCTGATCTATTCCAGCATCCGCACCGATCAGGACACCCAGCGCCTGTCGATCCCGACCCGCATCGGCGTGCGGCACCCCAAGCTTTCGCAAGTCATCCAGATGATGGAGGGCAATATCGAAGACCCGCTGTCGCCTGCCGATCTGGCCGATCAGGTGGAGATGTCCACCCGCCAGCTGGAGCGCCTGTTCCGGCGCTATCTGAACCGCTCGCCAAAGCGCTATTACATGGAACTGCGCCTGTCCAAGGCCCGCAACCTGCTGATGCAGACTGATATGAGCGTGATCAACGTGGCGCTGGCCTGCGGCTTTGCCAGCCCGTCGCATTTTTCCAAATGCTATCGCAGCCATTACAACACCACCCCGTATCGCGAGCGTGGCACCGAAGGGCCCACACCGCCGACGCGGTTGTCGATCTGACCCCACCTGCCGGTTTGCAGTCGCGGACTTGCAGGATTACATCAGGCGGCGCAAAAGCCATGGTCGGCGTCGCGCAACAACCCCGCCCGAAAACCCAAAAGCCCCCGCTTGCGCGAGGGCTTTTTCGGTGCAAATGGCGCGGTGGACGGGGCTCGAACCCGCGACCCCCGGCGTGACAGGCCGGTACTCTAACCAACTGAGCTACCACCGCACATCTGCTGCACCGCCGTTTCCAAACGCTGCGTGGGGCCTTTTAGGAGGATGCGCCGGGGGCGTCAAGCGGCGCTGCCCAAAAATCGCAAGCGATTTCTGCGCGGTGTGATTCGCCTGATCCGCCGCCCGACAACGGCCCAGCCGGTATTGGCCCAAGGCAGCCCCCGACCGAACGGGGCCACAGATTGCGGACCGGCCAGCCGCAAACACCACGGGTGGGAATCGTTCGTCGCAGATGGGGTTTGGGGCCAGAAATCACTTGCCCGGCAAGTGCTTGGCGGCGATGGTCAGTTATCTGCATTTTCCCTGCCAACCCGCTGATTTGTTGAGGATTTATGACAAGTGACATTTTTCCCCCGCCCTTCGGCGGGCCCCATACCCTTGTGCCGCGGCGTGCCGTTCTGGCCTTTGGTCTGGCTGCGGTGCTGGCACCGGCCTTGCCCGGTGACGCCGAGGCACAACCCACCATCGCGCTGCCCAAGGACATGCTTGGACGCGAGCCTTCGACCATCGCCTCGGTCCGCACCTTGCAACCGCTGGTCGCGCTGACCTTTGACGATGGCCCGCATCCGAAGAACACGCCCCGCCTGCTGGACATGCTGCGCGAACAAAAGGCGCGGGCCACGTTCTATGTGATCGGTGACCGCGTGGCGACTTGGCCAAAGCTGGCCGCACGCATTGCCGAAGAAGGCCATGAAATCGGCAATCACAGCTGGTCGCACCCGGACCTCAGCGGTTATTCGGACAGCGCCGTGCTGTCGCAGATCGACCGCACGACACAGGCGGTCTGGCATGCCACCGGACGCCCGCCAGTGACGTTCCGGCCGCCCTATGGCGCCTTCACCCAGCGTCAGCGCCAGATGTTGCACGGCGCGCGCAAGCTGCCGTCGATCTTGTGGGATGTGGACCCGCGCGACTGGAAGCGGCCCGGTGCCGCGCTGGTGGCGCAGCGGATACTGGCGGGCAGCCGTCAGGGTTCGATCATCCTGAGCCATGACATCCATTGGGGCACCGTCGAGGCGATGCCCTCCACGCTTGACGGCCTGCTGCGGCGCGGGTTGCGGCTGACCTCGGTGTCCGAGATCATCGGCTGGCCCCGCTGGCAAAACCGCAGGTTCCGCCAGATCGCCTCATCCGGGGCCTAGGCGTCGGGCGCCGGGATGAACTCGGCCCGGTCGTCGGGCGGCAGTTGAAAGCGGCCATGCGCCCAATCGCCGGCCCGCCACGCCTCACGCGCGGCGTCGATGCGGTCACGCGATGACGCGACAAAATTCCACCAGATATGGCGCGGCCCGTCCATCGTCGCCCCGCCCAACAGCATGATCCGCGCGCCCTGATCGCCCGCCTTCAGCGAGATCCGGTCGCCGGGGCGAAACACCAGCATGCGGCCTGCCTCAAACACCTGCCCGCCGACGCTGACGCTGCCCGCCAGCACATAGGCGCCGCGGTCCTCATGGTCATCGGGCATCGGGATCGCCGCACCGGGGGCCAGCCGCGCATCGGCATAAAACACCTCAAACCCCACCGGGATCGGGGCGGTTTGTCCATAAGCGGTGCCAAGGATCAGCCGCAGCTGTTTGCCTTCGCCTTCCAGTTCCGGCAACTCGTCCTTTGCGGCATGGACAAAGGCGGCGGGGTCATCCTCCATCGCGCGCGGCAGGGCCAGCCAGGTTTGCAGGCCAAACAGATCATGCGGCGTGGTGCGGATCGCGCCATCCTGCCGTTCGGAATGGGTGATGCCCTGCCCCGCCAGCATCCAGTTCACCGCACCCGGTTCGATCCAGGCATCTGTGCCCAGACTGTCACGGTGATGGATGCGGCCGCGCATCAGGTAGGTGACGGTGCCAAGGCCGATATGCGGATGCGGCCGCACGTCAATGCCCTTGCCGGTCAGAAACTCGGCCGGGCCCATCTGGTCAAAGAATATGAACGGGCCAACCATCTGGCGTTGCACCGAGGGCAGCGCGCGGCGCACCTCGAACCCGCCAAGGTCACGGGCGCGCGGCACGATCACGGTCTCAATCGCATCGACGGCGTCGCCGATCGGAATCGACGGGTCCAGCACGGGGTTCCAGCTCATGGCAATCTCCTTTGACCCAAAGATAGGGGGCCGCCCGTGGCGCGTCACCCGGCCATGCCCGCGCGACGGTTGTGCGCTGATGCGCGGTCGCGCCGCCCTGGGTGCTGGCGATTCCGGCCAAAGCAGGCATGACGCCGCCATCGTGCTTGCCGCCCGCCTGCCCCTCGTCTAAGCAGGGAAAAAGGACGGTTTTCATGCGTATTCTGATCACCAACGATGATGGCATCAACGCCCCGGGGCTGGAGGCCTTGACCGCCATCGCCACCGAAATCGCCGGACCGCAGGGTGAGGTCTGGACCGTGGCCCCGGCGTTCGAGCAATCCGGCGTCGGCCATTGCATCAGCTATACCCATCCGATGATGATCGCCCGACTGTCGTCGCGCCGTTATGCCGCCGAAGGCAGCCCGGCCGATTGCGTGCTGGCCGCGATCTACGACGTGCTGCAAGGCGCCAAGCCCGATCTGGTGTTGTCGGGCGTGAACCGGGGCAACAACGCCGCCGAGAACACGCTGTATTCCGGCACCATCGGCGGCGCGATGGAGGCGGCGCTACAGGGCATTCCCGCGATTGCGATGTCGCAGTTTCTGGGCCCTGATACCGACGATCTGGCCAACCCGTTCGAGGCGGCGGCAGCCCATGGCGTGGCGGTGGTGCGGGCCTTGCTGGACAAGGGCATCTGGACGCAAGACGATTACCGGGTGTTTTACAACGTCAACTTCCCGCCGGTGCCCGGCCCTCGCGTCAAGGGCGTGAAGGTGGCACCGCAAGGCTTTCGTCGGGATACGGCGTTTTCGGTTGAACCCAACATCTCGCCCACCGGGCGGCGCTATCTGTGGATCAAGGGCGGGCCACAGCACACCCCCACCCTGCCCGGCAGCGACGCGGCGGTGAACCTTGAGGGCTATATCTCGGTCACGCCGATGCGCGCCGACCTGACCGCGCATGATCTGCTGACCCAACTGTCGGTGCAACTGGCATGACAGCAGCGGGCGGTGACCAACCCGAGACGATGGCCGAGCGCAAGATGCGTTTCCTGTTTGGCCTGCGCTCGAAAGGTGTCACCGATGCCCGCGTGCTGACCGCGATGGAACGGGTGGATCGCGGCTTGTTCGTGCGCGGCCATTTCGCCGAACGCGCCTATGACGACATGCCCTTGCCCATTGCCTGCGGCCAGACCATCAGCCAGCCCTCGGTGGTCGGGCTGATGACCCAGGCGCTGAGTGTCGAGCCACGCGATACCGTGCTGGAGGTGGGCACCGGATCAGGCTATCAGGCGGCCATCCTCAGCCAGCTTGCGCGCAGGGTCTATACCGTGGACCGCCACAAGCGTCTGGTGCGCGAAGCCCAAGGCGTGTTTCAGGAACTGGGGCTGGTCAACATCACCGCCTTTTCCGCCGATGGCAGCTTTGGCCTGCCCGATCAGGCCCCGTTTGACCGCATCATCGTGACCGCCGCCGCCGAAGACCCGCCCGGCCCCCTCTTGGCGCAGTTGAAGATCGGGGGTATCATGGTCGTGCCTGTGGGCCAGTCCGATACGGTGCAAAGCCTGATCAAGGTGACACGCGGCCAGACCGGCTATGACTATGAAGAGCTTCGCCCGGTGCGCTTTGTGCCGCTGGTTGAAGGCATGGGCACGGAATGAAGGTGGGGGAACGGTCGGCAGCCGACCGCGTTTCCAAAGGGTAAATCAAGGCGGGGAACACCGCCCGACAAGGTAAAGAGGCAGAGCATGACCCATATTCCCAAGGCCACCGTGGCCCCCGGCCCCCTGATCCTGTGCCTGGGTGGCGCGCTTTTGCTGTCAGCCTGCACCCCCACGACCGGCGGCAGGCCGCTTGGCGCGCTGGACTGGGATTTTCGCGGCGGCCCCGGCGTGCTGGACACCTCCGATGCCGCCCAGCAGGCCACCGAACGGCGGCCATCGCCCGATGCGCGCGGCGTGATCTCGTATCCCGGCTATCAGGTGGCAGTCGCCCGGCGCGGCGATACCGTGGCCTCGGTGGCGGCACGGGTTGGCATCGGGGCCGAGGAATTGGCCCGCTACAACGCCATCATCCCGACCGACCCGCTGCGCGATGGCGAAATCCTTGCCCTGCCCCGCCGGGTCGACGCCGGCGGCACGGTTTTTGCCGGCGGCGGTTCGCTCGCGGGGGCCGCGACTTCGCCGGTCGATGTGTCTTCCATCGCCACCACGGCGCTTGACCGCGTCGGCACACCCACACCGCCCGCCACCATCACGCCGCGCGTGGGAGGCGAGCCGGTGCGCCATCAGGTCCGACGCGGCGAAACCGCGTTCTCGATCGCCCGCACCTACAATGTCTCGGCCAAGTCGCTGGGCGAATGGAACGGGCTTGGCCCCGATCTTGATGTGCGTGAAGGCCAGTATCTGATCATTCCGGTGGCCTCGGAGGCCGCGCCGCGCAGCACCCAGACCGCCGTCACCACCCCCGGCAGCGGCTCGCCCACGCCAACCCCGCCTTCGGCCACCAAACCGCTGCCCGCCGAAAAGCCCGCGCCCGCGGCGACCAAGCCGAAGGAAACCCCCGCCTCGCCCAATCTGGGCGCGCAGCGCAGCACCACATCCAAGATGATGATGCCGGTGCAAGGCGCGATCATCCGGCCCTATGCCAAGGGCCGCAATGACGGGATCGACATTTCCGCCCCTGCCGGAACCGCGGTCAAATCCGCCACCGACGGCACCGTGGCCGCCATCACCAAGGACACTGATCAGACCCCGATCATCGTGATCCGCCACGCCGACAATCTGCTGACGGTCTATGCCGGGGTCGATGCGATCAGCGTGAAAAAGGGCGACAAGGTTGCCCGTGGCCAGACCATCGCACAGGTCCGCGCGGCCACGCCGTCCTTCCTGCATTTCGAGGTGCGTCGTGGTGTCGACAGCGCCGATCCGGTCGGCTTTTTACAATAATAGCAAAGATTTGTGGCGCGGCCTTCATAAATGGCTGCGCCAGCCGTCACGGCGAAAGCGTCTGGCCAAAGCCTGCCACCCCGACCTTTCTCTTTCCGAAAATATCCCCGCCGGAGGCACCGCAGAGCCGGTTGGCCGCAGGCCAGAGGCGACAACACCTCTTGCGGCGCAGCCGCACCTCATCGGCTCGGCGCGAGCCAAGGCACCCAAGCGGCCAATCAGGCGGCGGGGTCATCCTTGAACTTGATTGATTCGCCGCAACCGCAGGCCTCGGCCACATTGGGATTGCGGAACTTGAAACCGGCGTGCAGCAGATCAACCTCATAGTCGATCTCGGTGCCGATCAGGAACATCTGCGCCATCGGGGCAATCATCACCCGCGCGCCGTCCTGTTCCACCACAGCGTCCAGCGGGTTGACCTCGGCCACATAGTCCATGGTGTATTCCATGCCGGCACACCCGCCCTTCTTGACCCCGATCCGCAGGCCCTGACGGCCGTCCTTTTGCATCAGCCGTGCGATCTGCGTCGCGGCGGCGGGGGTCATGGTCACAGCAGCTTTGCCGGGAATGCCGAGCATGGGCGTCGTCCTTGCGTTATCTGCTGCAAATATATGTCCGATAGATGACTTTCTCAAGCCATGCCGGGGTCACATGAAGCCAAGTTCCAGCTTGGCTTCGTCGCTCATCATTTCCATGCCCCACATCGGCTCAAAGGTCATGGCGACATCGACCTGCTTGACGCCTGGCAATGGCTCGATCGCATCGGCCACCCAACCGGGCATTTCACCAGCCACCGGGCAACCGGGGGCGGTCAGGGTCATGATGATGGAAACGGCATTTTCGGCATCGATCTCGATCGTGTAGATCAGGCCAAGGTCGAAGATATTGACCGGTATTTCGGGGTCGAACACCGAACGGCAGGCCTCGACCACGCTGTCATACAGCGGGTGGTCGGTGGAAGAGGGCTTGATAAGCGGGGTGCCCTCGACATGTGCTTCGCTGTTCATTCCGACCTCATCCAGTTAGTTGAGGGATTATATAGGGAATACCATTCCGTTCGTCCAGTGGCCTGAATACGGCTGGCGGCCAAGGCGGTCTGTCGCTGCCCGGCGGCGCCACGGTTCCCGGCAACGGCAGCCCAACCGGACCACCCGCCCCGTCTGCAAATGGAACGTGCAAGGTTGGCGGCGACGCGCCCCAAGACCGTCAGTCCCGGTGCGGGCGGGCCTCGGGCAGGCTGATGCGGGCGACCTGTTCTGCAATCGGGTCCATCGACAGCGGGTGCAACTCGGACCGGTGCGCGGCCGGATCGCCCAGTTCCTGCCAGCGCCCACCCTTGTAGATCTCCAGCGCCGAGAACCCGGATTTATACCCCATCTTGCGGCTGCCGGGCACCCAATAGCCCAGATAGACGTAAGGCAACCCCGCCTCGCGCGCGATCTCGACATGGTCAAGGATCAGATGCGTCCCAAGGCTGAGGTCCACCAAATCCGGGTCGTAAAAGCTGTAGACCATCGACAGGCCATCATCGAAAACGTCGGTCAGGCACACCGCGGCCAAGGTGCGGGCACGCTCGCCTTCGGTGCAGGGGCGGCTGTATTCGATGACACGGCTTTTGATCGGGGTTTCCTCGATCATCGCGGCAAATTCGAAGATATCCATGTCGGCCATGCCGCCATCGGCGTGGCGCGCATCCAGATAGCGCCGGAACAACGCGAACTGGTCTTCGGTCGCCCAAGGGCTGGTGGCGTTGCGCTTCAGATGCGCGGTCTTGCGCAGCACCCTGCGCTGGGTCCGGCTGGGCACGAAATCGGCCACCCTGATCCGCGCCGACAGACAGGCCGAGCATTCCGAACAGGACGGACGATACAGCACGTTCTGGCTGCGCCGGAACCCCTGTTTCGACAGGGTGTCATTCAGGCGCTGCGCATGTTCGCCTTGCAGCGCGGTGAACAATTTCCTTTCCATCCGCCCGTCAAGATACGGGCAGGGCTGAGGAGCCGTCACATAGAATTGCGGCGCGATGGGAAGGGTGTGGCGCATGGAAATCTGAATTAACGCTGATATAACGACGTTAGCAAGCCCCGCGTCATCCGCCAAGATGGCATTTGAGACAAAGATTAATCAGCGGCACCCCGTTCATCAGCGGCACCGCGTCGGCCGCCTAGCGCTGCGCCGGACTGTTGATCGCCACCGACCCCAGCACAAGGTCGCTTAGACCCTGACCGCGCGACGACATCAGCATCAACCCTACCGACAAGACCTGCGGCAGCACAAAAGCCATCGACAGCGAATACCCCAAGGTGTGCAACAGCGCGGTGGCGGCGTCAAAACGCTGACCGTTGCGATCCAGAAACTCGATGTTCACCAGACGCATGCCCCAGGTCGCCGACCGCCCCGCCAGTGTGACCCAGCGATAGACAAAGCCCACCACCAGATACAGCAAGGGCAGAAAGAACAGCGCCGTAAAGGCGGTGAACGGCACGATCACCGCAGTGACCAGACCGATCAGCACCATGTCCAGCACCCAAGCCAGCAGGCGCTTGGACAAGACGCCGTCATAAAACGCTGCATGCCGCTCGGGGTCGGGCTGCATGTCTGTCATGAAAGGGTCTGCATTGGGCATCGGATGATCCTGTAAAATGCTTTGGCACGGGGTGGCACGGCCCCCATCGCAGGGGCCGGGCAAGATGGGTCTGGCGATCAGTATTCGCCACGCAGGCTGTCTTGCGCCGGGGCCGGGGCCGGGCTTGCCGCGGCTTTGGCGCGATCTTCCATGAAGGCGTCAAACTCCTGCTTGTCCTTGGCGTCGCGCAGACGTTGCAGGAACGACTCGAACGCCTCTTGTTCGTCTTCCAACCGGCGCAGCGTATCGGCCTTGTAGGCGTCGAACGCGGTGTTGCCAGACGTGCGCCAAGCCGCGTGGCGTGACATCCCGTCGTGGCGGTGACGGCAGCCGAAGGATCGTCCTTTATACATGGTTTTGCTCCATTTGTTGGCATAGGTCATATAGGCGACAAGGGCCAGCCCAACCGGCCAGAACAGGATGAACCCCACCACCATCGCGGCGATCCAGGCCTTGCGGCCCCGGCTGTCCAACCAGTCTTCGGCAGCGCGCAAACGCCCGGTCACACCGCCCAGCGATGACGCCTTGGCGGAAGTCTGTGCAGAATAGCTCATCGGTGTTTCTCCATCGTTGGCCGTCCATGTGAATGCCCTTCACATGACCCAAGATGCGTTTGGTCGGGCCGTGCTGCAAGGGGATATGTAAAACATTTTTACATTCCATCCCCAAGGCCGGTCGCGGGCGGGTCGGCGCGCTGCGGCCCGGCCCACCTGCGGGCTTTTGCCGCTTGTGTGATCGGGGCCGCTATCTATGATCGCGCGAGCACAAAAACCACGGGGAGACACGGCTGATGCGGAAACTGGCGGCGGGGAACTGGAAGATGAACGGGACAAGCGACAGCCTGTCCGAGGTGGTGGCGTTGCTGGCGGCCCTGCCCTCCCCGGCCTGCGACATGCTGCTGTGCCCGCCCGCCACGCTGCTGGCCCGCATGGCGCAACTGGCGCAAGGCACAGCGCTGCACGTCGGCGGGCAGGATTGCCATGCCCAGACCGCAGGCGCGCATACCGGCGATATCTCGGCCGCGATGCTGGTTGATGCCGGGGCCAGCCATGTGATCGTCGGCCATTCCGAACGCCGCACCGACCATTTTGAGACCGACGCCCAGGTGCTGGCCAAGGCCGCAGCCGCGCAGGTGGCGGGTCTGGTGGCCGTGGTCTGCGTGGGCGAGACCGAGGCCGAGCGCGATGCCGGGTCCACGCTGGAGGTAATCGGTGCCCAGATCGCCGGGTCGGTGCCCGCAGGGTCCAGCGCCACAAATCTGGTGCTGGCCTATGAACCGGTCTGGGCCATCGGCACCGGCCGCACCCCGACCATTGCCGAAATCGCCGAGGTGCATGCCTTTGTCCGCGCCCGTCTGACCGCGCGGATCGGCGCGCAGGCCGCCGGCGTGCGGCTGCTTTACGGCGGCTCGGTCAAGCCATCGAATGCCGCCGAGATCTTTGCCGTGCCACATGTCGATGGCGCGCTGGTCGGCGGGGCCAGCCTGAAGGCGGTGGATTTCGGCGCCATCGTCACCGCGCTGTCGCTGGCCTGATCGCATCGGGGCAGCCTCGCACATGGTGGGGCAGAGTCTGTCGGAACTGAACCGATGACAGGCCAAAGCCTGCACAGCCGTCCGGCACCGCCGGGCTGGCGTTGCAGCTTTGCCCTGCATCACCGTGCCACAGAGTGTTTTTGGCCCTGCCCATGTTACGTGGTAACATGTGCCTGTCCTTCGGGTGCCTCACGCGGCTGGACTGCGGGCGGTTGACGCCCCGTCCTGTCCTGTCTTTCGTTCGGGATCATGACCATGCACAAATTCGTTTTCTTGCTGGCTTTGCTGGCCGCCAGTTCTGCATCTGCCAAGGGCATCGGCTTTTCACCCGAGGCAACCGAAAGCTGTCTGGCAAAAGCCGAAGGATCGGCGGCGCGAGCGGCCTGCATCGGCAAATCGGCCGAGGCCTGCTACGCCGCCGTGCGCAATCGCAGCGAAGTCGATGAGGCAACCTGCCTCAATTCCGAAACCGAATGGTGGCGCGACCGGATGGACGCAGCCTATGCCGCGGCGGAAAAGCGGGCCGCGATGTCGGACATCGAATTCGCCCAGGCCATCGCCCAAGGCAGCCCCAAGATGGTTGACGATCTGGCCCTGATGCATGCGGCCTGGAAAGACTGGAGCGAAAAGCGCTGCTTTTATGCCGCAGATGGCCGCCGGGGCAAGGATGACCGCTCGGTCGTGGCCAGCCGCTGCATGATGCAGCAGACCGCGACGCAAACCCTGCTGCTGGAAGACGCCGCCTCCAAGCGCGCCCCCAAGCCATGATGGTTCGGTGTGGGGGCGGGATCCAACGCCCCCGCCCCAGCATGGCCGCCCTGCCCGGCATTTGCCGACCCTGTCCGAAAACCCCGCGGTCCCAGCGGCTTCGTGGCCACTAACCATACGCCCCGCCGCAAGACGGCGGCGCTTCAGGACGGCGAAACTCCAGAAAAACGGTGACCGAAGACGGCGGTAAGCGGCATCAACGCCGATGCGCTTGGCGCCGATGCGACGTAAGCGCCACACCACTCCCCTATGCGGCGAGGGTTGACGGTTGCTTGAAGCG
>DYMU01000033.1 GCA_020721445.1 Gemmobacter nectariphilus
TAATCCGATATCTGGAATGTTTGATTTGGGTCAAGGCGGCGGTCGACGACCAATGTCCGGTTTGCCACACCTCCCTGTTGGACTGTCGCCCGGGCCGAAAGGTCTGGGCTGTCTTTTTGGGGTCCGGGTTGCGGTGGGTAAGACTTGAGGTGGCATCCCCACGCCCCTAAGGTGCACGCCTGACAGGAGATGCGCCATGACCTTTACCCTTGCCACCTGGAACATCAATTCCGTGCGTCTGCGCGAAGTGCTGGTGGCGCGGCTGATGGCCGAGGAAAGCCCCGATATCCTGTGCTTGCAGGAATGCAAAAGCCCGGTTGAAAAGATCCCGGTCGAGCAGTTTCAGGCGCTGGGCTATCGCTACATGGTGGCGCGGGGGGAAAAGGGCTATAACGGCGTGGCGATCCTGTCCAAGCTGCCGATCATGGATGCGGGTGCCCGCGATTTTGCCGCTATGGGGCACGCGCGGCATGTGGCGGCACAACTGGAAAACGGCGTCACCATCCACAATTGCTATGTGCCTGCCGGGGGGGATATTCCCGACCGGGCGCAGAACGAGAAGTTCGGGCAGAAGCTGGATTTCCTGACCGACATGCGCGAATGGTGCCGCTGGGACAAGCCGGATCGGTCGATCCTGGTGGGCGATCTGAACATCGCCCCGCGTGAGGATGATGTCTGGAGCCACAAGGCGCTGCTGAAGATCGTCAGCCACACCCCGATCGAGGTCGAGCATCTGCATCAGGTGATGGAGGCAGGGGCTTGGCAGGACATCACCCGCAAGGACATTCCGGACGGGTTGCTGTACAGTTGGTGGTCGTATCGTGCCGCCGATTGGGACGGGGCCGACAAGGGGCGGCGGCTGGACCATATCTGGGCCACACCCGATATTGCCGGGGCGGCCCATTCCAGCCGCATACTGCGCGCCGCGCGGGGCTGGCTGCAACCGTCAGACCATGTGCCGGTGTTTGCGACATTTGATCTGTAGGGTGGCTGACCTGTAACGGGGCCGCCTGCCGGTGCGGGCAGCGGTGGTTGGCCTGCTGCTGCGGATTGGTCCGGGCAGAACACCGCGGCAATACCTGTGTTGACACTGTGCCTGCGCGGTTGCCAGCGGCCGCCGGATGCGATGTCGGATTGCATTTTCGGTCATCAAGATGCCATCGTTCCTGTTGTCTGATTTTCGGATCGGGCCTTTTAACAAGTCGGACAGGAAGGGTATGAGCATGATGAAGAAATTATCGGCCGAGGTTATCGGCACATTCTGGCTGGTGCTGGGCGGCTGTGGCAGCGCGGTGATGGCGGCGGGTTTTCCCGACGTGGGCATTGGGCTTTTGGGGGTGTCGCTGGCCTTTGGTCTGACCGTGCTGACCATGGCCTATGCGGTTGGCGGCATTTCGGGGGGGCATTTCAACCCGGCGGTCAGCCTTGGCCTGGCGCTGGCCGGGCGGTTCGAGATGAAGAACCTGCCCGCCTATTGGGGCGCACAGGTGGTGGGCGCGGTGCTGGCGGCGGCGGTGCTGTTTGTCATCGTGTCGGGCAAGGCCGATTTCGCCGGGGTGGGGGGCTTTGCCTCGAACGGCTATGGCGATGCCTCGCCGGGCGGGTTCAACATGGTGGCGGCGCTGGTCACCGAAGGGGTGATGACGGCGGTTTTCCTGATCGTCATTCTGGGGGCAACCGCCAAGGGCGTGCCTGCCTGATTTGCGCCGATTGCGATCGGGCTGTGCCTGACGCTGATCCACCTTGTGTCGATCCCGGTCACCAACACCTCGGTCAATCCGGCGCGGTCCACCGGGGTGGCGCTGTTTGCCGAAGGCCCGGCCATGGCGCAGCTTTGGCTGTTCTGGCTGGCACCGCTGGCGGGGGCGGCGATTGGCGCGCTGATCTCGAAGGCGCTGCTGGCAGACGAGTAAGATACGAAACGGTGCCGTCTCGGGCGGATCAGGAAAAGCACCGCTTTTCCCCGCCCGTTGCGACCAAGGTGCCGCAAGGCCGTTTGCCCTATGCGCAAGGAGAGGCCGGTGCCTGCCCCGGCGGGTGCGTAGCGCCCGCCATTGGCGGGGCGGGCGCTGGCCGGGGGCTTTGGCCCCCGACCGGGATGGGGAGGACCACCCGCGTGACCCCGGCGATGGCCGGGGCCAAGGCAGGCAGTGCGAGAAGGGTTAGCCGGGCTGTCAAGTCCTGTCAGGGGCCGTTCAATACCCCGTCACGCCCCGCGCACTGTGTCGATCATCAACTGCACGTTCTCGGGCTTGCCGTCCGGGGTGATGCCGTGGCCCAGGTTGAAGATATGCGGGCCTTTGCGGAAGGCATCGACCACGCGGCGGGTTTCGCGCACCAAGGCTTCGCCGCCGGTCACCATATGGTCGGGCGACAGGTTGCCCTGCACGCAGCCATCTTTCTGCACGTGTTCGGCCGCCCATTCCGGGGTCACCGAATTGTCGAGCGCCACGCAATCGGCCCCGGTCTTTTCGGCAAAGCCGATGTAGCCATTGCCTGCCTCACGCGGGAAGGCGATGATCGGCAGGCCGGGGTGGCGGGCTTTCAACTCGGCAATGATGCGCTGGCTGGGCTTGACTGCAAAATCCTCAAAATCCGCGCCTTTCAGCGACCCGGCCCAGGAATCGAACAGCTTGACCACCTCGGCCCCGGCCATGACCTGCGCAGAAAGGTATTCGACGGTGGCATCGGTCAGGGTGTCGATGAGGGCGGTAAAGGTGGCGCGATCCGCCGCTTTCAGCGCATGCGCCGCGCCCTGATCCTTGGACCCGCGACCGGCGATCATGTAGGTGGCGACGGTCCAGGGCGCGCCGGCAAAGCCGATCAGCGTGGTTTCCTTTGGCAATTCGCGCGACAAGATCCGGACGGTTTCATAGACCGGGGCAAGGGTTTCGTGAATCTCGTCGATCGGGCGCAGGGCGCGGACCTGATCGGGCGTCGTGGTGGTTTCCATGCGCGGGCCTTCGCCTTCGGCAAACCACAGCTTTGGCCCCAGCGCCTGTGGCAGCAAAAGGATGTCGGCAAAGACGATGGCGGCATCAAAGCCAAAGCGGCGGATCGGCTGCAAGGTCACTTCGGCGGCCAGATCCGAGGTGTAGCAGAGCGACAAAAAGTCGCCAGCCTGCGCCCGCGTTGCCCGGTATTCCGGCAGGAAACGGCCCGCCTGACGCATCATCCAGATCGGCGGGGTTGGAAGAATCTCGCCTTTAAGCGCGCGAAGGATGGTCTTTTCGGTCATGCTGGGCTCCTTTGCCCCATGCGTCCGATTGTTGCCGCTGCTTGTCAAGAGTTGTCAGGCAAGAGTGACAGTTGTATGCCTGTGCGCATGATGCAAAACCCGCCCTCCCCCGCCCAGCCCCTGAAGATCGGAACCCGAGGATCACCGCTTGCCCTGTGGCAGGCGCATGAGACGCGGCGCAGCCTGATGGCGGTGTTCGATCTGCCGGAAGACGCCTTCCAGATCTGCGTGATCAAGGTGATGGGCGACCAGATCCTTGACAAGGCGCTGAAGGATATCGGCGGCAAGGGCCTGTTCACGCGCGAGATCGAAGAGGCGTTGCTGGATGGCGGCATTGACATTGCCGTGCATTCGATGAAGGACATGCCGACGGTGCAGCCCGAGGGGTTGATCCTGGATTGCTATCTGCCGCGCGAGGATGTGCGCGATGCCTTTGTCAGCCCGACAGTGGCGCGGCTGGCCGAATTGCCGCAAGGCGCGGTGGTGGGGTCGTCGTCCTTGCGCCGTCGGGCACAGTTGCGGCTGAAACGGCCCGACCTGCACTTGGTCGAGTTTCGCGGCAATGTGCAGACCCGGATGAAAAAGCTGGAAGAGGGCGTGGCGGTTGCCACCTTCCTTGCCATGGCCGGGCTGAACCGCCTTGGCATGGCGCATCTGGCGCGGTCCGCAATTGAAACCGACGAGATGCTGCCCGCCGTGGCCCAAGGTGCCATTGGCGTGGAACGGCGGCTGAACGATGACCGCACCGCCATGATGCTGGCCGCCATTCACGACACCCCGACCGGGCAGCGCCTTGCTGCCGAACGCGCCATGCTGGAACGGCTGGACGGGTCGTGCGAGACGCCGATCGCCGGGCTGGCGCTGATCGAGGGCGACCAGCTTTGGCTGCGCGGCGAGATTCTGCGGCCCGATGGGTCGGAAGTGATTGCCGGTGCGCGGCGGGGGCCGATTGCCGAGGGCGCCGATCTGGGCCGGGGTCTGGCGGAAGAGTTGCTGTCGCAAGCGCCTGCGGATTTCTTCAGCTGGCGCTGAGCCGACACGCGCGGCTTGCTGCGCCGCCCCCCTGTTTGCGGGGGATGTGTCAGAGGCGCTCCGCGCGGGAGTATTTTCAAAGCAGCAATCTGCGGGCGGTCAGCGTGTTTGGGCGATCAGGTCAAGCACGATGGGGCCAAGGTTCGCCACGATCCTTTGCACCCCTTCGGCAGTGGGATGGATGCCGTCGTCTTGCATGAAATCGGACAGGTTGCCCAAGTCTGCGGCGGTGGGGTCAAGCAGGCCAAAGAAGCTGTCGACATGCAGCGCGCCGTATTGCGCGGCAAGGTCGGGATAAAGGCTGTCGAAGCTGGTCTTGTAGTCGGGCCCGAAATTGCCCGGCGCCTTCATCCCGATCAGAAGGACGGGCAGGTTGCGGGCGCGGGCCTTGGTCAGGATCGCGTCAAGGTTGGCACGGGTGACCTCGGGCGGCAGGCCGCGCAACAGGTCATTGCCGCCAAGGGTGACGATCAGGGCATCCACCTCGGGGGTCAGGGTCCAGTCCATGCGTGACAGGCCCCCGGCCGAGGTGTCGCCCGACACGCCGCCATCAAGCACGATGGCATCGGCACCGTTTTTGGCCAGCCAGTCGGTCAGGCGCGGCACCAGACCTTCATGCTGGGCCAGGCCATAGCCCGCCGTCAGGCTGTCACCCAGCGCCAGAATGGTGGTCGTGTCGGCCTGGGCCGCGCCCACAGGTAACGCCAGCGTGAGCACAAGGTTGCGCCCGGCGCGCAATGCGCCATATGCAAGGGAGGACAGCATCAAAGGATATCTCATGGCTCAGGCCGTATTGGCGTTGAAGGATGTGACGCTGACCCTGGCAGGCAATGCCGGTCCGGTCGAGATCCTCAAAGGGATCGACCTAGAGGTGAGGCAGGGTGAAACACTGGGGTTGATCGGGCCTTCGGGGTCGGGCAAATCATCGCTCCTGATGCTGATGGGCGGGCTGGAGCGCGCCACATCGGGGTCTGTTCTGGCGCTGGGTCAGGATCTGACCACGATGGACGAAGATGCCTTGGCGCGCTTTCGTAGGGGCAATATGGGGGTGGTGTTCCAATCTTTCCACCTGATCCCGACGATGACCGCCTTGGAAAACGTTGCGGTGCCTTTGGAACTGGCCGGGGTGGCCGATGCCTTTGCCCGGGCGAAGGCTGAATTGCAGTCGGTGGGTCTGGGCGCGCGGATCGACCATTACCCCAGCCAGATGTCGGGCGGCGAGCAGCAGCGCGTGGCGCTGGCCCGTGCGGCAGCGCCACGCCCGGCCCTGCTGCTGGCGGACGAGCCGACCGGCAATCTGGATGGTGCCAATGGGGCTGCGATCATGGACATGCTGTTTGGTCTGCGTGACCGGCATGGCGCGACGCTGGTGCTGGTGACGCATGCGCCGGAACTGGCGGCGCGCTGCGATCGGGTGGTGCGGCTGGCCGATGGCCGGATTGTGGGCGAAGACCGCGCCCGGGCGGCGGCGGAATGACCGGCGGGGCAACGGGCTGGCCTTTGGCGTGGCGTCTGGCGCGGCGCGAGTTGCGCGGCGGCTTGCGCGGGTTTCGCATCTTTCTGGCTTGCCTCGCGCTGGGCGTGATGGCGATTGCCGCCGTCGGCATGGTGCGCGCGGCCATCGAGGGCGGTCTGCGCGATCAGGGGGCCGTGCTGTTGGGCGGCGATGCGCAGTTGGAGTTCACCTATCGCTTCGCCGATGACGCCGAGCGCGCCTATATGGCGGGCATCGCCACCACCGTCTCGGAAGTGGTGGATTTCCGGTCGATGGCGCTGCGCGGTGACGATACCGCGCTGACGCAGGTCAAGGCGGTGGACGCGGCCTATCCTTTGGTTGGCGCGGTGGCCCTGGCGCCAGAGGTGCCGCTGGCGCAGGCCTTTGCGCCAAAGGACGGGCGCCCGGGTGCGGTGATGGACCGGGTGCTGGTGGACCGGCTGGGTCTGTCGGTGGGTGATACCTTCCGGCTGGGGCTGCAAGAGTTCCATCTGGGCGCAGTGCTGCTGCGCGAGCCTGACAGTGCGACGCAGGGCTTCAGCCTTGGGCCGCGCACCATGGTGCTGACCGCCGATCTGGCAAAGTCGGGGCTGATCGGGCCGGGGTCATTGTATGAAACCGAATACCGCCTGTTGCTGCCCGAGGGCCATGATCTGGCACGCCTGGAGGCACAGACCGAGGCCGCGTTCCGCGACAAGGGCATGCGCTGGCAAGACAGCCGCCGCGCCACGCCCGGGGTCGAGCAATTTGTCGAACGCATGGGGTCATTCCTGATTCTGGTGGGCCTTGCCGGTCTGGCGGTGGGCGGCGTGGGCGTGTCTTCGGCGGTGCGGGCCTATCTGGATGGCAAGATCTCGACCATCGCCACGTTGAAGACGCTGGGGGCCGAGGGCGGGATGATCTTTCGCGTCTACCTGTTGCAGATCGCGGTTCTGGCCGGGGTGGGCGTGGGTATTGGCCTTGTGCTGGGGGTGGCGGTGCCCTTGCTGTTCGCGCCGCTGATCGCTGCGTCGCTGCCCTTGCCGGTGGTGTTCCGGCCCTATCCGATGCCGCTGATCGAGGCGGCGTTCTATGGGCTGGTGACGGCGCTGTTGTTCACGCTGTGGCCGCTGGCGCGGACCCGCAAGGTGCGGGCGGCGGCGCTGTATCGCGGGGCGGGGCAGAACGCCTGGGTCGGCTGGCCTGCGGCCTTTGGCGTGGCGGGGCTGCTGGCGCTGCTGATTGGCGGATCGGTCTGGTTCTCGGGCGTGTGGCAGTTGGCGCTGGGGTCGGCGGCCGGCATTGCCGGGGCGCTGGCGGTGCTGGCGGGGGCGGCGTGGCTGCTCCGCAAGGGTGCGATGCGGCTGGCGCGGTCGGTGCTGGCGCGGGGCCGGGTGGCCTTGCGGCTGGCGCTGTCGGCGATTGGCGGGCCAAGGGCCGAGGCGACGTCGGTGGTGCTGTCGCTGGGGCTGGGCCTGTCGGTGCTGGCCACCGTGGGGCAGATCGACGCCAACCTGCGCAGCGCCATTGCGCAAGACCTGCCCGCCCGGGCACCGTCGTATTATTTCGTCGATATCCAGCCCGATCAGATCGAGGGGTTTCTGGCCCGCACCACCGGTGATCCGGCGGTCAGCAAGGTGGAAAGCGCGCCGATGCTGCGCGGGCTGGTGACGCAGATCAACGGTCGCCCGGCCCGAGAGGTGGCAGGCGAACATTGGGTGGTGCGCGGCGATCGTGGCATCACCTATGCCGCCACGCCTACGGAAAACACCACGATCACCGCCGGGGAATGGTGGCCCGCCGATTACACCGGTGAGCCGCAGGTCAGCTTTGCCGCCGAAGAGGCCGGCGAGATCGGCTTGAAACTGGGCGACAGCGTTACCGTCAACGTGCTGGGCCGCGACATCACCGCCCGCATCACCAGCTTTCGGCAGGTGGATTTTTCCACCGCCGGGATGGGCTTCATCATGACGTTGAACCCAAGTGCGCTGTCTGGTGCGCCGCACACCCATATCGCCACCGTCTATGCCGAACCGCAGGCCGAGGCGGCGATCCTGCGCGATCTGTCGCGCGCCTATCCCAACATCACCGCGATCCGCGTCAAGGACGCCATCGACCGGGTGACCGAAGCCTTGGGCGCGATTGCCACCGCCACCGCCTGGGCCGCCGCCGCCACCTTGCTGACCGGCTTTGTGGTGCTGATCGGGGCAGCCGCCGCAGGCGAGCGCGCGCGGGTGTATGAGGCGGCTGTGCTGAAAACCCTTGGCGCGACACGCGGGCGGATTTTGGCCAGCTTTGCCCTACGCTCGGCCCTGATGGGGGCAGCGGCAGGAGGCGTGGCCATCGTCGCAGGCGGGCTTGCCGGGTGGGCGGTGATGACGTTTGTCATGGAAAGCCCGTACCGGTTCGAACCGGTGTCGGCGCTCGCCATCGTGATCGGCGGTATCCTTGCGACCCTCGGCGCGGGCCTTGCCTTCGCGTGGCGACCGCTGGCGGCCCGTCCGGCACAGGTGCTGCGCGCGCAGGACTGACACCCCTTCGCATTGCTGCTTTGAAAATACTCCCGCCGGAGGCACCCTCCCTGTCGGCAGCGCTGCCTTCGGCTTTATGCGGCGTCGGACGCTTTCAGCAGGCTGACGACGGTGTCGCCATATTTGCGCTGGTCCAGCAGGGCAAAGCCTTCGGGGGGCATGGGCGGGCTGCCGTCTTCCCAGACCACCATTGCGCCGGGGGCAAGCCAGCCGCCCGTATGGCAAGAGGCAAGCGCGCGTTCGCCCAGCCCCTTGCCATAGGGCGGGTCAAGGAACACCATGTCGAACGCCGGCCCGGGGTTCGGCCCCATCCGGGTGGCGTCGCGGCGGATGACCTCGGTTTCCGCCATCGCGCGCATCAACTCGATATTGCGCCGCAACAGGCCGCGTGCAACCGCGCCATCCTCGACAAAGGTCACGCGGGATGCGCCGCGCGACAGGGCCTCCAGCCCCAGCGCGCCGGTTCCGGCAAAGAGGTCAAGCACCCGCGCGCCCTGCACCGGGTTGCCGTAACCGCCGTTCAGAAGCAGGTTGAAGATCGCCTCGCGCACCCGGTCGGATGTGGGGCGCAGATGCGCCTGCGCGTCGCCTATCCCCACCGGGGCCAGATGCAACCCGCGCGCCCTGCCGCCGATGATCCTCACGCCAGCAGCGCCTTGATGTCGGATGCCGGGTCAGCCACCAGCGCCGGATCGGGCGACCGCCCCGCCTCGATCAGCCGCTTGCCGACCATATAGGCGCGGGGGTCGTTCATCGCGTCCAGCGCCAGCAACTGCGGCCCCCGGTAATACCAGAACGACACCGCCCCGCCGGTGCCGGGGCGGGTGATGATGCGGTCATAGCCGGTGTTCAGCCCGGCGATTTGCAGTTTGCAGTCATACTGATCCGACCAGAACCACGGGGTCGCCTGATAGGCGCAGGCCCCGCCCAGCATGTTGGCGGCCACCGCTTCGGCCTGATCAATGGCGTTGCCGACCGATTCCAGCCGCAGCCGCCCGCCCTGCCACGGGAAGGATGCGCAATCGCCCGCCGCCCAGACCTGTGGGGCCGAGGTGCGGCCCTGTGCATCGGTGGCGATGCCATTGTCGATCGTGATGCCCGCCGCTTCGGCAAGGCGCGTGTTCGGCGTGACGCCGACGCCGACAATCACGAAATCCGCCGCAACCTCGCGCCCGTCCGACAGCCGCGCGCCCGACACATGGCCGTCGCCCAAAAGCCGGTCCAGCCCGGTGGATTCAAGGATGGTCACGCCATGCGCCGCGTGCAACGCGCGGAAATAGGCCGAGGTTTCGGGCGAGGCCACCCTTTGCAGGATGCGCGGAGCCATTTCCAGCACCGTCACCTGCAAGCCCAGCTTGGAGGCGACCGCCGCCGCCTCAAG
Source organism: Gemmobacter nectariphilus (assembly GCA_020721445.1). GTDB lineage: Bacteria > Pseudomonadota > Alphaproteobacteria > Rhodobacterales > Rhodobacteraceae > Pseudotabrizicola > Pseudotabrizicola nectariphila_A. Next base: position 9,657 of record DYMU01000033.1, read on the forward strand.
CCCGATATAGCCGCCGCCGACGATAAGCACCCGGCGGCCGGGGGCGAACTCGGGCTGCATCGCGTTGACATCGGCCAGGGTGCGCACCGTGTAGACCCCGGCCAGATCACCGCCGATGGCTGCTGGCAGGCGGCGCGGGCTGGCCCCGGTGGTCAGCGCCAGCGCATCATAGGGCAGCACCGCGCCATCGGTCAGGGTGACGGTCTGTGCTGTGGGATCAATCGCCTGCGCCGCCGTGCCCAGACGCAGATCGACCGCGTGTTCGGCCCAGAACTCGGGCGCACGCAGCCATAGCCGTTCGGCCCCGATCTGGCCCAGCAGATAGGCCTTCGACAACGGCGGGCGTTGATAGGGCGGCGCGGGTTCGTCACCGACCATGGTGATGCGCCCCTGATGCCCAAGCCCGCGCAGCTTGGCCGCCAAGGCCGCCCCGGCCTGACCTGCGCCGATAATCACCACATCCATGGCCTAATCCTCTGGTCGCCCTATCGGTCGGACCCTATAACCGGGGGGCGAGGGAACGCAACGCGACAGGGAGAGCGACATGACGATTTCTATTGGCGACACATTGCCCGAGGCCAGCCTGATCCGGCTGGGCGCAAATGGCCCCGAGGCGGTTTCGCTGCACGCACTGGCCAAGGGCCGCAAGGTCGTGGTCTTTGCCGTGCCGGGGGCCTTTACGCCCACCTGCCATTCGGCGCACGTGCCCAGCTTCATCCGCACCAAGGATGGCTTTGCCGCCAAGGGCGTGGACGAGATCATCTGCATCAGTGTGAACGATCCTTTCGTAATGCAGGCCTGGGGCGAGGCGACGGGGGCCACTGCGGCCGGTCTGACCCTGCTGGCCGATGCCGACAGCAGCTTTACCAAGGCGATGGGGCTGGATTTCAGCGCCCCGCCGGTGGGTCTGCTGGCCCGGTCCCAACGCTATGCGCTTTATGCCGAGGATGGGGTGATCAAGCAGTTGCACCTGGAAGAGTCGCCCGGCCAATGCGAGATCTCGGGCGGCGAGGCGCTTTTGGCGGCGATCTGACGGGCACGGGGAAAACGGGCAGGCTGAGTGCGCGCCCTGCGCCGCGGGGTTGCCTTGGCCTGCCACCAACCTTTGGCGGCGGGCACAGAGCCGTGGTCGCGGTCACGTTCGCGGTGTCGGGGGCGACTTTGCTGGATCAGGCGATTGGTGCCGTTTTTGCAGGAATGATGCGGGAATAAATCTGCGGCCCTGCCGTTGTGACCCGTAGCCCATGTGACAGGTGTGACCCTGATGACCGACCAAAGGTCCGATACATTCCGACGCAATCTGGTGGCCCTGGTGCCAAAGCTGCGGCGCTTTGCGCTGTCGTTGACCGGCAATATGCCGGATGCCGATGATCTGGTGCAGGCGGCGTGCGAAAAGGCGTTGCGCAACATCGCGCAGTTTGTGCCGGGCACGCGGATGGACAGCTGGATGTATCGCATCGTGCAGACCTTGTGGCTGGACGACCGGCGCAAGCTGAAGCGGCGTGGTGCGAGCGTGGACCCGGATGACGTGCATCTGTCAGACCATGGCAAGGCCGCGAACCTGCCCGAGGACCGGATGATGCTGGCCCAGACCCGGGCGGCGATGCTGGACCTGCCACAAGGCCAGCGTGAGGTGCTGGCGCTGGTGGCGATCGAGGGCCTGAGCTATCGCGAAGCCGCCGAAACCCTGGAGGTGCCGGTCGGCACGGTGATGAGCCGCCTGTCACGGGCGCGTGATGCGTTGTTGCCCAAACTGGGGCTAAGCCAAGGAAAGCGTCAATGATGCGCGAAACCACAGTAGACAAGGCGCTGCTGGCGGCGTTTGCCGATGGCGAACTGTCGCCCGAAGAGGCGGCAGCGGTGGTGATGCATCTGGCCGACCATCCCGAAGATCAGGCCTTTGTCGATGACCTGATGGCCGCGAACGCAGCACTGATCCGGGCCTTTGATGCGCCGATGACAGCACCCGTTCCACCCGCGATCCTTGCGGCAATTGACGGGCCGCCGGTGCGGGCCAAGGTGGTGGCCTTGCCGAAACGGCGCGGTCTGGCGTGGGCTGCGGTGGCATTGGCGGCATCGGTCGGGCTGGCGGTGGTGCTGTTTCCCGCCGCGCGACCGACCGGGTTGACCGCGGGGCCGGTGGCGCAGGGACAGGCGCTGCACGATGCGCTGCAAAGCCTGCCGTCCGGCACGACCGTGCCGCTGACGGCCGGGCAAGACCTGACGATCCTGGCGACCCTGCCCACCACAGCCGGTCATTGCCGCGAGGTTGAGGTGATCAACCGCGCCGACCGTCGGCTGGATGTGGCACTGGCCTGCACGGCGGGTGACGGCTGGCGGGTGGACGTTGTGCTGTCCGAGCCCTTGCCCGAGGCGACCCCCGATCAGGGATTTGTCCCCGCCGGCGGGATCGAGACCGAGGCGCTGACCCTGTGGCTTGACCGGCTGGGCGCGGGCATGGCGCTGGATGCGGCAACCGAAGCCGCGATGATCGCCCGGGGCTGGGCGCGCTGATCCGGCTGGGGGGCAAGCCAAACCGCTGTCCTTTGGTGCTGACAAAGCGTCGTGCGCCCCATAGCCTTCAGGCGGCGCGCAGATCGTGCGGTGCGGCGCCACCTGCCGCTTCGGATTGCGGTCCGAAGGCATGATTGTCACCAGCGTCGTTCTGTCCGAAGCGGCCGTGTTGTCTGTGCCTGAAAAGGTCTGCCCGGAATAGATCTTTGCCTGTGGCGTTGTCTTTGCACAAGGCGAGGGCCTTGTTCACAACAGGAGACGCAGATGAAACCCTTTATGTTGAAGCTTGTCCTTCCGGCCACGATCCTTGCGCTGTTGCCGTTTGGCGCACAGGCCAGTGTCGCCCCCCTGATGCTGACCACCACATCGCTGACCCAATCCGACGCGGCGGTGGAACAGGTTCAGTTCCTGCTCATCAAGTCTGAGCGCAAGGACCGCAAAGCCCGCAAAGACCGCAGAAGCCGTGATGATGACGGGTCGAACTCGAACTCCAATTCGAATTCAAGCTCGAATTCGAACTCCAACTCGTCGTCAAACTCCAGCTCGAACAGCAATTCGAACTCGTCGAGCAACAGCTCATCGAACAGCAACAGCAATTCTTCGTCCAATTCGTCCAGCAACTCGTCCAGCAACTCGTCCTCGAACAGCTCGGATGACGACGGCGACGACGATTGATCCAATCCGACGTGCAGACACGGCGGCCTCCTAAGGGGGGCCGTCACACCATAGTGGACCTGCCGGTCAGCAGCAGCCCTGTCCGGCACGCGCGACCATCTGATGCCAATCCGTTAACACTCCGCCCGCCGTGGAAAGGCTTTTTGCATGATGGCTTTGGATAGTCGGCCCCAACCGACGCTCTGGAGAATTGTCATGCCCAGCACCGATTCCTCGCCCAATCTTGCCATGCCCTTCCTGATGCCGTCACAGGCGCAAAAGCATGTGACCCATAACGAGGCCCTGCGAACCCTTGATTTCGTGGTGCAACTGGCGGTGAAAGGGTTTGATGCCACAACCCCGCCCGCCACGCCGGCCGATGGCGAGATCTGGGCGCTGGGGGCCGCACCCACCGGCGATTGGGCCGGGCGGGCCGGCCTGCTGGCGGCACGGTTTGATTCCTACTGGATGTTTCTTGTGCCACGGCCGGGATGGCGGGCCTACGGGCTGGATGACGGATCGCTGCGGGTCTGGTCGGGCACGGCATGGGACCGGCCCAGCCTTGACGATCTGGACGGCATCGGCATCGGCATGGCGCATGATGCAACCAACCGTCTGGCGGTGGCGGCAACCGCCACGCTGCTGAGCCACGCTGGGTCAGACCACCGTTTGATCCTGAACAAGGCGGCGGATATCGACACCGCGTCGCTGGTGTTCCAAAGCGGCTGGTCGGGCCGGGCCGAGATGGGGCTGGCTGGCAACACGGATTTCTCGGTCAAGGTCAGCCCCGATGGTGGAACCTGGGTCGAGGCGCTGCGGGTCAATGCCGCAACCGGGGCCACCGCCGCATTGGCCGGGTTCCAGATCGGTGGACAGACCGCCTATCATCAGGGCAACGTGCTGGGCGGTCTGGCGCAAACCGGCGGGGTGCCCACCGGCGGCCTGATCGAGACCGGCACAAATGCCAATGGCAGCTATGTGCGCTACGCCGATGGCACTCAGATCTGCTGGAAAGAGGCCGTGCTGTCGCAAGCAGTGCCGGCGAACAGCTATGCCGAAACCAACTGGGTCTATCCGGCCGGTTTTGCCGGCAGCTTGCCGCACCCGGGTGTCACGACCCGCAGCCTGAACGATGCAGCGGGCCGCCAGGCTGCCGCGCGTCATCTGCGCGGGGTGGGCGGCGGGGTTGACCTTGCGTCGGGTGTGGTGGGGGCGTTCAACGCCCACAGCGCGCCTGTCGAGGCCCGCATCGACTCGGTCATCATCGGGCGGTGGTTCTGAAGAACAGTCAAGGCCGGCGTCTGCGCGCGCACCAAAGGGGCGAAAGGGATCAGCGGTCGTAATGGCCGCTTTGGTGCCAGCGCCAGGCGTCGGCAATCATTTGCGGCAGGTTGGACCGTGTCGGTTGCCAACCCAGCTCGGCCATCGCCCGCGACGAGCCTGACACCAGCCGGGTGCAATCGCCCGGACGGCGCGGGCCTTCGACAAAGGGCACCTCGCGGTTGGTGACATGGCGGCTGGCCGCAATCACCTGACGCACCGAAAACCCGTGCCCGGTGCCCAGATTGAACACCCGGTTGCCGCGGCCCGCGCGCAGCCAGCCCAGGCCCAGCACATGCGCCTCGACCAGATCCATGACATGCACGTAGTCGCGGATGCAGGTGCCGTCGGGCGTGTCGTAATCGGTGCCGAAAACCGTCAGCGCCGGGCGCTTGCCGGCGATGGCATCCAGCATCAGGGGCACCAGATGCGTCTCGGGCTGGTGGAACTCGCCCACCTCGGCCTCGGGGTCGGCACCCGCCACGTTGAAATAGCGAAAGATCACATGGCGCAGGCCGTGCGACACGCCGAAATCGCGCAGGATATCTTCGATGGCGCGTTTCGATCCGCCATAGGCGTTGATCGGAGCTTGGGCGCTGTCTTCGGTCAGCACCACGCCATCCTGTTCACCATAGGTGGCGCAGGTCGAGGAAAACACGAAATCCAGACAGCCTGCCGCACAGGCGGCCTCGATCAGGGTCAGCGATCCCAGCACGTTGTTGCGCCAGTAACGGCCCGGGTCGGTCATGCTTTCGCCGACCTGGCTGAGGGCGGCAAAATGCATCACCGCCACCGGGCGATGGGTGGCAAACACGCGGTCCAGTCGGGCGCGGTCGGCAAGATCGCCCTCTTCAAACGGGCCAAAGCGCACGGCGTCGCGCCAGCCGGTGACAAGGTTGTCATAGGTCACGGGCGTGAACCCCGCCGCCTTCAGAACCTTGCAGGCGTGCGACCCGATATAGCCCGCGCCGCCAGTGACCAGAACCTTGTCCATCATCGTCCCCGATCCCGCGTCAGTTGCGGGCGTAGATGTCTTCGTAGCGGATGATGTCATCCTCACCCAGATAGCTGCCGGTCTGCACCTCGATCAGCACCATCGGCAGCTTGCCGGGGTTTTCCATCCGGTGCACGGCCCCCAGCGGGATATAGATCGACTGGTTTTCCGTCACCAGCCGAACGGTATCGTCCACCGTCACCTTCGCCGTGCCCTGCACCACGATCCAGTGTTCGGACCGGTGATGGTGGCTTTGCAGGCTTAGCGCGCCGCCGGGGTTCACCACGATGCGCTTGACCTGAAACCGATCCCCCACCACCAGACTTTCGAACCAGCCCCAGGGCCGGAAATCGCGTGGGAAGATCTGTGCCTGCTTGGCGCGTTTGGCCTTCAGCGCCTCGACCGCGCGTTTCACATCCTGCGCCCGGTCCATATGGGCCACCAGAACCGCATCGGGCATCGCCACCGCGATGATGTCTTTCAGCCCGATGCCCACCAGTTCCAGCGCCTCGGATTCCGAGCGCAGCAGCGTGTTCTCACAATCAATCGCCGTGGCATGGTCCGAGGTGACGACACCGCGACTGTCGGGTCCGGCCTCGCGCCAGACCGCATCCCAGCCGCCCAGATCGGACCAGCCTGCCGCAAAGGGCACCACCGACAGCCGGTCGGATTTTTCCATCACCGCGTAGTCGATGGAAATGTCGTCGGCCTGCGCCCAGGGTTCGGGGGCAAGGCGCAAAAACCCCAGATCGGCCTTTGCCTGCGCCACCGCAGCCTGCACCGGGGCCATCAGGTCCGGCGCATGGGCCGTGAACGCCGCCAGAATATCGGCGACGCGGAACAAAAAGATGCCCGAGTTCCACAGATAGTTGCCGTCAGCCAGCATCTGCGCCGCCCGCGCCGCATCGGGCTTTTCGACAAAGCGGGTCAGCGCCATTGCCGCGCCGCTGCCATCGGGGCGGGCAGACAGTTGCAGATAGCCATAGCCGGTTTCCGGCCGGTCCGGGCTGATGCCGAAGGTCACGATCCGCCCGTCCGCAACCGCCGCCATCCCGGCAGCCACTGCCGCGCGGAACGCGGCCGCATCGGGGATGACATGATCTGATGGCGCGACCAGCATCACCGCCTGCGGGTCGTGTGCCGCCAGATAGACCGCCGCCGCCAGCACGGCAGGCGCGGTGTTGCGGCCTTCGGGTTCGATCAGGATCGGGCCGGGATCAATACCCACTTCGGCCAGTTGCTCGGCCACGACAAAGCGGAAGTCGCCGTTGGTCACAACCAGAGGCGCGGCAAAGCTGACGCCCGCGTCGCGGCCCGACAGCCGTTGGGCCGATTGCTGGAACAAGGTGCCCGCCCCCGCCAGCCGGGTGAACTGCTTGGGGTAGGATTTGCGCGACAGCGGCCAAAGCCGGGTTCCAGAGCCGCCGCACAAGATAACGGGCGTAATGATCATGCGGATCCCCTAGCTGCAAAGCAATCTTCGGGCCGCTTGCGGTCCCGTTTGTGTCGGCATCATCCATACCAGAATGCTGTAGCAGGTCCAGACCTTGGCACTGCCCGGGGCAAAACTGCCGCGCAGATGCCACGGCTATCTTGCGCCGGGTGCGGATGGATGGCGGTGCCGTTGCAGACGGCGTCAGCGTGGCGCGCGGGCAAAGACCCGATACCACCCCGTGCCCGCCTGCGTGTTGCGCAAGATCTTCTTGCGCGCGGCGGCTTCTTCCGGGCGCTCGGCCCCGATGTCGGCAACAAGTGTGGCCGTGTCGCGCTTGAACGGGATGACCTGAACAATCGGCGAGCCTTTTTCGATCACATACAGCCCGTCCTCGGCGGTGGCGAAGAACGGAAAGTGGATCGGGCTGCGATAGGTGTCGGTATCCACCACCGCGGCCGATACCTCGAACACCCCGTTGGGGCGGTTCAGCGGGTTGACGAACAGACAGCTCCACCCCGGCGGCGTGGTGATGGTCCAGAAATTGTGGAACTTGCACGGCGGGCGCGCCCCCATCGGGTTGCCCCTGACCTGATGCATACCGTGGTTTGACACCATGGTTCGGTCGAAATCCCAGCCTGCATCGACACGGGTGCCGCCCTCGCTGACCTCCAGCCGCACGGTGGCAGCAAGCGGAATGATCCAGCCCGTTGTCATCGCATCCAGAAACGGCAGACAGCGCTTGACGGTCAGCCCGGTGTTACTGGTGCTTTGCACCTCGGGGTCCACCGCAGGCAGTTTGCGGAACCAGTCAGGGATATAGGCCTTGGCGGCCACCGGCGGGGCAATCACGCCTTCATCGGCGGGTTCGCAGGAAAAGCGGATCGTGGCGGGGGGCGTGAAGCGGATCATGGCGGGCTCCTCGGGCGGGTGTCTGACACGACAACGCACGACGCCCGCCGCTATTCCGTATTTTTTGCGCACAGGGCCACGGTCGACAGCAGCCCATGGCCAAACACCGCATCGCGGCCGGGAGCCCCCAGATCCTTGGCGCTGGCAATCAGGGCCGTCCGCACATCGCCACCCCGAACCGCCCCCGGCGCAGACATCAGCACGGCGGCAGCCGCCGTAACAAAGGGTACCGCAAACGAGGTGCCCGATTTCGCCCGTGCCCCCCTGATCGAGGTGGCGGCCAACAGGTTCACACCGGGGGCTGCAAGGTCGACGTGATCGCCGCGTTGCGCCTTGGCAAAGATGCGGCCCCGGCTGTCCACCGCCGTGACACTGATCACCTTCGGGTGCGCCCCCGGCCAGGCCGGCGCTGCCGTCGGCCCGCCGTTGCCGACTGCCGACACGATGACGGCGTCAAGCGCCGTCTCGTCCGTCATCCGGTCTAGCATGCGCGACAGCACGCTGTTGGCCGGGCCGGCCAGCGACAGATTGTAAAGCCTGATCTGCCGCGCCGCGAGCACATCCAGCCCTTCCACCAAGGATGCCACATCGGCGCGTTCATCCCCCGCGACGCGGCTGAAGACATCCACCGCGACCACCGAAGCCCCCGGCACCAGCCCCGCCACGCGTGAGCCGGGGTCGCCGACCAACACCGATGCCACGGCGGTTCCATGCACGGCCCCAGACCGGGTTTCGGTGCCCGGCTGGGCTTGTATGGATGGGTGTGGCAGAATGGTCAGGTTGGCGCTGGCCAGAATGCTGTGGTCGGGGTTGATGCCGGTATCGATCAACCCGATCAGGGTGGTGACCGGGCAGCCCGCGGCCCCCGCCGGGGTTTCGGTCCAGCCGATCATGGTCCAGGCAGCGCAGTTTTCATGATCACAAGACCCATCGGATGCCAGGCTTTGCGAAGCCGCAACCTGTGTGCTGCGATAGAAGTGGTTGAAATCGGCATCGCCGCCGCTGGGCAGTTGCCGCACCCTGTCCCGTGCTGCCTGCAACGACACCGCGCGCGGTGCGGCAAGGCGGTCCAGCGTAATGGCAAGCGTGGTGATCGTGCGCCGCTCGATCAGCACAAAGCCCTCCGCCACCAGCGTGGTCAGGTCTGTGGCCGACAGATCGCTGACCACGATTTCCGGCGCAAAGTCAGGCATCGGGGCCGGTGGTTGTGCGCGGCGTCGGGTGCCCGGCCTGCCGGTCTGCGCCTGCGCGCGGTCATCGCGCCGGTAGTCGCGCCCGTCATCGACGCGATCCGATGACGACGACCTGTCATCATTATCGTCGCCCCCGCCCCCGCCATCGTCCCCGCCATCGTCATCGTCATCCGCAAGTGCCGCTGTCCATGACCCTGCGGGCGTGCCTGCCACGATCATTGGCCCCACGACCCATGCCAGCAGAACCCAGATGCCCAAGCCAAGAAGGAACGAACGATTTTTACGATGCATCAATACCCCGCCTGTCCCAAGGATGTGGGTCGACAACGTCTGATCGGCAAGATCATTCCGCCGGATTGACAAATGTGCCGGCGTAAAGGCGCTGGAAGGCCATCCGCGCAACGGCGCTGGCCGGAATGACCGAACCGGGTAATCCCCCCATTCTTAACGGGGTGCATTCGTAGAACTTACGCGGCCATTTTC
>DYMU01000019.1 GCA_020721445.1 Gemmobacter nectariphilus
GGCAAGGTGCATCGGCTGGGGCTGTCGAATCGGGTCGGCAATGGCAAGGACGAGGCCGAGGACGATGCCCCGGTCGTGGCGGCCAAGCCCGAGCCTGCCGCCAGACCCGCGCCCGAACCCCGCCCCGAGCCGGTGGCGGCCAGCCCTGAGCCCGCGCCGGTGGAAAGGCCCGCACCGGCCGCGCCCGCCGCTGCGACGAACATCACCCCCTTGCCGTTGCGCAAGGCGATTGTGCCTGCCGGACAGCCGTTGCCGCCACAGCCTTCGGCCAATGAGATCAGCCCCGAGGCGCTGGCTTCGGTGCGCGAGGTTGAAAAGCACGCCAAGAAACTGACCCTGATGGAATTGACCGAGCGGACCTGCAAATGGCCGATCGGCGACCCGGCGACCGAGGATTTCTGGTTCTGCGGTCTGCCATCGCTGCCCGGAAAACCCTATTGCGAAGCGCATGTCGGCGTGGCCTTCCAGCCGATGAGCGCGCGGCGCGACCGCCGCCGCTGACCTGTTGATCCGCGCCGTGACGACAAGAGGACGGCTTCGGTCGTCCTTTTTGCTTTTTGCCGCGGTCCAGTTCAAAAGATGCATTTCCCGCCGGTAATTTAGAATTGATCTAAATCACGGAAGGCCGGGTCGGGCTGGGCTAGACGCGTATGGGCTGCCGTATGACTTTGGAGAAAAAAGCGATGCGCCATACTCTTGTCCTTGCCCTTGTCACCTCGGCCCTTGCTGGCCCGGTGCTGGCCGATGACCTTCGCGATCTTGCGTTGGAAACCTTCAAGCCGCTGCCGTCGACAATTCCGGCCGTGAAGGACAACCCGATCACTGCCGAAAAGATCGAACTGGGCAAGGCCCTGTTCTTTGACCCCCGCCTGTCGGCGTCCGGCGTGTTTTCCTGCGCCTCGTGCCACAACCTGTCCACAGGCGGTGATGACAACATGGAAACCTCGGTCGGCCATGGCTGGCAGGCTGGCCCGCGCAATTCGCCCACCGTGCTGAACGCGGTGCTGAACGAGGCGCAGTTCTGGGATGGCCGCGCCGCAGACCTTGCCGCGCAGGCCAAGGGCCCGATCCAGGCCGGGGTCGAAATGGCCAACACGCCGGCTCAGGTCGAAGCCACGCTGACCTCGATGCCGCAATATGTGACCTGGTTCACCGATGCCTTCCCGGGCGAAGCGGCTCCGGTCAGCTTTGACAACATGGCACGCGCGATCGAAGCCTTCGAGGCCACGCTGATCACCCCGGCACCGTTTGATGCCTGGATGAACGGTGACGATGCCGCGATGACCGAAGATGCAAAGGCCGGTCTGACGCTGTTCATGGACAAGGGCTGTTCGGCCTGCCACGCGGGCGTGAACGTCGGCGGCCACGGCTATTATCCCTTTGGCCTGATCGAAAAGCCCGGATCGGACATTCTGCCCGTGGGCGACAAGGGCCGCTTTGCCGTGACCGAAACCGCAGATGATGAATACGTTTTCCGCGCCGCACCGCTGCGCAATATCGCGCTGACCGCGCCCTACTTCCACTCGGGCAAGGTCTGGGATCTGTCGGTTGCGGTGACGATCATGGCCGAAAGCCAGTTGGGCGAAGAGCTGACGCCGGAAGAAACCACGCAAGTGGTGGCATTCCTCGAAAGCCTGACCGGCACGGTGCCGCAAATCACGGTTCCGGTCCTGCCGGTGGAAACCGCCAGCACGCCGCGCCCGGATTCGATGGTCAAGTAAGAACCACAGCACGCTTGCGACGGGGGCGGTCCATCGGGGCCGCCCCTTTGTCATGCCGCCCGCTCAGTTGCCGCCCAACAGCCGGTTCAACGCCCGCGCGGCCTCGGCCTCCAGCGCCTCTTGCGCGCCGCGTCGGGCGGCGTCTTCCAGACTTTCGCCGTCTTGCCGGGTGATCCCCAACTCCTCTTGCAGCTTTTGCTCCACCTCTGCCTTGGCGCGGGCTTCGGCCGCTTTGGCCTCGGCGCGGGCGCGGGCCTCCATCGCCTTGGCCTGTTCTTCGAAGCGCTCACGCGCAAGGCTTTCCAGATCAAGCTGGAACTTCGGGTTGGCCCAGGTGCCGCGGATCAGCAAGGGCACCATCACGCCGCCGCTGCCGTCCACCGCGGCCAGCGCGGTCGGGCGCAAGCGGTACTCCAGCGTGCGTGCGCCAATGCCGATGCGGCCAGCCCCCGTCGCTGTGACGTAAGGCGCCTTGAACGCCAGATCGTCATTCGACAACACGCCCTTGTCGATGGAAAAACCGGCGGTGATGGCGTCAAAAATCGTCTTCTGGCCCTCCCCGACAAAGCCCGCGTCAAGGGTCCGCAGCATCCCGGCAATATCCAGCCCGCGCAATTCGCCCTTGCCAAGGCTGACCCGGCCCGAACCTGACAGCGACCGCGCGATGGCATCCACCGACGCCCCCACCCCCAGAAACGTCAACGTCAGATCTCCGCGGCCGATCAGCCGGTCAAAGCCGCCCAGATCGGTCAGCAAGGGCTGCATCGCCAGATCCGACAGGCGCAGATCCCCCCCCACCGACAGCCCGCCCCGGCTGTTGACCACGAATTGCCCGGTGACAGTGCCCTGATAGGCCGCGATCTGGCGCAGATCGAACACCGCGCGGCCGCGATCATTGGTCATCAGCAGCCGCGTCGCACCCAGCCGTGCCAGCCCAAGGTCCACACTGTCCGCCGTCAGCGCCACCGTGGCATCCATCAGCCCCAGCGCCGAGACATCAATCCGCTCGGTCGGCCAGCCCGCCGCCTGCGTGCCGCCGCGTGCGCCACCACCGATGGCCCCGCCCTGCCCGGCCACCGCCTGCGCCAGGGCAAGCGCCCCGGCACTGACCTGCGCCGACAACTTCGGTCGATCGCCCGCCGTGGTCAGGTCGGCCTCAACGCCCAGCCGGTTGCTGTCCAGCCCCACCACGCCGCCGCGCAGATGCAGGCTCAGGGCGTCGGTCAGCGTCATCTGACCCTTGACCGAAACGCCCTGCGCCCCCAGCCCCGGTGGCAGATCAGGCCTTGTCACCCCGGCCAGCCTCGTGATAGCCGCCAGATCGCCCAGATCCGCTGTCACCTCGCCATCGGCAGACATCGGGTTCCACCCGGCCCGGCCCGCAAAGGCAACCTGCGCATCGCCCGCGGTCAGGGTGGCGTCCAGCCCCACCACGCGGCCTTCCAGAAACGGCGCAAATTCGGCGATCACGGCCTTGGCGGCAAAGGCCTGGCCATGGCGCACCGCAGTGAAATCCACCTCGGCCCTGCCGGCAAAGGCCGGGATGCGCAGTGTGCCGTCGATTCCCGTAAGGCTGGTGCGACTGCCGGTGCCGTGGTCGACAAAGGCAAAGCTGCCGCCGCTGATCTCGGCCAGATCAAGGGTGAACGGCGTGCCCTCTCCCGCCATACTCGGTGCCGCCATACCCGGTGCCGCCGTGCCGCCGCCCGTGCCGCCAAACACCCAGTTTTCGCGCCCGTCCCGCGCCCGCTCCAAGATCACCTCTGGCGCTTCGGCACGGATGCCGGTGATCTTGACATCCCCGGCGATCAGCGCCGCCATGTCCAGCGAAATGCTCAGGCTTTGCGCGCTCAGCATCGGCCCTGCGTCCGACCAGTCGGCGTTGCTGATGGTGACCGCCCCGGTCCGCACCCCCAGAACCGGCCAGATCGACGGCCGCACCGCCCCGTCAATCTGCAACCTGCGCCCGGTGATCTCGGCAAACCGCGACGCGGCCAGCCCGGCAATCTTGTCGCTGGGGATCAGGATCACTGCCGCACCGGCCAGAAAAGCCAGCACCAGCGCGCCCAGAACCAAACGGATCAGCCAGCGCATCACATGTGCCCCCTTCAAAAGTTGCCTGCGACCTGCGCCGCGTTTTCAGCGCACCATGCCCTGCCACGGCCAGATCGCAAGCCCCCAAATCGCAGCCCCCCAAATCCCACCCCCCTTGCCATTGCTGCTTGCCAAATACTCCCGCCGGAGGCACCCGACATCTCGCCCCGCGCGCGCCCTGTGAGACAGGGCCCCATCCCCCCTATCCGCAAGCGCCAAACCCGGATATACCACCGCCCATGTCGCAAAATCCGCCCCATCTTCGCCCCGATCTGGCGCCGCGTGCCAGCTTTTCCGAACCTGCCCGCCCGGGCCAGCCGACCATCGGCATGGTCAGCCTTGGCTGCCCCAAGGCGCTGGTCGACAGTGAACGCATCCTGACCCGGCTGCGCGCCGAAGGCTATGCCATCAGCCCCGATTACAAGGGCGCCGATGCGGTGATCGTCAACACCTGCGGCTTTCTCGACAGCGCCAAGGCAGAAAGTCTGGACGCCATCGGCGAGGCTTTGGCCGAAAATGGCCGGGTGATCGTGACCGGCTGTCTGGGGGCCGATCCGCAATATATCACCGGCGCGCATCCGCGTGTGCTGGCGGTGACCGGCCCGCAGCAGTATGAGGCGGTGCTGGACGCGGTCCACGCCGCCGTGCCGCCAAAGCCCGATCCGTTCATCGACCTGTTGCCCGCCACCGGCGTTTCGCTGACGCCCCGGCACTACAGCTATCTGAAAATATCCGAAGGCTGCAATCATGCCTGCAAGTTCTGCATCATCCCCGACATGCGGGGGCGGCTGGTCAGCCGCCCGGCCCATGCCGTGCTGCGCGAGGCGGAAAAGCTGGTGCAGGCCGGGGTGCGCGAACTTCTGGTGATCAGCCAGGATACCAGCGCCTACGGCGTGGACCGCAAGCACGACACCTCGCCCTGGCAGGGGCGCGAGGTGCGGGCGCATATCACCGATCTGGCACGCGAACTGGGTGGCCTCGGCGCGTGGGTGCGGCTGCACTATGTCTATCCCTACCCGCATGTGCGCGATCTGGTGCCGCTGATGGCCGATGGGTTGATCCTGCCCTATCTCGACATCCCGTTTCAGCACGCCCACCCCGACACTCTGCGCCGGATGGCCCGGCCTGCGGCGGCGGCCAAAACGCTGGACGAAATCGCCGCCTGGCGCAGCGTCTGCCCCGACATCACCCTGCGCTCGACCTTCATCGTCGGATATCCCGGCGAGACCGAGGCCGAGTTCCAGACCCTGCTGGACTGGCTGGATGCAGCACAACTGGACCGTGTCGGATGCTTTCAATATGAAAACGTCGCAGGCGCCCGGTCAAACGCCCTGCCCGACCATGTGCCCGAGGACGAAAAGCAAGACCGCTACGGGCGCTTCATGGAACGCGCGCAGGCGATTTCCGAGGCGAAGCTGGCCGCCAAGGTGGGCCAGACGCTGCAAGTGATCGTCGATGAGGTGGACGCAGACGGCGCCACCTGCCGCACCATGGCCGATGCGCCCGAAATCGACGGCAACCTGTTCATCGACGAAGGCTTTGACGGCCTTGCCCCCGGCGATCTGGTCACCGTCACGGTGGATGAGGCGGGCGACTATGATCTGTGGGGCCGGCTGACCGATTAGCGCGCCCGCGCGCCACGCGGTCGCCGCCCTGCCCCCCCGGTGGCCGGGGCACACAAGGCCATCACAGCAGCCGGTCATCACGCCGGCCTGTCCGCCGGACGAACCCAAGACAACGCCGCGATGACAGCGGCGGGCCGGAAAACCTGACGAAATGCCTTGGCCATCATGGAACTGTTACCCGAAGCGGATACTCAGCGACAGGAACGCCCTTACCCCGTCAACGGAGACCGAAATGCACCGCATCCTGCTGTCCGCGCTTGCCGCCCTGACCCTGACCACCGCCGCCGATGCCGAGGCGACGGGCAAGCTGGTGCTGTATACCTCGCAGCCGAACGAAGACGCGCAAAGGACGGTCGATGCCTTCATGGCGGCCAATCCCGGCGTCACGGTCGATTGGGTGCGCGACGGCACGCCCAAGATCATGGCCAAGTTCCGCGCCGAGCTTGAGGCCGGTGCCCCGCAGGCCGACGTGCTGCTGATCGCCGATTCGGTGACCATGGAAGGGCTGAAGGCCGAAGGTCTGCTGATGGCCCACCCTGAGGCCGATATCTCGGCCTATGAACCCGGCATCATGGACGCGGGCAAGTTCTGGTTCGCCACCAAGCTGATCACCACCGGCATCGTCTACAACACCGCCGCCCCGGTCAAGCCCGCGTCCTATGCCGATTTGCTGGCCCCCGAGGTGACCGCCGCCTTCATGATGCCGTCGCCGCTGGCGTCGGGCGCGGCCACCATCCACATGGTCGCGGTGACCGGCACCGATCTGGGCTGGGGGTTCTATGAGACGCTGGCCAAGCAGGGTGCCGTGGCCGATGGCGCCAATGGTGGCGTGCTGAAGGCGGTGGCGGGGGGCGAAAAGCTTTATGGCTTCCTGGTTGATTTCCTGGCCATCCGCGAAGCGGCCAAGGGCGCGCCGATCCAGTTCGTGTTCCCGACCGAAGGCGTGTCGGCGGTGTCGGAACCGGTGGCGATCTTGTCCAACACCACCAACCCCGATGCGGCCAAGGCCTTTGTTGATTTCCTGATTTCCGAACCGGGCCAGCAGCTTGCCGCCGACATGGGCTATCTTCCGGCGCATCCGGGCATCACCCCGCCCGCAGGTTTCCCCGCGCGCGACACCATCAAGATCCTGCCGTTTGATGCCGCAAAGGCGCTGACGGATGAGGCCGCGAACAAGGCCCGCTTTACCGAGATGTTCGGCGGCTGACCTGACAATGGCAGAAAAGACAGGCGCAGCCCCGGCCCGGTGGTCGGGGCTGCGCGCCCTGTTTGGCGAGCCGCTTTTGCTGGCCACCCTTGGCCTTGTGGCACTGGCGCTGTTCGTGCTGCCTCTGGGCGCGGTGGCGCGGCTTGCGCTGTTTGCCACCGGCGGCGGGATTGATGCCTTTGTCACCGCCCTGTCCAGCCGGTCGGTGCAGCGCGCGCTGTGGCACAGTCTGGAAAGCAGCGCGGTGTCGGCGGCGATTGCCACGCTGGTGGGCGGCGGTCTGGGCCTGTTGATCGGGCTGACCGATCTGCGCAGTCGCGTTGCGCTGTCCTTTGCCATTCTGATGCTGATGATGATCCCCGCCCATGTGACGGCGATTGCCTGGATGCAGATGCTGGGGCCGTCCAGCGTCTTGCTGGGGGCGCTTGGCATGGCTGCGGCCCCGGGCAGCACCAACCCGCTGTATTCCCGCGAAGGGGTGATAGCACTTCTGGCCCTGCAACAGGTGCCGATCGTCTACCTGACCCTGCGCGCCGCCCTGCGCGCCCTGCCGCGCGATCTGGCCGAGGCGGCGCGGGTGTCGGGTGCCACACCGCTGCGGCTGTTGCGCCGGGTGATCCTGCCCCTGACCCTGCCTGCGCTGCTGGCGGGGTTCGCGCTGGCCTTTGTCTCGGCGCTGGGCAACTTCGGGGTGCCTGCGCTCTTGGGCATACCGGGGCGCTATGTCACGCTGCCGGTGTTGATGTGGCAACGGCTGGCATCCTCGGGTCCATCGGTGCTGGCCGATCTGGCGGTGCTGGCCTGCCTGATCGGCGGCATGGCGCTGCTGGCGGTGCTGGCACAGACTCGGCTGCTGCACCGTTTGTCGGTGGTGCTGATCGGCCCGCCGCAACAACCCTTGCGGCTGACGCTGGGGCGGGCGCGGCCTATGGTCGAGGCCGCGGTGTGGCTTTTGCTGGCGCTGACCGTGCTGGCACCGTTTCTGGCAATGCTGGCGACCGCGCTGGTGCCGACCTATGGCGTGCCGCTGGGCCCCGACACCGCAACCTTGCGCCATTTCCACGAGGTGATCTTTACCCAGGCCGTCACCGCCCGCGCCTTTGCCAACTCGGCGGGGTTGGCCGTGGCCGCCGGGGCCATGGTCGCAGCCCTGGCCTTTGGGTTGGGCGCCCTGATGCGCGGGCGTTTTGGCAGCGGCGCCCGCGGGGTGGCAACCTTGGCCGAACTCGCCTACGCGGTGCCGGGGCTGGTGATCTCGGTCGCCTTCATCATCGCCTTTATCAAGCCTTTGCCGGGGCTTGGCTTCAGTATCTATGGCACGCACTGGATCATTCTGGGGGCGTATCTGTCGGCCTTTCTGGCGATGGGGCTGAAGCCGGTCAGCGTGGCCTATGCCGCCCTTGACCCGGCGTTGCAGGATGCAGCACGGGTGTCGGGGGCCGGGTTCTGGCGCAGGCTTTGGCGCATCGACGCAGCCCTGATCGCGCCCGCCGCCGCCTCGGGCGCGGTGCTGGTGATGCTGACCGCGTGGAACGAAGTCACGCTGTCAGCCATTCTATGGACACGCGGCACAGAAACGCTTGGCACGGTGATCTTCAACTATGAAGACGGCGGCTATTCCACCCTTGCCTCGGCAATGTCGGTGATATCTGTGCTGGCAACCCTGACCCTGATGCTGGTTTTGCACCGCATCGGGCGCGGCCTGCCACCCGGCATCATCCCGTGGCGCGACTAGGAAGGCCAGTCATGTCGATCACCCTTGCCAACCTGACCCGCCGCTATGGCACCGCCCGCGCGGTCGATGACCTGTCGGCCGAGATACCGGCGGGCTGCTTTTTCACCGTGCTGGGGCCGTCGGGCTGTGGCAAATCCACCCTGCTGCGGCTCATCGCGGGGTTGGAGCCGCTGGACCGCGGCCAGATCGCGCTGGAGGGGCGAATGGTGGCCGGGCCCGGCCTGCACCTGCCGCCCGAGGCACGCGGCGTGGGGGTGGTGTTCCAGTCCTATGCGCTGTGGCCGCATATGGATGTGCTGGGCAATGTCGCCTTCCCGATCGAGGCCGCCGGGGTGCGCCGGGCCACCGCCCGCGCCGAGGCGGCACGCCATCTGGACAGTGTGGCCCTGACCGCCTTTGCGGATCGCCGCCCCGCCGATCTGTCGGGCGGACAGCGCCAGCGGGTGGCGCTTGCCCGCTGTCTGGCGGCCCGTGCCCGCATCGTGCTGATGGATGAACCGCTGGCCAATCTTGACCCGCACCTGCGCGCCGCGATGGAGGACGAAATGGCCGCCTTCCACGCCCGCGCCGGGGCGACCACGCTGTTCATCACCCATGACCAGCGCGAGGCAATGGCGCTGTCCGATCTGGTGGCGGTGATGCGCGCGGGCCGGTTTGAACAGATCGCCGCCCCGCAAGACCTGCATGACCGGCCCGCCAATGCCTTTGTCGCCGGCTTTATCGGGCGCGGCGTGGTGCTGGACGCTTTGGTGCTAGAGGCCAGCCCCAACCGCGCCTTGGTGCAACTGGCCAACGGCATGACGCTTGCGGTGCGCGCCACTGGCACCGCAAGCCCCGGCCCGGCACAGGTGCTGCTGCGCCCCACCGACCTGCGCGCAGGCGGCGACGGCCCGCCCGCCACGGTGCTGTCCACCGCCTATCGCGGCGATCACTGGGAAGCGCGCGTTGCCCTGCCCAACCTGCCGCCGCTGCCCGACCTGCCGCCGCTGCCCGACCTGCCGCCGCTGCCCGACCTGCCGCCACTGCCCGACCTGCCGCCGCTGATCATAACGCTGCCGCAGCGGGTGATGGTAGGTGAGGAAGTGCCGATAACACTGTGCGGGGGCTGGCTTTTGCCTGCAAAGACCCCCGCATGACCGGCACAGCCCTACCTGGTTCGCGGCACAGACCGGCCTGGCACCCCACCCTTGCCACGACAACGGGGCCAAGCGAAGGCACGGGCCTTGCGGGCCGGCGCATCCGGGCGCAGCCTGCCCTCGGCTGGGCACAGGTCATGCAAGTGTCATCCTTGCCGCCTAAACAGAAACCAAAAGGGAAACCGCATGTCTGACCTGACCCTTACGACCCTTGCGCAGGAGTTGGATAGCCTGCGCGCAACGGTGGCCACCGATGCGACCTTGATCGCACATCGCTGGCAGGACTGGATCGAAGACCCCGCCTTTGCCCCCAGCGCCGCAAACTTTGCCCATTACCTTGCCCTGCGCCACCATGACCTGCGCGATCTGCAACGCCGGATGATGGCGGTCGGGCTGTCCTCCTTGGGCCGGGCCGAAAGCCGGGTGATGCCAACATTGGACGCGGTCAGCCACCTGCTGGCGGCGGCGACACAGGCAGGGACCGCGCCCACCGGCACAAACCCCGAGTTCTTTGCCGGCGAAGCCCGCATTGCCGCCCGCGCCGGGGCGCTGCTGGGGCCGTTGTCGGCGCACAGCGCCGTGCGCCTGCTGGTCACCCTGCCGTCCGAGGCCGCGGGCGACCCGGCCTTCTTCGTGCGGCTGGCTGGTCTGGGGGTCGAGGCGGTGCGGATCAACTGCGCCCATGATGACGAGGCCGTCTGGGGCCAGATGGTGGCCCATGTCCAAGCAGCGGCGGGCACCACCGGACAGCGCATGAAGATCGTGATGGACCTGCCCGGCCCCAAGATCCGCACCGGCGCCAGCCACACCCGCAAGGATGGCCAGCGCCTGATGGTGGGCGACGAGTTGGCAATCACCTATCCGGGTCAGTTGGACCGCGCCCCGCACAAGACTCCCGCCATTGAATGCACCCTGTCCGAGGCGCTGGCCGCCGCTGGCACCGGCCACCGCATCTCGCTGGACGATGGCAAGCTGCAAACGTCCGTCAAGCGGTGCGAGCCTTGGGGCGTGGTCGTCACCGTCACGGCGGGACCGACCGAAAAGGGCTATAAGCTGAAACCCGAAAAGGGCGTCAACTTCCCCGATTCGGACGTGCAGGTGCCCGCGCTTACCGGCGATGACCGCGAAACCCTGCGCTTTGTCGCGCGTCATGCCGATGCCATCGACTATTCCTTCGTGCAAGACGCCGACGATGTGGCGCAGTTGCAAGACGCTCTGGCACAGGAACGCCCAGAATACTGGCGCCGTGTGGGGCTGATCCTGAAGATCGAAACCCGCCGCGCGATCCGCAATTTTCCCGACATGCTGGTGCGCGCCGCCGGGCGGCAACCCACCGCCGTGATGATCGCGCGCGGCGATCTGGCGGTCGAGATCGGCTTTGCCCGGCTGGCCGAAATGCAGGAAGAACTGCTGTGGCTGTGCGAGGCCGCGCAGGTGCCGGTGATCTGGGCAACGCAGGTGCTGGAAAGCTATCTCAAGACCGGGGTGCCGTCGCGCGGCGAGATGACCGATGCCGCCATGGCAGCCCGCGCCGAATGCGTGATGCTGAACAAGGGGCCATTCCTGTTCGAAGGCATCGAGGTGCTGGACAGCCTGCTGGGCCGGATGAGCGCGCATATGCACAAAAAGACCCACCAGTTGCGCCCGCTGCAAAGCTGGTAAGGCGGGCAAAACCAAAAAGGGCAAAGCCGGATCGGACTTGCCCTTTGCGGTCCCTGATTTGAAACCGGATCAGTCCTTGGCGCGCCCGACATAGGAATAGTCGTCGGTGTTGATCTCGACCCGGGTGCCCGGCCCGATATGCGGCGGCACCATGACGCGCAGCCCGTTGGAACAGATCGCCGGCTTGTAGGACGATGACGCCGTTTGCCCCTTCACCACCGGCTCGGTCTCGGTGATCTCGACCAGCACCCGCTGCGGCAGTTCGATGGCAATTGCCACACCTTCAAAGGTGCGCAGGTAGACCTTGATGCCTTCGGTCAGGAACACCTTGTCATCGCCCACCACATCGGCCGACACGGCAATCTGCTCATAGGTGTTGGGCTCCATGAAGTGATAGCCTTCGCCATCTTCATAAAGGAAATCATACTCGCGCTCGTCCACCGTGGCCTTTTCGACCATCTCGGTGGTGCGCCAGCGTTCGGCCACCTTCACCCCGTCGGAGATTCGGCGCATGTCGACACTGGTGGTCGGCGTGCCCTTGCCGGGGTGGAAGTTTTCGGCCTTCAGCACGGCATAAAGCTTGCCGTCCATCTCGACCACGTTGCCCTTGCGAAGGGACGATGCAATGACTTTCACGGTCAGGTCTTCCTTGTGATTTGGGGCGCTGGACGCTAGCACCCGCAGGGATTGGATGCGCGCCTAACGCATCTGCGCGGCAATTTCCAGCGCAAGCTGTGCAAAATCATCGAAGGAAGGCGCGATCATGCCGGAATTAAGCGATAGCCCGTGGTGGACGCCCGCCCGCCATGCCGACCGCCGCCCCGTGCTGATGGCGCGTGGCCGCATTCAGGCGGCGATCCGGGCGCATCTGGCGGCCGAGCACTTCACCGAGGTGGACCCCGCCGGGTTGCAGATCAGCCCGGGAAACGAGGCGCATCTGCACGCCTTTGCCACCAGCGCCATCGGCAATGATGGTACAGCACGGCCAATGTATCTGCACACCAGCCCCGAGTTTGCGATGAAAAAGCTGCTGGCCGCGGGGGAAACCCGCATCCACGCCTTCGCCCATGTCTGGCGCAACCGCGAACGTGGCGCGCTGCACAGCCCCGAATTTACCATGCTGGAATGGTATCGCGCAGGCCAGGACTACAGCCACCTGATGCACGATTGCGCGGCCTTTTTGCGCGCGGCAGCCACGGCTTGCGCGACGCGCGTCTTGCAGTTTCGCGGCATGACCTGCGACCCCTTCGCCACCCCGGAACGGCTGTCGGTGGCGGCGGCCATGCAGCGCCACGCCGGGGTTGACCTCATGTCCACCCTGTCAACCGACGGCACCACCGAACGCGACGCGCTGGCCGCGCAGGCCACAGCCATCGGTCTGCGGGTGGCAAGCGATGACACCTGGTCGGACATCTTCAGCCGCATCCTGTCGGACCGGGTCGAGCCGCAGCTTGGCCAGGGCCGCGCCACGCTGCTGGACCGTTACCCGGTGGTCGAGGCCGCCTTGGCCCGCCCCTGCGCCGATGATGGGCGTGAGGCCGAGCGGTTCGAGCTTTATGCCTGCGGGGTGGAACTGGCCAACGGCTTTGGCGAACTGACCGACGCAGACGAACAGCGCCGCCGCTTTACCGCCGAAATGGATGAAAAGGCCCGCATCTACGGGATCCGCTATCCGCTGGACGAAGACTTTCTTGCCGCGCTTGCGCGGATGCCGCAAGCCAGCGGCTGTGCGATGGGCTTTGACCGGCTGGTGATGCTGGCCACCGGCGCGCCGCGCATCGACGATGTGCTGTGGACCCCGGTCGCCTGACCGCAGGCTCGGCGGCCCGGCCTCTTGCCTTGACACAGTGGCCTTCGGCAGCAGCCATTCGGCGGCCTTCAAGGTCAAACACTCTTGGTCGTGCCTGATTTTCGTACATTCAGCCCCGGTGCTGCGCAACCCTTGGGCGCCACCGGTCTGCGGCGCTTGGGGAAATATATTGACCAGATGGTCAGGTTGTGATGCGCTTGCCCTGACCCTAGGGTCGCACGACAGGTTGCCACAAGCGGTGCACAGACACCCAAGGGCCACAGGGAGAGCACACGAATGCCAGCACCGGGAGAAAACCTGCGGATCAATTCCGCACGGCTGTGGGACAGCCTGATGGAGATGGCGCAGATCGGCCCCGGCGTGGCAGGCGGCAACAACCGCCAGACCCTGACCGACGCCGACAGCGAAGGCCGCCATCTGTTCGCGCGCTGGTGTCAGGCTGCGGGCATGACCATGGCGGTGGACCAGATGGGCACCATGTTCGCCACCCGCCCCGGGACCGACCCCGAGGCGCTGCCGGTCTATATCGGCAGCCATCTGGACACCCAACCCACGGGTGGCAAATATGACGGCGTGTTGGGGGTTCTGGGCGGGCTGGAGGTGATCCGCACCCTGGACGACCTTGGCGTGAAGACCCGCCACCCGATCGTGGTGACCAACTGGACCAATGAGGAAGGCGCCCGCTTTGCCCCCGCCATGCTGGCCTCGGGCGTGTTCGCGGGCGTGCTGAGCCAGCATTTCGCATATGACCGCCGCGATGCCAAGGGGCTGCGTTTTGGCGATGAGCTGGAGCGGATCGGCTGGAAGGGCCCCGAGCCGGTGGGGGCGCGCAAGATGCACGCGATGTTCGAGGTGCATATCGAACAGGGCCCGATTCTGGAGGCCGAGGGCAAGCAGGTGGGCGTGGTCACCCACGGCCAGGGACTGCGCTGGATCGAATGCACGGTGACCGGCAAGGGCCAGCACACCGGATCAACCCCGATGTATCTGCGCCGCAACGCCGGGCGCGCCCTGGCGAACGTGACCGAACTGGTCCACGAGATCGCGATGAAGCGCCAGCCCAACGCGGTGGGGGCCATCGGCCATATCGACGTCTACCCCAACACCCGCAACATCATTGCCGAAAAGATCGTCTTCACCGTCGATCTGCGCAGCCATGTTCTGAAGACACTGGAGGAAATGGTGGCCGAGCTTGCCGCCCGCGCCCCGGGCCTGTGCGCCGAGGTGGGGGTGAAGTTCACCTCGCAGATCGTCGGCTTCTTCGACCCGCCCGCCTTTGACGAACGGCTTGTGAAGATCGTCCGCCAATCGGCTGAAAAGCTGGGATATTCGCATATGGACATCATCAGCGGCGCGGGTCACGATGCTTGCTGGATCAACCGCGTGGCCCCCACGGTGATGATCATGTGCCCTTGCGTGGACGGCCTTAGCCACAACGAGGCCGAAGAGATTTCGTCCGAATGGGCGGCGGCGAGTGTGGATGTGCTGTTGCATGCGGTGCTGGAAGTGGCAGAGGTTGTCGCCTGACAGCAGACGTCCGGGGCGCTGCCCCGGACCCCGGGATATTTGTGGAAAGAGAAAGACCGGGAAACCGGGTCAGGGAGAGCAACGATGGCAAGCACGGTGATCAAGGGCGGAACGGTTGTCACGGCGGATCTGAGCTATGCGGCCGATGTCAAGGTTGAGGCTGGGGTGATCGTGGCCATTGGAGCCGGGCTGTCGGGCGACAGGGTGCTGGATGCCAGCGGCTGCTACGTGATGCCCGGCGGGATTGATCCGCACACGCACCTCGAGATGCCGTTCATGGGCACCTATTCCAGCGATGATTTCGAAAGCGGCACCCGGGCGGCGCTGGCGGGCGGCACCACGATGGTGGTGGATTTCGTGCTGCCGGGTCAGGGTCAGGGGCTGATGGATGCAGCCCGGATGTGGCACAACAAGTCAGGCCGGGCGCATTGCGATTATTCCTATCACATGGCGATCACCTGGTGGGGCGAAAAAGTCTGGCAGGACATGGCGTTGAGCGTTGAGGCTGGCATCACCAGCTTCAAGCATTTCCTGGCCTACAAGGGCGCCTTGATGGTGAATGACGATGAGTTGTTCGCCAGTTTCCGCCGCGCCGGGGAACTTGGCGCCTTGGCGATGGTGCATGCCGAAAACGGCGATGTGGTGGCGGAACTGACCGCCCGGTTGCTGGCCGAGGGCAATACCGGGCCAGAGGCGCATGCCTATAGCCGTCCGCCGCAGGTGGAGGGCGAGGCCACCAACCGCGCCATCATGATTGCCGACATGGCCGGCGTGCCGCTTTATGTGGTGCATGTGTCTTGCGAAGAGGCGCACGAGGCCATTCGCCGGGCGCGGGCCGCGGGCAAGCGGGTCTGGGGCGAGCCGTTGATCCAGCATCTGACGCTGGACGAGAGCGAGTATTTTCATCCCGACTGGGACCATGCCGCGCGCCGCGTGATGTCGCCGCCGTTCCGCAACAAGGCGCATCAGGACAGCCTGTGGGCCGGGCTGATGTCGGGGTCCTTGTCGGTGGTGGCGACCGATCATTGCGCCTTTACCACCGCCCAAAAGCGGTTTGGGCTGGGCGATTTTTCCAAGATTCCCAATGGCACCGGGGGGCTGGAAGACCGATTGCCGATGCTGTGGACCACGGGCGTGGGCACCGGGCGATTGACGCCGAACGAGTTTGTGGCGGTGACAAGCACCAATATTGCCAAGATCCTGAACTGCTATCCAAAGAAGGGCGCGGTGCTGGTTGGGGCGGATGCCGATCTGGTGGTGTGGGACCCGGAAAAGACCAAGACCATTGCCGCCGGGTCGCAGCAATCCGCCATTGATTACAACGTGTTCGAAGGCAAAGCTGTGAAGGGCCTGCCGCGCTTTACCCTCACCCGCGGGCGGGTGGCGGTAGAGGATGGCGTGGTCAAGGGGCAAGAAGGCCATGGCCAGTTTGTGGGCCGCGCGGCGCGCCCGGCGGTGAACCGCGCGCTGAGTGCCTGGAAAGACCTGACCGCGCCACGCCCTGTCTTGCGGACGGGTATTCCGGCGACGGGTGTGTAAGCGGCATGAAAGACACGCAGACGACGGTCCGACCCGTGATCGAAGCCAAGGGCTTGAACCTGGTGTTCCAGACCGGCGACGGGCCGGTACATGCGCTGAAGGATGTAAACCTGACCATCGGCAAGGGCGAGTTCGTGTCGTTCATCGGGCCGTCGGGCTGTGGCAAGACCACGTTCCTGCGCTGTATCGCGGCCTTGGAGCACCCGACCGGGGGCACCCTGACCGTGAATGGCATGACGCCGGATCAGGCGCGGCAAAGCCGGGCTTACGGCTATGTGTTTCAGGCGGCGGGTCTGTACCCATGGCGCACGATTGCAGGAAATGTGAAACTGCCCTTGGAGATCATGGGGTTTTCCAAGGCCGATCAGGAAGCGCGTGTTCGAAAAGTGCTAGAGCTGGTGGAACTGTCCGGCTTTGCGGCCAGGTATCCCTGGCAGCTTTCGGGTGGCATGCAGCAACGCGCCAGCATCGCCCGTGCCCTGGCCTTTGATGCCGATATCCTGCTGATGGACGAACCCTTTGGGGCGCTGGATGAGATTGTGCGGGACCGGCTGAACGAGGAGTTGCTGAAGCTGTGGGCGCGCACGCAAAAGACCATCGGCTTTGTCACCCATTCGATCCCCGAGGCGGTGTATCTGTCGACCAAGATCGTGGTGATGAGCCCGCGCCCCGGCCGGATTACCGACATCATCGACAGCCCGCTGCCGCGCGACCGGCCGCTGGATATTCGTGACAGCAAAGAGTTCATCGACATCGCCCACCGTGTGCGCGAGGGGCTGAGGGCGGGGCATGGCGATGATTAAACGCCTGACACTTGCCGTCAGTCTGCTGCTGGCCTGCGCGGCGGGAGCCGAAACCCCGATGCGGATGACGGCCAAGCCCGAAGCGCTGATCGTGTTCTCGCGCGATCTTCGTATGGGCGCGCGCATCGTCAATGAGGCGGGAACGGGCGTGATTGCCTCACTTTCAAAACCGGCCCTGATCCAGCTTGAGGCCGGGTTCTGGACGGACAAGCGGCTAAAAACCGCCAGTGGTACCATGGTGCGGCTGCGCTGCACGGCGCGCTTCGTGATGGCAGACGGAAGCCGCAGCAAGGTTGTGCTGAACAAGATCTGTCACAAGGGCGATCTGGCCAAAACCGCCGACGCCTGGACCCTGATGCCGCTGAACTTTCGGTTTCGTCCCGTCGCCAGCGATCCGGCCGGGGTGATGGGGGTCGAATTGACGGTGACCGATGAAATCAGCGGAAAAACCGGCGTGATGCTGCCCACCTTTGACTGGCAGGGAGGGCACGAATGACCCGTGCCCTGCCGGTGTTGACGGTGCTGATGCTGATCGTGGCGCTGTGGTATGCCGGTGCGGTCTGGCTCAACTCCACCTGGGTTTATGATCAGGCGCAGCGCGTGGGCACCAGCGTGACCTTGGCCGAGGTGATTCCGCAGACCATGACCCAAACCCGCCCGCTGTTGCCACCGCCGCATCAGGTGGCGGCGGAGTTGTGGAAAGGCGTGGCCGGGCAGAAGGTGACGTCAAAGCGCAGCCTTGTCTATCATGGCTATGTCACCTTTCGGGGCACGATGATGGGCTTTGCCTTGGGCATTGTGCTGGGGGTCGGGCTGGCCATGGCCATCGTGCGCTACCGGGTGATGGAGTTGTCGGTGATGCCTTGGGCGATCATCAGCCAGACCATTCCGATTGTGGCGCTGGCCCCGATGATCCTGACCGTTTCCAACCAGATCGGGGTCGAGAACCGCGAAATCCCCAAGGCCATCATCGCCGCCTACCTGTCTTTCTTTCCGGTCCTGGTCAGCATGGTCAAAGGCTTGCGGGCGCCTGATGCGATGCAGCTAGACCTGCTCTGCACCTATGGCGCATCCGATGCGCAGACCTTCCGAAAGCTGCGGCTGCCCGCTTCGATGCCGTATTTCTTTGCCTCGCTGAAGGTGGTGGTCGCGGCGGCCTTGATCGGCACCATCGTCGGCGAATTGCCGACAGGGGCGATCGAAGGCCTTGGCGCGCGGATGCTGATCGGGTCGCAGTTTGGCGAGCCCTTGATCATGTGGGCGGCGCTGTTTGCCGCCGCCATCCTTGCGGGCGGGCTGATCCTGCTGGTCGGTCTGATCGAGCGCTTGGCGCGGGCTCGGATGGGGGCCCCGGCATGATCTGGCTGCTGGGCGCGGTGCTGTTCTGGCTGGCGGCATGGGCAGTCAATGCCCGCATCGCCGCCAGCCCGCTGGGCCAGCGGCAGGCGGGCCGCCTGATGGTGGCGGGGCTGTTCGGCATCACCGTGCTGGTGCTGTGGGAAGGGCTGGTGCGCGGCTTTGGCGTGCCTGCGGTCATCTTGCCGGGGCCGTCGATCATTGGCCCCACGATTGCCGGCAACCTTGGCACACTCTGGGCCGATTTCGTGCAGACCGTGATCAAGGGCGCGCTGTCGGGCTTTGCCATCGGGGCTGTAGCGGCCTTTGTCACCGCCATTGCCATCGACCGCTCGCCGTTTTTGCAAAAGGGCCTGCTGCCGATCGGCAATTTCGTCTCGGCGCTGCCGATTGTTGGCCTCGCCCCGGTGCTGGTGATGTGGTTCGGCTTTGACTGGCAGTCGAAGGCCGCCGTGGTGGTGGTGATGGTGTTCTTTCCGCTTTTGGTGAACATGGTGGCGGGGTTGCAGGCCACCGACCGCCTCAGCCGCGATCTGATGGCCACCTGGTCGGCCAGCTATTGGCAGGCCTTGTTCAAGCTGCGCCTGCCCGCGGCGATGCCCTTTGCCTTCAACGGCCTGAAAATCGCCGCCACCCTTGCGCTGATCGGTGCGATTGTTGCCGAGTTTTTCGGCAGCCCGATCGTCGGCATGGGCTTTCGTATCAGCACCGAGGTGGGCCGGCTGGGCCTTGACATGGTCTGGGCCGAAATTGCGGTGGCGGCCTTGGCCGGATCGGCGCTTTATGGGGTCATCGCCTTGATCGAATCTTGGGTGACGTTCTGGCACCCAAGCCAACGGAAGTAACCGCCCCCGTCAGAGGGGCCCAACACGGAGGTCTACGCATGAAGAAGCTTCTCTCTGCCGCCGTCTTTGCCGCCCTTGGCACCGGCGCGCAGGCGCAGGATGTCACGCTGCAACTCAAATGGGTGACGCAGGCGCAATTCGCGGGCTATTACGTGGCCGCGGCCAAGGGCTTTTACGAAGAAGAAGGCCTGAACGTCACCATAAAGCCCGGTGGCCCGGACATCGCACCAACACAGGTGATCGCCGGCGGCGGTGCCGATGTGATCGTCGAATGGATGCCCGCTGCCCTTGCCGCCCGCGAAAAGGGCCTGCCGCTGGTCAATATCGCGCAGCCGTTCAAATCGTCGGGCATGATGCTGACCTGCCTCAAGGAAACCGGCATCACCGCCCCTGCCGATTTCGCCGACAAGACGCTGGGCGTCTGGTTTTACGGCAACGAATACCCGTTCCTGTCGTGGATGAGCCAGTTGAACCTGAAAACCGATGGCTCGGCCGGTGGCGTCACCGTGCTCAAGCAAGGCTTCAACGTTGACCCTCTGCTGCAAAAACAGGCCGCCTGCATCTCGACCATGACCTATAACGAATACTGGCAGGTCATCGACGCCGGCATCGCCGAGGCCGATCTGGTGACCTTCAAGTATCAGGATCAGGGCGTGGCCACCATGGAAGACGGGCTTTACGTGCTGGAAGACAGCCTGAAAGACCAGGCGTTCGAAGACAAGATGGTCAAGTTCGTGCGCGCCAGCATGAAAGGCTGGAAATACGCCGAAGCCAATGCGGACGAGGCGGCGATGATCGTGCTGGAAAACGACGAAACAGGCGCGCAGACCGAAACCCACCAAAAACGGATGATGTCCGAGGTGGCCAAGCTGACCGCCGGATCAAATGGGGCGCTGGACCCGGCTGATTACGACCGCACCGTCGCCTCGCTCTTGTCGCCCGGCTCGGACCCGGTGATCTCGAAGGCCCCCGAGGGTGCCTGGACCCATCAAATCACCGACAAGGCGCTGCAATAAGCCAGTCTTGACGCAAATGAGAATCCGGCGTTGGCGCGCCGGATGTTTGTCGCCCCAAGGATGGGGGCTCTGCCCCCAAACCCCCGGAGTATTTTCCAAGCAGCAATGCCACAGACCCGCCTTGGCTTTGCTGCTTTTGAAATACTCCCGCCGGAGGCTTCGACGCAGGCCAGAGGGCACCGTCAGTGCAGATGATGCTTGATCCGCTGCACCATCAGCCAGACGCCGAAAATGACCAGCGGGGTCAGCCCGACCATCATCAGCTCTTTGCTGACGCCAAGATAGGCGGCCAGCGGATAGACCACATAGGCCGCCAGCGATACCGCGTAATAGCTGATCGCCACGGTGGAAAGCCCTTCGACGGTGCGTTGCAGGCGCAGCTGCACATCGGCGCGTTTGTCCATGCTTTCCAGCAGCTTCTGGTTCTGCGCCGAGCGGTCGACATCCACCCGCGTGCGCAGAAGTTCGGCCGCGCGTTGGGCGCGTTCGGCCATGCTGTTCAACCGGCCTTCCGCCGACTTCACCGTGCGCATGGCCGGGTCATAGCGGCGCATCATGAATTCGGCAAAGGTCTGGCGGCCATTGATGCGGGTCTCGCGCATCACCTGAATCCGCTGGTTCACAATCGCCTCATAGGCCGCCGTGGCCCCAAAGCGGAACGAGTATTTCACCGCCAGGCTTTCCAACTCGGCCGAGATTTCCAGCAGGTCGTGCAGCATCGTCTCGGGGCTGCGGCTGGAGCCGTCAAGTGCGGTGACCAGTCCCGACAGGCGCGGGTCCAGCGCGTTCAGCCGGGCATTCAGGTCGCGCACCCGGACCAGACCCAGCATCGACATGGCGCGATAGGTTTCCACCTCGCACAGGCGCTGCACGATCCGGCCCACGCGCCGCGACGAGGTGCCGGGCCGCACGAACACCGCAAAGCGCATGTGGCCCGACGGATCGATCCGGAAATCGCCGGCCACAATCGCCGCGCCATCCACCACCTTGGCCACGGCAAGGCTTTCGGGCACGAACCAGTCTTCGATCTTGGTCAAAGCCTCGGTTTCATCATCGGGCAGGTGTTCGATCCGGATCAGCACGGAACACAGCCGCTTGCCGGGGGCCGCGTTCAACCATTCCTCGGGGAAGATCTCGGCCTCGGCGGGGTCAAACGGGCGCTGCGACAGGCCTTTGCTGAAGGCGGAATAGGTGACGAACTCGGTATGGCTTTCCCATTTCAGGTGATGCCGACCCATTTCGCCATAGAAGTGCGTGGCCTCGGGTTGTGGATGGCTACCGGTGTGGCGGTTCAAAAGCGCCACCAGATGCGCACGGTCAAGGTTGCGGTCACGGCTGGCCGCGTCCACAGGCTCCTTGATGGCAAGGTAGACCGCCGTGCCCGGCACCTCAAGCGCCGGGAAGGGCCGGGCGTGAAGTTCGTTGACGATGGTATAGCGTTGCGGGTGATCGGCAAGGATGGGCATGGCGCGGGGCTTTCGCAGACGTTTCCTTTCACTTAGGCGCAGACGGTGACGGCGAAAAGACCTTTGAGGGAATACATGGGTATGCCGCCCGGCTGTTGCGCGAATGACAAAGGCCCCGGGCGGGGTGCGCCGGGGCCTTGCCTGTTTTCGCGCCGGGCCGCGCGTCAGTCGATCATCGGCAGAAGGGCATCCAGCGATTTCTTGGCGTCACCATAGAACATGCGGGTATTTTCCTTGTAGAACAACGGGTTCTCGATGCCGGAATAGCCGGTGCCCTGCCCGCGCTTGGACACGAACACCTGCTTGGCCTTCCAGCATTCCAACACCGGCATCCCGGCGATGGGGCTGTTGGGGTCTTCCTGCGCCGCCGGGTTGACGATGTCGTTTGACCCGATGACGATCGCCACATCGGTTGACGGGAAATCCTCGTTGATCTCATCCATTTCCAGCACGATGTCATAGGGCACCTTGGCTTCGGCCAGCAGCACGTTCATGTGCCCCGGCAAACGCCCTGCGACGGGGTGGATGGCAAAGCGCACGGTCTTGCCCGCCGCGCGCAGCTTGCGCGTCAACTCGCTGACCGACTGCTGTGCCTGCGCCACCGCCATGCCATAGCCGGGGATGATGATGATGCTGTCGGCATCGTTCAACGCTGCTGCCACGCCTTCGGCGTCAATCACGATCTGCTCGCCCGTGACCTCCATCGCTGGGCCGGTTGTGCCGCCAAAACCGCCAAGGATCACGCTGATGAAGCTGCGGTTCATCGCCTTGCACATAATATACGACAGGATCGCGCCCGACGAGCCGACCAGCGCGCCGACCACGATCAGAAGGTCATTGCCAAGCGAAAAGCCGATGGCCGCTGCCGCCCAGCCGGAATAGCTGTTCAGCATCGACACCACCACCGGCATGTCGGCGCCGCCGATGCCCATGATCAGGTGATAGCCGATGAAGAACGCCGCCAGCGTCATCACCACCAGCGCCATCGACGACCCGGTTTGCAGATAGACCAGCAGCAGCAACAGCGACACCGCCGCCGCCCCGGCGTTCAGCATATGCCCGCCTGGCAGTTTCTTGGCCTTGCCATCCACCTTGCCCGCCAGTTTGCCAAAGGCGATGACAGAGCCGGTGAAGGTGACGGCCCCGATGAACACGCCAAGGAAGGTTTCCACCCGCAGGATCGAAATCTCAACCGGTGATTTGTGCGCGATCACGCCGGCAAAGCCGGTCAGGGCGGCCCTGGCCTCTTCGGACAAACCGAACAGCCGGCTCATCTCGATATGGGTGTTGAAGCCGATGAACACCGCGGCAAGGCCAACAAGGCTGTGCATCGCCGCCACAAGCTGCGGCATTTCGGTCATCTGCACGCGCTGTGCCACGACATAGCCAATCGCGCCGCCAGCGATCAGCATGACCGCCGAGATCGCCCAATTGCCTGCGCCCGGCCCGATCAGCGTGGCGACAACCGCCAGCGCCATGCCGGCAATGCCATACCAGACCGCGCGCTTGGCACTTTCCTGACCCGACAGCCCGCCCAGCGACAGGATGAACAAAATGGCTGCGACCACATAGGCGGCCGTGGTAAATCCGTAATCCATCAACCGATCCCCTTACGATTTCTGGAACATGGCAAGCATGCGCCGGGTGACAAGAAAGCCGCCGAAGATATTGATTCCGGCCATGAAAACCGACAACGCCGCCAGCAGGATGATCAGGTAAGATCCAGATCCGATCTGCATCAACGCACCAAGGATGATGATCGACGAAATCGCGTTGGTGACGGCCATCAGCGGCGTGTGCAGGCTGTGGCTGACATTCCAGATCACGGAAAAGCCGATGAACACCGCCAGCACGAACACGATGAAGTGCTGCATGAAACTGGCCGGGGCGACAAGGCCAAGGCCCAGCATGATGGCGCCGCCAATGGCCAGCATCCCCACCTGATTGCGGGTCTGGGTCTTGAAGGCGGCGACTTCCTGCGCGCGCTTTTCAGCCGGGGTCAGTTCCACGGCTTTCGGCTTGGGCTTGGCCGCCGCAATCGCGGCGATCTTGGGCGGCGGTGGCGGGAAGGTCACGGCCCCGTCGCGGGTGACGGTGGCCCCCCGGATCACGTCATCTTCCATGTTATGGACGATCACACCATCTTTCTTTGGTGTAAGATCGGTCAGCATGTGCCTGATATTGGTGGAATAAAGCGTTGATGCCTGCGCCGCCATCCGGCTGGGGAAATCGGTATAGCCCACAACCGTCACGCCGTTGTCGGACACGATCTTCTGGTCGGGCACGGTCAGGTCACAGTTGCCGCCGCGTTCGGCGGCAAGGTCCACAATCACCGATCCCGGCTTCATCATCTGCACCATATCTGCCGTCCACAGCTTTGGCGCGGGCCTGCCGGGGATCAGGGCGGTGGTGATCACGATGTCCATCTCGGGCGCGAGTTCGCGGAACTTGGCCAGTTGCGCCTCGCGGAACTCGGGGCTGGAGGGGGCCGCATAGCCGCCCGTCGCCGCGCCATCCTGCTTGTCGTCAAACTCGAGGAACACAAAGTTAGCGCCCATCGATTCGATCTGCTCCGACACTTCGGGGCGCACATCAAAGGCATAGACGATCGCGCCAAGGCTGGTCGCGGTGCCGATGGCGGCAAGACCCGCCACCCCGGCGCCGACGATCAGCACCTTGGCAGGGGGCACCTTGCCCGCTGCTGTAACCTGCCCGGTGAAGAAGCGGCCAAAGTTGTTGCCGGCCTCGATCACCGCGCGATAGCCTGCGATGTTGGCCATCGACGACAGCGCGTCCATCTTTTGCGCCCGGCTGATGCGCGGCACCATGTCCATGGCCACAACGGTCGCGCCCTGCGCGGCAATCTGCGCCAGCAAATCGGGGTTCTGGGCGGGCCAGAAGAAGGAAATCAGGGTCTGGCCCGATTTCAGCAGCTTTGCCTCATCCGCTTCGGGCCCGCGCACCTTGACCACCACATCGGCGGCGTCAAACAGCGCCTGTGCCGAGGCGACAACCTCGACCCCGACCTTTGCATAGCTGGCATCGGAAAAGCCTGCCTTGGCCCCCGCGCCGCTTTCAATCAGGCAGCTATGGCCAAGCTTTGCCAGTTGCACAGCCGAATCCGGCGTCATGGCGACCCGGTGTTCGCCCTCGAATATCTCTTTCGGTGCCCCGATCTTCACTGCATCTCCCCCGCGATTTGATCTGCGCCTTGCGTCAGCGCGACAGTCTTCGGTCATCTCTGGCGGCCCACATACCACCGCGCAAGAATATTTCAAACTCTTCCGGCAACTTGGCGTATTTCTACCGCAGCGACAAGCCGAACCAGCGCCCGGTGCGATGCGTCCAGTCGGTGAAGGCATCACCAAACAGGTCCCGCAGCAGCGCCTCTTCGGGCAGGATAAAGCGCCGTTGGATCAGCACCATGAAGCCGAACACCAAAGGGGCCGCCAAAGGCACATCCCAGTACAGGATCACCCCCGCCAAGATCAGCGCATCGGCCAGATAGATCGGATTGCGCGACAGCCGGAACACGCCAGAGGTGACCAGCGCCGAAGGCCGTTCGCCCGGAATGACGGTGGTGCGCTTCAAAACCATCTGGCTGCCGGCAATCGCCGTCAGCCCCAGCCCGAAGACCACCATGGCCGTCCCCATCGTCTGCCCCGCCGGGCCGAACAGGTTCAGCGGTGCCAGCCGGTCCAGCAGCCAGACCAGCGCAAGGGTGCCCATCAGCCAGACCGGCGGCAGGTCGATCAGCCGCGACAGCTTCATGGCCGGGCCTGCCATGCGGTAATCCCGCCTTGCAGCACCACAACGTTGTCACGCCCCATCACCCGCGCGGCAAAGGCCGCCTGCGCCGACAGGCTGCCGGTGTTGCAATAGAGCACGACCAGGCCATCGGTCGGCAACTCGTCCAGCCGACCCGGCACCTCGCGCCATTCGATGTGGCGGGCGCCGTCAATCGCCCCCGCCGCAAACTCGGCCTCTGATCGCGTGTCGATGAAATGTACCGAAGGCAGCAGATCGGCCGTGATCTGGTCGGCCAGAATGACGCCCGCATCATAGGGGGCAAAGTCCATGTAGCCGATGATTGCCTCGGCCAGATCGTCGGCACGGTCGTCGGCACCGGCCGCACCCGCCACAAGCGACGCGCCAAGCGCCAAGGCCAGACCAAATGTTCGCATTCTTCCCCCGCCCGGCCTTATTCAGCGCGTTCAGATAGCGCCAACAGGGGGGGGCTGGCAACGGGATATCGCGCCGCATCAGGCTTGCGCGTGGCGCGTCTTTGGGCAAAGTGGCACAAAAGCTGCTGGAGCCCGCATGACCGATTTCACCGCCACCCGCGCCCTGTTCCATCTGCCAGAAGGGGTGATCTATCTGGACGGCAACTCGTTGGGGCCAATGCCGAAAGCCGCCGCCGGACGCGTGGCTTCCTGCGTAACCGACGAATGGGGCGACATGCTGATCCGGGGCTGGAACGGGGCTGGCTGGATGGACCAGCCAAGCCGGCTTGGCGACCGCATCGCCCGGTTGATCGGGGCCGAGGCGGGCAGCGTGGTGCTGGGCGATACGCTGTCGATCAAGGTCTATCAGGCACTGGCCTCGGCTTTGGAACTGGTGCCCGACCGCCGGGTGATCTTGTCCGACACCGGCAATTTCCCGTCTGACCTGTATATGGCCGAAGGGCTGTGCCGGACCATGGGAAATGGCACCCGTCTTGTCACCGTCGCCCCGGAACAGGTGGCCGATGCAATTGACAACAGTGTAGCGGTCCTGATGATCACCCAGGTCGATTACCGCACCGGCCGGATGCACGACATGGCCGACCTGACCGCCCGCGCCCATATGGCGGGGGCGCGGGTGGTCTGGGATCTGGCCCATTCGGCAGGCGCGCATCCGGTGGATCTGGCAGGGTGCGAGGCCGATTTCGCGGTGGGCTGCACCTATAAGTACCTGAACTCCGGCCCCGGCGGTCCGGCATTCATCTATGTGGCCCCCCGCCATCAGGAAACCACGCGCCCTGCCCTGTCGGGCTGGCTGGGGCACGCGGCACCCTTTGCCTTCGAGCCGCAGTATCGCCCCGGTGCGGGGATTGAGCGGATGCGCGTCGGCACCCCGCCGGTGCTGCAACTGGCAGCCCTGGAGGCCAGCCTTGATATCTGGGACACGGTCGACATGGCCGCCCTGCGCGCAAGATCGGTGGCGCTGTGCGAAGCCTTCATTGCCGGGGTCGAGGCCGCCTGCCCCGACCTGACCCTTGCCTCGCCGCGCGCGGCAGACCATCGCGGCAGTCAGGTCAGCTGGTCGCATCCCGAAGGCTATGCCATCATGCAGGCCCTGATCGCGCGTGGCGTGATCGGCGATTTCCGCGCACCCGATATCCTGCGCTTTGGCCTTACCCCGCTTTACACCAACGACGCCGATGTGGCGGGTGCGGTGGCCGCGCTGTCAGACATCATGGCCAGCCGCGCCTGGGACCGGCCCGCGTTCCGGGCGCGGGCGCAGGTAACCTGACCCGCCGTTGTCGGCCCCGGCAGCCGGAAAAAAACCCGCAAACACGCCGCATGATGCGACATCAGGGCGCGGAGGGGCTTTGACGTCATTTCCTGCCTCCGTTATGGTGGCCGGTGGGACTCACGGGCTTTGCGCCGATCGAACGGTATTTTCAGGATTGTAACGATGTCAGATTTCATGCACCGGGCCTTGCTTGCCATTACCGTGACGGCCAGCCTGTCGGCCTGCATGCCCACAACAACCACCTCGACCACCTCGACCACCTCAACCGGACCCGCAGTCGCGGCGGCCAGCGTGCCGGCAACGGGCGTCTATCTGGCCACTTCGGACAACGGCTTTGCCGTGCCCGCCGTGCCCGCCGAAAAAGTCCCCGATGAGTTCGAGCGTCAGGTCGTCGATTACCCCTCGACCGAGGCACCGGGCACCGTGGTGATCAACCCGGGCTCCAAGCATCTGTATTTCATCACCGGCAACAACAAGGCCATCCGCTATGGCATTGCCGTCGGCGCGGCGGGATTTCAATGGTCGGGCGAGGCCTTGGTGACCAACCGTCGGCCCTGGCCGACCTGGACCCCGCCGAAAGAGATGATCGAGCGCAAGCCCGAGCTGTCGAAATGGGAAAAGGGCCAGCCCGGCGGCCCGACCAACCCCTTGGGCGCGCGGGCGCTGTATCTGACAACCAACGGCGTCGATTATGGCTACCGCATCCACGGCACGCCCGACTGGTGGTCAATCGGCAAGAACGCCTCGTCCGGCTGCATCCGCATGATCAATCAGGACGTGATGGATCTGTATTCCCGCGTGCCGGATGGCGCCAAGGTGATCGTGCTGACCGCCGATGGCCGGCTGCCCAAAGGGCTGAGCCTGCCCCCACCGGCACCGGTCAAGAAAAAACCTTTCCAACCGGCACCTGCCGTGGCGCAAGCCGAAGACGCGGCCGCCTTGCCGGTTCCGGCGGCGGTGACGGCCCCGCTCAACGGCCCGATGCCCGCTGCACCCGGCGCGGTGCTGGATCCTGCGGCCCCGGTGGCCCCTGCGCCGACGCCGGCTGCCGGCCCAACGCCGACAGTCACGCAGCCCACGGTCGGGTCTGTCGCCCCCGCGGCTCCGGCCGCGCCCGCTGCGGTGACCGCACCCGCGCTGACGGTGCCCCCCTTGGTGCCCCCCTCGGTCACACCGGCCCCGGCCCCGGCAGCCGCACCCGCCGCCCCGGCCTGCGCCGTGCCGCTGGTCAACGGGGTCTGCCCCAAGGCGTAAGATATCGTCCCACAGACCAAGGCGCTGCATCCCACCCGATGCAGCGTGCGTGCGTCCTGATGATTTGCTGCTTAGAAAAATACTCCCGCCGGAGGCTTCTGCCCTTTCGGCCCGCGCCGCCGTTTCAGCCCAGACGCGCCAAGGCCGGCCGCACCCCGGCGGCCCAACTGGCCGCCGCCGCGCCAAAGGCGGCAAACAGCGGCCGCGACACCGGGTCGCCGGCCGCGTTCCATTCCGGGTGCCATTGCACCGACAGGGTGAACCCCGGCGCACCCTGCACGTAGATCGCCTCGGGCGTGCCATCGGGGGCCCACCCGTCCACCACGATTCGCGGACCGGGCCAGTCGATGCCTTGGCCGTGCAGCGAATTGGTCATTACCTCTTGCGCCCCCATCAGCCGGTGAAACACCCCGCCCGGCGTGAACCGCACCGGGTGGCGCAGGGCAAACTTTTCCTCCAGCGATCCATCGGGCGGCATGCGGTGGTTCATCCGGCCCGGCAGATCGCGGATCTCGGGGTGCAGCGTGCCCCCCATCGCCACGTTCACCTCTTGAAAGCCGCGACAGATGCCGATGATCGGTTGGCCGCGTTCGACGCAGGCCCGCACCAGCGGCAAGGTAATCGCATCGCGACAGCGGTCAAACGCCCCATGGGCCGGGGTTTCCGAGGCACCGTATTCGCTGGGGTGCACATTGGGCCTCCCCCCGGTCAGCAGAAAGCCGTCGCACAGCCCCAGCAGGTCGTCGACCGACACAAGGCGCGGGTCCGACGGGATGATGATCGGCAAACAGCCCGCCACCTCGGCCACCGCCTGCGAGTTCATCGTGCCCCCGGCATGGACCGGATAGCTTTCATCCAGCAGATTCATGTTGCCGATGATCCCGACAACGGGGCGACGCAAGGCCGGTCTTGCGGAAGGGGCGCTGGTTTTCATTCCGTGATAGTAAGACGAAACCCCCCAAGGGCCAAGTCTGCACCTGCGCACAACTCTGTTTCAGCGACGCATATTTCCGGCCAGCCGGTTTAATCGGCAGGCTGACAGATTGGTGATTTGCATTGCCGGCGCGCAAGGGGTGATCTGTGCAGCATCAACAGGAGGACATCATGAACCGACCCTTGCTTGCTGCCGCCATCCTTGGCGCCCTCGCCCTGCCTCTGGCCGCGCAGACCATGGACCATTCAGCCCACAGCGGCCAAGGTGCCGCCGCGACCGACAGCGCCGCGACGAAAGCTTACGCCGAGGCCAATGCCCGCATGCACGCCGACATGGCGGTGCCGTTTACCGGCGATGCCGATGTCGATTTCATTGCAGGCATGATCCCGCACCATCAAGGCGCGGTCGACATGGCGCGCATCGTGCTGGAACACGGCAAGGACGCCGAGGTGCGCAAGCTGGCCGAAGCGATCATCGCCAGCCAAGAGGCCGAAATCGCCTGGATGACCGACTGGCTGGCCAAGAACGGCAAGTGACCGGCGGGCGGGTCAGCCCGCTGCGATCACCCGTGTGGCGGCGTCCAGCGCGCCGGGCCCATGCGGAATGTCCAGCGCGAGCAGACCCGCCTCCATCACCGCCAGCGCCCCCAGCGTCATGTGGGCGTTGACATGGCCCATATGCGCCACCCGCAGATAGCCGTGCCATTCGGGATCGGACGGGGCGGCCATGCCCAGCCCGATGCCCAGCGTCACGCCGGCCTGAGTCTCGGTCCAGGTCCGCAGACGGGTGGCATCGGGGGCGCCAAAGCGCGCCGCCGTGACCGCGCGCGACCGATGCGCCGGGTCGGCCACGTTCAGCCCGATATGCGGATGGCCCTGCCCCCAGGCATCGAACGCCGCCCAGACGCTGCGGGCCAGCACCTCATGCCTTGCCCACACGTTTTCAAGCCCTTCTTCGTGCAGCAGCATGGTCAGCGCCTCGCGCAGGCCAAACAGGTGGTGCGTGGGCGCGGTGCCGTCCCAATACTGCCAGAACTCGGATGGCTCGGCCCGGGTGCGCCAGTCCCAATAGGGGGTGCGCAGATCAGACGTTTCGCAGACCTGCCGCGCTTTTTCCGAAAACCAGACAAAGCCCATGCCGGGCGGTGTCATCAGCCCCTTCTGGCTGCCCGCCACCGTCACATCAACGCCCCAGGCGTCCATGTGGTATTCGTCGCAGGCCAGCGACGCGATGCAATCCACCGCCAGCAGCGCCGGGTGGCGGGCGGCATCCATCGCCGCGCGCAAGCCCGGCACATCGGTGCGAATCGAGCTTGCGGTATCGACATGGGTGGTCAGCACGGCCTTGATCCGGCCGGCGCGATCGTCGCGCAGGCGCGCCTCGACCCGCGCCATGTCAACCGGGCTGGATTTGCCGAAATCCATCACCTCGACCTGCACCCCCATGGCTTCGGCACTGTGCGCCCAGGACAGGCCAAAGCGCCCGGTCGCC
Organism: Gemmobacter nectariphilus; assembly: GCA_020721445.1. Lineage (GTDB taxonomy): Bacteria > Pseudomonadota > Alphaproteobacteria > Rhodobacterales > Rhodobacteraceae > Pseudotabrizicola > Pseudotabrizicola nectariphila_A. The sequence continues at coordinate 30,739 of DYMU01000019.1, forward strand.
AGCACCAGCGCATGATCGCCGCGGCTGAACATGTTGGCATTGGCCGCCTCCCACACCGCATGGCCGTTGCCGATATAGGCCGCCACATGCTGCGCCGTGCCCGCCACCGCCCGCAGGTCCGGCCACATCGCGGCCACCATGTCAGGCAGCGCCCCGGCATAGATGTTCGGGGCCGGGCGGTGCATCGCCGACAGCACCCGGTCGGGCATCACCGACGGGCCGGGAATGGCCAGATAGGGGCGACCCTGCGACAGGTCGGGGCGGGGGGTGTTCGATTGCGTCATGTCAGGCAGCCTTTCCTTGCGCCCCCATCGCTAGGGCCTGACGAGCGCAAGGTCAACGGGCCGCACCTGGCATTGCAGCGCCCCGTCCTTTCGCGCTAGATCAAGGCCATGGAACACAAAACCGCACCGCAAGACGAAGCCCCGCCCCCACCTGGGGCAGCGCGGGGCGACCGCGCGCTGATCGGCTGGTTCTGGCGCCGCTATCTGCGGTCGCAGGCGCCGATGCTGGCACTGGCCTTTGCCATCATGGTGATCGAGGGCAGCACGCTGGGCGCGCTGTCCTATATGCTGGAGCCATTGTTCGACCAGGTGTTCAACAGCGGCGGCCAAGCGGCCCTGTTCTTGGTGGGCGGCGCGATCTTTGGCCTGTTTGCACTGCGCGCTACCACGTCGCTGGTGTCAAAAACTCTGCTAGCGCGCATATCGCAGCAGGTGGCGGCACAGATGCAAAGCGGGCTGCTGGCGCATCTGTTGCGGCTGGACATGCGGTTCTTTCAGGACAATTCCCCCGGTGCGCTGATCGAACGGGTGCAGGGCGACACCAAGGCGGTTCAGGGCATCTGGATCGCGCTGTTGACAGGCGTCGGGCGCGATGTCGTGGCGCTGATCGGGCTGCTTTTCGTGGCGCTGTCGATTGACCCGGTCTGGACGCTGGCCGCAGTGGTTGGCACGCCCCTGCTGATCCTGCCGGCCGCCGTGCTGCGGCGCTATCTGCGGCGCAAGGCGATCCATCTGCGCAATCAGGCGGGCGAGCGTGCCACCCGGCTGGACGAGATTTTTCACGGCATCCAGTCGGTCAAGCTGAACCGGATGGAGGCGCATCAGAACGCGCGCTTTGGCCTGATCCTGGACAGGATCGTGCGGGCCGAAACCAAGTCCGCGATGGGGCGGGCGGTGCTGCCGTCGCTGGTCGATCTGATCACCGGCTTTGGCTTTCTGGCCGTGCTGCTGTTGGGCGGGCGCGAGGTGGCCGACGGCACCCGCACGACCGGCGAATTCATGGCGTTTTTCACGGCGATGGTGCTGACCTTTCAACCGATCCGGCGGCTGGGCGAGATGGCCGGGCTGTGGCAGATCGGGGCGGCCAGCCTTGACCGTATCGCCAGCCTGCTGGCGATGACGCCCAGCCACAAGCGCCCCGCCACCGGCCCGATGCCCGCCAGCCTGCCGCCGCGTCTGGAGTTTTGCGACGTGCATTTCGGCTATGGCGACACGGCGGTGCTGCATGGCCTGAGCTTTGTGGCCGAGGCGGGCAAGATGACGGCGCTGGTCGGGCCATCGGGGGCGGGAAAATCGACCGTTTTCCATTTGCTGACCGGGCTGTCAGACCCGGCGCGGGGTGTGGTCAGGATCGACGGCATCGCCACCACCGACATGGTGCTGGCCGATCAGCGCGGGCTGTTTGCCTCGGTCACCCAGGACGCGGCGCTGTTTGACGAAAGCCTGCGCGAAAACCTGACCCTTGGGCGTGCGGGGATCGCGCAGGCGCAGATTGACCACGCGCTGACGGTGGCGCAGGCGGCGGGCTTCGTGTCGCACCTGCCGCAGGGTTTGGACACGCGCGTGGGTCCGCGCGGGTCCAGCCTGTCGGGGGGCCAGCGTCAGCGTGTGGCCATCGCCCGCGCGCTGCTGCTCGATGCCCCGGTGCTGCTGCTGGACGAGGCCACCAGCGCGCTGGACGCGGCCTCTGAGGCGGCCCTTGCCACGGCGATGCAGGCGGCGGCGGCTGGGCGCACCACGCTGGTGATCGCGCACCGGCTGGCCACGGTGCGGCATGCCGACCGGATCGTGGTGATGGATCAGGGCCGCGTGGTCGAGGTCGGCACCCATGACGCGCTGCTGGCCAAGGGCGGGCTTTACGCCCGCCTTTACGCTCTGCAATTCAGGGATCAAGAGGCTGTGACATGACCGATGCAAGCTGCGGGGAAATTGCGGCGGACCGCGCCGTCTGGTCGGTCACGGGGGCGGATCGGTTCAGCTTTTTGCAAGGCATGCTCAGCAATGATGTGACAGCGCTGCAAAAGGCCCCCGGCATCGTCTGGACGGCGCTGTTGACGCCGCAGGGCAAGTATCTGGCCGACTTCTTTGTGGTGCAGCGGGCCGGCGCGGATGATCTGCTGATCGACATCAAGGCCCGCATCGCCGCCGACACCATCAAGCGCCTGTCGATGTATCGGCTGCGGGCCGATGTGCAATTTGCGCCCTGCGACCTGACCGTGACCCGCGGTCTTGGCGCAGCCCCCGCTGGGGCGATGCCCGACCCGCGCCACGCAGCCCTTGGCTGGCGCGGCTACGGTTTGGCAGGCGGTGCCGCGCAGATCGACTGGGATGCGATCCGCGTCGCCCATTGCATCCCCGAAACCGGGATCGAATTGATCGCCAACGACAGCTATCTGCTGGAGGTGGGGTTTGACCGGCTGCACGGCGTCGATTTCCGCAAAGGCTGTTATGTCGGCCAAGAGGTGACTGCCCGGATGAAGCACAAGACCGAGATGAAAAAGGGCCTTGTGACCGTTGCCATCGACGGCGTGGCCCCGGTTGGCACGCAGGTCCTGTCAGGCGACAAAGAGGCGGGCGTGCTGTTCACCCAGTCTGGCAGCAAGGCGATTGCGTTTGTGCGCTTTGACCGGATGGAAGCGATGACGGCAGGGCAGGCGCGGCTGACCGCCCTGCCCTGAACCCGTCACGCCCGTTCGGAATATTCCAGAAACTCGGTGTGCACGATGATGTCTTCATCGGTGTTGATGAACGGTGGCACCATGATGCGCACGCCATTGTCCAGCACCGCAGGCTTGTAGGACTTTGACGCGGTCTGGCCGTTCTGCACCGGCTCGGTCTCGACCACGCGGCACTGCACCTTTTGCGGGATCTTCACGTTCAGCGGCTCTTCGCCGTAATACTGCACCGATACGGTCATGCCGTCTTGCAAGAACGGGCGACGATCGCCCAGCAGGTCGGCGTCCAGTTCGATCTGCTCATAGGTCTCGCTGTCCATAAAGGTCAGGCGGCCATCGGTTTCGTACAGGAACTGCTGGTCCTTCATCTCCAGCTCGACCTGTTCGACCTTGTCTTCCGAGCGGAAGCGTTCGTTCAGCTTGCGCCCGTCACGCAGGTTTTTCAACTCGACCTGCGCAAAAGCGCCGCCCTTGCCCGGCTTGACATGGTTGGCCTTGACCGCCGCCCACAGGCCGCCGTCATGTTCAATCACCATGCCGGGCTTTATTTCATTTCCGTTGATCTTGGGCATTTGCGGCAAAACCTTGACAAAAGGTTGAATAGGATTTCGACGCACCTATATATCGCCGAATGCAAGGCGGCAAGCAGACTAAATACTGTGTGCCCTTGCGTAAGATATGTGCCCTTTGCATGGCAGAAATGCAAAAGATGGGGTGCCGAATCGTTACGAAACGTTTAGGTTCGCCAAATGCCAAAAAGACAAGAGCAAGAATAGGACTGCGATCATGCCCGGTTTCATCGACAGCACCGCCTTCAACTATGAACAGGGTCAGCGCGCGCGCAAGCTTTTTGCCGCCGTGGTTCTGGCTGCGCTGGACGATGCCATCGCAGATGACAAGAAGTACGGCAATGGTGCAGAGCAGATCGCCCGCTGGGCCCGGTCGCGCGATGGTCGCGAAGTGCTGTCCTGTGCCGGGATCGACCCGAATGAACGTGTGGTCAAGGGCCTGATGGAATTCGTGTCCAAGGGAATTCGCACCAGTGTGGCACTCAGCCGCGAAGAGTCTGAACGTCGCCATGCGTTGGAAGCCGAAATGGGCGAAGCCGCCTGAAACCACGGCCCGGACCGGAATGACAAAAGCGCCCCTGCGGGCGCTTTTTCATTTTTCGCAACACGCCTTGGTTCATTCAAACTCGCGCAGGGCAAGGGCACGCGCCACTTCGGCCCGCACCAGTTTGCGCACGTTGCGGGTGATGCGTTCGCCCAAGGTGCCCGCAAGCTCTTCGCGGATCAGGTCGCGCACCAGATCGCGCAGCACCTCTTCGTCAAAGGCGATGCCGGGGTCGGAGGCATCAAACACCTCGTCCTCGTCCGGGTGGGCCGCCAGATCGGCCTTCACGGCAGCTTCGGCATCGTCGGCCCAAGACCGGTCATCCACCGGCGGCGCCATGCGGCGCGGCGGCACAGCATCCGCCTTTGGATGCTTCGCGGATGCCAGCATGTCCGTCAGGTCCGGCTCTGACACAGTGCCGCCAAATCCGTGAAATTCCGTGTAGGGCTGGTTGGCAAAATCAAAGCCCGACGCTGCACCGGGTTGCGCCGGACGGGGACGGTGCGCAAAAGTCGCGGCATCAAGCCCGCCGCCCGGAACCCAAAGCCCGGTATCGCCTTCCGGGGCTTCCCAATCATCCTCGACAACCGCGGCCCCCAAACGCGCAATCACCTCATCCTTGGCATGGGGTGCTTGTGCGGGATTGGCCACCATCTCGGGTGCCAGAACCAGTGCATCCACCGAAGGTTGCGCCGCTGCATCGGCGTCGGCCGGCACAATCCGCAACGCCGGGGTCAACAGCAGATGCCCCGCCTCTGCCTCGGCATCCGGTGGCCGTGTCGGGTCGGGGCGCGATGCCGGGCGCAGGTCTTGCGAAACCAAACGGCGGATAGAGGACAGCACATCCTCGATTTCGGAACTGCTGATCGGTTCTGCCATAGCGCCCCTGCCCGTTGTTTTCGGCACGCTTGCGTTCAGCGCAGCAGCGCCCAAACCCAAACCCGTCGTATCTTTTGACAAGATTACTGCCAAAAGACCAAGTTCACAAGAACATGGCACACCCTTCGGATTTGCATCCCGACACCATGTTTTGTGGCCACACCGGCCTGATCACTTCAGTTTTTCAAGAATGCGGTCCAGTTTCTTGCCCTGGGCCGAATGAACCGGCGCATTCTTCACCGCGTTGTAATAGGCCGCCGGATCGTAGGTCGGGATGCCAAGCCGAAGGTGTTCGACCGTCAGCAAACCCATGGCCTGCAAAACCCGATAAACCCCGACATAACGCTGCGCCTCGGCCTCGATCCGGGTCAGACGGGCGTCAAGCAGTTCCTGCTCGGCGTTCAGCACATCCAGCGTGGTGCGCGCGCCAAGGCTGGCTTCTTCGCGCACACCGTCAAAGGCGGTCTGCGCCGCACGGATCTGCCGGTCGCTGGCCTGCACCTGCGCATTGGCAATCTGCAACCCGGCCCAGGCATTGCCAACCGCCTCGGCAATCGTCACGCCCGCCTGCCCCAGATCGGCGCGCGCCCCGTCACGCTGGGCAATCGCCTTGCGCAGCACCGAGGCCTGATTGCCGCCGGAATAAAGGTTCTGGTTGAAGGTCAGGCCAAAGGTCTGCTCGTCAATCCCTGCATCGCTGGTGCCGACACTGGCATTGGCCGACAAGGTTGGCCGGAAACCGGCTTTCGCCGCCTCGACACTCAGCTCACCAATGGTGACGCGCCGCTGCGCCGCCAGCACCGACGGATGCGTCTTCAGGGCAACCGCGCGCGCCGCCTCCATGCTTTTGGGCAGGCTGGGGCCCTTTGGCAGACGCGCCAAAGCGCGCGGATAAGACCCGGTCGCGGCCTTGTAGGCTTCGCGCGCGATCATCAGATCGCCCTCGGCCGAGGCAAAGCCCGCGCGGGCAGCGGCCAGACGGGCCTCGGCAATCGACACATCTGTGCGGGTGATTTCGCCCACATCGAACCGGTCTTGGGCGGCGCGCAATTCCTGCGTCACCAGCCGCACGTTGGAATCGCGCAGCGACAGGATCTGACCCTTGACCTGCACGTTCACATAGGCATCGACGGCATCAAACAGCACATTCTGTTCTTCGTTGCGCAGCAACTCACGCGTGGCCAGCACGGTTTCCTTCAGCAATTCGATGCGGATCGCGCGACGGCCGAAATCCAGCAACACAAGGCTGGCCGTCAGATCGAAGGTGGTGTTGGTTCCTTCGCTGAAGGCCCCGCCAGCCGTCCGTTGGCTGCGCTGATAGGTGGAACGCGCGACAAAATCGACCACCGGGCGCAGCGTGGCAATGGCTTGGGCCACGTCTTCATCGGCCGCGCGCAGCGTGGCCTGCTGCTTGTCCAGAAGGTTTGAGTTGCGATAGGCCGCGATGAAGGCATCGGTCAGCGTTTCAGCCGATACAGCAGGCGCGGTCAGCACACTGACTGCGATCGTCATGGCTGCAAAAATCATCCGCATCGAAACGCTCCTTTGGCGTGATCCCCTTTGCATCCGGCACAGGGGCCTTGTTTCGTCTCGGCCAGATAGCCCGGCCTTACAGCGTGAAGCCGTGCTGAGCTTCAAACCCCGGCAACAAGGGTGCCGTGGCATTGAACGCAAACCGCCAGCTTACCTTGCCATCCGACTTGTAACCAATCTGTGCCACGCCAAGCGGGCCGTCCTGAAAGATCGCCCCGACGCGCCCGCCATCCTTCATCTGGTCAAGCAGCGCCTCGGGGATCACCTCGACCGCGCCTTGCAACAAGATCACATCGAAAGGCCCGTGTTTGGCAGAGCCTTTGGCCAACGGGGCAACGATCACGGCGGCATTGTCGACCGCTTCGGACGACAGCAGCGCTTCGGCCTCGGCAGCCATGATGTGGTCTTCCTCGACCGCCACCACGGCTTCGGCCAGACGGGCCACCACGGCGCTGGAATAGCCAAGGCCACAGCCGATATCCAGCACCAGTTCATTGGGCTGAATATCCAATGCTTCAAGCATCTTGGCAAGGGTGCGGGGTTCAAGCATCACCCGACCGGCCCGCAACTCAAGGTTTTCGCCCATATAGGCCGCCTCGCGCATCGCGCGCGGAACATAGGTTTCACGCGGCACCGTCAGCATCGCATCTATGATCGGAAACTTGGTCACGTCCGACGGGCGCACCTGCGTGTCAACCATCATGATGCGGCGGGCTTGGAAATCGGGCATTGACTGAACTCATCGGTCTAGTTCGACTGGCTTTTGTGATGCCACAGAACCGGCACTGGGGCAATGCCCCCTTGTGACACGCCCGCCAGACTGTGGGACAATAGCCGCGGTTCAGGGGCGGTCTGGCGGCGCAATCCGCAGCGAGGGCGCGATGATGGCAAAGGCGTTGTCTGCCGGCTCAGAGATCTCGAAGGTGCAGACCGGACCGATGGCCACGTCGCGGCAGGGGCCGTTGTCATCCATGATCCAGTCCGGCGGATTGAGAAACCACACCGCCGCTGCATCGTCCGGCCGGTCTTCATAGATCACGGCCGAAAGTTCGGGGGCCACCTCACCGCCCCCCAGATCGGCGTGATAGGGCATGTCCAGCGCCCAGCCATTTGGCAAAGTCAGCGACAGACCGGTTTCGGGATGCGTATAGTCGCAACCCGGTATTTCGCTGCAGCGAAAGACCTGCGCCGGTTCAACCTGCAACAGCGGCACAAGGATGGTGCGGCCCGCATCGGGCCACGCATCCGGCCCCGCATCGGGCCCCGCATCGGGCAGCGTCACCTCCAGCTCATACAACTCGACCTCGGTAAAGCCCGAGATCAGATAGCGCCCCGGTTCAAGCGCAACCTGCCAGGGCCCGGTCACCGGTTCGCGGGTCATCGTCATTGCGGCAAAGACATCGGCCTCGGGTGGCAGGTCCAGCGGCGTGGCCGACCATGATACCGGGCGTTGGGCTGCGCCCTCGGGGGCGGCGGCGGCAATGGTCACGCTGATAGGGTCTGCCAGGGCGCGCGGCCCCGTGGCCACCGTGATCGCCAGCAGCATGGCGCACACGGCGACTGCATTTCTTGCAAGGCGCGCCCCTTGCGCACCACCCAGACCCCACATCGACCAAACCCACCCATGGCGACAGGGCCAAAACAGCCCGGAACCCCGGGCAAATTGACCGCAACTTCCCGATCTTGCAAGGGCCAAGATCAGGGCGGCTGGCGGATCAGTTTTGACCGCTTCGTTCAGACCAGACGCAAGGCGCGTCCGGCATCGTCGCGATGCAGCGCCCGCTGGGCGGTGGCAACGATGTCTGATTCTTGCAGCCCGGCCCATTCATACATCTGCCGCGGTGCCGCCTGATCAATAAAGCGGTCCGGCAACACCATGGTGCGGATCGCGCGGCCTTTTTCCAACTGCCCGCTGGCCGCCAGATAGTGCAGCACCAGCGCGCCAAAACCGCCCGTGCTGCCCTGTTCAATCGTGATCAGCGCGGCGTGGCCATCAATCAGCCGGTCGATCAGCGCCGTATCCAGCGGCTTGGCAAAGCGGGCATCGGCCACCGTCGTGCTGATGCCGCCTGCCTCCAGCATCTCGGCGGCGGCCAAGACCTCAGACAGATGCGCGCCGAACGACAGCAGCGCCACCTCGGTGCCCTCGCGCAACACCCGGCCCTTGCCGATCTCCAACACCTGCCCGCGGTCTGGCAGCTCAACCCCCATGCCTTCGCCGCGCGGATAGCGAAAGGCGATAGGGCCAGCGTCATGCGCCACCGCGGTGGCGATCATGTGGCACAACTCCGCCTCGTCCCCGGCGGCCATCACCGTCATGTTGGGCAGGTTGGCCAAAAAGCCGATGTCAAAGGCCCCCGCATGCGTAGCCCCGTCCTGCCCCACCAGCCCGGCCCGGTCGATGGCAAAGCGCACCGGCAGGTTTTGCAGCGCCACGTCATGCACGATCTGATCATAGCCGCGTTGCAAAAAGCTGGAGTAGATCGCGCAGAACGGCTTCATGCCGCTGGCGGCCAGCCCCGCGGCAAAGGTCACGCCATGCTGTTCGGCGATGCCCACATCGAACACCCGCGCCGGAAACCGCCTTGCCATGATGTCAAGGCCCGTGCCCCCCGGCATGGCGGCGGTGATCGCCACCAGTTTGGGGTCGCGCGCGGCCTCATCGGTCAGTCGCTGGCCGAATACGGCGGTATAGCTGGGGGCGTTGGACTTGGTCTTGACCTGTTCACCCGTCGCCGGGTTGAACTTGGCGACACCGTGATACTTGTCATCGGCACCCTCGGCCGGGGCATAGCCCTTGCCCTTGACGGTGACAGCGTGGATCAGAACCGGCCCCGTCGCCCGCGCCCGTGCCGCGCGCAAGGTGGCAAGCAAGGTGGGCATGTCATGGCCATCGACCGGGCCGATGTAGCTGAACCCGAACTCTTCAAACAGCGTGGCACCGCCCGGCATGCCGGTCACCATCTGCCGTGCCCGCCGCGCGCCATCGCGCACCGGGCCGGGCAGATGCGATTCCACCCCTTCGGCCACCGCCTTCAGCGCGGCCAGCGGGCCTTTGCCGGAAATGTCGTTCAGATAGCGTTGCAGCGCCCCCACCGGCGGCGCAATCGACATGTCATTGTCGTTCAGGATCACGAACATCCGGGTTTTCAGGTGGCCTGCGTGGTTCATCGCCTCATAGGCCATGCCCGCGGTGATGGCGCCATCACCGATCACCGCGATGGTATCGCCCACCGGCGCGCCCAGTTCGCGCCCCACGGCAAAGCCAAGTGCAGCCGAAATCGAAGTCGAGGAATGGGCCGCGCCAAACGGGTCATACTCGCTTTCGCTGCGCTTGGTGAACCCCGACAGCCCGCCCGCCTGACGCAAGGTCAGCATCCGGTCGCGCCGCCCGGTCAAAATCTTGTGCGGATAGCATTGGTGGCCCACGTCCCAGATCAGCTTGTCCATCGGCGTGTTGAACACGGCATGGATTGCCACCGACAATTCGACAACGCCCAAGGACGACCCCAGATGCCCGCCGGTCTGGCTGACCACCGAAATCGTCTCGCGCCGCAATTCATCGGCAAGGCTTTTCAGCTCGCCATCAGTCAGGGCCTTCAGGTCGGCCGGACCGGAAACCCGGTCAAGAATGGGGGTTGGTTGGTGGGCAAATTCGCTCATGGTCTCGCGTCCTCCACAAAGCTGTGATCCCTTCGTCAGAAGGAAAAAAGTGCCGTGTGGTCCGACCACACGGCACCAGGTTCCTGTCGCCAACAGGAAGGGAACCGGGCTGTGGTTGCGCCCCGGATCCGGGCCGGCATTGTGGCCCGAATAATGGGTAGGGCGGGCGGCGTCGTTGCGACATCCGCCCGCCCAAGGGTGCATCAGGCCAGATCGTGGCCTTCGACCGTCAGCGGCTGCTCAAGCGACGAGCGCGGCATCGGGTCGGGTGTCTTGCGGCTTTCCTCGGGCAAGAACAGCCCGATCACGTACAGCACCGCGATAAAGACGATGGCCCCGGTCAGCACGATCCCTGCAAGAAAAGCGCCCCAAGCCATCTGCCCAAGGACCCAAGTGCGAAGATGGATCGTCGGATTTTTTTCATGGTAGTAAAGATTGTCAGACATGTGCGTTCCCCTTACTGCAACGGCGCAAAGCCGTGCTGCTGTGCCCAGACGTACCAGTTGTCCACAACCGTGCCCGTCAGCAGGATCCCGATACCGCCAGTCAGCGTGACCAGAACCGCAAACCACCAGGCCCAGCGGTGAATCCCTTCCATCGTGGCATTGAAGCCCATGGTCCAGCGCCAGAACAAGGCCGCACGTTCCGAGGCAGTGCCGCGGTCGACGATTTGTTCAAGCTCGCGGTCGCCACCGAAGCGCGACACCGCAAGGATCGTGGCCCCGTGCATGGCAAACAGCAAGGCCGAGCCATACAGGAACGCGATCGAAAGCGCGTGGAACGGGTTGTAGAACAGGTTGCCATAGGTCAGCGAGAACAGGTTGGTCCAGTCCAGATGGCTGAAGATACCATAAGGCACGGCGTGGCTCCACGATCCCATCAGGATCGGACGGAACAGGCCCAGCACCAGGAACAACCAGATCGCGCTGGCAAACGCCCAAGCGGTGTGCTTGCCCATGCCCAGGGCTTGCGCCCGAAGGTAAGTGCGCACCCACCAGGCCAGAACCGACACCAGCAAGAAGAAGCTGGCGATGATCCACAAGCCACCTTCGCCTAGAGGGGCAAAGCCCAGACCGTATTCTTCGGCTGGCGGCTCAAGACTGAACCAGAACAGATCGCGCAGGAACACAGCCGGGTTCAACCCCGCCTGATACCAGTACCAGGCACCCACGGTCATGAACCAAAGCGCACCCGACACCAGCGAGATCACCCCCATCGTGCCCAGATAGATCGGCCCGATCTGTGCGTTCCCGAACCAGCCCAACAGCGAGATATGACCCGCAGATTTGGTCCGGTTATACAGCTCCACATCTTCGACCATTCCCATCTCGGGTTCAGCGCGAACCTGGACCTGAGTGAAGATGTTTTGATACTCAGCCATTTACGCCTCCTGCGATGTCGGCCCACCACGGCAGCTCCAGCCACCAATCCCACCAGACGACCCACTGGTCAAACCAGATCGTGCCCGAGATAAGGATACAGATCGCCGACCAGAAACCCGCGTTCAGCGCCAGCAGCATCCCCACACGGTGGATACCCAAGGTGCCGACCGAATACCCGATCAGATCCCGGAAGTAGGTGTCTTCATGGTCAGGGGTGCGGACTTCCTTGCCCTTTTCAGGGTTGGCAGCCGACAGGATCAGCGCACCGTGCAACGACAAGGCCAGCGCGGTGGTGAAGAAGAAGCTGATCGCAATCATGTGCACGGGGTTGTAGTGGAAGTTCCCGTATTGATAGCCGGTGTTCGACACCCAATCGAGGTGCGAAAAGATGCCATACGGGAAGGCGTAACCCCAAGCCCCCATCAGCACCGGCCGAATGACAACCAGGGTGATGTAGGCAAAGATGGCCACGGCGAAAGACACGGGCACATGATAGCCCATGCCCAGCTTCCGGCAGATTTCCACTTCGCGCAACGCCCAGGACACAAAAGCCCCGGTCGCGCAGATCGTGATGACCTGCCACAGTCCGCCATCGGCAAGCGGTGCCGCGGCAAGACCCATTTCAACCGGCGGTGGGGCGATCGAGATCAGCCAGGGGTTCCACACCCCTTGCAGCGCCGCGCCGTAAAAGATCAGGATGGTGCCAAGGGCTGCAAAGAAGAACCCAATGACACCAAAGAAGCCGACGTAGAAGGGACCGACCCAGAAGTCGAACAGGTTCCCGCCGACAAGCGTGCCGCCCGGCACGCGGTATTTTCGTTCGAAGCTAAGCAGTGCCATGCTTCCCTCTCCGCGTTAAGCAGGCAGCCCCTTCATGGGCGGGATGCGCCATGCGGGACCGTCTTGACATTCGGTATGGATTTCCACGGGCGACCCGACATGCGGGCCGCCCGCGAGAGAGGCAAGGATTACTCCGCTGCCACGCGGTTGTACTTCGTTGCTGCGATGTCCAGCCAGTTGTAGGCCGGGTTCGACAGCAGAACGAGGTGAATCATCGCCGCCAGCAGGAACAGGAACACGCCCTGTGCCACAAAGACGCGACGGGGGTCGAAGATCAGCCAGATTTTGTAGAACTTTGACATTGTTTGATCCTCCTCAGAACCAAGGGCGCCAGATGAAGACCGCCAGGTGAGCAACCACGGCAACTGCCGAGAAGAGCCAAAGCCCGCTCATGTAGACGGAATGCAGTTCTTGCGCCTGCTCGTCGGTAAGACCTGTGAAGCTCAGGTCGGATTTATCAGCCATTCTATCCTCCGGATTGGCAGACTGACGCCGCATCCCCTGCGGCCGGGTTCACGGATTGGCGGAGTGCCTTTCCGAGTTTCTCCCCGCCGTGACGCATCACGCCGGGTCGAAGTCTTGCCCCCTGCCCCGCATCTTTTGCGGGTCGGGGGGAATGGGGTGGCCCATCGCGGCCCAGCTGGATCTGGCCAGCGGGCGCAGGCGACTTCAGGGCCGGAAAATCGCGGGCGTGATCGCCCCGGCTTCGCGCCAGGCGCGGGCCAGCGGCCCATGCACCGGAAGACGCTGCTCGGTGATCAGAACCCAGACCCAGGCAAAGGTCGCCAGGGGAATGGCCACCGCAAAGATCAGCGCGAAGTAGATGTAAAACTCGGCCCGAGGCGTGCGATGCACATGATGGTCGTGGCCGCCGGCGGTATGGTCACTCATGCCGTCTCTCCCTTAGGTTTCTGAGCGTCGGGGGTGCGAAGATCGCCCCGCAACGCTTCGACAAATTCTACAACAACGCGCTCGGCCCCTTGGTCGAGTGCGGCCTTCTCGGCCGCGTCCCGCAAGGACTTGGCCGCCGAAATCCGGGTCAGAACCGGGTGTTCCGACACGATGCGATCCAGCGCTGCCTGCGCGTCGAGATCCCAGGGGAAATCGCGGCGCAGCGTGGTGGGTGTGGCGGCGGCGCTGTCCATTTCGGTGCCCAGCGGCAGGATGTGGAACAGGGCTTCAAACAGCCCGTTGCACACTTCTTGCAAGATCCAGACAGCACCCGCATAGCCCATGAACGGTGTGCCGGTGTGCCGCCGGATCGCCGCGCCGGGAAAGCTGGCGGCGATGAAAGACGGCGCAGGTCCGTGCCCGGCCTTCAACTCGGCCATATACATCTTCTCGTTGATCGACCCCATCACGATCAGCGGGCGGTGCTGTTTGAGTTGCGCACGCACTGCTTCGTTGTTGGTCTTGGTCCCGGCGACGCGCGCGACCGCAAAGGCGCACGGCAGGCCAAGGTCGTTCTCAAGATAATTGCGCACACCGCGCGCATAGGTTTCATTCGCGACGATGGCGAAATTCGCCGTGGCGAAGAAATCCTGCGTGACCGAGCGCCACAGATCCCACAACGGCTTGAGCGTGCTGTGCTTTTCGCGCTCGATGAACGGCTCGGGGTCCAGCCCCAGCAACTCGCCCAAGGTGCGCAGGAACTTGGTCGTCGATTCCAGACCAAAGGGCGCTTGCAGATAGGGCTTGCCCAGCACCTCGGCGAGGCCACGGCCAAACTCGCGATACATCACGATGTTGACGTCGGCGTTCACCAGATTGCGCATCTCGGCCACATGGGCGCCCAGGGGCATCACCATGTTGACCTCGGCGCCAATGCCTTCGACGAGGCGGCGGATTTCATACAGATCCGACGCCATGTTGAAGGTGCCATACATCGGGCCAAGGATGTTGACGCGCGGCTTGTCATGGGCCTCGCGCTTTTTCTCAACCGGCATCCGGCCTTTGGTCATGCCAAATTCGGTGAAGATCCACGTCATCGCGCGGTCAGCGCATTGCCATTGGTCTTCGTCAATCGTGCGCGGCAGGAACCGCTGGATATTGGTGCCCGCAGGCGTCACGCCACCACCGATCATCTCGGCAATGCTGCCGGTGACCACGACCGCCGGCAGCGCCGGATCGAGTGTTTTCCAGGCCCGCGCCATCGACGCCTCGGTGCCCGACGACATCTCGTCTTCGCCAAGGCCGGTAACGACAATCGGCAATTCATGCGGCGGCAGGGCGTCGGTGTAATGCAGCACCGATGTGACCGGCAGGTTTTCGCAGCCCACCGGACCGTCGATCACCACTTGCAAGCCCTTGACGGCGCAGAAAGCATAGATTGCCCCCCAGTAGCCGCCGGCGCGGTCATGATCCTGGATCAGCATGCCGGCCTCCCTGCGCAGAGGTCGGCAGCGGGGGTTTCACACCCCCGCACCCCCGTGGGATATTTTCCGAAAGAGAAAGCGGGGCGGATCATATCATTTCCTCCGCCTTCGCCGCTTTCGCCAGCTTGTCGAGTTTCTTCTGATGGGCGGCCCGGAAATCGGGGCGCAGGTTTGGCGACCCTTCCCAGATGCCCGAGGTATCGCCGGTACCCACGCCCTCGAAGAAGGCTTTCATGCCCAGCATCCGGGCCTTGTTGCCCATCGCCGCGTTGATGACCTGGGCCAAAGACCCGGCTCCCGCCGGGCCCATCAGGGGGCGCGCGGAAATCAGGTTCGTGAAGTAAAGCGCGGGAATACCAAGCTCTTTTGCCTTTTGCACAACCGGAGTGGTGCCGATCGCCAGATCGGGGTGGAAGGCTTCCATTGCGGCGCAATCGTCTTCCAGTGATGCGCGGAACTTGACGACCACGCCCTTGTCGGCCAGCCAGACACGATCGGACTCGCTCCAGGCTGTCCGGGCGCAGGCGGTGCCGACGTAATGCACGTCTGCGCCGCTTTCGATCAGCAGGCGCGCGACCAGCAGTTCCGAGCCCTCATAGCCCGACAGCGTGATGCGGCCCTGGATCGGGTTGGCGGCCAGAGCGCCCTTGATGGCAGCGCCAAAGGCGTTTTGCGCCGCGGTCACTTTTTCTGCTGCAACACCATAGGCTTCGCCGATGTTCTTCAACCAGTCCATGGTGCCGTCAAGGCCAACCGGACCCGAACCCACAACAGTGCGGCCAGCCGCCTGGAATTCGCGCACCGACGCGGTGTAGAACGGGTGGATCGCTGCCACCACCTTGCTGTCCAGCGCGGCATAAAGCTCGCGCCATTCGCGGCAGGGCACGACCGGGCCGGCGGCCAGACCCATCGGGGCCAGCATCGCGCCGATCATCATCGGATCGGCGGGAAACATCTCGCCCAGCAGGGCCACGGTCGGGCGGTCTGACCGGCCAGATGCGGGGGCAGCCACCGGGCCTGCCATGATCTCGGCCCGCGCATAGGCCAGCATGGCCCCGGCCAGCACATCCTTGGCCTCGGCATGGGTGGGCACGCCAAAGCCGGGCACATCAATGCCGACAATGCGCACGCCGTTGATTTCATTGGGCAACAGCCGCAGCGGCACGCCGCTGGCGGTGGGCACGCACAGGTTGGTCACCACGATCGCATCATAGCGGTCCGGGTCAGCCAGTTCATGCACCGCGTCGCGGATATCTTCGAACAGCTTGCCAGTAACCAGCGATTCCGAATTGAAGGGCACATAGCCGACCGACCGCCGCGCACCATAGAAATGCGACACAAAGGTCAGGCCATAGACGCAGCAGGCCGACCCGGACAAAACCGTGGCCACGCGCCGCATCCGCAGCCCGACGCGCAGGCTGCCAAAGGCCGGGCACATGGATTGTGGCTTGTCATGCGGGCCTTGCGGGTAATCCTGCGCATAACGGTCAAGCAATTCCGAATTGCCCGCCGTGCGCGCCGCCGCGGCCATCTGATCGGCCCCCGCATGGCAGCCCAGCCCGTCCAGCGACGGAACGGCGGCTGCGTCTGTCACACCCCCCATATCCACCGGGGTCAGGTCGGCGCTGTCGATGCGGTTGTCGGTCATTTTGCGCCAACCTTGCGCTGCAGATCGCGCAGCGCCTCTTCCAGAAGGGACAGCGAGTCGAGATCAAACATTGTCATACACCACTTCGAGCGAGACTTTTTCCGCAGCAAACTTGCCACGCATGTCGGCATCGGTTGCCGGGATTAGGACGAAATCCTTGCCTGTCGACTCGGCGCTGAACAGGTTCAGCAGCTCGTCTTGCGTCAACGGTGCCGGGCGCACTGGCGGGGCGACGCCCACCGCTTCGGCAAGGCCTGCAAACATCGGGCCCCACTGGCTTTCGTAAGAGCCGACAATCTGATAGTTGGCCGATTTCCGGCGCAGGTCTTCGTCTTGCGGAATGGCCGCCAGCACCGGGATTTTCACCGCCACCGCAAAAGCCGCCGCTTCGCCGGTGCCGTCATCCTTGTTGATCACCAGCCCGGCAATGCCGACATTTCCGCCCAGCTTGCGGAAATATTCCACCGCGGAGCAGACGTTGTTGGCCACATACAGCGATTGCAGGTCGTTCGAGCCGACCAGGATCACCTTTTGTGCCATGTCGCGGGCAATGGGCAGGCCAAAGCCGCCGCAGACCACGTCACCCAGGAAGTCCAGCAGGACATAGTCGAAATCCCAGTCGTGAAAGCCCAGCTTTTCCAGCAGCTCAAAGCCATGGATGATGCCGCGACCGCCGCAACCCCGGCCCACTTCCGGCCCGCCCAGTTCCATCGCGAAGACGCCGCCGCGCTTGAAGCAGACATCGCCGATCTTGACCTCTTCGCCGGCCAGCTTCTTGCGGGTCGAGGTTTCGATGATCGTGGGGCACGCCTTGCCGCCGAACAACAGGCTGGTGGTGTCGGATTTCGGGTCGCAGCCGATCAGCAGCACACGCTTGCCCATTTCGGCCATCATGTGGCTCAGGTTGGCCAGCGTGAACGACTTGCCGATGCCGCCCTTGCCATAGATCGCGATGATCTGGGTCTTGCTGGTGGGTTCGCCCTGCGGGATTTCCAGCGTCGGCTCTTCATGGGCCTCTGCGCGCAGACGGGCGTCGAAGTCTTTCAGGTTCGGAACATCGAGGGTCATGCTTGGCCGCTCCAATCGAGGATCATCTTCAGGCAGGACGCATCTTCAAAGGCCGTTTCATAGGCGATCTTTGCGTCAGCTGCGGGGCGGGTGTGGGTGATCAGACCCGACAGGGACAGCGCGCCACTTTCGATCAGGGCGCGTGTGGCGATCAGGTCATCCGCGTTCCATTCAGACGCGATGCGGAACCGCGCCTCTTTCATGAAGGCGGGCGGGAAGGCGAAGGACACGGGCTCGGTATAAAACCCGGCCAGCACCACCTCGCCGCCCTTGGCAAGGCGCATCACCAGCTGGTCCAGCAGGCCCTTGGCACCGCTGGCATCATAGATCGCGCGATAGTCGCGGCGGGTATCATCCGCGGGGTCGACCACATCATAGCCGATGGCGCCATCGCGGCGGGCGGGGTTGGTGTCCCACACCGTCGGCGCCGGCGCACCGGCAGCAAGGGTCAGGCGCGCCAGCAGACGGCCCAGCGTGCCATGGCCCACGATCAGATCGGGAAGTGCTGTGTTGAAGCCTGCCAGCGCATGGCGGGCGGTGGCGGCAAGCGCCAGCAGCGCGCCTTCCGCCCCCATGCCCCGGTCCAGCCGCGCCACGCGTGAGGCCTGCGTCACCAGATGCCGCGAGGCCCCGCCGAACAGGCCCTTGACGCCATCTTCATAGCAGTTGGCACCCGGCACGAACACGAAGTCACCGACGGCAAAGCCGCTGTCGGGGGCGGCCTCGACCACTTCGCCAAAGCTTTCATAGCCGGGAACCAGCGGATAGCCCATGCCGGGAAACGGCGGCATCGTGCCGGACCAGAACAGCTTTTCTGTCCCAGTCGAAATGCCCGAATGGCTGACCTCGACAACCAGATCGCCCGCTGCCGGGGCCTTCAGGCCCAACATGCCAAGACCCAGATCGCGCGGCCCGGACAGAATGACAGCAGAGGTTCTCACGTTGGTACTCTCCCTTACTGCAGTGCCATCATCAGAGTCGCGGCGTGCAGGTCTTTGCTTGTGTCTGTAAGTTTAGACTTACAATCCGAAGTGTCAATTTAATTGGACATGTTTTTGTGAGATTACAGAAGATGTCGGCGAAATGACGCAGCAACACCCTTATTTTGCAGGCTTTTCCGCGGTGATTGCCGAAGTGACGTATGGTCGCGGTCCCGGCTTGGGGCGCAGGGCCACGTATCCAGCGGCCTGAAGCAGGGTCGAAATCTCGGCCAAAGACCGGGTTCGGCCGGTTTGCATCGCCAAAGTGTAAACTGCAAAGTACACATCTGTGGCCGGATCGGGCTGTGCGCCGCCAGACATCGGCTCGGAAATGATCAGCCGGCCGCCGGGCGGAAGCGCGTCATGCACCTTGCGCAGCAGGGCGGCCACCGTCGAATCAGCATGGTCGTAAAGCACCCGAATCAGGCTGATTCCATCGTGGCCGCCAGGCAGCGGATCATCGCGAAAGCTGCCGGGATGGATGGTTACCTGCGGCGACACCTGCGCCCCGGCCACCACGGCGGGCAAATCAAACAGCGTCAGCCGAATCGACGGATAGGCCGCCGCGACCGCGCGCAAAAACGCCCCGGTGCCGCCGCCTACGTCCATCAGATGGGTGATGCCGCGCAAATCGACCAGCCGCAGCGTATCGGCGGCGACAAGGCCCTGGCTGTCAGCCATCAACCGGCTGTAGCGCGCGGCCAGATCAGGATCGGCAGCCCCGCCCGCGCCAAAGACGTAAGGCCAGAACCCGGCCAGCTCTGGCGTGGTCTGGCCGCGAAAGAACGCCACCGGGTCTGACAGGTCGCGATAGAGCACATCATGGTGGCGCACCATCGCCTCCAGCCCCGGCACGGTCAGGAAGGCACCGCCACGCGGGGCAAGATGCCACTTGCCGCGCGCAAAACGCACCAGCTTCAACGCCGCCCCGGCCTGCAACAGGATGGTCAGCCGCGCCTCGGGCACGCCTGATGCCTGCGCCAGCGCAGCAAGGGTGGCAGGCCCATCGGCCAGCCGGTGCAACAGCCGCAATTCAACCAGCGCCAGCAGCGCCTGCGACTGCACAAAGCCCGACACCACGTCAAACAGCGCCCGCCCTTCGGCCCGCGCCTTGCCCCGAAACCCGGGGATGCGTTCGGCAAGGGCATGAAAACGCGGCGACATTGCCAGTTTGGTCAGCAAACCCGGACCCGCGGCCTTGGCGCGCTTGCCCCCCGTCATCGGCACATCCGCCATGGCTTACCCCTTAGCCGTCAGCCGTGCCGGCGTCATCTTTTCGGCATAGGCGCGCACCATCTGCGCCAGCATCGCCTCGCCAGGGCAAGACGGGATAGAGGCGATCGCGCCGCCCAGAATGTCTTTCAGGTAGGCCACCGCCCCCGCGACCCCCAGTTCGGCCACCGCCGACGGGCGACCATGCGCCGCGTCCTGCCCCGCCGGTTTGCCCATTTCCTCGGGCGCCATCAGCGCGTCTTTCAGATCATCGGCCACCTGAAACGCGGTGCCGATCCGGGCGCCAAGCTCTTCCCAAGGCTCGGCATCCTGACCGGCGGCAATGGCCCCCATCTGGGTGGCGGCGATAAACAGCGCCCCGGTCTTGGCGCGGTGATAGGCGTCAAGATTGACCGTGGCCTCACTCTCCCAGCCTTGGCCTGCACAAATGCCAAACGGCATGCCGGTGCGCTGCGCCA
The DNA here is from genome assembly GCA_020721445.1 of Gemmobacter nectariphilus. Lineage (GTDB taxonomy): Bacteria > Pseudomonadota > Alphaproteobacteria > Rhodobacterales > Rhodobacteraceae > Pseudotabrizicola > Pseudotabrizicola nectariphila_A. The sequence goes on from DYMU01000019.1 coordinate 50,870, forward strand.
GATGCCGGACCAGCCGCAGGGCGCGGTCGGGCGCCACATCGCCGGCGCGGGCCAGCACCTCGAACGCCAGCACGATCAGACTGTCACCCGCCAGCACCGCAAGCGGTTCGCCAAAGGCGCGGTGGACCGTGGCCTTGCCGCGCCGGATGTCGGAATTGTCAAACGCGGGCAGATCGTCATGCACCAGACTGGCGCAATGGATCAGCTCCAGCGCCGCCGCCGCCGCATCGGTCAGGCCCGGGCGGTCATCACCGCAGGCAAGGGCCACCGACATCAGGATGGTCGGCCGGATCCGCGCACCGCCCGGGAAAACCGAATAGGGCAGCGCTGCCCCCAGCCGGGGCGGGGCGTCGCCCGATTGCGCCAAAGCCATGGCCTGTGCCATTGCTGCTTCGATCCGTCCATCCAGTGCCATGCTGCACCCTTCATTCCGCCGATTGCGTTGCCATGGTGGCAGCGGTTGCGTCATGTGTAAACTAAAACTTACACACACATGTCTTTCTGACTGGACAATTTGAAAGGCCAAGCCAAGATAATGACCATGGATCAGCAAGAAACAGCAGTGGTGATCGGGGCCGGGATGGGTGGGCTGGCCTCGGCCATCCGTCTGGCGGCCATGGGGCTGTCGGTGACGGTGGTCGAATCGGCCAGCGTGCCGGGTGGCAAGGCGCGGGCCCTGCCCTCGGCTGCCGGGCCTGTTGACACCGGGCCAACCGTGCTGACCATGCGGGCCGAGTTTGACGACCTGTTTGCCCTTGCCGGCCAACGGCTTGACGATCACATCCGGCTGGTGCCGCAGCCCATTCTGGCGCGGCACTGGTGGACCGGCAGCCCGACGCTGGACCTGTTCCCCCAGCCCGAGGCGAATGTCGAATCGATCGGCGCCTTCGCCGGCGCGCGAGAGGCTGCCGCCTTTGCCCGCTTTGACCGTCTGGCCCAAGGGCTGCTGGCGGCCTTTAATGGCCCGGTGATGCGGGCCGCGAAACCTGACCTTGCGGCCATCGGTCGCGCCGCCCTGCGCAGCCCCCGGCTGTGGCCCGCGCTGATGCCCGGCGTCACGCTGGAACGCCTGCTGCGCCTGCATTTCCGCGACCCGCGCCTTGTGCAACTGTTCGCGCGCTACGCCACCTATGTCGGCGGGCGCCCCGCCCATTCCCCTGGCGTGCTGGCGCTGATCTGGCGGGCCGAGGCGGCAGGCGTCTGGGCGGTGGAAGGCGGCATGCACAGTCTGGCCGCAGCCCTTGGCCAATTGGCCGAAAGCATGGGGGTGCAGTTCCGCTATGCCACCCGCGCCCGCCGCATCGTGCGGCAATCGGGACGCGTGACGGGGGTGGAAATCGAAGGCGGCACCACGCTGCACTGCCAGTATTGCGTGTTCAACGGTGACCCCGGTGCCTTGGTCGAAGGCCATCTGGGCGATGCCGCCGCCGCCGCCCTGCCCGCCAAAGCTGCCAGCCCGCGCAGCCTGTCGGCCCTGGTCTGGGCCTTTGCAGCGCGGGCGCAGGGTGTTGACCTGATCCATCACAACGTCTTCTTCTCTGATGACACCAGAGCCGAGTTCGGCCCGATCGGTCGCGGATTGATGCCAGACAAACCCACACTCTACATCTGTGCCGAAGACCGGGGCACCGCCCCAAAAACCGGGCTGGAGCGATTCGAGATCATCCTGAACGCCCCCTCTGCCCTGCTGCCCCACCCCGACGAGGAACCCCAATGCCGCAATCGCACCTTTCCCCGGCTGAAGGAGTTCGGCCTGACCTTCACCCCGACGCCCGAGCCTTTGGCCCTGACCACGCCCGCCCGGCTGGCGGGCCTGTTTCCGGGGTCGCAGGGGGCGATCTACGGCCGCTCGCCCGAGGGGCTGATGGCGGCGTTCCAGCGGCCGGGGGCGGCGACGGCGCTGCCGGGTCTGTTTCTGGCGGGGGGTGGTGCGCATCCGGGGGCGGGGGTGCCGATGGCGGCCCTCTCCGCGAGGCACGCGGCCGAGGCGATCAGGCAGGCCCGGATTTCCGGGTCGAGGTCGGCCCCGACGGCTATGCCTGGTGGTATATCGACGGGGTCAGCGACGACGGAACCCGCGCGGTCTCGGTCATCGGCTTCATAGGGTCGGTGTTTTCACCGTGGTATCGCTGGTCGGGCAGGCGCGACCCGGAAAACCACGTCTGCATCAACGTGGCCACCTATGGCCCCGGCGGGCGCTTTACCATGACCGACCGGGGCCGCCCTGCCCTGCGCCGCAGCGCCGACACGTTCGAGGTCGGGCCGTCGAAACTGCACTGGACCGGGCGCGAGCTGGTGATCGACATCGACGAATGGGGCGCGCCGCCGCTGGTCACCCCGGTGCGTGGCCAGATCGTCGTGACCCCGCAAGCGGTGACTGCCGCCGAGGTGCTGCTGACCCCCGATGCCCGCCACCTGTGGCGGCCGTTTGCGCCCACCGCCCATATCTCGGTCAACCTGACCCAAGGCAACGTCTGGCAGGGGCATGGCTACTTTGACGCCAATTTCGGCTCCCGCGCGCTGGAGGATGATTTTGACTTCTGGACCTGGGGCCGGTTTCCGCTGAAAGACCGCGCGCTTTGCGTCTATGACGCCACCCGCCGCGATGGCAGCATGCTGGATCTGGCGGTGGAAATCGACAGCACAGGCGAGGTGCGGATGGTCGAGGCCCCGCCCCGCACCCGCTTTGCCCGCAACCCCTGGGCCGTAAAACGCGAAACGCGCGCCGATCCGGGCACCCGGCCCCGTCAACGGCTAGCGATGCTGGATGCGCCGTTCTATTCCCGCGCGCTGGTCGAAACCCGGCTGAACGGCGAGGTCAGCGTCGGTGTGCACGAAGCGCTGGACCTGACCCGCTTTCGCCAACCGCTGCTGAAACCGATGCTGGCCGTCAGGGTGCCCCGCCGGGTTGGCTGGACCTTTCCCGACTGATCTGCCGCCACGGATCGGCTTGCTGCTTTGAAAATACTCCCGCGCGGAGCGCGCCTCAGCCCGCCACCGCCATCCGCGGGTTCAGCACCCAGACGCTGCGGTTCAACGCCCCGGCAACGCTGACCCACAGCAGATACGGCGCAAACAGCGCGCCCGCGACCCAGTCGATCTGGAAAAACGCCACAGTTGTGGCCGCCACCGCCAGCCACAGCAGGGTGATGACGATCAACCCGCCACCGATCCGCTTCAGACCAAAGAAGATCGGCGTCCACAGCGTGTTCAGCGCAATCTGCACCGACCACAGCGCCAAGGCCTGCCCCACCCGCACATCCGATCCGGCAAGTTGCGCAATCCGCATCGCGGCCCAGGACATGCAGACATACATGATCATCCACGCCACCGGAAACATCCAGTCCTTGGGCGTCCACCACGGCTTGCTCAGGCCTTTGTACCAGTCCCCCGGCATGAAGACCGCGCCGGTCGTTGCTGCCGCCCCGCAGGCGCCCATATAGGTGAAGAACAGCAGAAAATCCATCGAACGCATCCTCGCACAGGGCTTCGTCACCCCTACATAGGACGATTGCGGCGCAGGGCCAAGCGGCCAAGCGTCCCACCCCGCCAAGACCGCCGCAAAGAATGGGGGCAAGCCGGCGCGTGCGCGGCTGTTCAGGCCGCCAAGCCGGGGCTGCGCTCGTGTCCCCGGTTCAGGCCAGTTCAGGCCAGACCGCGATCGCGCGCTTCAAGCTGCGCCAGCACCGACAACAGCGCCTCGGACCGGCCGGACGAGGTTTTGCGCCGCGCTGCCGCCTCGACCAGAAATGCCACCTCCGGCTCGGGCCTTGCGTGGATCAGCGCCGGGCGCGGCATCACCGTGCTGGTGGCGGCGCGCAAGCTGGCGCGCATCAGGCAGGCCAGCTTTTCCCCCCGCCCGGTCCGGGCGCGGCGGTTCACGCTGTCATATCCCGCGCGGGCCACCTGTCCGCCGATCCCGTCATAGATATGGCGCGCGGCATAGATGCCGGGCCGACAGCGCATCGGCAGCGCGGGCACCCCGGCCTCGGCGCGGGCATAAAGCTTGTTGGCATGCTGCAAAAGGCGCGCTGTCACCCGACGCACACCGGGGCAGGCCTCGGGCCCGGCAAGGAACCGCTCGGGCGCCACACCTTCCTCGCGCAGCCAGTCCAGCGGCAGGAACAACCGCCCTGCGCGGGCATCTTCGCCGACATCGCGCGAAATGTTGGTCAGTTGCATGGCAAGGCCAAGGTCACAGGCCCGCGCCAGCGCATCGGCATCGCGCACCCGCATCAGCACGCACATCATGGCGCCGACCGAGGCCGCCACCCGCGCCGAATAGTCCAGCACACCCGACAGCGTGTCATAGCGTTGGCCCATCGCGTCCCAGGCCAGGCCTTCCAGCAAGGCTTCGGGCAGGGCGCGCGGCATGTCGAAATCTTCAACCACCGCAGCAAAGGCCCGGTCGGCATAGCCATCGCGCGGGCGGCCCTGATAGACCAGATCCAGCCGGTCGCGCAGGCGCAACACAGCGCCTGCCTTGTCGTGGCCTTCATCCACCTCGTCATCCGCCACCCGGCAGAACGCATACAGCGCCAAGGCCGGGTCGCGCACCCTGACGGGCAGCAGCTTTGACGCCGCATGAAACGACAGCGACCCGGTGCGGATCGCGTCGCGGCAGGCCTGCATGTCGTGCTGTGCGATCATTCTGCCGCCATCCGCGTCGGGGCGTCAGCGCGACCGCGCACCTTTGGCGCATCAGGCACCAGGGTTGCCAGCACCTCGGCAGTGCCCAGAACCCCCGGCACGCCTGCGCCCGGATGGGTGCCTGCGCCCGCCAGATACAGGCCCGGCGCTTCTTCGGACACATTGTGCGGCCGGAACCATGCCGATTGCAAAATGCGCGGCTCGATCGAGAACCCGGTGCCCAGTGGCGACAGATAGCGCGACTTGAAGGTTTCAGGCGTGAACACAAGGCTTTCGGTCACATGCTGTGACAGGCCCGGCAACAGCCGGTCTTCCAGCATTGCCAGCATCTTCTGGCGGTAAGGCTCTTCCTCGGTCTGCCAGTTCACGCCGTTGTCATGGCCCAGATGCGGCACCGGCGACAGCACATAGAAGGTGTCATCGCCTTCGGGCGCACAGGACGGGTCGGTGACGGTGGGGCGGTGGACATACAGGCTCATGTCATCGGCCAGCTTGCCGCGAATGAAGATATCCTTGATATGCTCGCGGTAGCGCGGCCCGACGACGATCGAATGGTGGCCCACGTCCTTCCACATCTGCCTCGTGCCCTTGGTGCCGAAATACCAGACATACAGGCCCATCGACCAGCGCGCGCGTTTCAGCTTGGCCGGCGTCCAGCGCTTTTTCGGCGCGTTGCGCATCAGCCGGTCATAGGTGTGGCCCGCATCGGCATTGGACACCACCACCGCCGCCGGCAGCACCTCGCCCGACAGCAGTTTCACCCCCGCCGCGCGACCGTCTTTCAGCACGATCTCATCAACCTCGGTGTTGGCGATCACCTCGCCGCCCTGGCCTTCGATCACCTTGACCATGGCTTGCGCAATCGCCTGCACGCCACCCATGGCGTAGTGCACGCCAAACGCTTTTTCCAGATGGCTGACAAGGATATACATCGAGGTCACGTTAAACGGATCGCCGCCGATGAACAGCGGATGGAACGACAGCGCAAAGCGCAGGTGTTCGTCGCGCACACGCGATGCGGCATGGCCATACACCGACCGGTCGGCGCGCATCATCGCAAACTTCGGGATCACCTTCAGCGTGTCCCACAGCTTGTGCATCGAGCGGCGGCCAAGGTCTTCGTAGCCGAACCAGTAGCGCGCCTCAGAGTCTTTCAGGAACTTGCGATAGCCCGCCAGATCACCGGGCGCGACGCGCGACACCTCGGCCTCCATCGCGGTCTCGTCCTGCCGGGCGGCATAGGTCTGGCCATCGGCAAAGCGGATCTCGTAAAACGGGTCCATCGGTTTCAGCGTGACATCGGCGTCGAAATCACGCCCGCACAGCGCCCACAGGTCGCGCAGGCCCTGCGGCACGGTGACAATGGTCGGCCCAAGGTCAAAGCGATAGCCGCCTTGGGTGATGGA
>DYMU01000034.1 GCA_020721445.1 Gemmobacter nectariphilus
ACGCAGTTGAAGAAATCGGCGCCGGTCTTGTCCATCTTGTTGACGAACACGATCCGCGGCACCTTGTAGCGGTCAGCCTGACGCCACACGGTTTCGGTCTGCGGTTCCACACCGGCGTTGCCGTCCAAGAGCACGACAGCGCCATCCAGCACGGCCAGCGAGCGTTCGACTTCAATGGTGAAGTCAACGTGTCCGGGGGTGTCGATGATGTTGAAGCGGAACTTGTCCGAGCGCGCATGTTCCAGACCCGGATCAATCGTGCGCTCCCAGAACGTGGTGGTGGCAGCCGATGTGATCGTGATGCCACGCTCTTGCTCTTGCTCCATCCAGTCCATGGTGGCGGCGCCATCATGGACTTCGCCGATCTTGTGCGACTTGCCTGTGTAATACAGGATACGCTCGGTCGTCGTGGTTTTACCCGCGTCGATGTGCGCAATGATGCCGAAGTTACGGTAGCGCTCCAGCGGAAACTCGCGTGCCATGTTGCCCTCTTACCAGCGGTAGTGGCTGAACGCTTTGTTAGCGTCGGCCATTTTGTGGGTGTCTTCGCGCTTTTTCACAGCGGTGCCGCGGTTGTTGACCGCGTCCGCCAGTTCGGCGGCAAGACGTTCTTCCATGGTGTTTTCGTTGCGCTTGCGGGCCGCGATGATCAGCCAACGGATGGCCAAGGCTTCACGACGCTCGACGCGCACTTCGACGGGAACCTGATAGGTGGCACCGCCCACACGACGCGAGCGCACTTCGACCGAAGGCTTCACGTTGTCCAAGGCTTCATGGAAAGCCTCGATGGGGGCGCGCTTCAGGCGCTGTTCAACGCGGGTCAGCGCGCCGTAAACGATGGATTCTGCGACAGATTTCTTTCCGTCCAGCATCAGGTTGTTCATGAACTTGGTCAGAACCCGATCGCCATACTTGGCATCGGGCAGGATTTCGCGCTTTTCGGCGGCGTGACGACGAGACATATCTTAACCCCTCACTTCGGACGCTTGGCGCCGTATTTCGAACGACGCTGACGACGATCTTTCACGCCCTGGGTATCCAGAACACCGCGCAGGATGTGGTAACGCACACCGGGCAAATCCTTGATACGGCCGCCGCGGATCAGAACCACCGAGTGTTCCTGAAGATTGTGCTTTTCGCCGGGGATGTAGCAGATCACTTCGAAGCTGTTGGTCAGACGCACCTTGGCGACTTTCCGCATGGCCGAGTTCGGCTTTTTCGGGGTGGTGGTGTAGACGCGGGTGCAAACGCCGCGCTTCTGGGGGCAAGATTCCAAGTGCTGCGACTTGGACTTGCGCACGTTTGGCTCCCGCGGTTTGCGGATGAGCTGCTGGATAGTCGGCATTCACGTTCCTCGTGTTACGCTGTCAATACTCGCCCCACGCCTTGGGGCACTGCTTCTCGACGTGTGCCTTGCGCGAATCGCAAAACACAAAACCGCAATCATCCCTATATCAGGGATGACGCGGTGGACTTCCAGAGGATCGGGGCTTTTCAACCCGGATCGTGACCACATCAAGCTTTCTGGGCCATCGGCAAGGGGCATCCCCGCACGTCAGGTAGGCGGGCGTATAGGCGGAGTCGCAGGTGATGTCAACAGCAGGTCAGGCGCGCCCGGCCCGAAGCTTGCGCTCACGCCAAAGGGTAAACAGGCCGCTGGACACCACAAGTGCCGCGCCGATCAGGGTCAGGGCATCGGGCAAGGTGCCAAACGCAAGCCAGCCCAGCAGCAGCGCCCAGAGCAGCGCGGTATAGCGGAACGGCGCGACAAAGCCGATGTCACCGACCCGCATCACCATCACCGAAAACAGATAGCCCACCAGCAACGCCGCCGCCGCCGCCAGCACCAGCACCAGATTGACCGGATCAACCGCCACCCAACCGGTCACGAAGGTGCCCGCCAACCCCATCAGCGCCACCACGCCCGAGGCCCAGACCGCCACCATCACCGAAGGCATGTCACGGCTGATGCGGCGCGTCGACAGATCGCGCACCACCACAAAGGCCACCGCCCCCAGCCCCATCAGCGACCAAAGATCAAACCCGTCCGGGCCGGGGCGGATGATGATCAAGACGCCGACAAAGCCGATCAGGATCGCCGTCATCCGCCGCCAGCCGATGGTTTCGCCAAACACCAAAGCCGCCGCCAGCGTCACCGCCAAGGGCAGGGCCTGCATGATGGCCGACAGGTTGGCCAGGGGCATCTGCATCAACGCGGCCAGAAACAGGATGGTCGACACGACTTCCCCCAGTGACCGCAGACCAAGCACGGCAACCGTCTCGCGCGGCACCCGCAGCCGCAACTGCCCCATCACCGCCGCCAGCCCGATCAGCCCGAAAAAGGTCAGCGCACCGCGCATCGCAATGGCCTGAAACAGCGGCACGTGCTGGGTCAGCGCCTTCATGGTGGTGTCGTTCAGCGTGAACGCCGCCATCGCCACCATCATGTAGACCGCGCCACGTGCGTTGTCGGAAAGCTGCATCGCTGTCTCCTGCCCTGCCATTTGCTTAGTCGCCTGCGGTCGGGCCGGGAAGGTCCAGATATGTGACGGATACAATTCAGCGGTCCCGACGGGCGGCCCCCCACCCCCATCGTCGGGGGCATGCCCCGACCCCCACAAGGGGGAGAGGAGTCGCGCAGCACGGTGGACGGGACATGGTCAACAAGCAGAGCGCCTCCCTCCCCCATGGTGCAGGGGGGGTGGGGTGGGGGCCGCCGCAAAAAGAAAAGCCCCCGCCAACATCGCTGTCGGCGGGGGCCTGGTTTTCAGATCAGCCGATCAGTCGCGGCTGTCGAACGGGTCCGCAAGGCCCACGCCCTTTTCCGCGTTGAACACATCGTCCACCGGTGCGGCCAGGGCAGCGGCCTGTTCGGCCTCACCACGACGCGCTTCGATCACGTTGCTGTCGCGCTCGGCTGCGATCTTCTTGACCTTGCTGGTGGCGCCACCGGTGCCTGCCGGGATCAACCGGCCGACGATGACGTTTTCCTTCAACCCGACCAGTTTGTCACGCTTGCCCTGCACGCTCGCCTCGGTCAGCACCCGCGTGGTTTCCTGGAACGATGCCGCCGAGATGAACGACCGGGTCTGCAACGATGCCTTGGTGATGCCCAGAAGCACCTTTTCTGCCTTTGCCTCACGCAGGCCGCGGTTGCGCGCCTTGAGGTTTTCTTCGTCCAGCTCGATCTTCTCGATCTGCTCGCCCTTCAGCAGCGTGGTATCGCCGCCGTCCAGCACTTCCAGCTTCACCAGCATCTGACGCACGATGACTTCGATGTGCTTGTCGTTGATCTTCACGCCTTGCAGACGATACACGTCCTGCACTTCGTCGATCATGTAGTTCGCCAGCGCCTCGACCCCCATGATGCGCAAGATGTCGTGCGGGGCGGGGTTGCCGTCCATGATGTAGTCGCCCTTCTGGACGAAGTCACCTTCCTGAACCGGAATGTGCTTGCCCTTCGGGATCATGTATTCAACCGCTTGCAGCGTTTCATCGACCGGTTCCACGGTGATGCGGCGCTTGTTCTTGTAGTCTTTGCCGAAGCGGACATAGCCATCCATTTCCGCGATGATCGCGTGATCTTTCGGGCGACGGGCTTCGAACAATTCGGCCACGCGGGGCAGACCCCCGGTGATGTCCTTGGTCTTGGCGCCTTCGCGCGGGATACGCGCCACCACGTCGCCGGGGCGGATGTCCTGACCGTCTTCGACCGACAGGATGGCATCCACCGACATCGGATAGGAAATCGGGTTGCCATTTTCGCCGCGCACGGGTTCGCCTGTCGCCGGGTCCATCACAATCACCTCGGGCTTGAGGTCATTGCCCTTGGGCGCGGAACGCCAGTCCGACACGATCCGCTGGGTCATGCCGGTGGCATCGTCGGTGTCTTCGCGGATCGAGATCCCCGAGATCAGATCGACGAACTTTGCCACACCGCCCTTTTCGGCGATGATCGGCAGGGTATAGGGGTCCCATTCGAACAGCTTGGTGCCGCGCTTGACATCGGCCCCATCCTTGACGTGGATCTTGGAGCCGTAGCTGATCTTGTGAACCGCGCGTTCCTGCCCGGCCTCGTCGATGATCGCAATCGACATGTTCCGGCCCATGACGATCTGTTCTTTGTTCGCGTTCTCCAACAGGTTCGCGTTGCGGAACTCGATCTTGCCCTCTTGGCTGGCTTCAAGGAACGACTGCTGGCCACCTTGCGCGATGCCGCCGATGTGGAACGTCCGCATCGTCAGCTGCGTGCCGGGTTCGCCAATGGATTGCGCGGCGATGATGCCGACCGCTTCCCCCTGGTTGACCAAGGTGCCGCGGGCAAGGTCGCGCCCATAGCACATGGCGCAAACGCCTTCTTCGGCCTCGCAGGTCAGCGGGCTGCGGATGCGCATGACCGCAACGCCCGCCTGATCAATCAGATCGGCGCGACGTTCATCAATCAGCTCACCCGCTGCCACGATCACCTCGTCTGAGCCGGGAACCAGCACGTCATCGGCTGCCACACGGCCCAGAACCCGATCTGCAAGGGTCTGGATCACTTCACCGTCGTTGACCGCGGCTTGTGCCGTGATCGCCCGATCGGTGCCGCAATCATGCGCCCGCACGATGCAGTCTTGCGCCACGTCCACCAGACGACGGGTCAGATAGCCCGAGTTTGCGGTCTTGAGCGCGGTGTCCGACAGGCCCTTGCGGGCGCCGTGGGTCGAGTTGAAGTATTCAAGAACGGTCAGACCTTCCTTGAAGTTCGAAATGATCGGCGTTTCGATGATCGCGCCGTTCGGTTTCGACATCAGGCCGCGCATTCCGCCCAACTGTTTCATCTGGGAAACCGAACCCCGGGCACCCGAGTGGGCCATCATGTAAACCGAGTTCGGTTCCTGCTCGGCGCCATCGGCGTCAAAGCGCGGGGCCGAAATGGTGGACATCATGGCTTCGGTCAGCTTGTCATTGCACTTGGACCAGGCATCGACAACCTTGTTATACTTTTCGCCCTGGGTGATCAGGCCGTCCATATACTGCTGTTCGAATTCTTTCACCTGATCGCGGACCTCGTTGACGATGGTCCACTTGTTGTCGGGGATCAGCATGTCGTCCTTGCCGAAGGAAATCCCGGCCTTGAACGCCTCGCGGAAGCCCATGGTCATGATGTGGTCGCAGAAAATGACCGACTCTTTCTGACCGCAATAGCGGTAGACGGTGTCGATGACGTTCTGCACGTCCTTTTTCCGCAACAGACGGTTGACCAGATCAAACGGTGCCTTGGCGTTCAGCGGCAACAGGTTGCCCAGACGCAGACGGCCGGGCGTGGTGTCAAACCGCTTCCAGATCTCGTTGCCATGTTCATCAATCTGCTTGATGCGGCCAACGATCTTGGCGTGCAGATGCACCTCACCAGCGGCAAGGGCGTGTTCGACCTCATCCACATTGGTGAAGAGCATGCCTTCGCCCTTCATGCCCTTGCGTTCCATGGTGGTGTAGTAAAGGCCCAGCACCATATCCTGCGACGGCACAATGATCGGCGCGCCGTTGGCAGGCGACAGCACGTTGTTCGTCGACATCATCAGCACGCGGGCTTCCAACTGGGCTTCCAGCGAAAGCGGAACGTGAACAGCCATCTGGTCGCCGTCAAAGTCGGCGTTGAAGGCCGAACAGACCAGCGGGTGCAGCTGGATCGCCTTGCCCTCGATCAGGATCGGCTCAAACGCCTGAATGCCCAGACGGTGCAGCGTCGGCGCGCGGTTCAGCAGCACCGGATGTTCGCGGATCACCTCATCCAGAATATCCCAAACCTCGGGACGTTCCTTTTCAACCAGCTTTTTCGCCTGCTTGACGGTGGACGACAGGCCCTTCGCCTCCAAGCGGCTGTAGATGAAGGGCTTGAACAGCTCCAGCGCCATCTTTTTCGGCAGACCGCACTGGTGCAGCTTCAGTTCCGGCCCGGTCACGATGACCGAACGACCCGAGAAATCGACGCGCTTGCCCAGAAGGTTCTGGCGGAAGCGGCCCTGCTTGCCTTTCAGCATGTCGGACAGCGATTTCAGCGGGCGCTTGTTGGTGCCGGTGATGACGCGGCCGCGGCGGCCGTTGTCGAACAGCGCATCGACCGCTTCTTGCAGCATCCGCTTTTCGTTGCGCACGATGATGTCGGGCGCGCGCAGCTCGATCAGCCGCTTCAGACGGTTGTTGCGGTTGATGACGCGACGATACAGATCGTTCAGGTCGGACGTGGCAAACCGGCCCCCATCCAGCGGCACCAGCGGGCGCAGTTCCGGCGGGATCACCGGCAGAACGGTCAGCACCATCCATTCCGGGCGGTTGCCGGATTCGAGGAAGCTCTCGACGATCTTAAGACGCTTGATGATCTTTTTCGGCTTCAACTCGCCGGTGGCTTCTTTCAGCTCTTCGCGCAGCGTGTCGGCGGTCTGTTCCAGATCAATCGCCGCCAGCATTTCGCGGATCGCCTCAGCCCCGATATTGGCGGTAAACGCATCAGCGCCATACTGGTCTTGCGCATCCATGAACTCTTCTTCGGTCATCAACTGACCATAGGTCAGATCGGTCAGACCCGGTTCGATGACGACGTAGTTTTCAAAGTAAAGGATGCGTTCCAGATCGCGCAGCGTCATGTCCAGCATCAGGCCGATGCGGGATGGCAGCGATTTCAGAAACCAGATGTGCGCGACCGGGCTGGCCAGTTCGATATGGCCCATCCGTTCACGCCGCACCTTTTGCAAGGTGACTTCAACGCCGCATTTTTCGCAGACAACGCCGCGATACTTCATGCGCTTGTATTTGCCGCACAGGCATTCGTAATCCTTGATCGGGCCAAAGATCCGGGCGCAGAACAGACCGTCCCGTTCCGGCTTGAACGTGCGGTAGTTGATGGTTTCCGGCTTCTTGATCTCACCGAACGACCACGACAGGATCCGCTCTGGCGAGGCCAGGCTGATCTTGATTTCGTCAAAGGTCTTGATCGGGGCAACCGGATTGAACGGGTTGGTTGACAGTTCCTGGTTCATTTCAATTCCTAAGAATGGGGGCGGCGGGGGAAAAGGTGCAAGGCGGGGTGAACCCCGCCTTGCCAAGCGTTGATGGGGGTCAACCCCAATTCACGCTCACTCTTCCTCCGCATCCAGGAGTTCCATGTTAAGGCCGAGGCCACGGACTTCTTTGACCAGAACGTTGAAGGATTCCGGCACGCCGGCTTCAAAGTTGTCTTCGCCCTTGACGATCGATTCATACACCTTGGTCCGGCCAGCCACGTCATCCGACTTGACCGTCAGCATCTCTTGCAGGGTATAGGCGGCACCATAGGCTTCCAGCGCCCAGACCTCCATTTCCCCCAGACGCTGACCACCGAACTGCGCCTTGCCGCCCAACGGCTGCTGGGTCACAAGGCTGTAAGGCCCGGTTGACCGCGCGTGCAGCTTGTCATCGACAAGGTGGTGCAGCTTGAGCATGTATTTCACGCCCACCGTCACCTTGCGCTGGAACTGCTCGCCCGAGCGGCCATCAAACACCACCGACTGGCCCGAGGTATCAAAGCCCGCCCGGACCAGGGCATCGTTGATATCGGCCTCTTTGGCACCGTCGAACACCGGCGTCGCAATCGGCACACCGCGCGTGACGTTGCTGGCAAGCTCGATCAGATCATCGTCGTCACGCTCGGCAAAGACCTCGTCATAGGTCTCATCGCCATAGGCGATGCGCATCGCTTCCTTGACCGGGGTCAGATCACCGGCGCGGCGATACTCTTTCAGCGCCTCGTCGATCTGCTGGCCCAGGCCGCGGGCGGCCCAACCCATGTGGGTTTCCAGAATCTGGCCCACGTTCATCCGGCTGGGCACGCCCAGCGGGTTCAGAACCAGGTCAACATGGGTGCCATCGGCCAGGAACGGCATGTCCTCGATCGGCACAACCTTCGACACCACACCCTTGTTGCCGTGACGACCGGCCATCTTGTCGCCCGGTTGCAGCTTGCGCTTCACCGCGACGAACACCTTGACCATCTTCATCACGCCGGGGGGCAGATCGTCGCCGCGACGGACCTTTTCAACCTTGTCCTCAAAGCGGTGCTCAAGCGCGCGCTTCTGGGCTTCGAACTGGTCGTGCAGGGCTTCGACATCCTTGGCTTCGGCTTCTTCGCCAAGCGCCAACTGCCACCACTGGCCACGCGACAGCGTGCCCAACAACTCGTCGTCAATGGTCGACCCCGACTTGATGCCTTTCGGCCCCTTGACGGCGGTCTTGCCCAGGATCAGCGTTTTCAGGCGCGAATAGATGTTGCGCTCCAGAATGGCCAATTCGTCATCGCGGTCGCGGGCCAGACGTTCGACTTCTTCCCGCTCGATTTGCAGCGCGCGTTCGTCCTTGTCCACGCCGTGCCGGTTGAACACCCGCACTTCGACGATGGTGCCATAGGCCCCCGGCGGCAGACGCAAAGACGTGTCGCGCACATCAGACGCCTTTTCGCCAAAGATGGCGCGCAGCAGCTTTTCTTCCGGCGTCATCGGGCTTTCGCCCTTTGGCGTGATCTTGCCGACCAGAATATCTCCCGGCTGCACTTCGGCGCCGATATAGACGATGCCCGCCTCATCCAGGTTGCGCAGCGCTTCTTCGCCCACGTTGGGAATGTCGCGGGTAATCTCTTCCGGCCCCAGCTTGGTGTCGCGCGCGGCCACTTCGTATTCGTCGATGTGAATCGAGGTGAACACGTCGTCTTTCAGGATCCGCTCAGAGATCAGGATACTGTCTTCGTAGTTATAGCCGTTCCACGGCATGAACGCGACGACCACGTTCCGGCCAAGGGCCAATTCACCGAAATCGGTGCAGGGGCCATCGGCGATCACCTCGCCCCGCGCCACGCGGTCACCCACCTTGACCAGCGGACGCTGGTTGATGCACGACGACTGGTTTGACCGCTTGAACTTGCGCAGACGATAGATGTCAACGCCCGGCTCGCCCGGGTCCAGCATCTCGGTGGCACGCACGACGATACGGGTCGCATCAACCTGGTCAATCACGCCCGAGCGCCGCGCCATGATGGCAGCGCCACTGTCGCGCGCGACCACGGCTTCAATGCCGGTGCCCACGAACGGGGCATCTGCTTGCAGCAAGGGCACCGCCTGACGCTGCATGTTCGACCCCATCAGGGCGCGGTTGGCGTCGTCGTTTTCCAGGAACGGAATCAGCGACGCCGCGACCGACACCAACTGCTTGGGCGACACGTCGATCAGGTCGATGGCATCCGGCGGGTTCAGCATGAATTCGCCGGCTTTCCGGCTGGAAATCAGGTCATCGGTGAACCGGCCTTCGGCATCCTGCGCCGCGTTGGCCTGCGCCACCGTGTGACGCATTTCTTCGGTCGCCGACATATAGACAACCTCGTCGGTCACCTTGTTGTCGATCACCTTGCGATACGGCGTCTCGATGAAGCCATACTTGTTGACGCGGGCAAAGGTGGCCAAGCTGTTGATCAGGCCGATGTTTTGGCCTTCGGGCGTTTCAATCGGGCACATCCGGCCATAGTGGGTCGGGTGAACGTCGCGCACTTCAAAGCCCGCGCGTTCACGGGTCAGACCGCCCGGCCCAAGGGCCGACAGGCGGCGCTTGTGCGTCACTTCGGACAGCGGGTTGGTCTGGTCCATGAACTGCGACAGCTGGCTGGAGCCGAAGAATTCGCGCACCGCAGCCGCAGCCGGTTTGGCGTTGATCAGGTCTTGCGGCATGATCGTGTCGATTTCCACCGACGACATGCGTTCCTTGATCGCGCGTTCCATCCGCAGAAGGCCAACGCGGTACTGGTTTTCCATCAACTCGCCCACCGACCGCACGCGACGGTTGCCAAGGTGGTCGATATCGTCGATCTCGCCCTTGCCATCGCGCAATTCGGTCAGCGCCTTGATGCAGGCGATGATGTCGTCACGGTCCAGCGTGCGCTGCGTATCGGGCTTGCCAAGATCCAGACGCATGTTCATCTTGACCCGGCCAACGGCCGACAGGTCATAACGGTCCTTGTCAAAGAACAGCGTGTCGAACATCTGGCTGGCAGCTTCCACGGTCGGCGGCTCGCCGGGGCGCATCACGCGGTAGATGTCCATCAGCGCGGTATCGCGGCCCATGTTCTTGTCGGCCGTCATGGTGTTGCGGATGTAAGGACCGACGTTGACGTTGTCGATGTCCAGCACCGGAACATCGGTGATGCCCTGATCCAGCAGCACCTTGACGCTGCCGCCCTTCACGCCGCCGTCGCGGTCCAGTTCCCATGTCAGCTCGTCGCCGGCTTCGACCCAGATTTCACCGGTTTCTTCGTTGATGATGTCCTTGGCGACATAGCGGCCAAGGATATGATCGAACGGCACCAGCAATTCGGTGATCGCGCCGTCATCGACCCATTTCTTCACCATCCGCGGCGTGGCCTTTTCGCCGGCCTTCAAGATGACTTCGCCGGTGGCCGCATCGACCAGATCATAGGTCGGACGGGTGCCGCGCACACGGTCGGGGAAAAAGCGGGTGACCCAGCCCTTGTTCTTCACATAGCTGTAGTTCACGGTTTCGTAGTAGGCATCCATGATCTCTTCCTGACCCATGCCAAGCGCATAGAGCAGGGTCGTCACCGGCAGTTTGCGGCGACGGTCGATCCGGGCAAACACGATGTCCTTGGCGTCAAACTCGAAGTCCAGCCAAGAGCCGCGATATGGAATGATCCGGCAGGCAAACAGCAGCTTTCCGCTCGAATGGGTCTTGCCCTTGTCATGGTCGAAGAACACGCCGGGCGACCGGTGCATCTGGGACACGATCACCCGTTCGGTGCCGTTCACGACGAATGTGCCGTTCGAGGTCATCAGAGGCATGTCGCCCATGTAGACGTCTTGTTCCTTGATGTCCTTGACCGACCGGGCGCCGGTGGTCTCGTCAACATCAAACACGATCAGACGCAGCGTCACCTTCAAAGGTGCGGCATAGGTCATGTCGCGCTGCTGACATTCATCAACGTCATATTTCGGCTTTTCAAGCTCGTATTTCACGAACTCCAGCACCGCGGTTTCGTTGAAATCCTTGATCGGGAATACCGATTGGAACGTGCCCTGAATCCCCTCGCCATCCGCTGGCTTCGGGCCTTCGCCCGAATTCAGGAACAGATCGTATGAAGATTTCTGAACCTCGATCAGGTTCGGCATTTCCAGAACTTCACGGATCTTGCCATAATAGCGGCGGATGCGTTTCTGGCCTACGTATGCTTGCGCCATGCTCGTCGTCACCTTTGTCTCACGTGTCGCGGGCAAATGACCGTCGGGTCGCAGTCATTCGCCGCTGGCGAAGGAGGGGAAGGCTCTATTCATGCGGTCCGTCCCGTAGGACCGCTCCCGAGCCATGCCGCACCTGGAAAGGGGTTTCGGGCCGAAGCCCCTTTCAAGACGCGATTGGCTGGGGACAGATTGCTCCATCCCCAGCCGAAACTTCCTGCTGCAGGTTGCCCTGCAAGCGGATTACTTCAACTCGACCTTGGCACCAGCATCTTCGAGTTTCTTCTTGAAGCCTTCGGCGTCGGCTTTCGAGACTTGCTCTTTCACCTTGCCGCCAGCTTCGACCAGATCCTTGGCTTCTTTCAGGCCCAGACCGGTGATGGTGCGGACTTCCTTGATCACGTTGATCTTGTTCGGGCCGGCTTCGGTCAGCACGACGTCGAATTCGGTCTGCTCTTCAACCGGAGCAGCAGCCGCAGCAGCCGGACCAGCAGCCATCATGACAGCGCCGCCAGCAGCGGGCTCGATGCCATACTTGTCCTTCAGGATGGTTTTCAGTTCTTGTGCCTGAAGCAGGGTCAGACCCACGATGTCTTCGGCGAGTTTGTTCAGATCAGCCATTTTTTCATTCCGTATATATGAGAGGGGTTCCAACGACGTGAGATCAACCCACGCGAGACGCGAAAATCAGGCGGCTGCCTTTTCTTCGATGGTCGACAGGATGCTTGCGATGTTCGAAGCAGGCGCGCCAATCGCACCAGCGATGTTCGAGGCCGGAGCACCGATACACGACACGATCTGAGCGATAAGCTCTTCGCGCGACGGCATCGAGGCCACGGCTTTCACACCAGCCTGGTCCAGAACCGCATCGCCCATGGCACCACCCAGGATCACGAACTTGTCGTTCCCCTTGGCGTATGCCTCGGTCACCTTCGCCGCAGCGACAGGATCTTCCGAGAAGGCGAGTACGGTCATGCCCGTGAGAAGGTCACCCATTTTAACGCCGGGTTTGCCTTCAAGGGCGATCTTGGCGAGCTTGTTCTTGGCAACGCGAACGGACCCACCTACTTCACGCATTTTTGCGCGCAGGTCCTGCATCTGTGCAACCGTCATTCCCGCGTAGTGAGCAATCACCACAACGCCAGAGCTTGCGAAGATCTGGCCGAGTTCGTCGACCACTTTCTCTTTCTGGGCTCTATCCACAGTTTCACTCCAAGGTTGGGGGTTTCCCCCCGGCTCTGATATGCCCCGTTTGACGGGGGCGTTCGGGTCCGTTCCGGGTACCGAAGGCCAAGATCACCCAAGGGTGACAATCGTCTCGTTCCCCATCTCAGGCAGGATATTAAGGTGTTTGCGCACCACCGGCCGTCTCGGACAGGACCGGGCGTTGCCGCCCGGCCATCCCTTCCCCGAAGGGTCGGGAATTGTTGGCCTCAGGCGGTTGCCGAGGCAAGGTCCACGGCAACGCCGGGGCCCATGGTCGAAGACAGCGACACCTTGCGCAGATAGGCCCCTTTGGCCCCCGACGGTCTGGCTTTGCTGACGGCATCAACAAAGGCGCGGATGTTTTCGGCCAGCTTGGCCTCATCAAACGACACCTTGCCGACACCGGCGTGGATCACGCCGGCTTTTTCGACCTTGAACTGCACTTCGCCGCCCTTGGCAGCTTCGACAGCGGTTTTCACGTCCATCGTCACCGTGCCGACCTTCGGGTTCGGCATCAGGTTGCGCGGGCCAAGGATCTTGCCCAGACGGCCGACGATCGGCATCATGTCGGGGGTGGCGATGCAACGGTCAAAGTTGATGTTGCCCTGCTGAATGCTTTCCATCAGGTCTTCGGCGCCAACGATATCCGCGCCAGCGGCCTTGGCTTCATCAGCCTTGGCGCCACGGGCGAACACAGCGACGCGCACGGTCTTGCCGGTGCCGTTCGGCAGCTGAACCACACCGCGGACCATCTGGTCTGCATGGCGCGGATCGACGCCAAGGTTCATCGCGATTTCAATCGTCTCATCGAACTTGGCCGAAGCCGCCTTCTTGATCAGCGCGACCGCATCTTCAACCGAGAGATTGGTATTGCCATCGAACAGGGTCCGGGCAGCTTGGGTGCGCTTTGCAACTTTTGCCATGATGATCAGCCCTTCACTTCGATGCCACAGGACTTGGCCGAGCCAAGGATGATCTGCATCGCCGCTTCGATCGAATTGGCGTTCAGGTCTTTCATCTTGGTTTCCGCGATCGTGCGGATTTGCGCCACGGTCACGTTGCCGGCGACGGTATGCCCCGGCTTGACCGACCCCTTGGCGCGGTTGCGCTTGCCCACAGGCGGCAGACCCGCCGCTTGCTTAAGCAGGAACGACGCCGGCGCCGTCTTGAACTCAAGGCTGAACGACTTGTCCTGGTAATAGGTGATGATCACCGGCGTCGGGGTGCCCGGTGCCATTTCGGCGGTCTTGGCGTTGAATTCCTTCACGAAAGCCATGATGTTCAAGCCGCGCTGACCCAGCGCAGGGCCGACCGGCGGGGACGGGTTGGCTTGTCCGGCTTTCACTTGCAGCTTCAGGCTGCCGATAATCTTCTTGGCCATCTGGCCTTCTCCTTGCTGTCACAACGCCCGCCCGTGATTGGGCAAATGGCGCGGTTTAGTGGTTCGGTCCGTCACCGCGCTTGCACGCGGCGCTCGCCTCCCACAGGGTGCACTCAAAGCCCTTTGGTGACCTGAGTGAATTCCAACTCGACCGGGGTGGCCCGGCCAAAAATCGACACAGACACCTTCAGGCGGCTGTGACCTTCATCAACATCCTCAACCATCCCGTCAAAGCCTTCAAACGGCCCATCGGTGACCTTGACCTTTTCGCCAATGTCAAAGCGGATCAGGTTGCGCGGCGCGGCTTCGCCCTCTTCGACCCGGTTCAGGATCTGGTTCACTTCCGAATCGCGCATCGGCATCGGCTTGCCTTGCGGGCCCAGGAACCCGGTCACCCGGTTGATCGACGAAATCAGGTGGTAGCCCTTGTTGGTCATTTCCATCCGAACCAGAACATAGCCCGGCATGAAACGACGCTCGGACGTCACCTTCTTGCCGCGACGGACCTCGATCACCTCTTCGGTGGGGACCAGAACTTCGTCGATTTCGTCTTCCAGACCGGCATCCGTCACAGCCGTTCTGATCTGTTCGGCAACCTTCTTCTCAAAATTCGAGAGGACGCTTACCGAATACCACCGCTTGGCCATGCCCGTTTCACCTTGTCTGCCCGACCGCTAGCGCGACCGAAAATCTTGTAACTTCAACGGTTTGGCAGAATGCTTGCGCCGCTGTAACGGAATAAAAACAGCGCGCAACACGAATCATTGCGCGCCGATCATCCCCTTGTCAGCCGGTGGGATATCCCTGCCAGCCCCGGATTTCAAGGCCTAACGCAAAGAAACCCGATCAGAAGGCCCCCAGAACCGCGGCAAGCGCAGTGCGGATACCCAGATCGACAAAACTGAAAAACGTCGCGGTCAGCGCCGTCATGATGAACACCATGATCGTCGTCAGCACCACCTCGCGCCGCGCGGGCCAGACCACTTTGGCCACTTCGCCGCGCACCTGCTGGACAAACTGAAGGGGGTTGGTCTTGGCCATGTCGTGTTCCGGTCATCTTGGGTTCAGGGATCAGATACGCCGTCGACCCGGTGATTTCAAGCCGGAACCGCTTGCCTAACTGCGGGCGCGTTCCGCTGCCACCATGCGGTCCAGCCGTGCCCAGACCTCTCCGTCGCCCGAACTGCTGCGGCTGACCTTGGATTTCTGAAATCGCCGCCGGACAAGGGCCAAGGCGACCAGCAGCAAAACCGCCACGCCAGACTGAGCGATCAGCGGTGGCAAGGCAGCACCAGAGCCGGCTTTGTCGGGCAAGGCCAAGGCGTCGGCTGCGTATGCATGATCCGCAGCCGGATCAGCCACGCTTTGGGGTGGCATCTGCGGGGAAATCGGCGTTGGTGCCGGGGTTGGTGCCGGATCGGCAAGGGTGGCCGACGCAGAAACCGGCTCGGAAACCGGCCCGGCCTGTGCCGCCTCGGGGGCGGTTGTCTCGGGGGCGGTTGCCTTGGCCGGGGCCGTGTCGGCTGCCCGGCTGTTCATCTGGGACGGCATCGACAGAAGCGGCATCTTGTCGAACTGACCAAAGAACACGCCGCTGACGGCCATGATCCCCACCCCAAGCGCCAGGGGCAAAAGCTTGAACACCCCTGCGCCTTTGCCGTTCAAAGCGTCGCCAACCTACGCCGCCACAGAGGGCGTGCTGCGGATGGGTGCGTCAGCCTTTGCCAAGGCCGCGCCGCCTTGCACAGGTTTTCCTGCGGTGACAGCGCCAAGCACCCCTGCCAGCCCGGTATTCACGACACACTTGACCTGCACCGCCCCGAAAACAAGGACACCCAGCATCACCAGACCCGACACCCAGCCGCCGCCAAATTGGTACCCCAAGACCCCCAGCGCGATCAGGGCAAAGGCCGGCAGCAGCCACCGTGGCGTATGGCCCTTGGCGGCCATGACCGGCACCGCAGGCGGCACCGGGGCCGCGAACGCACCAAGGCTGGACGGCGACGAAAAGCCCGCGTGCGGCGTTGGCGATGTCAGGTAAGGCGCGGCCAAACCCATGCTTTGTCCTTGCCGGGGCGCACCATCCAGACCCGCTTTGCGCCGCCCCCGAAAGGCCAGCCCTGCCAGCAGCAGGTACAGCACGCCGCCAGCCGCAAGCCCCATGGGAACCACGGGCACCTGCCCGGTCTTCGGGGCCAGTCTGGCGTCACGTTGGCCCAACCACGGCACGATGAACGAAAAGTTCTCGGCCTTTTCCAGCCCGGCTTCGGCCATGGCATCATTTGCCATCGACTCAAGCACGGGCGAGGTCCGCCGCCCGTTCAGACGGAACGTCACACCGTCTGGCCCGGCCCCCTCCACATTCGTGACAATCTTGGACAGAAAGGTATCCACCACACTTGGGTCGATCACCACTGCGGCCCGCGCGCGGCGGCTGTCGGCGCTGTCATCGGGGCCAAACAGCACGAACATGCGCTTGGTCGTCTTGCCAGTGGCAATCCCGTTCTTCTTGCGCTGATGCACCAGTTCATAGTTGTAGTCGGTGTTGATCCAGCCAATGACGTTCACCTCATCATAGGGGTGAACATCGGCCTTGGAATCAAAGGCATTCAGCGACACTGCCGGCGGCACACCGGCAAGGCGGGCCGCTTCCCGTTCGGCCGTCGTCTTCTGTTCCGCCATATAGGCGAAATAGGCGAGGCCAAAGCACAGCATCGCCATGACCGCTTTCTTGACCCAAGACCCGCGAAACAGAAAACCAAGCATGCTGCACCCAATGACTGCCTTCAATCAGCCTCTGGTTGACCTTGATTTGCAGCAACATCGCGATCAAATCACGGCATTTGATCGACTTTGCGTCGGATATCTGGAAAGCAGGGAAATGGCAGGGGCAGCAGGGTTCGAACCCGCGACCTACGGTTTTGGAGACCGTCGCTCTACCAGCTGAGCTATACCCCTATCCTGCCGCGTGGGTTACGGCAGCAGCCTGCGCCCGTCAAGAGGCAAACAGGGCCTCTGGTATGGCGATATCGGTGACCGTCCGCCCCGGCAAAGCCGGATCAGCAGCCTAATGATCGCCCATCCCGCGCCGTGGCCGGGACGTCGCCGCCACCGGCATCATTCGGTCGTGCCTCAGGCAGATTTCTTTACATACTGGCACAGGATCACGATCTGCTGGCCGTTGACCCGGCCTTCGATATGGTCGGCATTGTCCGGCACCAGCCGGATACCGCGCACCGCCGTGCCGCGCTTGGCCACCATCGAGGTGCCCTTCACCGGCAGATCCTTGATCAGGGTCACCGTATCGCCCGCCACCAGCATCGCGCCGTTGCTGTCGCGGTGCACCACGTCCGATGCCGCCTCGCCCTGCCCCGCCCCGCCCTGCCCGGCTTCCGCGCGCGCCAGAACCTCGGGGTCCAGATACACCGTCTCCAGCACCTCAACCGCCCAAGGCTCGCCCGGCAGCGCCGTCAGCAAACGCCACGCCGCAATCTGGGTGCCCGCATCCTCGGACCAGATCGCATCGCCCAGACAGCGCCAGCGTGGGCCGGGGCTGATG
This sequence comes from Gemmobacter nectariphilus, assembly GCA_020721445.1. Lineage (GTDB taxonomy): Bacteria > Pseudomonadota > Alphaproteobacteria > Rhodobacterales > Rhodobacteraceae > Pseudotabrizicola > Pseudotabrizicola nectariphila_A. Next base: position 17,396 of record DYMU01000034.1, read on the forward strand.
TCGCCAGCCACGGCCGCGGCACAGATGGGGCACAGCGTGACCACGTCTTCGACATGGGCAAGCGCCACGGCAGTGGCATCAGGGGCGGAACACAGAACACAGACAGACATGGTCGCGGCCTTTCAAGGCAATGAAAAAGGGCGCGCGGCAACCCGCGCGCCCGAATGGCATAGCACCTGTCGCAAGCCTTAGGCGATGATCTTCGAGACGACCCCCGCCCCTACCGTGCGGCCGCCTTCGCGGATGGCGAAGCGCAGTTTTTCTTCCATGGCGATCGGGG
>DYMU01000035.1 GCA_020721445.1 Gemmobacter nectariphilus
TAGCTCACCCCGCGCGAGCGTCGTGCCGGGATGCGCCTGGTTGGGCCGCCGCACGGCCCCCTTGCCCCAAAGGGGCGGGGGCGCTAAGGGAGAGGCGCAAAATCAAACCAGCCTCAGGGGAATGCCATGAAAGCCCGTGTCACCGTCATGCTGAAAAACGGCGTTCTGGATGTGCAGGGCGAAGCTGTGCGCCACGCCCTTGGCACGCTGGGCTTTGCCGGGGTGACGGGGGTGCGTCAGGGCAAGGTGATCGAGTTGGACCTGACCGAAACCGACCGCGCCCGCGCCGAGGCCGATGTCAAGGCGATGTGTGACAAGCTGCTAGCCAATACGGTGATCGAATCTTACCGCGTCGAGATTGTCTGACCCGCGTCCATCGGCTCTGGCAGGCTCTGGCTAACAGACGCGCCTGCGGGCAAAGATGCCGCGCGCCGCGTGATGCGCAGCCGGATGCCATCGCGCGCCCGCACCGTCAGATGCGCCACCGGCACCGGATCATCGCCGGTGATCCGCTCAAACCGGAAGGCGCGCACCAGTTGCGCCAGCAACAGCGGCCCCTCGACCATGGCAAAACCCGCCCCGGTGCAGACCCGTGGCCCGGCTGAAAACGGGAAATAGGCATCGCGCGCACAAACCCGGGTTTCCTCGCGCGTCCAGCGATCGGGATCAAATCCGTCGGGGTTGGTCCACAGCCGTTCGTGCCGATGCACATGCCAGGGTGACAGCACGATCTGCGCGCCGGGCCGGACGCGCCGCCCGCGCAGGTCTTCGGGGCAGGTGTTCTCGCGCACCATCATCGGCACCGGCGGATACAGACGCAGGGTTTCGCGAAACACGTCGCGGGTGACCTTCAGCCCCGACATGGCGGCAAAATCGCAGACATCGGGCAAGGTGGCGGCCTCAAGGGCCACGCGGTCCTGCACGTCGGGATAGCGCGCCAGCAGATACAGCGCCCAAGCCAGCGCCGAGGCGCTGGTTTCATGCCCGGCAAGAAAGAAGATCGCCACCTGATCGACCATTTCTTCGGTGTCAAACCGCGCGCCGGTCAGCGTGTCGGGCGTTTGCATGATCTTGGTCGCCAGATCGTCGGGCGCGGTTCCGGCGACAATCGCGCGGGCGCGATCTTCGGTCATCGCGGTGATCAGGCCCCGAATCTTTCTGGCCGATCGGATGGTTTCCTTGCGGTGCATCCGGGGAAACCAGCGCGGCAAGGGCAGGAAGGCGGCCAGGTTCAGCAGGGGTTGCGTGCGTTGGTAGGCGCGAAATTCATGAAACACCGCCTGCGCCACGGCGTTCTCGATCGGGATCGAAAACAGCGTGCGAAAGATCACATCCGCCGCAGCATGGCTCATTTCCGCCTCGACCTCGACCACGCCGGGTTGCAGCCGCGCGACCGAGGCCATCCCGGCCTGCCACATCGCGGGAAAGGTATCGCGCAGCCGCCCCCCTTCAAACGCCGGGTCGATGATCCGGCGCTGCCGCTTCCACACCTCGCCATTGGTCATGAACACCGAATTGCCCAACAGCGGGTTCAGACCCTCACGGATGCGGTTCGATTTCGGGAAATCGTCAGGCCGGCCTTTCAGCACAAGGTCGATCAGCGCGGGGTCGTTGCACAGATAGCTGCGAAAGAACGGCGTGCGAAACTCGGCCATCCATGCCCGATACAGCCGGGCCGGTTGGGCCGACAGAATGTCTTCGCGAAACAGCCGCAGATAGCGCAACAGTGACACGCGGTCTGGCCGGGGTGTGGGTTTTGGCGGGCTCATGCCACAGTGTTGAACCTGTTGACGGCCCGTTCAATGCGGCTTTTCGACGGGGGGCGGTCGGCATAGCGGTCGGCCAGCGTCAGCGGCCCGGCGGTGATCTGGAAATAGTCGTAATCGCGGGGCCGATCAAAGGCGCACAAGTATTGGAAATGCAGGCGGAAAAACCGCCAGCGCAATTCTGCCCAGCGTTCCGGCGACAGGGTCTGTGTGAATGAGGCCGAGACCACCAGCGGCCAGCGTTTGCCCACAGGCGCCACGCCCGAGACTGCGACAGGATCGCACAGGGCAAAGGCACAGCCGTCGCCGGGGGCAGTGACATCCACCCAGGCCAGCGAGTCGCTGGCCGACAGATAGGCCAGATCACCGCGCAATTTGTGCGCGCGCGGCAGGAAGCTGACCATTGGCACCACCTGACCCAAGGACAAGAACCCCAGTGGCGGATGCCCGTCGGGCAGCCCGTCGCGGATCAGATCGGCCAGGATCGACACCGCCAGATGCGCGCCCGAGGAATGGCCGACCACCAGAACCTCATCCAGATCCTGATCCAGCGCTTGGCGGACCGTCTTGCCAAAATCGAACATTCTGGCTGCCAGAGCTGGCGGAATTGCCCCATTTGACTGCGCGGAATAGGCATAATCATGCATCAGGTAATAGGCGAACACCTTGTTGTCCCTGGCCTTGAACCAGCGCAAAACGAACGGGACCGCGATCAGGCCCAAAAGGCCAAGGGCAGGTTGCGTGACGGCCGCGATCAGTGCGCCCAGACCCCAGCCAATCAGCAGCGCAGACAGCAGTTGCAGGATCAGGAACGCAATCGGGTAAAGCGCGGCAATCACCGGACCTTTGCGCAGCTTCATCAGTCGGAACAAGGCCCCCGACCCGATATAGGCCCAGGCCGTGCGCAGCATCTGCGCATAGGTGGCGGGGATCGAGTTTGACATGCTGTCGCGCACGATATCCGACCAGACCAGCACCTCGATATCAGCCTCCGTCTGCCGGCCACCGATCTGGCTGCGCACCCGCCAACCATAGGGGCCGGCGGTCTTTTTAGGTTCAAGGTCAAGGGTATAGCCCGAGATCTTCGCCTGCGCGCTGCCCTCTTTGCGATACAGCTCGCGGTAGCGGCGGGGGGGGATCGGGTCATAGCCGGGAATGTAGAACACGCGGCGGCGAAAGGCCGTCCTGCCGTGCTCGGTCGCCTTGGCTGTCGTCATCCGCCCCTCCTGTCAGCCCAGTCTAGGTGGGATTGCGGGCGAAAATAAGGGCAAACCGGGTCAGCCCAGCATCGGGATGCCAAGCTTGTTGAAAATCTCCAGCAGCCACCAGCTGAAATCGGTGAAAGCCCCGGTCACCAGCGCAAGGCCCACGGCCAGCAGCAAGACGCCCATGCTGCGTTCGATGATCTTCATATGCTTTTTCAGCCGTGCCATCAGCCCCATCGAGCGTTCGACAAACAGCGCCGCGAGCAGGAAGGGCAGGCCCAGGCCCAAGGCATAGACCGCCAGCAGCATCGTGCCGCGCTGGACCGAGCCTTCCTGTGCCGCAAGGCTGAGGATCGCGCCAAGCTGCGGTCCGATGCAGGGTGTCCAGCCAAAGGCGAAGGCCAGCCCAAGGAAATAGGCCCCAAACGCCGAGCCACCCTGTTCGCCCGCATCCAGACGCGCTTCGCGGTCCAGCAGCGGGATGCGGAACACCCCAAGGAAATGCAGACCAAACACCATGACCAAAACGCCCGAGATGCGCGAAAACAGCACCTGATTTTGCAAGAAAAACGCGCCAAAGGCCGAGGCGGTAAAGCCCAAAAGCAAAAATACCGTGGACAGGCCCATGACGAAAAACAGCGCGGGCAGAATGACACGGCGTCGCGCGACGGCATCGCCCTTCATCTCGCCCATCGAAATGCCACCCATATAGGCAAGATAGGGCGGCACGATCGGCAGCACGCAGGGGCTTAGGAACGACAGCACGCCCGCGACCAGCGCAATCATCATGGCCGGCAACAGCCCGGCGTCGATCAGGTCAATTCCAAACATCAGGGCACCCCTTTGATGCTGTCATAGCCGCCTTGAACGGGTCCGTCACGGGGGCGGGGCGTCACATCGGCGTGGTTGGGATGAAACATGCCGCCCAAAAATAAGGGCGGCAGGTTTCCCTGCCGCCCCATGTCGTCACCGACCCAGCGCCCACCAGCCTTTGCGTTTGGGCTTGGGCGGGCCGTCTTCGGCCTTGTCCATGTCCGGGTCCGGTGCCAGATCGGGCACGTTCGCGGCTGCCAGGCCGGGGTCTGGCTGCATCGCCACCTCGGGCAGTGCAGCTTGCGGTTGCGGCTCTGGCTCTGGCGCTTCCTGCGGCTCTGGCTGCGCCATTGGCTCGGGCTGTGGTTCCGCCGCAGCCGGGCTTGCCATGTCCGCGGGGGCGGCCACCGGCGCAGCCTGCACCGAAGCGTCGATCCCCTGATCGGCCGGGATATCGGCAACCGCTTCGACCTTTGGCTTGCGGGTCCGGCTGCGTGTCGGCTTTTTCGGGGCCTCGGCCTCTGATACCGCGGCGTCCGGCGTCATCTCGGCCGCAGGCCCGGCCAGCACCTCGTCCGCCTTTACCTTGCCACGACCGCCACGGGTGCGGCTGCGCTTGGGCTTTTCGGGCGCCTCTTCTGCCACGGCTTCGGCCGCATCCGCCTCTATGCCCGCTTCGGGTGCCTCGGCGGCGCTGTCGTCCGGCTCGTCTTCGCTGTCGTCGTCCTGACTGGCGTCCGCATCGGTGCCGGTTCCGGTGCTGCCGGGCTTGCGACGGCGGCGACGGCGACGCTTTTTCTTGGTGCCATTGCCATCTGCGGTGCGGGTCTCGCCTTCGGCCTTGGCGTCACCTGAATCGGCGTCGGCCTCACTGTCGGTCTCGTCGTCATCTTCGTCTTCGTCGTCAAGGACAAGATCTTCGTCTTCGTCCTCGGCTACCGCGGCCCCCATCAGGCTGGCATTGCCCGAGATTACCGAGCCCGGTTCAGGCACCACGCGCAACGCGGTCTTGAACTTTTCGATGGTGTAATCGGGGCTGATCATCGACGGATCGGCCTCCATCCGCACGGCCATGCCATAGCGGGCCTCGATCAGCGCGATATGTTCGCGCTTTTGGTTGATCAGATAGTTGATGATGCCGATCGGGGCCCGCAGCAGCACCTCTTTGCTGCGCTTGCGGGTGCCTTCCTCTTCCAGCGCGCGCAGCACTTGCAGCGCCATGCTGTCGTCGGACCGGATCAGGCCGGTGCCGTGGCAATGCGGGCAGGGCTGGGTTGTCGACTCAAGCATGCCGGGGCGCAGGCGCTGACGGCTCATCTCCATCAGGCCAAAGCCCGAGATGCGGCCGACCTGAATCCGGGCGCGGTCGGTTTTCAGCTTGTCTTTCAGCTTTTTCTCGACAGCAAGATTGTTGCGACGCTCTTCCATGTCGATGAAGTCGATGACGATCAGACCGGCCAGGTCGCGCAGGCGCAACTGGCGGGCAATCTCTTCGGCGGCCTCAAGGTTGGTCTTGGTCGCGGTATCCTCGATCGAGCCTTCCTTGGTGGCGCGGCCTGAGTTCACGTCGATGGCCACCAGCGCCTCGGTGATGCCGATGACGATGTAGCCGCCCGATTTCAACTGAACCGTCGGGTTGAACATGCCGGCCAGATAGCCTTCGACCTGATAGCGCGCAAACAGCGGCGTCGGATCGGAATAGGCCTGCACCGCGCGTGCATGGCTGGGCATGATCATGCGCATGAAGTCTTTGGCAACGCGGTAGCCTTCGGCACCTTCCACCAGAACCTCGTCGATCTCGCGGTTATACAGGTCGCGGATCGAGCGTTTGATCAGGTTGCCCTCTTCATAGATCGGGGCGGGGGCGATGGATTTCAGCGTCAACTCGCGGATCTGTTCCCACAGCCGCATCAGGTATTCGTAGTCGCGCTTGATTTCCGCCTTGGTGCGCTTGGCACCGGCGGTGCGGATTATCAGGCCGGCGCCTTCCGGCACCTCGATCTCGCCCGCGATTTCCTTCAGCTTCTTGCGGTCCACCGCATTGGTGATCTTGCGGCTGATGCCGCCGCCGCGTGCGGTGTTGGGCATCAGCACGCAATAGCGGCCCGCCAGCGACAGATAGGTGGTCAGTGCCGCACCCTTGTTGCCGCGTTCTTCCTTGACCACCTGCACCAGCATGATCTGGCGAACCTTGATCACTTCCTGGATTTTATACTTGCGGGCCCGGGGCTTGCGCGGCTGGCTGATTTCTTCGGCCACGTCCTCTTCGGCAATCGACTCGATTTCATCATCGGTGTCGCTGGCGTGGTCCATGGCACGATAGGGCGTATCGCCATTGCCGTTGCCGTTGTCGGCCCCGCTGTCGTGCGAGGGTGCATCATGGTCATGATCGTGACCTTGATCCTGCGCGGTATCGTGGCTGGCCGCTTCGGCAGATCCGACCAGATCATCGGCCCCGGTGTCTTCGCCCAGATCGACGACATCCATCCCGGACGGACCGGTGGTGACGGCGTCGTCGCTGTGGCCGTCCTCGGCACGCGGTTTTGGGCGCGGCGTGCGGCGGCGCGAGGGGCGGTTTTCTTCCTCTTCCTCGGCGCGGGCATAGGCGCGCTCTTCTTCCAGCAGCGCTTTGCGGTCGGCGACCGGGATCTGATAGTAATCCGGGTGGATCTCGGCAAAGGCCAGAAACCCGTGCCGGTTGCCGCCGTAATCGACGAATGCCGCCTGAAGCGACGGTTCGACCCGCGTTATCTTGGCAAGGTAGATGTTGCCAGCAAGCTGGCGTTTGTTGACGGTTTCAAAGTCAAACTCTTCAACCTTGTTTCCGTCCACCACCACAACCCGAGTTTCCTCGGCGTGGGTGGCATCGATGAGCATTTTCTTAGCCATGTTGGTCCATTGCGCCTGAGCCACATGATCGCCCCTGGCGGACCAGAAGCGGTGACATGCGGGGGAAGGCGTCTTGTTCGGGCGGATGCGTGCGAAACGCATGACGGCGGCGTGCCCCGTGGGCACCCCGCGCCGTCCATCGTCTTCATCGCGCGCTTCATCGCGGTTCACATTTGAAGGGCATCATGCCCTTCACCTTAAGAAATCCCGTAAATCCAGAGGCTTCCGGGAAATGACAACAGCCTTTCGGCCGATCCGGCTGCCTGACCGCGGCGCGTATCAACGCGCCAGCAGTCAAACAGAGAATTTCGTCGCAGTGGAACTACCGCTGCGCACCTAGACCCTAATGGCAAAGTCTTGGAAAGAGCAATGGCAATTTCAGCGCGCAGCTGTGGGATCGGCGTCAATACTTGGCTGGAACATACAATTCCGGCGGCAGAACGGCGCGTTCGTAATCGGGGTTGAACACGCGTTCGGGAAGGTGAATTTCCTCGTGCGGCACGGGTTCATAGGGCATCATGCTGAGAAAATGGTCGATGCAGTTCAGACGTGCGCGCTTTTTGTCATTGCCTTCAACGATATACCACGGTGCCTCGGGAATGTTGGTGCGCGCCATCATGTCTTCCTTGGCCTTGGTGTACTGTTCCCACCGCACCCGGCTTTGCAGGTCCATCGGCGACAGTTTCCACTGCTTCATCGGGTCATGAATGCGCATCAGGAACCGCATCTGCTGTTCTTCATCGGTGATCGAGAACCAGTATTTGATGACGGTGATCCCCGAGCGCACCAGCATGCGTTCAAATTCGGGCACGTCGTGGAAGAACTGTTCCACCTGTTCGTCGCTGGCAAAGCCCATCACCCGTTCCACCCCGGCGCGGTTATACCAACTGCGGTCGAACAGCACGATTTCGCCGCCCGCGGGCAGGTGCGGCACGTAGCGCTGGAAATACCACTGCGTTTTTTCGCGGTCTGATGGCGCGGGCAGGGCGACCGCGCGCACCACACGCGGGTTCAACCGCTGGGTCAGGCGTTTGATCACGCCACCCTTGCCGGCGCTGTCGCGGCCTTCAAAGATCACCACGACCTTCTTCTTGTGGTATTGCACCCAGTCCTGAAGCTTGATCAGCTCTGATTGCAGGCGGATCAGGTTCCTGAAATAGGTATTGCGATCAATGGTCTGCGGGTGCTTTTCGCGATAGATCCGCGCAATTTCCAGCGACAACTGGGCATCTTCCAGTTCCAGCTCGAAATCCTCGTCAAAGGTGTCGGCCAGTTCGGCCTCAAGCCAGTCTTGCGCGGGGGTGGTCACGATGGGCACCTTTCGGTTGATTGCCCCTTTTCCTACCCCCGACTGTGTAACAGCACTGCGACAGGGTCAGGTATAGTCCTGCCGCTGCAAGCCGTATTTGGCCATCTTTTCGTTCAGCGTCCGGCGTGGCAGGCACAATTCGTCCATCACCGCGACGATGCTGCCCTTGTGGCGGCGCATGGTGTTGTCGATCAGCATTTTCTCGAAGCTTTCGACATATTCCTTCAGCGGCTTGCCTTCGGTCGTCATCGCCGGGCCCGAGGCTTCGTTGTCGGCCATCAGCAGGCTGGCGATCGACCCCGACCCGCGCCGGTTTTGCAACACCGCGCGTTCGGCGATGTTGACCAACTGGCGCACATTGCCGGGCCACGGCGCTTGCAGCAACTGCGCCGCCTCTTGCGCCGTGACCTGTGGTGCCTCGCAGCCGTATTCTTCGGCGAATTGCTCGCTCATCCGGGTGAACAGCGTCAGGATGTCTTCGCCACGCGACCGCAGCGGTGGGCACAGGATGGTCATCGCGCCAAGTCGATAGAACAGGTCGGCGCGCAGAATGTCTTCGAGCGTCTTGTCGGGCGCGTGTTCATTGCAGATTGCGATGATCCGGGTTTCGGGTGGCATGCCCTGATCGTTGATAAAGGTCAAAAGCCGGGCTTGCAGCGAATAGCTGAGCGATTCAACATCCTCAAGGCACAGGGTGCCGCCACGCACCTCTTCGACCAGCGGCAGGGTGCCATCCTCGGCCGGGCCGAACAGCTTGGCCGCAAGCTGGTCTTCCGACCATGCGGCGCAGGAAATCGTCGCAAACCGCTTGGACGCCCGCGGGCCGACCGCGTGCAGGGCATGCGCCACCAGCGTCTTCCCGGTGCCGGTTTCGCCGTCGATCAGCACATGGCTGTCGGCCTGGCCCAGATCAAGAATGTCCTCGCGCAACCGCTCCAGCACCGGGCTGGTGCCGATCAGCTTTTTCATCAGCACCGACCCGTCCGACAATTCGCGGCGCAGGGCGCGGCTGTCCAGCGTCATCCGCCGGGCTTGGGTCGCGCGCTTGGCCAGTTCGGTCATCCGGTCCGGGTTGAAGGGTTTTTCCAGAAAATCATAGGCCCCGACCCGCATCGCCTCGACCGCCATCGGCACATCGCCGTGACCGGTGATCATGATGACGGGCAAGCCCGAATCCATGCTCATCAACCGCTTGAGGAAAGCCATGCCATCCATGCCGGGCATCTTGATGTCGCTGACCACCACGCCGGCAAAATCGGCACTGATGCCTTTCAGCGCCTCTTCGGCACTGGCATAGGTTTCGGTGTCAAACCCCGACAGCGCCAGCCATTGGCTGATCGAGGCCCGCATATCGGCTTCGTCATCGACGATGGCCACTTTCATCGCGCGTGACATGAACACCTCATTCTGCAGCTTCCCGTTCTTTTTTCTGCCCGATCAGGGGCAATTGCATTTCAAACACCGCACCGCCGGTTTCGCCGTTGCGCGCGGTCAGGCGGCCGCCCAGATCGGTCACGATGCCGCTGGAAATGGCCAGACCCAGCCCGACGCCCTCGCCGGGTTTCTTGGTCGTGTAGAATGGCTCGAAAAGGCTTTCGAGATCGGCAATGCCGTGGCCATTGTCACGCACCATGAAGCTGGCGGTCTCGCCACGGCTGAGAAGAAGGTCAATTTTCGGGTTGGGATGGTCTTTGGTGGCATCCAGCGCGTTGCGCAGCAGGTTGATGATCACCTGCTCCAGCCGGATACGGTCGGCCAGAACCATCACCGGCACCCGCGGAATGGTGCGGGTGATCTTGACAACGCGCGCCTTCAGTTGCGGCTCCATCATCGCAAGCGCCGAACTGATGGCTTGGCGCATGTCCACCGGCTCGAAGGCCTCTCCGCCCTTGCGGGCGTAGGATTTGAGTTGGCGGGTAATCGCGCCCATCCGCTCGATCAGATCGTCGATGCGCTGGAAGGAACTGAGTGCCTCATCCGGCCGCTTGCGTTGCAACAACAGCCGCGCGCCGGCAAGGTAGGTCTTCATGGCGGCCAGTGGCTGGTTCAACTCGTGGCTAACTGCCGCCGACATCTCGCCCAGGGCGGCCAGCTTGGACGACTGTGCCAGCGTCAGCTCGGCCACGGCCAGGTCTTTTTGCACCCGCTCGCGCTCGGCGATTTCGCGTTGCAACCGATCGTTCAGCCGCCGCAACTCGGCCGATTCGCGCTGAAAGGTCAGGCTTTGCGACCATGCCTTGCGTGACAGCGCATAAAACGTCAGCGCCAGCAGAATGGCAAAGCCCATGATTTCCAATGCCAATATGCCGTTCACCCGTTCGCGGACCGAATCGTACAGCGTAAAGGTCATCATCCGCCAACCCCGAAACGGCACCCGGGCTTCGGTCTTCATTACGGCCTGTCCGGCAACATAGGCGTCGGGCGGGTTTTGCGCCCAGTCGGCGGTGGCCTGGATAGCGCGACCAATTGCAGTGGTCGCCTCGCGCGCCGCCAAAGCCTCGGCCAAGGGCAGCCCGCGCCAGCGCGACTCGGTGGCCAGAATGACCGTGCCTTCGCTGTCGGCCACCAGAACCGCATCCTGAAACCCGGCCCAGGCGCGTTCGAATTTCATCAGGTCGACCGACACCGCGATAATGCCCACCGGCCGACCATCCGCGATGATCGACCGCGAGTAGGTAAAGTCAAAGCTGCCTGCGGCGTGCCGGGCAGCGGTAAAGATGGTATCGGTCGCCCTCAGGGCTTCGACATAAAACGGCGCGGCCCGGTAGGACGTGCCCAGCAGGTTGCGATTGGTGGCGGCCACGGCGCGCCCGTCGCGGTCCAGCAGCATGATGGACGCGACGCCGATCTGCGATTGCACCTTGATCAGCCGTTGCGAGGTTTGCGAAAAGTTGCCGCTGCCCAGCGCCTCGGCCAAGGCCGGATCGGACGACAGCAACAGTGGCACCACCGAAGTGCGCTGCAATTCGGAAACGATGTTGCCGGAATAAAGCGCAAGGCGCAGATCGGCCCGGTTGCGCGTGGTTTCGGCAAAGCGTTCGGTCATCCAGCGGTTGGTGACCAAAACCACGGCCACGGCCAGCACGACCAGCATCGCGACCGCAAGCTTGACGCGCCAGGAAAGTCCTTGCGCCGTGTCGTCTTGCATTGGGTCTTGCGATGTATCGGACATGGCGCTAAGTTTAGGCTCTGGCCCCGGTGGCCTCAAGTCAGGGGCGATCAGGCAAGCGCCATCCCGCCCATCAGGCTTTTGAACAGCGCGGCCCCGTCTGTCAGGCCATGCGCTGCCTCACAGGCCCGCTCCGGGTGGGGCATCATGCCCAGAACCCGGCGGTTTTCCGACAGCACGCCCGCGATATCGGCCATCGAGCCGTTCGGGTTCTGAACGTAGGTAAAGGCGATGCGGTCTTCGCCTTGCAAGCGCGCCAGGCCATCGGCATCAATGGTGTAATTGCCATCATGATGCGCAATCGGAATGGTGATTTCCTGCCCCCGGCCATAGCCCGCGGTAAAGGCGCTGTCGGTGGTGGCCACCCGCAAGGCCACGCTTTTGCAGGCGAACTTCAACCCCGCATTGCGCATCAGCACGCCGGGCAGCAGGCCCATTTCGGTCAGCACCTGAAACCCGTTGCAAATGCCGATGACAAAACCACCACGCGCGGCATGATCCTTGATCGCCGCGGCGATGGGGGATTGCGCGGCGATCGCGCCGCAGCGCAGATAATCGCCAAACGAAAACCCGCCGGGCACCGCGATCACGTCGATGCCATGCGGCAACTCGTGGTCCTTGTGCCAGACCCGTGACACCCCGATCCCGGCCTGTTCAAAGGCGGTTGCCAGATCACGGTCGCAATTCGACCCCGGAAAGGTGACGACGGCGGCTTTCATGGGGCTCTCCCTGACGATGCACTGTCTTGCCCATAGCGCAAGCCGCGCGCGGCTGGAAGGGCGCTGTTGTCGGGGCGGGACGATTCAGCCCCCGCGATAATGCGCCAGCACGAACACCCGGATTGCCGAGGCCAGCCCTTCATCGCCCGTGCGCCCGGCATCTATCCGCGCGGCAAGGGCGTTGATCGTGTCACCCTGTTCGGCGGCAATGGCGCGCAAGGCATCCCAGAACGCTGCTTCCAGCGACACGCTGGTGCGGTGGCCATTCAGGGTCAGCGAGTGTTTGATCGGCCGTGTGGTCATCGGATCAGGTTACCCGCGCAACGGCATCGGGCCAAGCGCCGCGATCAGGCATAGCGCTGCATGATCGACCGGATATCAACCCGCGCTTTCAGCATGGTGGCCAGCAGATACAGCCCGCCAAACTTGCGGTTCATGAACAGAACGTCGGGCGGCGGGATGTGCCACACCTCGCGGTCGGTCCCAAGATCCATGCCGATATCGCGCATCTGCGCCGACATCGAGGTGTCGGCAAAGTCATACAGCCCGCCCTTGCGCAGCGGGGTCATCGACAACTCCATCATCTGCATGATGCTGTTTTGATGATGCGCTTTCAGCCCGTCGGAGAAATAGCCGATCTGGATGGCGGCCTGACGCATCGCCTCAAGATCGCCTGCCAGCCCGGCCCGCAGCAACGCACGAAAGCCCGCAGCAAACGCGTCGGTAAAGGCGCGGGTCGCGCCGAAATCCAGCAGCACGATCTGGCCTGTGCCCGGATCATAGCGGTAATTGGCAAAGTTCGGGTCGGTCTGCATCAGGTGGAAGGTGAACAACTCGGTCATCACCAGTTCCAGCAACTTGGTCACCACATCATCGCGCAAGGCCTGTGGCGCGTCGCGCAGGGTTTCGATCGGCACGCTTTCGATGAAATCCATCGCCAGCACGTCAGGCCCGCTGAGGTCGGGGTAAAGCCGGGGCACCCGGAAGGCAGGCGTATCGGCCAAGAGCGTATGGAAGCGGTCCATCTGCGCGCCTTCGCGGACATAGTCGGCCTCTTCGTGCAACTGGCGGCGGGCTTCTTCCATCAGGGGGCCCACGTCCAGCGTCTTGGGGATCAGGCCTGACAACCGCAGCAAGGACGCCACATTGCTGACATCGCTGTCGATGCTGTTGCGGACCCCCGGATATTGCACCTTGATCGCCAGATCATGGCCATCCTTGGTGCGCGCGCGGTGCACCTGCCCGATCGAGGCCGAGGCTATGGGCCGCACATTGAACTGAGAGAACCTGGAGATCCAGCCCTTGCCCCATTGCTTGTCCAGCACGGTTCGCAACTGTTGCGGCGGCATGTGGTCGGCATCGGCACGCAGGCGGGCGAGGATATCGGTCATCTCACGCGGCAGGAACTCGCCGGTGTCCATCGACATCAACTGCCCCATCTTCATCGCCGCCCCGCGCATCTGGGCAAGCTGATGGGTGATCTTTTTCGCATTGGTCGGGGTCAGCAACAGGTCTTGCACCTTTGGGCGCTGACCGCTGGCCATCTGCTTGGCCCCGTCCATCAGCATGCGCCCGCCAATGCCCGCCGTCATGCCGCCCAAGCGGACAAAGCGCGATACACGGCTGCTGGGCACGGCGCGGCCAAGGCTTTTTTCGTCGATGGAGGACTCGTCAGGCATGGCAGGACTTTCGCTATGCGGTTGCACAATGACATAAGCACCGCTGCGCCAAAGTCAGCACCCGCAAGGCGCGGCCAAACGCCCCGGTCACGGCAAGACGATGTCAGGTCAGGCCGAGGCGATATGCCAATGCAGACCGCGGGGCAGGGCGATGCCACCCCAGACGCCTGCGTGTGGCGGCCACGCGCCGGTGGCCGCCGACCGCGTGCTATGCCAACTTGCGGATATAAGTCCAGGTCGGCACCCGCGCATTGCGGGCCACGCTGAAGGTTTCGGCATCGCCCAGATACTGAAACCCGGCATTGGTCAGCACACGGGCCGATCCGGGGTTGTCTTGAAACACCTCGGCAAACATGGTGCGGTTGGCTTGCGGGTTGGCCGCGACCATCGCCTGAACCGCCGCCGAGGCGATGCCAAGGTTCCAGAACGCCGGCGCGACCCAATAGCCGATCTCCGACTGGTCGCGGTTATACTTGGCCACATCCATCCGCTTGAGGCTGATGACACCCAAGACCTCGGCCAGACCGGACGGGGTGCCGTCCATCACCCAGATATCCTCATCAACCGGGCATTTCATGGCGCGCGACACGAAGGCATCTGCCGCGCCGGGGGGCAGCGGGTGGGGGATGGAATGGGTGGCTTCGGCGACCCGGCGGTCACCGGCATAAAGCGCAAACAGGCCCGCATCCGATTTCTGCACCGGCCGCAAGGCAAACTTGCCCGCGTCAATCACGGGCTGCTGCGATGTTGCAGCAACAACGTCCAAAGTCATGGCTTCCCTCCTTTGAAGCGCATGACGGGCCAAAACTGACCCGGCACTGTGTCATGTGGGCCCCCCCGCGAGGCCGGCGCAGACCCATGCCGCGCGGCGAACCCTGCCAAACGAAGTTGGCAAAATCGTGAACTGTGGAGTGATATCCAGCCCCGGCAAGCACCGAAATGCCGAAGGGGACCGACCCTTTGGCCGATCCCCTTTTACAAGCTGATTGTAAAGGTTCGGCTTACTCGGCTGCCTCGACGACGGGCAGGACCGAAATGAACGTGCGTCCCTTGAGACCCTTCTTGAACGTCACCTTGCCCTCAACCACCGCAAACAGGGTATGATCCACACCCATGCCGACGCCGTTGCCGGGGAACCAGGTGGTGCCGCGCTGACGGACGATGATGTTGCCGGGAATGGCGTGCTGGCCGCCAAACAGTTTCACGCCCAGACGACGACCCGCCGAGTCGCGACCGTTGCGGGATGACCCGCCTGCTTTTTTGTGTGCCATGGGGGATTACTCCTGTGCAGCAACGGCGGCCTTGGCGGCGCGCTTTGGTTTGGCGGGGGCTTCCGCAACAGCGGGAGCGGCGGCGGCATTGTGGGCCGTGCGGCGTGCGTCGGCCGTTCCGGTGGCAGCGGCGACGCCTGTGGCATCGGCACCCGAGGCCAGAACGTCGGTCACGCGAACCAGCGTCAGATGCTGACGGTGACCCTTGGTGCGCTGCGAGCTGTGCTTGCGGCGGCGCTTGACGAAGTGAATGGTCTTTTCGCCCTTGATCTGCGCGATCACTTCGGCCTGAACCGCAGCGCCGGCCACCATCGGTGCGCCAACGGTGACGGTGTCCCCGCCAACCATCAGAATTTCGTTGAACTGGATCTTGTCACCAGCATTGGCGGCCAGCTTTTCAATGCGCAGAACGTCACCCGCCTGCACCTTGTACTGCTTGCCACCGGTCTTGAGGACCGCGAACATGGGTCTTTCCTTTTCTTTTCATCCGCGTCCTGCGGCCCCCGTTTTGCGGGTGTTGGTGGGGCAGGCCCCGCCTTCGGACAGCGCGCCCCTTTCGGGACGACATTGCAAATATCATTCCGGCCAAGATTCGCATCTGTGCCAGAAGCGCGGCTTATCGGGCCAAACCGCCCGCAAGTCAAGCGCCGCTGACGCCAAAGGCAGACCGGACATGGCAGGGATCGTGGTCAGATATCTTCACCCTGCATCTGTTTGCCCGCCGCCCGGCCCAGATCATTCGAAATCCGGGTAAACACCGTGTCAAAGGCGGCAAACAGGGCCGCATTCATCTGCTTGCCGGCGGCTGTTTCCGAAAACGCGATATAGGCATCCAGATCGTCGTCAGACAGCGGCTGATAGGCCAGCGACAGAAACGGGAAAAGCCAGTCCTCGGTTTCCGCCCGCAGATCGGGCTCCTGACCCCAGACATCGGCCAGCATCTGGTCTTCGGTCATGCCATCCGGGAAGGCCCCGCTGTCGGACAGGCCGCGGTAGAAGGCCAGGTTGGCGTTCATCGCGCCCATCACGTTTGATTCGATCAGATCGTTGACCTCGGCAAAACGGAAGATGCGCTGCGCCCGCGCGTCATCCGCGCTGCGCAGGTCTTCCCAGGCAAGTTTGGCCGCGTCTTCCACATCCTTGTCCAGCAGCGCCCGCCGGGCCTCGATTTCAAGGCGCAAGATGGTTTGACCGCGTTCCGAGCCGAAGAAATCTTCGATTGCGCCCAGATCGGCCCCGGCCCCGGACAGGGCGGCCGCCAGCCCGGTATCAAAGCGGCGGCGCATGGTCTGCGGATCATAGATCAGCGCCACTGTTGCGTCCCAATCGGCGCCGGCCTTGCCGGCAAACATGTCGGTCGCCAAGGTGCGGCCATAGTCCACGCCCTCGTCGCGCATCACCGCGATGATGTCGTTCATCAGCATGGTATCGGCCAGCCGGCTGATCCGTGCGGCGTCAACCGGTGACGGGATTTGGGTCACAACGCCTTCCGCCCGCACAGGGGCCGCCCCCAAGGGCGCCAGCGCCACGGCAAGCACAAGGCCGACAGCAGGGAAAACTCTGGATAAGGGCATGATGGGCCTGTCGGTCAGAGGAATGATGCCGAACAGAGGTAATGGCTTTGCGCCGTCTTGCCAAGGCAACCCGCCGCACGCCCGCGTGAACGACAGATGCCGCGCGCAAGTTTGTGCACCCATTTTCGCACCCCGGGGCTTGCAACGGCCGTAAATGGCGGATACCAACCGCTCCACGATGATCACACCAAATGCGGAGAGGTGCCGGAGTGGTCGATCGGGGCGGTCTCGAAAACCGTTGTGGGTTTGCGCCCACCGTGGGTTCGAATCCCACCCTCTCCGCCATTTCTGCCTTTTGAGCAACACTGACGCTAGAAATAGTCAATGATTGCTGGGCTTTTCCTTCTCAACCACAACATCTTGTCCTAACCTACCCGCAGGATTTGTGGGGCAGATTGTGGGGTGGAAATGGAAGCCGAAACGCCGGAAAAGCAAGAGGGCGGCAAGAAGCCCGGTCCTCACACTGAAAAGCGTTTGAGCGCGTCATTCGTGCGAACTGCCCCACCGGGTCGGCACACCGATGGCGGCGGTCTGTACCTTCAAGTTGATGAATCGGGCGCGCGGCGTTGGCTCCTGCGTCTCACAGTTCGGCGCAAGCGGTGCGACTATGGGCTTGGTTCGGCAAAGGTGCTGTCGCTGGCAGAGGCACGGGAACGCGCCATTGAAATGCGCAAGGTGGTCCTACGCGGTGGAAACCCCAAGGTTCGCCGGCGTGAAGAGGACGGCAAGCACCTGACCTTTGAAGACCTTGCGCGCCGGGTTCACGAACGCAAGTTCAAAGAAAACAAAAGCAACGGCAAGCACATCGCCCAATGGATTACGACACTGGAAACCTACGCCTTCCCGGTCTTGGGCAAGATGTCGGTCGAGGATGTCAGCCAGGTTGAAATCGACGAAGTTCTTGACCCTATTTGGACCGCGAAGCCAGAAACTGCGCGGCGGGTTTTACAGCGTATAACGACCGTCTTCGACCACGCCTGTGGGGTAAGCGTCCGGCCTGACCGCTCTGCCGCGTTCTGATGGTGCGGGATAGTGTCC
>DYMU01000051.1 GCA_020721445.1 Gemmobacter nectariphilus
GATGAAATTGGATTGGCTTCAGGGTCGGAAACTTGGAAAGAGAGGACATGAGCCAACTGAGTACACTAGAGCAGTCAGGCTAGGACGCAAGCTAGACCACAAAATACTCACTTCGAAAATATGAAGTTATCTCAAATACTTGTAACGCTACAGCGGCGGCCACCGCTTCCGCCAACTTCCTGTCCATGTCAGTCCCGCTTGGTCCCCATTGAGTTAATTTGTGAACTTATATCGGTGCCGCGCGTGGGCCGTTGGGTTCTGCGCATCCCGTCGAGTATGCCTTGGATTGCCCGGATCCCGGTTTTGAGCCGGTGCGGGATCAAGGGCGTCGGGTTCGAAGCCGGGTTCGGGACCATGACACGCCAGCTTCATTTGCTGCCTGCGCGAACGGCCGCGGGTCTTAGGGATCTGGAGTGACGCAAACCCTGGTCTGAACACCTGTCAAGGTCGCATGGCGTGGAAGCCAAACCCGGCTGGCACGAGGGAATATGTCGCCGGGGACTGTTCTCTGTTGCTGCGGGGCGCTATAGATTTCGGACAAGAACAGATGAGGCAAGCATGATCCTGTATGGCATCCCGACCTGCGACACCTGCAAGAAAGCCATCAAGGCGTTGCAGGCGGCGGGCCACGACGTGACCTTTCGTGATGTGCGCAAAGACCCGCTGACGGCGGCCGAGATCGACCAGATCGTGACCGAGTTTGGGGATCGGGTGATCAACAAGACATCGACCACCTATCGCGGATTTTCGGATTTCCTTAGGGCCTCGGACCCAGAGGCGCAGATAGCAGCGCAGCCCGCCGTCATGAAGCGCCCAGTGATCAAGGCGGATGACACGTGGTATATTGGCTGGTCAGACGATGTGACCCGCGCGCTCCTGTGACTGCCCGCCGTTACAACAGCCGCAGATCGGAGGCCGAGGCGCGGCCATCGCGGCCTGATTGCAGTTCGTAGGCAATCTTCTGGTTGTCGTTCAGGCCCTTCAGCCCGGCGCGTTCAACCGCGGAAATGTGCACGAACACATCCTTGCCGCCATCATCGGGCGCGATAAAGCCAAAACCCTTGGTTGCGTTGAACCACTTTACAGTGCCGGTTGCCATCCCGTCTCTCCCCTACAGTTTTCTTGCGGCGGAATTGCCGCAAGCCGTGCCGCCAGAGTCTACGGCCTTCGGTCTGCGAGGCACTTCGTCTGTCATCACTTGACCCAAGAATGCCTCAGATTCCCTTAAAATCAAGTGGAATCACCGCTGAATGGCGGTCTGGGCCCGCGCCGCCCCCGGCAAGGGCAGTCGCTGGGCAATTCTTGCGCATCCACCGCGCAGGCAGACAACAGGTGCCTGTCGTCTTGGCAATGGTCCGGGCGCAACCCCGGGCACGTCACTACAGCCGGTCGCTCAGACCAGATCGGGCGGTGTCGCCTCGGCGGTCAGGTCGGCCAGAACCTGATCCAGGGCCACCGTGCGGGTCTGGGTTTCGCCCAGACGGCGCAGCGAAACCGTGCGGTCTTCGACCTCTTTCATCCCGATGGCCAGAATGACCGGAACCTTGCCGACCGAATGTTCGCGCACCTTGTAGTTGATCTTTTCGTTGCGCATGTCGGCCTCGGCCCGCACGCCGGCAAGGGTCAGGGCGGTGACGATCTCTTCGACAAACGGGTCGGCATCCGACACGATCGAGGCCACCACCACCTGACGCGGTGCCAGCCAGAACGGCAGCTTGCCGGCGTGGCTTTCGATCAGGATGCCGATGAAGCGTTCAAACGACCCAAGACAGGCGCGGTGCAGCATGAAGGGCACGTGCTTGGCCCCGTCTTCACCGATATAGCTTGCCCCCAGCCGTTCCGGCAGGTTCGGGTCAAGTTGCAAGGTGCCGCACTGCCAGTCACGGCCGATGGCATCGGTCAGAACAAATTCCAGCTTGGGCGCATAGAAGGCACCTTCGCCCGGAAACAACTCATAGGCATAGCCGGCTGCGGTGCAGGCGTTGGCAAGGGCCGCCTCCATCTTGTCCCACATCTCGTCGCTGCCCACCCGCTTTTCGGGCCGGGTGGACAGTTTCACCCGCCACTTGTCAAAGCCAAGGTCAGAATAGATGCGGGCCAGAAAATCGATGAACTTCTTCGATTCCGGTTCGACCTGCTCAAGCGTGCAGAAGATATGCGCGTCATCCTGGGTAAAGCCGCGCACCCGCATGATGCCATGCAGTGCCCCCGAGGGTTCATAGCGCGCGCAAGAGCCGAACTCGGCCATGCGGATCGGCAGGTCGCGATAGGATTTCAGGCCGACCTTGAAAATCTCGACATGGCAGGGGCAGTTCATCGGTTTCAGCGCGTTGATCACCTTCTCCCGCGCGCCCTCTTCGTCGACTTCGACGATGAACATGTTGTCTCGGTAATTGTCCCAATGGCCGCTGGCTTCCCACAGCTTGCGGTTCACCACCTGCGGCGTGTTCACCTCGACATAGCCATCGCGGCGCTGCTGGCGGCGCATGTAGTCTTGCAGCGTGGTAAAGATCGTCCAGCCGTTCGGGTGCCAGAAGATCTGGCCCGGGGCCTCTTCCTGCATATGGAACAGGTCCATCTCGCGGCCCAGCTTGCGATGGTCGCGCTTGGCGGCCTCTTCCAGCATGGTCATGTGGGCCTTCAGGTCGTCACGGTTCTTGAACGCGACGCCATAGATGCGCTGCAACATCGGGCGGCTGGCATCGCCCAGCCAATAGGCCCCGGCAACATGTGTCAGCTTGAAGGCATCGGCGGGCACCTGTCCGGTGTTGGCCAGATGCGGGCCGCGGCACAGGTCTTGCCAGTTGCCATGCCAATACATCCGCAGGTCTTCGCCGGGCGGGATGCGGTTGATCAGCTCGATCTTGAACGGCTCGCCGCGCTCTTCATAGTAAGCGATGGCGCGGGCGCGGTCCCAGACTTCGGTGCGCACCGGATCGCGGGCGTTGATGATCTGCTTCATCCGAGCCTCGATCTGGCCCAGGTCTTCGGGCGTGAACGGCTCGGCGCGGTCAAAGTCATAAAACCAGCCGTAATCGCGCACCGGGCCGATGGTCACCTTCACATCGGGCCAGATTTCCTGCACCGCGCGGGCCATGATATGCGCCAGATCGTGGCGGATCAGCTCCAGCGCCGCGGTGTCATCTTTCAGCGTGTTGATCGAGATGTTGGCGTCATGGTCAATCGGCCAGGCCAGATCCCAATGCATGCCGTTGACATGGGCGGAAATCGCGGCCTTGGCCAGCGACGGGGCGATATTCACCGCCACCTCGGCGGGGGTCACGCCCGCCGGATAGTGCCGCACATTGCCATCGGGGAAAGTCAGGGAAATCGGTGCCATATCGGCCTCCTCGTCTGTTTGGCGCCCACGAAACGCCCGGTTGCGGGTTGTGATGCGCGGCGTTCTGCGCCCGCGGCTTGGCAAAGTCAACATTGCCCGCGTAGAAGGGCAGGGACGGAGGACACCATGACGCAACCCCAA
>DYMU01000052.1 GCA_020721445.1 Gemmobacter nectariphilus
ACATGGCGCCGCCTTCACGGCCTTGACGCTCACTTCCTCCAAGACGCCCTGCCCCAGAAAGGAAACCGCAATGACCCAACATCCCGGCCCTGCCCAAAAGATGCAGCAGACAGCGACTGAGGTGACGCTCGGCGATGACCTGCTTCGCGGCGCGGATGAAATCGCCAGGTTCATGTTCGGCGACGTGAAGCACCGCCGCAAGGTCTACTACCTGACCGGCGAGGCACCGAAGGGCATGCCGCACTTCAAGATGGGTTCGGTGATCTGCGCCCGCAAAAGCACGCTGCTGAACTGGATCGTGCAGCAGGAGCGTTTCACACCGGGTGAATGACGGCCATCGCAAATGTCCTGAGGTCCGCGACCCCCTCGCGGGCTCCTTCTTCCATCAGAAGCATAGCGCCCCCATGACCCTTCAGGACAATCCGCTCGACTTCAACGACGTGCCGCCTGCCCCCAAGGCGCGCGGCAGCACCCGCATGTCGGTGGCCCGGCTGGCGGAACTGCTGAACGACCGGATCGGCGATCTTGCCGTTGCCCTGCTGGGCACCCCGAACCGCGAACTGTCCAGCCAGCAGCAGCTTCGCTTCGGGACCAAAGGAAGCGTGGCAGTGGAAACCGCGGGCAAAGATGCCGGGCGCTGGTATGACCATGAGGCAGGCACCGGCGGCGCTGGGTTGGAACTGATCCGCCACCATTTCGGGCTGGACGAGAAGCCTGCATGGGATTGGGCGCGGAACTGGCTGGGCGAGGCGGCGATGCCTGCGTCCTGGACCGCCAAACCGGCCACTACGCCTGCCTCGGGCACAGCCAAGCCCGTCGAAATGACCGATGCGGAACGCGCCACCAAGGTCGCAGAGATCGTCCGTCAGGCCGAAAGCCCGAACGGCACCCCCGTTCACGCCTATCTGCGCGGGCGCGGGATCGCCATTCAGCCCCCCGACTGCATCCGGTTTCGCCGGAACGCCTACGGCAGCTATGGCGCGATGGTCGCGCTGGCCACCGATGCGGCGGGTGAGGTTCTGGCCATCCAGCAGGTCTATCTGACCGCCGATGGGAAGAAGGCCCCGCTCGATCCGGTGAAGCGCACCAACAAGGCCGTCGAGGGCTGGGCCGAACGTTCCGCCGTGCGTCTGCCGGGGCGCGAACCTCTGGTGCTTTGCGAGGGGGTCGAAACCGCGCTGTCGATCTGGCAGGCGACCGGTCAGGAGGTCTGGGCCTGCCTCGGCATCGCGAACATCGCCCGCGCGCCCGTTCCCGACAAGGCCATGGTGATCATTGCCCGCGATGGCGACGCGCCGGGCAGCAAGGCCGAGGGCCAGATCCTGCGCACCGCCAGCAGTCTCATGGCTCGCGGGATGACGGTGCATATGGCCACACCGCCCGAGGGCGAGGATTTCAACGACATACTGGTGCGCGACGGCGAGGACGCTGTCCGCAGCCGCATCGCAGCCGCCGAACCCTTGCGTGCCGACCAGGCCGAAACCCGCAACAAGGATCTCTACATCGGGTCAGACGTCGAGATCGCCAAACGCGTCCGCGAAGACCTGACCGCCCGTCACGGGCGCATCGTCCATGCCGAGGGCGCGTTCTGGCGCTATGGCGGCACAGAATGGGAGGCCATCGAGGATCATCTGATCCGGCTTCCGGTCCATGCCTATGACGGCGCGGATTTCATGACAGCGGCGGGCGAACCCTCGCGCGTCAAGCTGAGCAGATCCCGCGTGGACTCGGTGCTGAACGAATGTGCCGCCCTCTGCGCGGAGCCGCACTTTTTTGAGAACCCGCCCGCCGGGATCAACTGCGCCTCGGGCTTCATCCGCTTTGATGCTGCTGGCACACCTCACCTTGAACCCCATCACCGCAATCACCGCTGCCGCCACACCCTGCCCGGCCATTGGCACGCAGGCATGCCCGGCACAGCGCCCGAAGGCTCCTTGCTCCATCGCCTGCTAACCGGCAGTTTCAAGGGCGACCCCGAGGCCCAAGCAAAATGCGATCTTCTGGCCGAGATCTGCGGATCGGCCGCGCTGGGCTATGCGACCTACCTGCTGCAACCCCGCGCCGTCGTGCTGCATGGCATGGCCGCCGAAAACGGCAAAAGCCAGTTTCTCAATCTCGCGCGCGGTCTCCTACCCCCCAACGCGATCTGCTCTGTTCCCGCCTCGCAAATGGGGGACGACAGGCATGTTCTCGGCTTGGTCGGCAAGCTTCTGAATGCATCCGACGAGTTGTCGGCGGAAGCCATCGCGTCGGACGCATTCAAGGCCGTCGTCACTGGCGATCCGGTCCAAGGGCGCGATGTTTACAAGAGCAGGGTCGAGTTCCGCTCGGTGGCACAGAACCTCTTTGCCACGAACACCCTGCCCAGCTTCAAGGGTGGCGTGGACCGTGGCGTTCAGCGCCGCTTGCTGGTGATCCCCTTCACCCGCACCATCCCCATCCCTGAACGCATCGCGGATATCGGCAAGCTTATCGCCTCCGATGAAGCCGACCTGCTGCTGGCATGGGCGGTCCATGGCGCGGCGCGACTGATCCGCCAGCGCAATTTCGCCATCCCGGAAAGCTGCCACCAGGCCCTTCTCGACTGGGTGCTGGGCGAAGACCCGGTGCTGGCCTGGATCGACGCCTGCGTGCAGGTGCAGCCCATCGTGAACGGTGGCCCGATGCTTGCCACCCGTGACGCGCACCTCAGGTTTCAGAACTGGGCGCTGGCCGAGGGCTTCAAGACCGAGAAGATCCCCGCGATCAACGGCTTCGTGCAGCGCGTCCAGGCCCAGGTGGCAGGGATCCAGCACAAGCGCACCAGCACGGGGCGGTTCTTCCTCGGCATCACAGTGACGCAAGGGTGACGCAAGAATGACGGACTTTCAGCCGCAACCCATTGAAAGTGTTGAGATGACGCACTTGGCCCGAACCTTTTCATATAAGGGGGAAAACCACACAACCCTGAATACACATTACACCCCTTATATAAAATGTTCCCCGGCCAGGTGCGTCATCTCAACACTATCAGGGACTTACGCCCCGAAACCCGTCATTCCCGCGTCATTCTTGCGTCACTCGCCGCGCCCCGCGCAGAGGCTTGAGGGGTGTCAATCGGGAAAGACCGGGAAGGCGGCGGTTCCTTTTGGGCCGATTTGTATGCGGGGGAGCGCAGCGCATGACCCCGCCAGCGTCAGGGGGCGAAATTGACTAAACTCAACGCCTCTGAAACCAAGACCGCCTTCGCCACACGGGTCGGCCTGACCAAGGGCCGCATCTCGCAACTGGTAGCTGAAGGGTTGCCGGTGCGCCCCGATGGTCAGATCGACGTGGCGGTGGGTCTGGCCTGGATCGAGGACAATCTTGATCCGTCGCGTCGCAACAAGGGTGGTGCTTTCGCCGCCCCTGCATCGCCCGCCCGTGTCTCGACCACGCTGGCCGAGGCCAAACGCCTGCATGAGATCGTCAAGGTGCAGC